>CAZVMF010000001.1:0-133449 GCA_964628045.1 uncultured Gammaproteobacteria bacterium
TGGCGCTTATCTGCGTCCTTGGCCCAGTTTCATCGTTTGCTGAGTTTCAGCAGATGACAAGCGGTACCACCGAGAATTTATTCGGTGTGTGTTTCACAGATATTAATACTGGCTATATAAGCGGAAACAATGGTGCACTTAACAAAACAACTAACGGCGGTTCAACCTGGTTTCCTTTAAATCCCGGAGTATCAAATGGCTTGAGAAGAATTAAGTTTTTTGATAGTAACACCGGATATGTAGTTGGGATTAATGGCGTTTTCCTTAAGACGACCGACGCCGGCGCAACCTGGAGTCATAGTAATCCCATAACTGCAGATTTATTCGATATTTGCGTTATTGATGCGCAGACTTTAATTGCAGTGGGTAATTTTTCTACAGTAATTAAATCCACAAACGGCGGATTGAATTGGGCATTACTTTCAATCCCTGTCAGCGGTCAAGTCTTATCTTCAATTACTTGTTCCAATGGTAAGATATTCATCGGTTCCGGAAGTACTGTAAATTTGTTTGTTAGTATTGATGGCGGGAATACCTGGGCAAGCGATAGAAGCAAATTCCGCTCAGGAGCATTAACTACGAGTGATGTGTATATGAATGGTAACGTAGGATATCTTGTAGGTTTTGAAAACATCAGCGGTACATTTAAATTCGTTTTATTTAGAACTACTGATGGTGGCGGATCCTGGGATGAATATACCGGCATGTCAGGCGATGGACAGTTAAACGCGGTTGAAGGAGTTCCTGGGAATCCTAATATAGTATATGCCTCTGGTAAATACAGGAACGATGCTACTAATGGAAATATGGGTAGAATTCTTAAATCAACTGATGGCGGCAACACTTTTGTTTCAACTGTTTGGGGAACTGGTACAATCTTCTTGAATGATATAGCTGCTACCCTAACTAATGTTTTCATCGTTGGTACCTCAGGATTAGTTATTACCGGTGAACATCTTATCGGAATAACACCAATCTCTACTGAAGTTCCTCAGAACTTTAGTTTAAGCCAGAATTATCCTAACCCGTTTAATCCTTCAACTAAGATAAAAGTTGAAGTTCAAAAATCCGAGAATATCAAATTATTTGTATTTGATATTACCGGTAAAGTAGTGAGCACATTGATTAACGAAACAATGAAGCCGGGAACTTACGAAGTAAGCTTTGACGCTTCAAGTTTATCAAGTGGCACCTACTTTTACAAACTAACAAGCAGCTCTTTCACTGAAACCAAAAAAATGGTTCTTGTGAAATAAATAATGCAATTTCATGCATTATTCTCCAAAAAATAAACCTCTTTATTGCTAACGCGATGGGGAGGTTTTTTAATTGTCTTTTTATCTTTTTTAGTCTATGCTTTTTATATGAACAAGTTAAAAGTCTCTATCATTTGTGGGGGTTTTTCCAATGAACGGGAAGTGTCCTTAAAAAGCGGGTTAGGCGTTGCGGATGCTTTGAGTCCCGAAAAATACGATATAAATATTGTTGAACTCGGCGACGATCGCGAATGGCATAAAAATAATAAAGCTTTTATAGAGCAAACTCCTGACCTCGTGTTTATCGCGCTTCATGGCAAATACGGCGAAGATGGAACAATCCAGTCGATTTTAGATGATTTGAATATTCCGTATACCGGTTCGAATGCGCAGGTAAGTCGTTTGGCAATGGATAAGAAAGCTACAATAGAAACCGTTGAATCAATAGGAATACAAGTGCCACAAAGTATCTTATCAGGAAAAAATATTCAGAATAGTGAGGAAATTTCTTTTCCCTGTGTCGTTAAGCCAAATGAATCAGGATCAAGTATTGGTGTTAGTATTGTTGATACAAAAGATGAACTCAATTCGGCCCTGGAAATTGCTTTTAAAGAAGACGACCGTGTTCTTATTGAGCGATATATTAAGGGGCGTGAATTTACTTGTGGCGTTTTGGGTAACAGCGATGATGAAGAATTAATAGTTTTGCCGCTTGTAGAAATTATTACTCATGATGAGGCATTCTTCGATTACGAGGCAAAGTATAATTCAAGAACCGTAGAAGAGATTTGTCCGGCTCAAATTGATAAAGAAGTTTCAGATAAGATTCAGGAGCTCAGTAAGAAAATTCATAGGCATTTAGGGTGTGACGGATTAACGCGATCTGATTTTATCCTTTCCGAAGACGGACAGATTTATTTTCTGGAAATCAATACAATCCCGGGCATGACGCAAGTGAGTTTGGTTCCGAAAGAAGCGGCGGCAGCCGGAATGAGCCTGGGTGAATTTTTTGAGAAACAAGTTGAATTAGCCTTAAAAAAATATTTTAAATAATATGGAATTCAAGAAACTACCAAAACTTAGTAAAGGAGATAAAGTGGCAATTGTTTCGCCGTCTTTCGGCGCTCCCGGCGTGTGGCCGCATGTCTATGAGCTTGGCTTAAAACGCGTTAAGGAAGTTTTTGGATTGGAACCGGTAGAATTCGCGGTTACTGCAAAAGTCGGCGCGTCAAAAGAAGAGCGCGCCAAAGATTTGATTGATGCTTTTGAAAATAAAGAAATTAAAGCGGTTATCAGTTCTTTGGGCGGCGATGATCAAGTTACTTATATAAAAAATCTTCCATCAGCGCCTTTTGCTAATAATCCAAAACCATTTTTCGGTTTTAGCGATAATACCCATTTTGAAAATTTTTTGTGGCTTAACGGCGTTCCGTCATTTTATGGAGGCGCACTATTTACAGAGTTTGCCATGCAACAGCAAATGGACGAACTGACTGTTGAATATTTAAACCATGCCTTATTTGAAGAAGGGGAGTTTGAGCTTAAAACAAGTCCGTATTATAACGATATCGGTTTGAATTGGAATGAACCCGAAACTATTAATCTACCGCGCGTTCGCGAAGATAATGCTCCGTGGTTTTGGGACAAACCCTCTGATGCGCACGGCATAAGCTGGGGCGGTTGTATAGAATCAATCGATGAAATAATGCGCCACGGCGTTGCGTTGCCTAAGCTTGAAGATTTAGATAATGCAATTTTGTTTTTAGAAAGTTCGGAAGAAATCCCGTCAGCGCAGTATGTTTCGCGTGTCTTGCGAGCTTTGGGCGAACGCGGAATTTTAGAACGAGTGAAAGCGGTTTTAGTCGGACGTCCAAAAGCCTGGCATTTTAATAATCAAAAAACCACCGAAGAAAAGAAAGTATTCCGAGAAGAACAGCGTGAGATTATTATAAAAATGGTTCGTAATTACAACCAAAACATCCCGATCATACAAAATCTTGATTTTGGCCATACCGCTCCGCAGATTTGCATGCCTAATGGTCGCACTATTCGAATTGGCGGAGTTAATAAGAAGATTTTTGCACAGTTTTAATTGAGGGCCGCGGCTTTACACAAACCCCTTATTTTGTTAGGATTAGCTCATATTATGGCTAGTCTCGAACAAAAATATAACCCCTTGGAACGCGAAGAAAAGTGGCGCCAATTCTGGGAAAAAGAAGGAATTTACAATTTTAACCCTTCCTCAAAAGGAAAGGTTTTTTCGGTTGATACGCCGCCCCCGTATTTATCAGCCGCCCATCTTCATGCCGGTCATGCCATGAGCTATACGCAGGCCGAGTTCGTCGTTCGTTATAAGCGCATGCGCGGTTTTAATATTTTTTATCCGATGGGCTTTGATGACAACGGTTTGCCGACTGAACGATTTGTTGAAAAAAAATATAATGTTGATAAAGCGAAAATCACGCGATCGGAATTTATTAAATTATGCTTGGATGAAACGGCAGCCGGTTCAAAAGTATATAAAGATTTTTTCAGCCGCTTGGGTATTAGCGTTGATTGGTCGCTGCTATATTCTACTATTGATGAACGATCACAGTCGGTTGCTCAGCGCTCTTTTATTGATTTATACAAAAAGAATTTAATTGATTATCGCAAAGAGCCGGTTATTTGGTGTCCGTTTTGTCGTACGGCGCTTTCACAGGCCGACCTTGATGACGCGGAGCAGGATACATTTTTAAATTATATAAATTTTGAATTTGAAGATGGAGAAATCGCTCCGATTGCGACAACACGTCCGGAATTAATTCCGGCTTGCGTCGCGTTGTATACGAACTCCAAAGATCCGCGCTTCGCAAAGTATATCGGCAAGAAAGCACGCGTTGCCTTAAGCGATCGTTTGGTTCCGGTTTTATCCGACGATGAAGTTTTGCCGGAATTTGGTACGGGCTTGATGATGGTTTGTACTTGGGGAGACTCGGAGGACGTTGAGCGTTGGAAGCGCGACAATTTAGAAACGATCGAGTTGATTGGACAAAACGGAAAACTTACGGAACTCGGAGGAAAATACGCCGGACTAAATACAGTCGACGCACGCGCCGCAATTTTGAATGACTTGGAAGCAGCCGGAAAATTAGTTAAAAAAGACCCGCTTAAAAATGTCATGAATATTCATGAACGCTGCGGTAAGCCGTTTGAATTTATTTTGGCTTCGCAATGGTTTATTAAAGTTGTTGATAATAAAGAAGTGTGGAATAAGCGCGGAGCGGAACTAAACTGGAATCCGCCGCACATGAAACAGATTTATGATTCTTGGGTCAATGGCTTGAAATGGGATTGGTGTATTTCTCGTCAGCGTTTTTACGGAGTACCGTTTCCATTGTGGCATTGCGCTGAATGCGGTGAAATTATTTTAGCCGAGGATTCATCTTTGCCAATTGACCCACGTGAAGCTAAGGCTCCAGTTTCCAGCTGTCCAAAGTGCGGAAAAAGTGAAATTACTCCGGAAACAGACGTTATGGATACCTGGATGACTTCTTCATTAACGCCAATGATTAACGCGTGTTGGGGTATTGAAGGTCGTGATGAAATGAACAGTCGTTATCCGATGAGCGTTCGCGTTCAAGCTTTTGAAATTATCCGAACTTGGCTCTTTTATTCGATCGTTAAAGCTGAATATCATACTCAATCTATTCCTTGGAAAGATGTTATGATTTCCGGCTGGGGACTTGATCAGCAAGGAAGAAAGATCAGTAAGTCGTTGGGTAACTTTGTTGACCCGGACACAATTATTAAAAAATATTCCGCGGATGCCGTTCGCTTTTGGTCGGCTGGTGCAACACTTGGTCAGAATTTGCGCTATAACGAAGATGAAATAAAAGTTGGACAGCGGACTATTACGAAGTTATGGAACGCTTCGAAATTTATTATCGGGAACCTCGAAGGGTTTGATCCAAAACAAAAAGTAGAAGATTTACAGGCGAGTGATCGTTGGGTTTTGTCTCAACTTCATTCAACAGTAAAAAATTATATACAAGCTTTTGATGCCTACGATTATTCAAAAGCCAAAGAAAGTCTTAATCAATTTTTCTGGAATACCTTGTGCGACAATTATTTAGAAATGGTAAAACATCGTACCTATGCAACTGATGACGTAACGCGTCCGGCCGCTCAGTATACGTTGTATACCTGCTTGTGGAATATTTTGAAATTGTATGCGCCTTTGATGCCGTTTATCAGCGAAGAAATTTATCAGGGATATTTCAAACAATTTAATGAAGAAGTAAGTATCCATCTTGCTCAGATTGCAGACGCTGACGAAACGTTGATTGACGAACAACTTGAAAATGATTTTAAAGATGTCTTGGAAGTTATTTCGTTTGTGCGCGGTTATAAGAGTCAGAATGCTATGGCGTTAAATAGTGAAATTAAGAAACTTATAATTTCAATAACGGATGAAAAAAAATCATCGCTTAAAAATCACGAGCTATTAATTAAATCATTACTTCATATTAGTGAAGTTGAGTATGCGAGTGAAACCGGCGATGGCTTGAAACTGGAAATCTTAGTATAATGAATCCATATGACTGACAAACCACAATACGAAAATATCGACGACGAGCGGGCGATTCGCTTGCAAAAATTAACCATTCTTGAGGAACAGGGCATTGCTCCGTATCAAGTTATTTCTAATCGTACACATAGCATTGTCGAGGCTTTGGCATTGCCGGTAGATTCTAAGGTCGCCATTGCCGGTCGCATGGTTTCCAAGCGTGTAGTCGGTAAGATCATTTTTGCTGTAATTCAGGACGGAAGCGCCGGGATCCAGATTATTATTAAAAGCGATGAGATCGGTGCCGAAGCTTTTAAATTATTTTTGAAAATGGCCGATATCGGGGATTTTATTGAAGCAATCGGCAGTCGTTTCTTGACTCAACGAGAGGAAGAGTCGGTATTGGTAGGGGAATGGAAATTATTAAGTAAAGCGGTTCGCCCGTTGCCTGATAAGTTTCATGGTTTAAAAGACAAAGAAACTCGCTACCGCAAACGTTATCTTGATTTAATTACCGATCGAGAAGTATTTGAGCGTTTTAAATTGCGTTCAAAAATTATTTCGTATGTTCGAGAGTTTTTAAATTCAAGAGATTTTGTCGAAGTTGAAACTCCGGTTTTGCAAACTCTGTATGGCGGCACGAATGCTCGTCCGTTTACGACGCATATCAACGCTTATGATATGGATATGTATTTGCGGGTTGCTCCGGAGTTGTATCTAAAGCGCTTGGTGGTTGGCGGTTATGAAAAAGTGTATGAAATCGGTAAGAATTTTCGTAATGAGGGGGCGGATCAAACTCATAATCCGGAATTTACGATGATTGAATGGTATGAAGCCTATGTTGATTATCAAACTATGATGGATAATGCCGAGGCATTGTATAAATTCATTGCGCAAAAGCTTTTTGGTTCACAGACTCTGCCGACTGACGAAGGAACACTTGATATCAGTCATGCCTGGCCGCGTATTACCATGCAACAATCAATTTTAGATTTTGCACAAATTGACGTCGCAAAGCTTTCTGATGATGAACTCAAAAAAGTGTGTGTGGAAAACGGTATTGAAAATAGGGGATCGGCGACACGCGGGCAAATGATCATGGATATTTTTGAAAAATTAGTTACGGAAAAATTAATTACTCCGACTTGGATCATTGATTATCCAAAAGAAGTTTCGCCGCTTGCTCGGGCACATCGCGATAATCCGGATTTGGTTGAACGTTTTGAATGTTACGTGAATGGAAAAGAAATTGGTGACGGTTGGTCGGAAATTATTGATCCACGTGTTCAACGGGCGCGTTTTGAAAATGAACAAGCGTCGATGCGCGCCGGAAATGAAGAGTCACATCCTATGGATGAAGACTTTATTGAAGCTTTGGAATATGCGTTGCCGCCTTTGGGAGGAATCGGTATTGGAATTGACCGTTTGGTGATGCTCTATACGAACCAGAAATCAATCCGCGAGGTCATGTTCTTCCCGATCATGCGTCCGGAATAAAGCTATTGACAAAAAAGATAAAAAATCAGTCTGATAAGAGGCTGATTTTTTGGTTATAGCTGATAGTTTATGGTATACTATAGACATATCTCCATGAATTCAACATATGGGTTTTCTGCCAAATAAAGAGAGCGTCCAGTTTTTGAAACAACAGACCTTAAGCCCTAATGAAGAATCAATAGCCGCTTCGGAGTTACGCCTCGCGCACGCGGCAAGCGCCAAAAAATCAGTGCAGTTACCAGGTTCCGCTCCTCAAGAAGTGAATTCAGCACCAAAGCAGCAGACTTTCAGTTCCTTGTTACGCCAGGCGCGCAGCTTGAAACAAAAAGCCAAGAATTCTGCCCAGGCTTCTTCACTAGAAAAAGAGGCCAACCAATTGGCAGGAGCGGCAATTAGCACGGGGACAAGTGAATTATTGCAGCAGGCCTGGTATAACGCAGTAGAGTCTTTTGGTTTAACAATCTTGTATGTGAATATCCATGTTCTAGGTCGCTGGATTTTTGGAGAAGAGTTTTTTTGTAAATTAGGACATGAATGGGTAATAAAGGGTGCAAAAATGGAAGCACCCCGTGTGCCGGGTAACAAATGGGCGGGCGCATCTCAGTCGATTTTAGGATTACCACTTGATGGCTTAGGATTATTGGAAGCCGGTGTACTCATTATTGTGGATCTTATTATTGCAGCCATTCTTTTAATAAATTTTATAGAATTAGTTTTTATCGCCTATGTCGCTTTGCATCCGGTGGAAGCATTGACTTCATTAGGTTTAGGAAGCTTCGTTGATTTAGTTAAAGCGGCTTTTCATCTATTATGAGTTTTTCTCTGAGAAAAAAAATTATCATTACCGGACTAATATTAGCCTGTCTTATTAGTCCGGGTTTTGCTTTGGCGCCGGTTTCGGTTCAAGCGCAAAACGGCGCGACTCAAAATAACACAGTTAGTACTGACACCAATACAACAACAAACACAACGACAAGCTCATCAAGCGGCGACGCCAAAGATTTGATTATTAAAATAGTTGGTTGGGTATGCGTCGCTTTGGTTTGGACGCTTGGTCAGATTTTGATTGTGTTAATGTATTTAGTTATTTGGGTTGCTTCGTATAATGATTTTATCAACGCTGATGCAGTGCGAACCGGTTGGGTAATTTTACGCGATTTATGTAACATGTTTTTTGTTCTTATTCTGCTCGTGATTGCCTTTGCGACGGTCTTAAACAGAGAGAATTATGCCATGAAAAAATTATTGCCGAAATTTATTATTGCGGCAATTCTTATTAACTTTTCAAAATTAATTTGCGGAGTTATCATCGACTTCGCTCAAGTCGTGATGCTTACTTTTGTCAACGGTTTTCGAGACGTCGGAGGCGGTAACTTGGCGAACATGCTCGGCATCAGCGGTGTTTTGGCTATGAATCCGGATTCTACCGGAGAAGTTACAGTTTTATCTATTGTTGGAACCTATTTATTGGCTTTACTCTACACTATTGTCGCAACAGTTGTAATCGGAGTTATTTTAATGATTTTGATAATTCGCATGATAATGATTTGGATTTATGTTGTCTTATCACCAATGCCATTTTTATTATCAATTTTACCGGCCACGGAAAAGTATGCAAGCAAATGGTGGGATGAATTTATTAAAAATGTTATCTCAGGCCCGATTCTTGCTTTCTTTATTTGGCTATCATTTGCCAGCGTGCAGCCGAATGCTACCGGTCCTTCATTGTTGGGTAATACCGCCAAACCAAATACCGGAGAGAATGAACAAAAGCGTCTTGATTTTAATAAAGACAATACTGCACCTGAAGCCGGTATTTCACAAGCCGGCAGCGCTGACAATGTGCTTAAGTTTATTATTTCCATTGGTTTGCTCATGGGCGGTTTGATGATTACAAAAGAATTGGGCGCGGCCGGCGGAGGTATTGCGGGAGCGGCCGCAAGTGGAATACAAAAGGGCGGAATGAAAGCATTGAAGGGAATGGGGCGCTTCGCGGCGACGCCTGTCCGTTTGCCGGCCAAAGCGGTTGCCGAGCGTTGGACAGCGTTCCAAGGACAGCGTCAGGCGGCACATAAAGAAAAAGTACAAGCTTTTGGAGAGCGCGCATTCAGTCGCTATAATTCGGCGAAAAGTGCAATTAAAGCCGCGCCAAAGGCAGCGGGACGCGCCACATTTGAAACAGTTAAGAAATTCACGCCAAAGCCGGTGCGCGAGGCTGTCGGAGCTGTTGCGGAAGGAGTTAAATATGTCAAAGACAAGGCGACGTTTAGAGAGTTTAGGGAATCACGTTCGCAACGTCGTGCGCTTGCGAATAGACGCCGTGCGGCCTACCAAGAAAAAATGCAGACTGGCAATGTGCTTTATAAGGATGCGGCCGGTCAAGAATTTAATCAAATCGACGAGAAAGGTTTCTATTATCGAATGGCCGAAGTTGATAAGAAGGACAAGGATAATAACGTGATATACAAAAAAGATAAGAAGGGCAAGAAGATTCCAAGGAAAGATGCGACCGGCAAAGTCATTCCGGGTCAATACGAAACGGAGAAGGTGACAGAGCAGCAATTTGCTAAAGAAAAGATCGGCAACAAGGAAGTTAATGTCAAGGAAATGAAGGATACGGGTTATAAAGTCAGTGGCAGCTGGACTAACTCGATGAAAGACGCGTGGGCCTATTCAAACAAGCGTAAAGAAGCCGAAGTTTCAAAGGAACAGCAGAAGATGAGCGACGCCGGATTAACATCCGAACAGCTTATCCAAACTTTGCAAGCAACCGCCAGTAATGACAAACAACGTATGGCGGCAGCTATGACGCTTGCCATCAAAGAAGGATTTAAGAGTCATGATCAGGTTAAATCCGCCGAACAGGTTCTTGGAAAAGAAAATAACAGCTTGCTTAATAAGAAATTCAATGACGATATTGATAAAAAGCAGGCCTATGTTCACTACGATATGAAAACAGATATTGGCCGCAAGCAGTTTGAAAAACGTTTGGCTGACGGAAAGATTGAGACTCAGCAAGACAAGGCGTATAAGGATCCGGAGGTTATCAAGGCGTATGCTAATGTTTATTCTGATAAAGAATTCAAAAAGAAGATGGAGCAGGTTGGAGCAACTACGAGCAAGCATGATGATGCCAAGAAAGAAGGATATAAGAATTACATGAAAGTACAAGCACCCGCATTCAATGATAAGGGGGATCTTGATAAGACTCGCAAGTATGCCAAGGAAGATGGAAACTTGAATAACGCCTTGCGTGGCCATGCCGATGATCTCTCTATGATGAAGAGCATAATGAATGAATTAGTGGACGGTATGTCGACGGGCGATGCACTTAAACTTAGTCTCGATACCTTTAAACCTGCGACTGATATGCATGAAGACAAAACTAAGCAGGCAAATTATGAAAGTAAATACCGAGAAGTTCTTGAAGACGCTTTCCATAATGCTTTTAACAAATCGGACTTTGTCAGCATGATGAAGAGCAGAACAGCCGATAAGAAAGTCAGGGAAGAGATTGGTAAAATATGGACTAAAGACGAAAAATTCAACTTGCAAAATTTTAATCCAAAGGATTATGGCGAACTAAATTACACAGTTTCAGATTAGGTATAACGATACATACAAATTTATGACAGAGTTTCAAGCACAAATAAATACATTACCACAACCAATTCAAGATATTTTGTATTCCCAGTATCAGCGTATTTTGGCATATAAAATCCGTCATCGATATAAGTACCCAATTGAAAATCGTAATGCTATTGAAGATATTATTGCTTCATTATTCAATGGATCGCAAAAAATTTCTGACCTTGCTTCTCTTTTGCAAAACACCATAAAAACCCCGGGAATTGATTTTGCTGCTATGGCGCGCGATATTGTCGGAATGCGTTTGTATATTGCCACTCCTTACTTTAAACAATTGGGACAGGATATCGAAACCTTCATAACGGTAAATGGAGTTATTCCGGAAGAATATAAGAAGAATGCCGAAATTTTTAAGCGAGCGCTCGCAGATGAAAAAGCTGGCAGCTATGATCATGATGATTATTTTTATGCCGATCAACCCGAGGAACCCAAGAAGACTCCGACCGTGGAAGATGATGATGAGTTGCCTGCTTCTGAAGATTTGAGTGCCGAGGCAATGAAAATGCATTTAGAAAAGTTTTTTGAAGAAAACCTCGACGATTTATTGAGCATGGATAATGATTTTGTTTTGGAAGACATTAATAGCGATTTGGCTGAAAGTTTGGCAGCGAACGGCGCTTTAGCTAAGGAGCTCGCGCAGATTTTAGAAAAAAATCAAAGTAAAATTGGCGAAGCTAATATTATTCTTGAAGATAAAGAATTGCCGCCGACCGTAAGTAATTGGTTGAAAGATTTCTTTGGTGTTGCCGGGACCGAGCATTTTGATACCTTAAGCATCGCAAAATATATAATTTCTTCAGAAAACGCAAAGAATTTGAACCCGGTTGACCAGGCAAAATTGCGCCGCTTCTTAGGGCTTTACTACAATATCAATTTTTTCCCGGCGCCTTTTAATGCTTTACCGGTTTCCGAGTGGGAAATCATTCCCGGCGTAACTGTGACTGCGGAAACAAAGACAGAGCCAATAGCGGCGCCGATTCTTACAGAGCGTCCGGGACCAAAGCCCGCAGAACGTCAGCCAAAATGGAGTGTTCCAAAGCCGATTGCCACCTCGACTCCTACAGTTTCTCAGGATAACAATGCCGATATTATTGAACTTAGAAAAATGTTAGAACAGTATCCGGCCGGAAGTCTTGAACGAGCAGCCATTGAAGAAGAATTAAAGCTACTTGAACACAAATAAAAAAAGATTCCCCATGCTTTCTTATTTGCAAAAATTCAATAGTTTGCCATCACATATTAAAAACGCCGTTGCTTCGCCTGAAGCCGCGGCGCGTATTGCTGCATTGGGTAAACAATATAATCTTGAATTGGCTTCTGTTGTGATGAAGGTTATGGCCAAAGAAGTAAGTCTCGAAGGACTTGGTGCTTTTTTAATAAATCAATTTGGCATTGCGGCTGAAATCTCACGTTCTTTGGAAAAGGATTTGCGCAAAATTGTTTTTGCTCCGGTAATTGATTTCTTGCTAAGTCCTGACGCTACCGCCAAATTAGTTTTTGATCATGCGGATGAACAGGAAGTAAAGACAAATGCTAAAAATTTAACAAGTCTTGATTATGATGCTCAGGTTGACGAAGCCCTTGATCGCGTTGTAACAAAATCCCATATTAGCTTTGCGGATCCGTTAGTTAGCGGAAAGTTTAAGCAGGTAGTAAAGACATATTTGCGCGGAACTCGTGATAAAACCGCAACCTTGGAAGCATTAAGCAAGGCAGCAGAGCTCGGAGGAGTCGCCTTGAGTCGCGACGCCGCGCAACGAGCCTTGGGCGTGGCTGATGCGGAACTTTTCGCTCTTAAGAAAGTGTCAGTTCCCACAAAACCTAAGATCCCGGTTCCTGAAGACATTTCCTATGCTAAAGCTTCGGAAAGCAAGTCAGAAAATCCGTTTAAAAAAATTACTTCGGAGGCTGATTATAATTTAGAATCGGCTATTGCTGAAAAAATTGCCGCCAAACCGATTCTAGAAAAACCTAAGGACACTCCGGCATTGGATCTTAGCCATGAAATTGCACCGCCGGTTCCGGCCGTAGTTACTAAAAAAGCGTCAGCGCCAGTTCGTGCTATTGTTAAAGAGGCGATATCCGGAACTCCGATTAATAAGGACTCATTACGTAAAGCATCAAAAGATGTTCCGGCTGCTAAGCCAAAACCAATCATTAATTTTCCAACTTCACCAAGCGGCAAGATTAGAATGGATGACATTCGCTATACACCGCAAGTTTTAAGTCCGGTTGATGAGTTGCGTTATATGACCGTAAAACAATTCCGAAGACTCAATCCGGATCCGGTAAAAGCCATTGAAAAAATAAAGGAAAAATTGGAACTGCTTGGCAAGGAAGATTATGGCAAAAAAATTGAAGGGATTGTTGCTTGGCACGAAAGCCCGTTAAGTAATTTATACCTTTCGCTTTGTCGACGGGCGCTTGAAGAAGGGAAGCCGGTTACTGATATTTTGCGCGATGAAGCGCAGCATGATGCAATGAGTCTGAAAAATGAGGAGCTGTCGGCTATCATCGCTCTTAATCGCGATTTGAAATTCTAGTATGATGCAATTTACTGTTCCACAATTCATTGACGTTGAAGATAAAATTTTCGGACCAATTACGGTTCGGCAATTTGTTATCATGCTCGTGACCGCCCTGCTTATTGCCGTTTTTTATCGTATTTTTGATTTTAGTTTATTCGTCGCTCTTGGTTTGCTTTTCTTTGCCATTGGATCGACCTTTGCATTTGTTAAAATTAATGGAGCGGCTTTTCATTTTTTTGTTCTTAACTTGGTTCAAACATTAAAAAAACCCGGGCTGCGCGTTTGGCACAAAGATGATACACTGATTACAGCGCTTGAATTTGATACCGTTTCCGCGCTTGGTCCTGCGCCGAGCTCGGCTCGCCAATATTCGGTAAGTCGTCTCAATGAACTTTCTTTAATTGTTGATACGCAGGGTTCATATCAAGGAGAATCGTCTGATGATGTTGTTATTGAGCTTCATAAAGACATTCCACAAGATTTTTCTTAATTTTTATGGCTAAAAAAGCGGCCGGTTCTTCTCGGCCATCAACATTACGATATTTAGACATTGCTGGAATCCGACAAGATACAGTAATTATGAAAGACGGCAATTTGCGGTCCGTTATTATGGTTTCAAGCATTAATTTTGCACTTAAGAATGAAGATGAGCAAAACGCCATCATCGCCGCGTACGTTAGTTTTTTAAATAATATTAGTTTTCCTTTGCAAATCGTTATTCAATCGCGTGAATTGAATATCGAAGCATACATGACGCAGCTTAAGCAAAAAGAAAAAGAGCAAACCAACGAATTATTGAAAATGCAAATTACGGAATACATTTCGTATGTAAAGGAATTAATTTCTTTAAGTAAAATCATGAACAAGCGTTTTTATGTTATTGTTCCGTATGATCCATTGTCTGATAAGAAAAAAGGATTTTTCTCACGTCTTACCGAGACCTTTAGTCCAACCTCATTAATTAAGATGAAAGAGGAGAAGTTCATGCATTTGCGCAAAGAACTCGGACGAAGAGTTGATAATGTTATTTCCGGTTTAAGTTCGATTGGTCTAAATACTATTGAACTTGATACGCAAAGTTTAATTGAGTTGTATTATGATACCTATAATCCGGTAACAGCGGCCAACGAACATTTGGCTGAAGTTGAGAAATTACGCTTAGAAGAATAATTGTTATATGGTAACTTTTTTTGAAAAAATATTTAAGAAAAAACCTGTTGAAGACGAGCTTGAAAAAGATCCGGTGCTTAGTGGTGGATTGAATGCACCCTCAAAAGATTTTGAACGTTTTGAAACAGAGGCAAAAACCGCCGAAGAAATAGTTGGGGAGGAAAAGACATTCCGCCGCGGCTTGCTTTCTATTAATGAGTTGATCGCGCCGGATAGCATGGAAGTTACGCCGCACTACTTGAAACTTGGTGCAAAATTTTTGCGAACAATTTTTGTCGTTTCCTATCCGCGCTATATCAGCGTCGGATGGTTCGCGCCGGTTATTAACCTGAACTCAACTTTTGACATTGCAATGTATTTTTATCCGGTTAAGAGCGGTATTATTTTAAAACAGTTAAAGAAAAAAGTTGGTGCGCTTGAAGCGCAAATTATCGGTGATGCTGAAAAAGGATCGCCTCGTGATCCGATTCGTGAAACAGCGTTGCGCGATATTGAAGGACTGCGTGACGCGCTTACTCAAGGAACCGAGAAATTCTTCCAATTTGCTTTGTATGTAACATTATATGCAGATACGACCGAGGAGTTGGATCGACTTTCCGATGTGGTTGAAGATATGTTCGGAGCGCGTCTCGTATATTCTAAGCGGGTGTATTATCAAGCCGAACAAGGCTTTAACTCAACGCTACCATTAAATAATGACGAGCTCTACATCGCTTTCAACATGAATTCTTCGCCGGTCGCATCTTCATTCCCATTTGTTTCAAGTGAGCTCACTTCGGACAATGGAATTTTATACGGTATTAATCGTCATAATAACAGTTTGATTCTCTTCGATCGTTTCAGTTTGCAAAATGCTAATAGCGTTGTCTTTGCGACATCAGGAGCCGGAAAGAGCTATGCAATCAAACTTGAGATTTTGCGTAGTTTAATGATGGGTACTGAAGTTATTGTTATTGACCCGGAGTATGAATATAAACATTTGGCTGAAGCTGTTGGTGGAACCTATATTAACATTTCATTGGCAAGTCAGAGCAAAATCAATCCATTTGATTTGCCAAAAGCCGTAGGAGATCAGACCAAAGTTGAAGACATTATTCGAAGCGCCGTTATTACCTTAAAAGGATTGGTCCGATTGATGATCGGTCAGTTGTCATATGAAGAAGATTCAATTGTCGATCGAGCCTTGCTTGAAACCTATGCCCGTAAAGATATTACGCCTGATGTTGATTTGGCAACCGCTGAACCGCCGATTATGCAGGATTTTGAAGAGATTTTAGATGGAATGGAAGGCGGTGCGACGCTGGCTAACCGTATGAAGAAGTTTACCGAGGGAACTTTTGCCGGTTTGTTCAACAGCCCGACAAATGTTGAAATGGACAATCAATTGGTTTGTTTCTCCGTCAGAGATCTTGAAGATGAGCTGCGTCCAATGGCAATTTACACGGTCATCAATTATATTTGGAATGAAGTTCGCAGCCAGGTACGAAAGCGCATTCTTGTTATTGATGAAGCTTGGTGGATGATGCAGCAAGAAGACAGCGCAAAGTTTATTTATGCTTTGGTCAAGCGCTGCCGTAAGTATTATCTTGGAGTTACGACCATTACTCAGGACGTCAATGACTTTTTACGCAGCCCGTATGGTCAGGCAATTGTCACTAACTCTTCCTTGCAGATTTTATTGAAACAATCTCCGGCGTCGATCGACTTGGTGCAGAAGACATTTATTCTGACGGAAAGCGAGAAATACTTGTTGCTTGAATGCGGAGTCGGGGAAGGTATTTTCTTTGCCGGAAATAAACACGCGGCCATTAAGGTTGTTGCTTCATATGTTGAAGATCAGTTAATTACCTCCGATCCGCGTCAGCTTATGGAAATTGAAGAAGCTAAAAAACAATTGGCTGAAGAAAATGCTCAGCCTCAAGCAATTAGTAATTAATCTTTATCAGTATGAACAAAAAAGCCTTGGCATTGATAATTGGAGGAATAATAGTTATTGCTCTTATTATATATTTTGTTTTTTTCTTTAACTACAATAAGCAAACGGATACTAATACGGTAGGACCGAACGGTCCGCAAACAACCGCTGAGCCGGTTGTGGTTTCAAATACGGCAACACCGGAAATTAAAAACGGAACGCCTCGGAGCGCCGAAGAAACAAGTCGCGACGCCGCTAATCAACTGGCAATATATTTTGCAGAACGTTTTGGAACTTCATCTTCACAAGCCGATTTTAGCAATCTTACGGAACTTGAGTTATTTATGACTGATGCTCTTAAAACAAAGACCAATGCATTTATAGCCGGAGAACGAGAGAAAGCAAAGGAAGCGCCGGCATATCAGGCAGTTATTACGCATGCGGCGCTTGTTGATTTTGTTAGCTTTAATGAGTCAGCCGGAACGGCGGAGGGCAATGTTAAAACCAAGCGTCAAGAAACTAAGGCGGACGGAACAATAACAAATTTTGATCAAGAATTATCGATTGCCTTGAAAAAAGTGGACGGTCAATGGAAAGTTGATAGAGCCGATTGGAAATAATAAATTTTACTTTTACCCCTCTCCTGCGTTGCAGGCGAGGGGTTTTATGTTTTATGATGAATTTTTTGCTAGATCTACTATTCCCCAAATACTGCCTTTCTTGTAACAGAGAAGGGGAATATTGGTGCGCACAATGCAGAACCAAACCGTTAACATCTTGGAACGGTAGATTGGATTTTCTCGGAGAGAAATATTTTGACGATATTATTTGCGTGGCTGATTATGAAGATGAGATAATCAATGCATTGATAAAAGCGTGTAAATACAGGTTTGTAAAAGAAATTTCCGGTATTTTAGCAGAGATTTTATGTAAAAAGTTAAAAGCATTTCCGGTACGGGGAGCGCTTGTTCCTGTGCCATTAAGTGCGAGACGAGCGCGTTGGCGCGGCTTTAACCAGGCTGAATTGATCGCAAGAGATGTGGCTGAAAATCTTAATGTTGATTTTTTGCCATGCTTAAAAAGAATAAGAAATAAAAAAGCCCAGGCAAAATTAACTGAAAAGGAACGTTTAGAAAATATGAAGAATTGTTTCGCGGTTGCTGGTACCGTTCCTAAGATTGTTATACTTATTGATGATGTTATTACCACGGGCGCAACAATTAACGAATGTGCGCGAGTTTTGCGCGAAGCGGGGGCGGAGCGCATCATCATTGCGGCGGTCGCTAAGGGTTAATCAATCCCTCTTTTTTCATTGCTTTAATATTTTTTATAATCTGATCTTTGTCGGCCGAAAGTGATTCGGCGATAATGTCAGGTTTTTGTTTACCGTATAATAAGGTGTATTTTAATATTTTTGAACGCAATTCACGGTTTGAACCTTTAAAGGGAGATTGTTTGGCGTAGTGTTTTGATTGCCGACTTGGATTGGGAACGGTTTTTTTTAAAAACGTGCCATAGTCCATTAACGCATAGTACCATTCACGCGGATTTGTTTTATCGAGTGTTTTTGTAATCAAAGGAATTATTTTCTTGTCATCAACGTTTTTTTGATCTTTGAAAAAATGATTAATAAATACTGTACGGATATTTGTTTCGATGACGGTTTCAGCTTTGTTAAACGCAAAAGCCATGATGTCGCCGGCCGTAGCCGGACCGACGCCGGGCAAATCAAGCAGGGATTTCATGTCTTTAGGAAATTTACCCGAGTATTGAGTCGCTACAATTTGAGCCGCTTTTTGTAAATTAACGGCTCGGCGATTATAGCCAAGTCCTTGCCAGGCGATAAGAACTTTTTTAAGAGGGGCTTTGGCGAGAGCTTCGACGGTCGGGAACAATGAAATGAAATAATTATATTTTTCAACGACCCGCGGAGCTTGTGTTTGTTGCAACATTATTTCCGAAACTAAAATATAGTAGGGATTTTTTGTTTGGCGCCATGGAAAAACGCGCCCATGAGCGCGGTAATAATTCCAAATGATTTTTTTGAAGTTTGCGGTACTTATAGTTTTAAGAATTTAGCAAGCGTTTCTGATGCGGTTTCATCCGTTCGCTCAATATTTTCAGTAAGATATGATAATAGATTTTCGCGGACAAAGAGAGGATTGACGTCAGCGAGTTGAACGGAAAGACGATGGCGCGTTTTACTCTTGAATTCAAAGTATAAGCGTTTTACGTTTTCGGCGGGTTTATAGACTATTGAGAAATCTTTAATTTCATCATAGTCATAAAATTTTCTCCCGACAAATATTCCCTCTGTTGTTAAAGCGACAGCAACATTTTGTGGATGACGAGCATCGTTCATAATAAGAACAAAACCGGCGATAATGACAATAATGGCGAATAAAAAGTTAGCGGTAGTAACGGCGTATACTAAAATACCCAAACCAATCAAGGAAAAGAGTAAATACCACAGTTTACTGCGGTCATGCTTCTCGTATTCAGGAATTTCCCAACTGATGATTTCTATTATCTGGGATTGATCGTCTTGTTCTTCGTCCATAGATTTGATTGACAGAGCCAAGGTTTTATTGTACCTTAATTGTAGCATATGAGCCCTGAAAATTCCATAAAATCAGGACTTTCGCTGTTTTGGAGGGGTGCCAGAGTGGTTGAATGGAACAGTCTTGAAAACTGTCAGCCGTGAAAGCGGCTCGCGAGTTCGAATCTCGCCCCCTCCGCCTTCGCTAAAAGCTTCGGCGGATAAATCCGCATCTTTATAATTTACTGGAGAGGTGCCTGAGTGGCTGAAAGGGGCACCCTGCTAAGGTGTTAGGCTTTAACGAGCCTCGAGGGTTCGAATCCCTCCCTCTCCGCATATGTCTATTTCTGGATATTTCAGAAGTCTATTTCGAATGCTGCGCAGCAAGTGTTTTTTGTATAGTAATTTAGTTGAAGTTTTAATTGATGCTGAAGCGTTGCGATTTAATTTAAAGAGCTTTCAAAATCTTAATTCCAATCTTAGAGTTGCGCCTGTTTTAAAAAGTAATGCGTATGGCCACGGTCTCGTTCCCGTTGCCGGGATTATCAGCAAAGAGTCAGTGCCTTTTATCTGCGTTGATTCTTTTTTTGAAGCAATGATTGTTCGGAATGAAGATATTCAAACTCCGATTCTTATTTTGGGCTATACGCCATTTGAGAATATGGCGCGTTCTAAACTGTCCAATCTTTCTTTTTCCGTGTTGAGTTTGGATGAGCTTAAATCATTGGCTGCTCAAATTCAATATCCGATTTCCATCCATTTAAAAATTGATTCAGGAATGCGTCGGCACGGAATTAATCCGGCCGAGATTGAAGAGGCCGTTGCCATTATTCAAGAACATGACAATATTTTTTTGGAAGGTATTTATACGCATTTGGCTGACGCCGATGTTATTGGTTCAATTCAAGTAAAAAAACAAATTTCAACCTGGAACAACTGCGTAAAAAGGTTTCGTCAATCGTTTGTCTCTTTGCGCTTTGTTCATTGTGCGGCGACGCCCGGCTCTTTTTATAATTATGACATTGAAGCCAATGTCATGCGTTTGGGTATCGGCCTGTATGGCGTTAATCCGGGTCTGACCGAGATGGTATTGCGACCGGTATTGGAAATGCGTTCCAAGATAACCTCGATACGAACTTTGAGTACCGGCGATTCGGTTGGATATAACGCGACCTTTACGGCCGAAGCGCCGATGAAAATTGCAACTATTCCGGTCGGTTATACCGAAGGACTTGATCGTCGTTTATCAAACAGGGGAGCGGTGTTGGTTAATGGACATATCTGTCCTATTGTCGGGCGAGTCAGCATGAACATCAGTTCAATTGATGTCAGTACTATTCCCGAACTAAAACGAGAAAATGAGGTTATTATTATCAGTAAAGATCATGACGATCCCAATTCAATCGAGTCAATGGCTCGAATTTGCAACACCATCCCGTATGAAATAATGGTTCATATTCCGGCGCATTTAAAACGTATAGTTATCTAGCATAACTTGATATTTTTAGAGTCTTCGGGTATACTTCAAACTTAGTTTATAAGCTCTCGTCGTTCAATGGATAGGACGCAAGATTGCGGATCTTGTAATATAGGTTCGATTCCTATCGAGAGCACATATGAATCTTTCTTCGCCGATTAACCAAATCAACGGAATTGGTTCGGTTACGGCTCGACGCTTAAAGAAACTGGACATTGTTACGGTCCAGGATTTGTTGTTATACCTGCCATTTCGATATGAGGACTTTAGTCATCAGTCGAGTATTGCCGATTTGCAAGCCGGGGAAGTCGCAACCATTACCGCTACAATTGAATTGATTCAGAATAAACGCAGCCCGCGACGGCGCATGAATTTAACGGAAGCTTTGGTTACCGACGGTACTGAAAGCTTGCGGGTTATTTGGTTTAACCAGCCTTTTTTAACGCGCAATCTAAAAAATGGAGATGAAATTTCTTTAGCCGGCAGAGTCAGCGAAGATTACGGAGGATTGGTTATGAACTCACCGCAATATGAAAAAACAACCCATCGAGCGATTCATACTCAGGGTATTGTACCGGTGTATCATATCAGTTCGGGACTTTCACAAAAGGGTTTTCGTTCGGCCATGGCCAAAGTAATACATTTAGCTCAAACAATTCCCGATTGGCTTCCCGTCGAAACAGTGCGCGGTCAGCATCTTATTAATTTAGGAATGGCTTTGCGGCAGATCCATTTTCCGGAAAGCAATGACAAACTAGCAGGGGCTAAAGAACGCTTAGGTTTTGATGAGTTGCTTTTAATGCAGTTGCGAGCGCAACGTCAGCATCAAGCATTTTCTAAGCTGAGCGCTTTTCCAATTCCGTTTAATGAACAAGTAACAAAAGAATTTGTTCAACAATTGCCGTTTGATCTAACGGTCGATCAGAAAAAAGCTGCCTGGGAAATAATCGGAGACATCCAAAAGTCGCAACCGATGCTGCGTTTATTGCAAGGCGATGTTGGTTCAGGTAAAACAGTTGTGGCTGCTTTAGGATTATTAAATACGGCGCTAGCCGGAGCCCAAGGCGCTTTTATGGCGCCGACGGAAATTTTAGCGGCGCAACATTTTAAAACTTTGACGGAATTTTTCTCAAAAGAAGATATCTCGATTTGTTTATTGACCAGTTCATATCATAAGATTTTTAAACAATCTGAAGTAACGGATATTTCAAAAAAGGAGCTAATTGCCGATATTGGGCAGGGCAAGGTCAGCATTATTGTCGGCACGCATGCCTTGATTCAGAAGAGCGTTGATTTTAAGAATTTAGCTTTTGCAATTGTTGATGAACAGCATCGTTTTGGCGTTGAGCAACGAAAGCTGCTAACGGAAAAAGTAGAGAGGGGAAGGGCGCCGCATTTAGTATCAATGACTGCAACGCCGATTCCACGCAGTTTAGCTTTGGCTATTTATGGAGATTTGGATGTTTCTGTTATTAAGCAAATGCCAATTGGTCGCAAGCCGGTTTTAACAAAAATTATTCCCGAAACAAAACGAGAAGAAATGTATGATTTTGTAGCTAAAGAGTTTGAGGCGGGTAATCAGGCTTTTATAGTTTGTCCATTAATTGATGAATCGGACAGCTTAGGTTTTAAATCTGTTAAAGCAGAATTTGAACGATTAGACAAATCAATTTTTAAAAAGTATAAGATTGGTTTATTGCACGGAAAATTAAAGACAGCGGAGCGCGAAGCGGTCATGCAGGAATTCATGGATAATAAAATCAAAGCAATAGTAACAACTTCAATCATTGAAATCGGAGTTGACGTTCCGAATGCAACCGTGATGATCGTTGAAGACGCCGATCGTTTTGGTCTCGCACAATTACACCAATACCGTGGACGTGTCGGGCGCCGCAAAGCGCAAGGTTATTGCTTTCTCTTAGCGCCAAAAGTTCAAGCTCAAAGCAATCAACGCTTGCAAGCTATGACAGAATTTTCTAATGGCTTTGAATTAGCAAAAGCAGATTTGCAATTTCGTGGTCCGGGAGAAGTGTATGGATTGGAGCAAAAAGGCTTTCCTGAATTGCAGATGGCGAACTTTTACGATATTGAATTAATGAAAAAAGCGCGAGAGGCCGCTCTGCAAATCCTCTCGAAGGACCCATCTTTAGCGAATTTGCCTGCAATTGCTGTAAAACTGGGGGATTGGCAAGAACGAGCTCATCTTGAATAAAAGCCCAAAATAAGCCATTTTTGTTAATATTGACAGAAATGGCATAGTATGATATAATAATGTATTACATAATGATGCAGAATATTGTTGTTTGGGCAGTTACTTTAAAAGTAAATACTATAAAAATAAATATAAATAGAAGGAGTCCCGAAAAATGGGAAAACAAAGTAATCCAATTGGTTTTGCTGTAGGTAAAACCACGGATCCATCATCTCAACAGAATCAAAGTAATCAGCAGACAAGTAATACAAGCAACGCAACTCAGAATACAACAACCCCAGCGCCTCCTGCGGCAAAACCGCAGATCAGATTAAGGCTTATAGCTGTTAATCCAATGCCAAAAGATAAATGGCAATTGCAGCTTGAAGTTATTGCTTCTAAAAGTGATGGGAAAACGATTCCGAGAGCGAAGTTCGGCTTAATCCAAGATGGTGATTACATCAGCGGACATATAGCCGACCATACTGGTCGCAAAAAAATACTGCATGAAGTTTCTGCGTATGACTTTGCGCATGCAATTACAGTTAGTGTGAGATTAATGGACTATGATGTCCAGTCAGATCTTACCTGGACAGTTCCTAAAAAAGGTGAACACCTTTTTGTGGATCCGGATGTTGTTGAAGTACGTTGTATCTTTGTTACAGATAATGACACACATCCGATGATTGATCTTAGATTAATACGAGCTAAAGGCAGATCGCTGGCAGCTAATATTAATTTGACTCAAAGAGATTATCCAAAGATTAATCAGGTTATCAAAACAAATAAAGAAGGTCATGCTGAAACTAAGCTGGCTTGGAGTGTGGCACCTGGAGAAACCTTACCGTTAATCGTTACGGTTGATGGTATAACCGCAGCGTGTGAGATGCATATCTTTAACGCTCCAAAGGTTGAAGAGTTAACCAGTAAAGAATTACTTGCAGGGAGCTTTAGGAAAATAGCATTTTGGTTAACTGGTATCCCGGCTTTATTATTTCCCGTATTTACTATCAAGGCAATAATAAGCATGCTTGGTACAAGTGCTCGTGTACGTGTTGCTACACAAACAACGCAGCATGATTCATGGTTGTTCTTGATGGCAGCAATAGGCTTTGCTTTTACAGTTCTGTTTATAGGATTTAATCTGTATTACAGAACATCACAAAAAACAAAGAACTATTTGCAGCGTGAGAAGTTCAAAAAGAGCCGTTATCAAAAGGCAAGTTCAAAAGATTCTAATCTAGAGAACCTTTTTGAGGTAGTACACGAAGTGATGAAAGATTTCAATATTGGTCAGGGCGGGAAACCCCAAACTGAAGTAGCTGGAACCTTCACTGCATCGGGATCTAGTAACGCTGCTAATGCTGCTAATACTGCTGACGCAACTCGTCAACAGGTAATGAAAGAGGACTTCTGGAATGAGATGAAAGTTCAGGGAATCTTTAAGGGTGGCGAGCTTCTCGTCAAAAAACTAAAAACTTTTTTTAAGTAGAAGGGTATAAATATTGAAAGACATAATAATAAAAATATTCTCGATTCTTGAGAATTTGTTCAACGGTGTCAATGACACTATAAATAAAGTTGTAGGAGAAGCTAATAGAGGGGTAAAAAAGTTTTTTATTTTACTGGCAATATTATTTGCCTTGGTACTTGTAGAAAAATTTCTTTTAACCACTTTTTCTGCAATGACAATGTTTGGTTTTATCTTACTTATTATAGTAATAGGTTTCCTAAGTACTCGACAGAGTCTAGCCTTAAAAGCTGTCGGCAGTATATTCTTGATTCTTGGAATATTTTCAGCGGTCAATGTTTACGGTCCGGGAATGTATGATACAGGAATGTCTTGGTGGCACGGGTTGAATAATGATTCATTCAAAAAGTATCGCCCACATGTTCAGGCAGAAAAACTTGTGCAGGAAGATTTTAAAAGTGAAGAACAACTTTTAAACGATTCTGTTCAGGCATTACTGAAAGATGGAAATAGGAAAGCCGCAATGGAATTGATTGAGAAAAGCGTTAAATCAAAAGATTCCATTGTTGCTTGGTCAGATAGTTTGTTTCATAAAAAAGAACAAACTGAGCAGAAAGATCCGACTGTAAAAAATATTAGTAACAATACTGAAGACCAGGAAGAGTTTGATAATACAAACGCCGGTATTCAAGTATTGGGACCTAATAAGATCAAGGCTTACATTTCTCCAAAATGTTGCCTTAATACAACACTGTTAAAAACGCCGGGCTGCACGATACGATATACTGAGGCAACTGACCGTTTCAGAGTTAAGGGAAAATCACAACCGTACTGGTTCGTGGTCGGTGATATGGATTTCGAATATCCCCTAAACGCTGAACCTGAACGTCTAAAAGTATATGGTGACAGGATTCACTACGTAGAGGTAATCATTGAGATTATCCCTCTGCCAAAAAACAAAAAGAAACAATCGTAATTGTACATTGAAAGGAGCGAAGTTGAACCTAACTTCGCTCTTTTAATTTCCGCTTTTTTGGCATTATGCTATACTAAAAGCATAATAAGAACTATATGAAGAAGTTATTTGCGATACTATTTTTCCTGTCCCTGGCCTTTTCATCGGTTGGCTTAGTTTTGGCTGCGGGCGAAGATCCGAAAGAAACAGGTTCAGACCCGAAAACAACCGAGCAAAGTTCAGGTACCGTCAGCTTAAATAACCCGCTCGGCGACGTAACGACTGTACCGGGCCTTATCGGTAAGGTTATTAAGGCCGTTGTCGGAATCGTCGGTTCTTTGGCTTTGTTAATGTTTATTTACGGCGGTTTTACCTGGATGCTTTCCGGAGGCAACAGCAATGCCGTGGAGCGCGGTAAAAACATTCTTATGTGGGCGGCAATCGGCTTGGTTATTATTTTTATGTCCTACGCCATTGTAAACTTCATAATTACGAAGACTGCAGGCTAATACTTGATTCTTTTTTAAAAAAGTGGTAAAAACAACTTACTACTTTTTTTGCGCCCATAGCTCAGCTGGTAGAGCAGCTCCCTTTTAAGGAGATGGTCACAGGTTCGAATCCTGTTGGGCGCACAATAAACAAGCTATAAATTTAGTGCTATACTAAATTTACATGATCAATAGTTTGGTTCAAAAAAGAGCAGGACTTTTGCTCCCGATGTTTATTTTTGGGTTGCTTTTGGTATGCTCATTTTTTGTAACAAAATTTGCTAAAACAGAAATGACCAACGGCCAGGTTTCTGTTGTTAATAATGTAGCGAGTACGGTTGATGCCGATTATGATTTTACATTTTCAACCACTTCAACTGATCCGCAAACAAGTATAGAAATTTCCGTGCCGGGTGATTATGATTCATTGATAGTAAACGGATCTTTTGGTACGGTTACGGATGCAATTATTTCCCGAAACGGCGGGGACACTGGTGCTATTGATGTTAACGGTAACTCAGTTGCGGTTGCTAGTGTCACGGGAGATTCACATAGAACCATTACTGTTACGCTCGCTTCACCAACTAATTTAAGCGGTACGGTTCAGTTCCGAATCCTACAAGGAATTACTAATCCTGCCGCTACGGGGGTTACGGGAACTTTTCAGTTGTATGTTGGCGGAGATCTTTTAGATAATATCCCTGGAGTTTATATTTCACCGCGAGTTTTTACTGGGGATATTCTTATTACAGTAAGTAATACGGAAACATCCTCGTTTGTTTCTGATGTAAGCGCGACGATTGTATGTCAGGGCGGAGTTGAAACGCCGATTAATACTCAGGCAGATGCGGGCGGCAATATATATATCCCGGTTGCTGATCTTGGAGACAGTAGTGATATTGGTATCTATGGAAGCGCTGATTGCGATTCCAATTTAGGAGAGCAAATAAATATCACATTAACCAAAGAAGGATTTGCACCTAATCTGGAACAAATTGTTTTATTAAGTTACGGAGTTCTTTTAAGCAATAGGTATACGATTGATTTAAAATATGCTCATGTTATTTCCAATATTGTTAATGAGCTCGGTGCGTCGATTACTCCTACCAGTGTAAGCGCCGGAGCAAATTCAACTCCATGCGTGGTTACCGAGGGCTCGGCATTTTGTCCGGTTTCTATAGCTGATGACAATGATCCAAGCCAGGGTTTTGTAATTCAAAAAGAAGGCTTTGTTACCTTAAGAGTAGATTTAGCGGGAGATAGAACAACGAATGACGAGTCTCAGCGAGCAGTTTCCATAGATAGAGATACTATGCGTTTTGCGCATAAACTTAATGTAAGCGGTTTAACAGACGAGTTGCATGCAAATACTATTGAGTCTGTTGACGGAGTTGTCGCCGGTTTAATGCAAGTCTCCTGTACAATTCAAGATAGTTTCGCATATTGCCCGGTAGGCATTGATGATGACGCCGGTTCGGGTTTTGCTATTACTAAAGATGGGTATGTAACGAATAGTGCATCAGAATTATTATTTAGTCAGGACAGAACCTCGGCTGATGATCCTCAGGTCGAGACTGATTTAACCGGCTTTACGGGTTTAAAATTTAGTCACAAGCTTATAGTTGCCAACGAATTGGGAGAGATTATAAATCTTGATCCGGCCAATGAATATGTTCGATATGAGGGTGCGGGTGGCAATGATTGTACTATCTCCAATGGAGAAGCATTTTGTCCGATTCCATTGGCCAATGATAATACCCGTGATTTGTCTACTGCCTACTTCGTGTATGCTTTTGGGTATGTTTATCCCGATTTTAGTACGGCTGACAATCCTCGTATGGTTTTTTATGGCGGTGATGACCAAAATAGAGTTGCACATACCGACGAACAAAAACTTGTAACAATGACGGCTGATAATGGTTTGGAGCATAATCACAAAATTATTGTTAAAGACGAATTAGGTAATGCACTTACTCCTGATACCGTTGTTGCTGGCCTTGCCAACCGTTCATGTATCATCTCTGCCAATACTGCATATTGTCCAGTGCCCCCGGACGAAGATGCTGGAGGATTCACTGTTGCTAAGGATGGTTATGTGACTAGCTCGGTAAACTTCGGTTTTACAAGCGGGGGAGATCCAACCATGCCTTCAGATATTGTTACAATGACAGCGGAGAACGGCCTTGATTTTGCCGTTAAAGTAAGGCTTATCGAAAGCGATTCAAGCCCCATTGACTCAGCAACAGTCAGAACAGGAAATGGTTTAACTACGGTTTGCAATGCGGTTGGATTGGGTAATAGTTATTATTGCGCAGTGCCATTGGCTGACACTCAAACACAAGTAGATATAACACGCAGTGGTTTTATTCCCACTACTACAAATTTTACTGACAGAACCGTTGCCACTAATCCACAGCGAGAAGTGCTGGGAGTAATGGCCCGCCCGTCATCAAATAGCGGCTGGATTTATGTACGTACGCCATCAGCGCCGGTTGCTCCGCAGTTACCACCAGTCGTTGAAGCTGATAAATCAGAAGCGCAAATAATTTTTGAACATGAGAATCCCGCGCAATTCTTTGTTACGAATGGTTCAGTCAGTTCTTATCGTTTGGGCTCAGGGGAGAGAGCATCGGTGCTTAATTCATTTATTTCTGCTTTTGGTAGACAGCCGGATACTTTGAGA
The DNA here is from genome assembly GCA_964628045.1 of uncultured Gammaproteobacteria bacterium. Lineage (GTDB taxonomy): Bacteria > Patescibacteriota > Patescibacteriia > Patescibacteriales > Patescibacteriaceae > Patescibacterium. Next base: position 28,368 of record CAZVMF010000001.1, read on the forward strand.
GATTGGGAAGATGTGTTAAGAATAGTTACTGGTCAATGGCCGCTTGGTATTAGTAAACCTTTGGAAGCGCAATCATATTTAGCTTTTAGGTCGCTGTATGGACGTTTTGCGGATATGAAAAATAACACCGAGGTTAATGTTTTAAAAATGATGGCATACGGAGTTAGAAGCATAGGTCCTCGCAATATTCTTGCCGAAGGCAAAGCTGTCTTTCGTTTTATGTCGGTATTTAAACGAATTCCAAAATCTAATTTTCAGTGGAATATAGTTCGGGCAATTGCCTACGGCGGATTAAAATAAAAACAGCCAAGATTCTGGCTGTTTTTTAATACAGGAGGATTCAAGGAACTTATTTTACAATTGTCAGTTTTTTGACAATTCTTTTTGAGCTCCCGTTTGAAAGGGCATAAAAATACATTCCGCTGGAAAGACCTTCGAGATTAAAGGTCTTAGTGTAATAACCGGGATCCATCCACTCGTTAATCCATTGGCGGACTTCGCGGCCCAGGATATCGTATAACTGCAGACGGATAAATTGTTTTTCAGGAACAGAGAAATTAACATTAGTTGTCGGATTACAGGGATTCGGATAATTTTGATCAAGATTAAAGTTTTTTGGAGTTCCAACAACAACATTATGACTTAACGGAAAGTACTCGTAGTTTCCATTGTAATCAATTTGTTTCAATTTATAGGAATATATTCCGGAAGCTAAAGGATGGTTGTCGTAAAAACTATAACTTGAAGCAGTGTTTTTTCCGTTAACAAATCCGATTTTAGCTCCATCACGTTCTACTTCAAAACCTTTGTTATTATATTCCCAAGCTGTTTCCCAACTTAAAGTAACTTTATTCTCATTTACCGAAGAGTTAAATGAAATCAACTCAACCGGAAGTGCTATTTCAGACCATAGTTCGGTAACTCTAATTTCATCAATATATACTTTAGGGGTAGTCGCACTATTGCGTAGACAGATTGATGCGAATTGATTAAAAGTTCCAGTGCCACTTGTATTTACTACGCTTGTACTATTTGATTCAATATCACTCAAATTAGGGTCAACCCACAGTGTGGCGGTTGTAGGTGACGTACTTCTGTCATACTTTGCGACAATTAAGTATGTTGTTCCAAAATTCATGTCAACAGGAAATTCGGTAAAAACAGTGGTGCCGCCTGATGTGTTCAGAATAACAAATCTATAATTGGCTCCAGCATTTACGGATTTGGCACCGGTTCTAGCACCAAAAATTGTATTTGTTGCTCCGGAGCTTGCTCCAAAGTGAATAAAATAATCACCTGTAGTTGATAATTGTGTATTATCTACAATATTAACAATGGCAGAGAAATATAGTGTTGTGGCAGAAGAGCTAATTACACGATTTATATCTCTGGAAACAGTGGAGTTTGATCCTGGGAGAAATATTTTATTTCCAGTTGAAATAACACTAGGATGTGTCAAGCTTCCATCAATAACATCAATTGTAGTTGTTTGTCCGGTAGTAACACTATGCGTAGTCCAATTATTTGAGTTAGTTCCGGCGGCTCCATTCCCGCCGATAAAGGCAGGTGTTATGTAGTTGAAGTCTTCAACTAGAACCTGAGAATAATTGTTTGCAGTAGATAATGTGATAATTGTAATAATTAAAACAAATAATATTTTCTTCATTTTTTATTTTGGGTTAGTTTGAAATTTTGTTAGTTTTCCCTGCCAATCTCCGTTAGCAAAGAAAACCAACAAAATCTCGTAAAAACCTATTTTTTCAAGGTGCCGTATGACTGTAAATTAGTATAAAACAGTTATTTTGTCAATTCATTGAAAAAAGTCTTGAAACTGCTGTTTTAACTGCTATACTAAAGATATGAAACAAGCCCCTCATCTAGGCCATTTTTTGCAGTGTAGCGCCATTGTCTTTGCGTTATTTTTAGTTTTAATTCCTGCAAAAAATACCTACGCGGCAACCGATCAACCAGCACCGACTGAAAGTGAAGTGTTGGTTGTTTATAATTCGGCATATACGACGGATGAAGATAATAATTTAACGCAAGACAGTGAGCAAATCGCCGAGTATTATCAATCAAAGCGTCCGGGAGTAACCGTAACTTCTTTTGCCATGCCTTTAACCGAAGAAATTACCTGGGCGCAATATAACAGCTTAATTAAAACTCCGCTCGAAACATACTTAACAAGCAATAATCTTGATGATATAATCAAGGTTATTGTTACAGTAAAAGGAGTTCCATTAAAAATTATGGGAGATGAAGGTTTTCATGATCCGTGGGGAGACCCGGGTTGTGAACCGTTTTGTCCGGTTAATTATGCGTCTGTTGATGCGGGTATTACCTTGTCATATCAGGATTTTAAATCAACCTCACGCCATGCTAACGCATACTATAATACCGACTCAGCGTTAGCTGAAAATAATCATTTTAAATTAAACTATTTTACGACGGGAGGATATACTCTCCGTTATTTAGTTTCACGTTTAGATGGGTATAGCTTAAGCGATGTTTTAGGAATGATTGACCGCGGCGCCAATCCCGATACTACAAGTTCGGGTTATTGGATTTTGGACTCGGCTGCAAGCATACACTATGACGGTTATTCTTACACTAATACGAAGTTACTAAGTTTGTATAAAAACGTTTTATATGATCCGTATCCGGGATCAACGTATATTACCACAAGTGTTCATCCGATCATGGGTTATTCCTCTTATGGATATTTGGATAATTTGGGAGACGGGTATGTTTCGAATGATCCGGTTAATGTTAATCATTTTGATTTTAATTTATTGCCCGGCGCGGTTTTTTCCACTTGGGAGTCTTTTAATGCGTGGGGTTTTCAAAATGCTGATCAACATTATCACGGACAGCTTGGTGAATGGATTTCTATAGGAGGTTCTGGGGGAATCGGAAATGTCTATGAGCCATACACGACTTCGTTGGCGCGTGAAGAAATATGGATGACGGCATATGCCGTTGGGTATCCGTGGGTTGAGGCGGCGTATATGAGTATGCCGAAAATGGGTTATGTTCAAACCGTTCTCGGAGATCCATTGATGGTTATCGCTGACAATGTTAACCCGGGGTCGGTTTCTAATTTTACGGCTACGGGTACTGATACGGCCGTGCAACTAACTTGGACTAATCCGCTTGACTCGGACTTTGCCGGTGTAAAAGTTATTAGGAAAGCGGGTTCATATCCGACAAGTGTGAGTGATGGTACTGAGATATACTCAGGCAATGGAACATCCTACCTAAATAGCGGATTAGCGAATGGTGTGACGTATTATTATGCCGCATATGCTTTTGACGCCACGTATAATTTTTCATCGCTTGCCGCTGATTCAAAAGGTCTTGCCTACGCTCATGACAGTACGCCGCCAGATCCGGTTACCAATATCCAGGCAGTAACCGGTACTGGTTTGGTTAATATTCACTGGACTAATCCGTCATCCATCGATTTATTGCGTGTTGTTTTAATGCGAAAACTTAATTCTTACCCGGTTGATGTAAACGACGGAACGCAGTTATATGCGGGCAGCAGTTCCGCATTTCTCGATCTCGGATTGTCTACCGGCACAACATACTATTATTCCGTGTTTGCTCAGGACACATCTTTGAATTATTCCAGTCTCGAAAGCGGTTCAAGGATAACTGTCACTTTAAATCCCTCTTCTGGTGGCGGTGGAGGATCCGGGGGAGGAGGTGGCGGAAGCATCAGTGTCTGCTCCTCAGTTACTTATGGTGATTGGGGTACAAGCTGTATTCAAAACATTCAATATAGAAGTATCGTGAGCAGTTCGCCGAGTTCTTGTACCTTTACTTCCACTCAGCGAGCGGCCATGCAAAGAAACTGTACGACGACAAATCCTTCTGATCATACGCATGAGGAAAATCAAAAGTCAGATGTTTTGCTTCTTATTGCCGACGATGTAAAGAATATTGAAGTAAATAATTTTGGAATTTTTAATGCTGAAAAAGAAGCATCTATTTTAAGGAAATTCAAAATTATAATTGAACGCGATGTGAAAGCGAGCATGGAAACTAAAGCAAAAATTTTGCGTTTTATTAGTTATGGTTCAAACGCTACTGCATTACTGGGAGAGGGGGAGCGAGCAGGAGTCTTGAATTCATATTTTCAAGCTTTTAAAAAAATGCCTAGTACGCCCGGCGAATGGTCTGACGTATTAAAAATTTCTCAAGGACGTTGGCCGAGCGAACGTAGCAAGGCAGCAGAGGAAAGTGCTCAGAAACAATTTAAAAAAATTTATGGCCGTTTGCCGGCGAACCGATCGTCAGTTGATGAAAATGCAATAATGATAATAGCGTATGGATTATTGCCGACACAGCGAAACACAAAGAGTGAACAAGCGGCGCTTCTAACATATAAGTGGATTTATGGAAAAATTCCTTTAGCCGCTCTTGACTGGAATATAATAAGATCAATTGCTTATTCAGGTGCAAAACGTTAGAATACATATGATGTTTAAGAAAAGAAATATTTCACAAGTTAGAAAAATCATAGTTACGACTGTTCTTGTTATTGCGGCCGCAACTGCGTTTTATATTTCGGCAGTCCATGCCGAACCGGTAACTTATTACTTTAACAATGCCGTTAATCAAAGTCCGGCTGAACAGGGAAACTATTGGTATGACGCCGGTTTTAATCAACCGGCTTTAGAGCTTCCGGATTTTGATATTGATATTGTGTATGTTAGCGCCGGAGTTGTTTTTGACGGCAATGCGCGCTTTAACGGATCGGCAACAAACGACGGACAAGTTACCGGCAATGCTTCATTCTATGATTCCTCGACTAATAATTTACAAGTAGACGGCGATGCTACTTTTTATCAAAATGCCGTTAACGCGGGAACAATTCAGGGAACCGGCTTTTTTTATGATTCGTCTATTAATAACGCCGGTGTTATTAATGGTGGAGCAACTTTTTACGGTGATTTAAGTGAGAATATTGGCAATAAAGGCTCGACCACTATTACCGGTACTCAGTCGAGAACCTATACTGATCCTACGGTAACCGTTCGTGATTTTGTTGCGCTCGGTCCTTGGACGGTTGTGGCTGACGGTGTTGAGGTTGATGTAACCGGTGCGACCTTTGATGGCACTACGACATTTAGCGCAATTAACGGAGGTTCGTTCATTGGCGCCGAGGCTCCAGTTACTTACTACTTTAATAATGCGGTCAATACGGATCCGGCTGAAGTCGGAAACTACTGGCTTGATGCTGATTGCTTGGTACCGGCAAGCGTTGTACCTAATTTTACTGTCGATGAAGTATTTGTTGGAGGATGTAATAATTGGTCAGAGGAAGTTATTTTTAATGGAGACGCTACATTCAATGCATCGGCGACCAATAAAGGAACAGTCACCGGAAACGCAGTATTTAACGATACTTCGTCAAACTTTTTTGCCGGCTTAGCTGGATCGGGACAGGGTCTTGTTCAGGGCAATGCTGTTTTTAATGATAACTCATCCAATGATTCAACGGTTGATGGTAATGCGGAGTTTCATGGTTCAGGAGTAAATAGCAATGGTGGCGGTTTTGGAGGCGGAGCAGTCGGAGGCAATGCCGATTTTTATGATAATTCGGTCAATGGAGGACTTATCGTCGGCGATGCTGTCTTTACCGACAGCACCCAAAATGGAGGGACGGTCACGGGTAACGCAACTTTTAATGGAAGTTCTCTTATGACAGGCGGATCTGTTGGCGGCGACGCAACTTTTAACGGCGATTTATCTGATATTCAGAGTCACGGCGGCAGTATTACCGGCACAAAAACTCGACGTTATAGTTCTGACACAACGACCACCCGCGATTTTAGAAATTCTTGGATAGTTGTGGCGGATGGGGCGGTTGTTACTATTACCGACGCGATTATTGATCAGACCACGACACTGCAAACACTTAACGGCGGATCGTTTTTTGCTGCGCCGCCGACTATTTCATCAAGTGTAATTGGCGGCAAGACGCTTACTCTAACTTACAATAAAAGCTTGGATACTTTATCGGTGCCGGCGACGACTGATTATCATTTGACTCGTAACGGAATCGACGAAACGATTAATAATGTTAGTATTTCTAATACGAATGTTATTCTTACATTGGGCGGTTCAAAAGCAGTGACCAATGACAGCTTTGTTCTCGATTACACTGCCGGCGCTTCACCATTGCAGAGTACGGCCGGGACCGAAGCGGCGAATCTTGTGGATCGATCTGTTAGCGTGAGCCTGACTTTTCTTGTCGGCACTTCTCCTAATGAATCAATTGCAGTAGCTAATAAAGTGTATATTTTAAACAGCAATAATGTAGCAGTACTGGATCCGGCAACTGATTCTGTTAGCGGAACAATTAATATAAACGGCGCCGCTAAAGCAGTTGTTCGGGGCAATAAGTTATATGTTATCCGAAGCACGAGTTCGCCGGGCACGGTTAGCGTGATAAATACGTTAACTGACACGGTTTTGTCAACGATAAACGTTAACAACTCTCCAAATAACGCTGTTCTTGTCGGTACTAAGCTATATGTTTTTCATTCTTCAAATAGTTCACTGAGCGTTATTGATACGGATACGGATACTTTAGTTAATACTATTGCGTTAGGAAGTACGCCTTCTTCACCAGTGGTAGTCGGTCGAAAATTATATGCCCTAAACCAATCAGCCGGTGCGGTCAAGGTAGTTGATACGACATCTGACACCGTAACTGCGACTATTAACGTCGGCGCTGTTCCGCGATCTGCCGCCCTGGTCGGAACGAAATTATATGTTTCTCGTACAAATAATATCAGTGTTATTGATACGCTTACTGACGCAGTTACAGCAACCATTACGACCAATATAGCCTCTGCGGCAAATGCTTTGGCCGTTGGAACAAAAGCCTATTTTTCTAACTCGGGCCTGAATACCGTTACGGTGGTTAATTCGCTCAATGATTCTATATCAGCTACTATTCCTGTCGGTACTACTCCGGGCGCGTTTACTGTTTTCGGCACCGAGCTTTTTGTTCCGAATGCGGGATCTAATACGGTTTCAGTTATTGATACGACAAGCGATACAGTTATTTCAACCCCAAGTGCTTCTAACACCCCCCGTACCATTACTGTTTTGGGCGAAGATTTATATGTTACCAATCAAGGCAACGGCGGTGTTACGGTTATTCATTTACCGTCTCTTACTGAACAATTGCCAAACCTTCTTTCATTTACTTCGTCAACTCCTAACGGTGCGTATCATGCCGGAGACAGTATAGCTATAAGCGCAGTATTTGCAAGAAGTTTGGCGGACGGAAGCGTAATGACCGTTAATCTTAACTCGGGTGGATCCGTGGTTTTGCATGTCGTTAACGGTAATACCTTGTCGGGAAGTTATACGATCGGCGACAATGAAACAACGCCTGATTTAAGCGTAACTGCTATAACTTACGCTTCAGTAACCGATACTGAAGCGCATACGCTCACAAGCTATTCATTGGCGTCTTCGGTTGACACGGTTAATGTTAACAGTGTTCCGGTTACAAGGAATCTCGGTGATAGTAAAAATATTAGTATCGGCAATTTTGCTACCATAAGTACCGGACAAGCGCCTCAGCAGATTTCTTCAGCTGTAACGGTTGATAGTATTGATTATTTATATGTAACGAATAAAACAGACAATACGGTTAAAGCTTTCCGCAAGACCGACGGTCTCAATACGGCGACGATTACGGTCGGTACTGAACCAGCCGGAATCGCGACAAGCATTGTTAATAGTATCCCGTATATCTATGTGGCCAATACTGGTTCTAGCTCAATCTCAGTAATAAATGCTCTGACTAATACGGTAGTGGCAACAATCTCAGTTGGCGTACGACCTTCGCACTTAGAGATAGTCGGTTCAAAATTATATATTTCGAATTCCGGATCTAATACGGTTTCGGTAATCAATACGACTACCAATACGGTTACGGCGACCATTGCCGTCGGTATTACGCCGCGAGCTTTAAAAACATTTGGAACCAATTTGTATGTTGCCAATTACGGAGATTTGAACCGCGGCGGTGTAAATTATATTTCTGTTATTGATACGGGAACAGATACGGTAAGCGATACTATTACTTTACCTAAGGGGAACGCCGGAGCGTATGGCCTCGCAATTTACGGGCAGAATCTCTATATTACAAATCCGCTCTTAAATGAAGTGTGGGTAATGAATACGAGTACCAAGGCGCTCGTCGCGACAATTTCCGTAACTGGCGGTCCGCGAGATATTCTTACTGTCGGCAATACTGTTTATGTTGCTGCTTTTGATGCCGGAACTATTTGGGCAATCAATCCGGCGCAAAATATTGAAACGGAAATTATAGTTAGCGGACATTCTCCTTCCGGCTTTAGTGCGTCGGGAAACTTTCTTTACTTTGTACGTGCCAAAGATGATCGTCTTTCACTTGTAAATCTTGCTAATAATACCTTAAGCGATATCCTTGTTGAACCGGTTTCATCAGGCGGCGGCGGAGGCAGCGGTATCGGAATAACTCCTCCGACTACTCCGACCGAGAATCCGAGAACTGAAACTCCTAACTCCGGCGACAATACCGGCACCGAAAATCCTTCAAGCGACTCTAACCAAGTTGTTGATAAAAAATTAACGGATCGTTTGAAAGGAAGATTACTGTTAGCTGTGCAGGATCATGGCAAGATTTGGTATGTGGATCCGATGAGCGGACAACGTTTTCAAGTAACGCTCGATACAGCGATACAGGTTTTCCGACGTTTGTCGCTTGGTATCAGCAATAGCAATTTAGCACGCATTTTTGTTGCTGATTCGCCATTACGGTCAGTCTTAGGCAATCGTTTGAAGGGACGACTCTTATTGCAAGTCGAAAACAGGGGATTGATTTGGTATGTTGACCAAAACGGTTTGCGGCATGCCGTGACGCCGAAAAATGTTATGGAAATATTCCGTAAGCTGGCGCTCGGTATTACAAATACCAATTTGGACAAAATAAAGAACGGGGACTTGAACTGATTTTGATTTTAGGGTATCCTGTTGTAATCGCGCCACCTTAGCTCAGTTGGTAGAGCAACGGTTTTGTAAACCGTAGGTCCAGGGTCCGAGCCCCTGAGGTGGCTCACAAACAGTGGCAAGTATAAAGTTACAAGTAACAGGTGTTTTTATAGACACTTTCAACTTGTAACTTTTTACTTTATACTAAGAGTATGGGTTTATTACTATTCAATACTTTATCTCGATCCAAGGAGATATTTAAACCAATAGATACTACTTTTGTTGGTTTATATACTTGCGGACCGACTGTCTATCATTACGCGCATATCGGGAATCTCCGGACCTATGTTTTTGAAGATATTTTGAAGCGCGTTTTGTTGTACAACAACTATAAAGTTAATCACATCATGAATGTCACTGATGTTGGTCACCTTACTGGTGACCGTGATATGGGTGATGATAAAGTTGCAGAAGAAGCGAAGAAAGAAAATAAAACAGCCTGGGAAATTGCTGATTTTTATTTAGCGGCGTTTAAAAAAGATTTAGTTTCTCTTAATATTATCGAGCCGAATATTTGGTGCAAAGCGACAGATTATATCGCGGCGCAGATTGATCTGATAAAAGATTTGGAAAAAAAGGGTTTTACGTATAGTACAAGCGACGGCGTTTATTTTGATACTGCAAAATTTCCTGACTATAATAAACTGAGTCATTTAAAATTGGATGAATTAAAAGAAGGCGCGCGTATTGAAAAAAACGAGGAAAAGAAAAACCCGACTGATTTTGCGTTGTGGAAATTTTCTCCCGCCTTCGCTAAAGCTACGGCGGGCAAGCCAGCCGAAAAAAGACAGATGGAATGGGATTCGCCGTGGGGAACGGGCTTTCCTGGTTGGCATATTGAATGTTCGGCAATGAGTTTGCATTTCTTAAAAGATCATCTCGATATCCATTGCGGCGCCGTTGACCATATCAATATTCATCACACTAATGAGATAGCGCAAAGTGAAGCCGCGACCGGGAAGAAATTCTTTAACTATTGGTTGCACGGAGAATTTTTAAATATTGGTGAGAATGAAAAAATGTCTAAGAGCACGGGCAACTTCATGACGCTTGATTCAGTCTCTAAAGAATTTTCATCCGAAGCTTTAGCATTTAGATATTTGTGCTTCTTAACCCATTATCGAAAGTCGATTAATTTTAAGGGCGAGGCACTGATTCAGGCGAGCGCCGCGTTAACTAATTTGCGCCGCGCCGTTTCGGCCTTGGGCGAAACTTCGAGTCAAATTAACGAAGATTATAAAAATCAGTTTAGCGCGGCTATTAATGATGATTTAAATATGCCGCAAGCGATTGCTGTGCTTCAATCATTACTTAAGTCTGATTTGTTGGCTGAAATGAAACTTGCGACCATAAAAGATTTTGATAGGGTTTTAGGTTTAGATTTAGTTTCCGAGAAACTGCCGCAAGAGATTGTAGAATTAATTAGTGCCCGCGACGGCGCGAGAGCCATGAAAGACTTCGATACCTCGGATCAGATCAGGAAAGAAATTGAAGAGAAAGGATATATTGTCGAAGACGGTCCGGAAGGCCGTACTAAGGTTTTGAAAAAGTAGCCTCTCATGACATCATAGCGATTTTTCGCTATAATATAGATATACGTTTCCGTTTAAAAACGGCCTATTTTACCTATGAGCGAACAAGAAAAAGTTTTAACGCCAAGTATTGAACAATTACCCGCAAGCAGCCCGGCGACGCCCGAGCAGGTTTCAGTTCCCGAAATTGCGCAAGAAAAACCTGAGCCAAGCGCGGAAACTGCTCCGACAGCGCAAACAGCAACTACAAATGTTGCTGAACCGGTGACCTTAACGCCGCAGCAAGAACGCGCGGCGCAGATTGAACAAATTCTTGAAGAAGATCTTTCGAGCGTCTATTTTAATTTACCCGAAGACAAGCGCGAAGAATTTCGTTATAAGGGAGAACAAACCGCTCAAGAGATTGGAACGCTTCTAGATTCAACGAAGATTAAAGTTAAAAAAATTATTGGTCTTATTAAGACGTGGCTGTTACTTATTCCTGGCGTTAATAAATTTTTTCTTGAGCAAGAAGCCAAGCTAAAAGCCGATCGTATCATTAAACTAAACGAGAAATTGTAGTATGGACTTTGGACAAAGCCAATTGAATGAATATCAACCGGATGTACCGCTTAGTGCTGAATTAACAACTCCGGTTATTAGTCCGTTATATTTTGTAATTCCGGTGATTGCGATTATCGTGATGGCCGTTTTATTTTTTGTGCGGCGCTTTTTAGCTAACCGCGCCTTATCTGATCATGTTGTCTATCTTGTTAAATTACCGAAAGAACGACCGGAAGATGAAGGCAAAACTACAAGCATCCAGCAATTTCGTGAAGAGATTGCTAAGGGCGAAGGATTGTTTACGGCTATTGGTGGTTTGCATGCACAGAAAGGTTCGCGCTCCTGGCTTTTAGGACGTAATGATCATTTTGCGTTTGAAATTGTCGCTCACAATAAAGTGATTGCGTTTTATATGGTAACGCCAAGCGAATATCAATTGTACATGGAACAGCAATTGCATGCTTTGTACCCGGAAGCGGTTATCGAACAAGTCCCTGATTACAATATTTTCTCGGCGCAAGGAACCGTCAGTTCGGCCATGCTTAAAACAAAGTTGTCCGATGTTTTGCCGTTAAAGACTTATCAGAAAGATGATGCTGATCCGCTTAACTCAATTATTAATGCCATGTCAAAAATTTCTGATGACGAAGGCATGGCTGTGCAATACATTGTTCGCAGCGCTCGCGGCGGCTGGCATAAAAGAGCGCGCCAAGTCGTTGATAAGGCAAATAAGACCGGATCGCTTAAGGAAGCGCTGGGTGCGAGCAGTTTCGGACAAGTATTAAAAGTGGCTGGTGATTTTGGTTCAGCTTTAAAAGCTACTAAACAAAACGATCCCTTGCAGCAGCAACATCAACGCCGCTTAACCGCTAAGGAAGAAGAAGTAGTCAAAGGCATTGAAGAAAAAAGTTCTAAGGCCGGACTCGAAGTTAATATTCGTTTAGTGGCGAGCGCAAAACTCGAAGCACGCGCTCGGACAATGTTAAATCATTTGGTTTCAAGTTTCAGTCAATATAATTATTATGAATACGGAAACAGTTTGACGATTGCGGCCAGCGGACGAAAATCGGGAACGATCGTTCGTGATTTTATTTTCCGCCGCTTTAAACCGGAACGCAGTTCGATCGTCAACACTGAAGAGATAACGAGCTTGTTCCATTTCCCGCTGGCATCAGCCGAAACGCCGAATATCTTGTGGCTGACTGCCCGGCAAGCCGCTTCGCCGGTTAATTTACCGACTGAAGGCTTATTGCTCGGAACAAACGAATACCGCGGTGTTACGCGAGAAGTTCGGATAAAACAAGTTGATCGCATGCGCCACACCTACATTATCGGTAAGTCCGGTACCGGTAAGTCGCAACTTATGGCCAATATGGCGATTCAAGATGTTATTAATGGCAAAGGCTTATGTATGATCGATCCGCACGGCGATTTGATTGATGATGTCTTGCAACATGTGCCGCCGGAGCGTAAAGACGATGTGATTATTTTTGCGCCCGCTGATCTTGAACGACCGATGTCTATAAACTTATTAGAATTTGATCCGCGTTATCCTGAACAAAAGTCATTTGTAATTAACGAAATGATTGGAATTTTTGATAAGTTGTATGATTTGAAAGCGACCGGCGGTCCGATTTTTGAACAGTATATGCGCAATGCCATGTTACTCATTATGGGCGATCCGGCTTCCGGTTCGACTTTGATGGAAATCCCGAAAGTATTATCCGATTCAAGTTTTCGTAACATGAAACTCGCGCGTTGCGCCGATCCGACGGTTGTTGATTTCTGGCGCAAAGAAGCGGAAAAAGCCGGTGGAGATGCGGCGCTCGCCAACGTTGTGCCGTATATCACCTCGAAATTAACGTCGTTTATTTCTAACGACATGATGCGTCCGATTATCGGCCAGCAGAACAGTTCCTTTAATCTGCGCGATATCATGGATTCCAATAAGATCTTATTGGTCAGTTTACCGAAAGGAATTGTTGGCGAATTGAACGCGTATCTTTTGGGCATGATCATCGTCGGTAAGATCTTGATGGCCGCTTTGTCACGCGCTGATTTGCATCAATCCGACCGTAAAGATTTCTTCTTGTATATTGATGAGTTCCAAAACTTTACGACTGATTCAATTTGTCAGATTTTATCCGAAGCGCGTAAGTACGGTTTGGGGCTGGTAATCGCTCACCAATATATCGGTCAACTTTCCAAGCGCGGCGATAACGCGATCAAGGAAGCGGTCTTCGGCAACGTCGGAACTATGATTACGTTTAAGGTTGGCTCGGAAGACGCCGAATTCCTGAAAAAAGAATTTTCACCGGTTTTTAACGAATATGACCTGATCAATGTTGAGAAATTCACAGCATATGTTAAACTGTTAATAGATAATACGACGAGCCGTCCGTTTTCAATGAAAACGCCATGGCCGTTGTACGGAGAAGTTCGAGACGATATGCCGGGTCTCTTAAAACATTTGTCGCGTACCAAATACGGACAAGACCGAGCTAAAGTTGAAGCGGATATTCTTGAACGAACTAAAATTGCTCCAGTAGCGCCAAAAATATAAAAACAAAAATAGAAAAAATAAAAACAGAAAAAACAGAAATAAATTAAAACAAATATGGAAAAAGAAACTGAAGAACAATTAGAAGAAGAGGGAATTGTAATTTCCCAGCAAAAGTTATCAGCCCTACGTTCGCTTGTTGGGAATTTAAAACAAGCATCCGAAGCTTTGTCAGATTTTTTAAACGGACTTGGCGGCTTTGACGGACCATTTATTCCATCGAGCGGCGTTTCAACGGCGCAGATCGATAAAGTTATTGAAGGCGTTTTTGACGGCGAACGGATGATTGGATCTGACGGCAAGCCTTATGCTGTTCCGGTAAACTATGCCTCAAAGTCAAAGCTTGTTGAAGGCGATATGCTAAAGCTTTCGATTACTGATCAGGGCACCATGATTTATAAGCAAATCCAACCTATTGAACGTTTGCGTTTGACCGGACTTCTAGAACAATCAGCCACCGGCGATTGGACAGCGACGGCCGGAGCTAAGCGTTTCCGTATTTTACCGGCCAGTGTCAGCTATTTTAAGGGAGAATCTGGCGATGAAATCATTATTTTAATACCTAAAACCGGCCAGTCTCGCTGGGCGGCAGTTGAACATATTTTCAAGAGAACTTAAATTCCTCTCCTGATCCGCCGGCTGGCGGACCACCCTCTCCCTCTTTGAGGGAGAGGGTTTTTAGTGCTTGCTTTTTGTTTCTAAAAACAGTAAAATAAACCCGAATTATGACAACCCTTTACCGAAAATATCGGCCGCAGATTTTTGGAGAAATCGCGGGTCAAGAACATATCAAGCTCACTCTCTCCTACGAAATACAAGCAGGGCAATTAGCTCATGCTTATTTGTTTTGCGGACCCCGGGCCATTGGTAAAACAACGATCGCTCGTTTGATGGCTAAGGCGCTTAACTGCACGAAGCGGAAAAAAGATTCGGCTGATCCGTGTAATACTTGTCCCTCATGTTTAGAAATTACTGAAAGCCGTTCGCTTGATGTTGTTGAAATCGACGCAGCGAGCCATACGAGCGTTGATAATGTCCGCGAAGCGATTATCGCGTCTTCGCGTTTAGCACCGTCTTCAAGTCGTTATAAGATTTTTATTATCGATGAAGCGCATATGCTTTCGGCGAGCGCCTGGAACGCCTTGCTTAAAACAATGGAAGAGCCGCCGGCTCATGTTATTTTTATTCTCTGCACCACTGAAGCGCATAAAGTTCCGCCGACCATTATTTCTCGCTGTCAGCGTTTTGATTTTAAGAAAATTAATGTTTTAGAAATTACCGCTAAATTAGCTCGTATTGCTCGCGAAGAAAAGATTAAAGTCGCTTCGGGAGTGTTGGAAGCGATCGCCCGACATTCCGGCGGACATATGAGAGATGCCGAAAGTTTATTGGGACAAGTTATTTCTATGGGCGGTGACGCGAGCTCAGTTAAAGGAAAAGAAATTACCTTAGAAGAAGCCGAACTAGTTATTCCGCGTAGTTTTATCAATGAAGCGATTGATTTGTTAGAGCAACTCGCTGATAAAAATGCGGGCGGAGGAGTCGGCTTTATAAATCGCTTAGCTGATAACGGCGCTGACTTAAAAGTTTTTGCGGCGCAGATTGTTGATCTCGCGCGTCGGATTTTAATTTCAAAAGTCAGTTCTGATTTTAATGCCGGACTGGGTCAAGAATTAGGCGAAGCCGCGCAGCTACGTATTGAACCGATTGCCGGCAAGCTTGAAGTTGAAACGCTTTCGTTTATAATCGAGCGCTTTATTACGGCCGGCCGCGAAATCAAGGATTCGCCGATTGCTCAGCTTCCGATAGAATTAGCGATTGTTGATATTTGCTTTGGACGCCGTTCCGCCGCTGAATCAAGCTTTGCACCAATGGTCGCCCGAAGCGCAGCGGCAGCCCCAAAAGCTCGTCCAGCAGCCCCTAAAGCCGTTATAGAAAGCGTTGAAGAGACTCCATCGGCTCCGGTCGATATTGAGAGTATTCAGGGCGTCTGGAACGAATTAATGGTCAGGGTCAGACAGCATAACCATTCGCTCTCCTTTGTCTTAAAATCCTGCCAATTAATGGGTATTGAAGGCGCAACCATCAAATTAGCCTTTAAGCATAAGTTTCATCATGATCGCCTTAATGAGCCGGCAATTCGGCAGCTCGTCGAGGGCTTATTGAACGAAGTAAGCGGCAAGCGGCTCGTTATTGCGACCACTCTTGACCCGAATCTCGTTTTAGTAGAAAATACATCAACGCCGGAAACGGCGCCTTCGAGCGCAAGCGTGGCGGACGCCGCGGTGAGCGCTGCCAATATTGATTCATCGGTTATTGATAATCTTTTGAAGACTTTTGGCGGGAAGGTGGTTAGTTAGTAAATTTCTATGTGTCATCCTGACGAAGGTCAGGATCCATGATATCGTAGAAATGTGATGAGGCCGCTTTTGCTCACTACGTGAGCTTCAGCGAGCTGTGATGCGGGATCGTCTAACGGTAGGACTCTGGTTTCTGGTACCAGTTATCTAGGTTCGAATCCTAGTCCCGCAGCATCTTTTAGATAGGTTCTGATTTCCGAGAAGCCTATTTCTACATAATAAAATATGAGCTTTATTAATACTCAAATCATTTTAGGAATAATAGTGAATACCATTTTTTTTGGTATTATGGGTGTTTGTAATAATAAATTAGGTATACCAGTGCCACAATTTTTAAAAAATAAAACATTACAGTTATTAGGAACAATCGTCTATTTTGTAACTTTTTTGGTAGTACTGCTAGCACCTGGTAATATTTTAATAAAGATTTTAATTTGTTTGTTAATGCAATTCTTGGTTAATCATATTATCTGGGGTGCAATCACTGGTATTATCGCGGGGGTTATTGAAAGACGTAAACGATTATAGATTTGTTTCTTTGAACTTATTCCTAAAATCGGCTACCCCGAGGAATATTAGTTATGGTGCACAATATTAACGCTGATGTTTTAAAGTAATATGTTTATTTTTACCAATGAAGGAGGCAGAAAAAACCTAAATCATCTAAGAGAAGCTGTCGATTATTGGCATAGACCTGGTGGTGCTATTCATGAGGTTGCTGATCAAATAACTGAAGATAATAAGAAAGATTACAATTCTTTAGAAAATAAATATAAAGAAATATTTATAGGCAGTCTATTTTTAATAGTATTAGAAAAGGTTCAGAATCAAAAGTTCTATATTTCTAAAACAAAAAACGATCCACCGGACTTTGTTTTTATGTTTCCGAGGAAAGATGAAAAGGATAGACTGTGGCTCACCTCTAGAGAGGTTGAAATAGTAAGAAACGTCAATTCTATTGAAGAGCTGGAAAAAACTATTTTGTCTAAAGACAATAACTACCCCAAGGACATAACAGTTCTTTGTTATGTTGAAACACCGGGTCAAGCAGATTTAAGAGATCTATCTACAAATATTTGTTCTAAGTTAAAGAATGTTAGTGATGTTTTCCTATTATTTAATGGTGGCATGATGGATAATATGGAAGGTGATTTAAGCAAGAAGATATCACTGATTCAATTATCTCCAGAATATATTAGCTATTCTTGTGAAATAGATATTGATGATGTGTTAAAAAATTTTATGATAGACGAAGAGAAGCTTATGTATACAAAAGATGGTAAGGTTTATTATGGAAAAAGAAATAAAGAAGACGAGTACCCAAAATTAATAAAATAAAATTTTTGTACTCACCACATCTTCTTTCAAGGAATACTGTCGTTTTGGACCTAGACCGAGACGCCCAAATCAGTTTCTGGTAAGATAGCTCAAAACCCCTTATAATACCCTTATACAATCGGTTCTGAACCGATGAGTCTAGTAAATGTAATTTATGAAACTTACTAAAGAAGAATCATTCAAAAAATCAAAGCACGGAATAAATTTATCGGTCTATGATACAAAGACCGATGACTTTGGTTTCGTAGAAATAGAAACAGAAGAAGGGCATTTTCAGGAATTCTCTGATAAAAAAAGTTATTTCATCTATTATATTTTAGAAGGTGAGGGAACTTTTTATTTGAATGGAGAAGCAACCCCAGCTAAACCAACTGATCTTATTGTTATTCCGCCGAATACAAATATTTATTACGTGGGAAAGCTGAAAATGACACTAACTACA
Organism: uncultured Gammaproteobacteria bacterium; assembly: GCA_964628045.1. Classification (GTDB taxonomy): domain Bacteria; phylum Patescibacteriota; class Patescibacteriia; order Patescibacteriales; family Patescibacteriaceae; genus Patescibacterium. Next base: position 46,206 of record CAZVMF010000001.1, read on the forward strand.
ATTCCTGGTTGGCAACCAGAAAACGAAGTTCATGTAAGATATATTCAGAAAGAGAGTAAATAATTTCCAACATCATTAAGCAATTTCAGCTAATAAAATTTATGACAAAATTTGTCATCGAAGATGAGATGCACGATGAATGGTTAGGAGAATTCTCTACACTGAAGGAAGTGATTGAAAAACTTCAAGGGCTTGCTGCAATTCCATGGGACGAAGATCCCAATCGAGCGCCCTGTACGAGTTGGAAGACATGCGGGCGGGATTATTATATTATCGAGTTTGATGATTCATCTACGCCTTGGACTGAAATTAATAATAAACATATAATGAGAGTCGATTCGCGAGGGTCCACTTGGTATAAAACTCCGGATGAAATATCTCAAATATTTAATAAATAAAAATCATTAAGTATCTTCATCAACTTTGAATTACTTTTTGTTGCGCGAAGAGCATACATATGACCCATCAAACATGGACAGATTATTTTGAACAAACGAAGAATCAGCCTCCGCGTTCTTTATTAGTGGAAGCACTAAAATTTGATTTAAACAGGGATGAGGCAATTGATCTGGGCTCAGGTGCTTTGAATGATTCTAAATATTTGTTGGATCAAAATTTTAAGCACGTAGTAGCTCTAGACAAAGAGGCGGTTGCTAAGGAGATTGCCGAAAAGCTTCCGAAAGAAAAATTTACGTATGTAATAAGCGACTTCGAAACTTATAATTTTCCCGCAAATAAGTTTGATTTAGTGAATGCGCAATATTCGCTTCCCTTTATAAAACCAGAACTATTTGAGAGTGTTTTTCATAACATTGTTGCCTCAATAAAGACAAATGGGATTTTGGTCGGTCAGTTATTTGGGGATAGGGATGAATGGAAAAATAAAGAAAATATGAATTTCCACACCCTCGCACAGGCGAAAGCCATGCTTTCAGATTTCAATATTCTTTATTTTGAAGAAGAGGAAAAAGACAAGCCAACAGCCGCAGGCATTATGAAGCATTGGCATGTCTTTAATTTCATTGCGAGAAAATAAGTTTTTACTCCAACAGAATCTCCCCAGAGGAGATTCTGTTGTAATATTAGGGATATTCGCCAAACGCCTGAAAACCTTTTATACTGTTACTGTATTTAATTCATAAAGAAGATCTATGGAAACACCAAAAAATACCATTTGTTTGTGGTTTGATAAAGGAGCCGAAGAAGCGGCGAAATTTTACGCGGCGACCTTCCCGGACTCTAAGGTATCTAGCGTTTTCTATGCGCCAAGCGATTTTCCGGGCGGTAAAAAGGGCGACGCGCTGACAGTAAATTTTACGGTATTTGGAATTCCGTGCATCGGATTAAACGGCGGACCGGTCTTTAAGCACAGTGAAGCGTTTTCATTTCAGATTACAACAGAGGATCAAGAGGAAACAGATAAATATTGGAACGCGATTGTCGGCAACGGGGGACAGGAAAGTGATTGCGGTTGGTGCAAAGATCGCTGGGGATTGTCATGGCAAATTACTCCGCGCACTTTAACCGAAGCATTATCTGCCGGCGGCGATGAAGCCAAGCGCTCCTTTGATGCGATGATGACTATGAAAAAGATCGACGTTGCGGCGATTGATGCGGCGCGACGAGGATAGTTTTAAAATATATGCAATTAAAAGTATTAACGTGGAATATCTGGTGCGGAACCTATTTAAAAGATGTTATTTCTTTTTTGAAAAAGGAACAGCCTGATATTATCGCGCTTCAGGAAGTGTTGGAAGAAGAGAACGGCAATATTGCTTTAACGATTGCTAAAGAACTTGGCTATGAATGTGTAGTTGCTTTTGGTATGCATATGCCGGCAAAGTTTTTAAATAGCTCTTCGATTAATCCTGAGACATTAATTAGTTTTGGAAATGCTATTCTTAGTAAATATCCAATTATTAATAGCACAACACATGATTTGCCTCAAGGCGAAAATAAACGCCCTATGATTCAAGCGGATATTAAAATCGAAGAGAACATAGTTCATGCATTTAGTCTTCATTTAAAACATTCTCATCAACAGCCACTGGAGATGCAAAATGACCAAGCAGATAAACTGTTGACGGTTATTCCAAAAGAAAAATCAATTGTCATGGGCGATTTTAATTGCTTGCACGATAGCTATCCAATCCAAACAATTAGTAAGGTTTTGAATAATACTGAGCCAACCACTCAAACACCGACTTGGTGTAAACATATTGGCGGTTGTTCCGTCTGCAATGTTAATGAGATAAAATATAAGTTAGATTATATTTTTGTTACTAAAGATTTGAATTTTAATTCTTTTAAAGTAACTGACTCCGAAGCTTCTGATCATTTACCGGTTTCGGTATTAATTGAACTATAGGTTTTTATCATCTCATGACGCACAAGGAAACAACAGTCGGTCACATACATCTTACGGTCTCTGATCTTGAGCGAGCGCTTGGTTTTTATCGTGATCTTTTAGGATTTGAAATTTCTGCGCGCTACGGCGACTCCGCCGTTTTCCTTTCGGCCGGCGGTTATCATCATCATATCGGACTCAATACCTGGCAAGGTAAAGATGCGACGCCCGCGCCACAAGGCCATACGGGAATGTATCATGTCGCATTTCTATATCCCTCAAGACTTGAATTAGCAAAAGTATTAAAAACTTTGATTGATGCCGGCTATCCGATTGATGGTTCGGCGGATCACGGCGTAAGCGAGGCGATTTATTTAAAAGATCCGGACGGCAATGGCGTAGAGATATATGCTGATCGTCCGCGCGAATCATGGAAAGTTGGGAATGACGGGATGGTAGAGATGGTAAGCGAACCGCTTGATATACAAAATATTTTGGATGAATTGAATTCTAAGTAGGGTTTATATGAAAAATTATAAAAACATACACGAATACATACAAGAAGCTCCGAAAGAGTTTCGTTCAACATTAAAGCAGATGCGGGGGCTTGTTACAAAGCTCGTGCCTAAGGGCGAAGAAGCAATTAAATACGGCATGCCGACAATCCGACTTAACGGCAAAAATTTCCTTCATTTTGCGGCGATGAAGCATCATCTTGGTTTTTATCCAACGCCATCGGGCGTAAAAGCCTTTCAAGATGAATTAGTAAAAAAAGCTATTGATTTCTCAAAAGGCTGTATCAGATTCTCGTATATTCAAGCCTTGCCTGTTGCGCTTATCAGTAAAATAATTCGATTTCGTTTACAAGAAGAAAAATAGTGCTATTATTTAACTATGAAACAACAAATTTCTAAAGGCACGGTACATACCATACCGTCTGATCTAGGAAAAGCGCTTAGTGCGGACAAAAAGGCGCTGGCCGTCTGGGAAGAACTTACTCCGCTCGGACGCAATGAATGGATTTGTTGGGTTACCTTTGTTAAGCAAGAAGCAACAAGAATAAATCATATCAAGCGTCTCGTTACTGAAATAAAACAAGGCAAGCGCCGGCCTTGTTGCTGGATCGGTTGTATTCATCGCACCGATAAAACGATCAGTCCGTCGATTAAAGGAATACTTGAAAAACGAGCGAAAAAATTTAAAAAATAATTTTTATAAAAAAATGTCTACACAAACTAACGAACGAACGTTTCTTTTGCAAAAAATTCAACCGGCTTTACTCGGCTTGATGGACGGTTCGGTTTCAACTCTCGCGCCATTATTTGCGACAGCCGGATTAACTCATAGTCCGCACGACGCATTTTTTGTCGGCACAGCCGCGTCAATCGGGGCGGCTATCAGTATGGGATTAGCTGAAGCATTGTCTGATGATGGAAAAATAACAGGGCGAGGAAAGCCCTTTATGCGCGGATTGATAACTGGTTTTGCAACGGCTCTCGGAGGAATGCTTCATACCTTGCCTTTTCTGCTAAATGATTTAACACTTGCCCTGAGACTTGCATATATTATTGTTATTTTAGAATTATTTGCCATTGCATTTATCCGTTTTAAATATATGGAGAGTTCTTTAATTAAAACTACAATTCAAGTTATTTTAGGTGGCGCAGTCGTTTTTGTTATTGGAGTTTGGCTAGGTTTCTTGGGAACAATGTAAATTTTGTATATGCTTAAATTTAATCCAGAAGAATTAAAACAACTGAATTACGGGCCGGAAGATTCTGAAAAGATGAAGCAATTGACTCGTGATCAAGACGAGATTTTGAAACGGGCCCATGAAACGGAAATTGTTGAGGAGGCGAAGACTATTTTAAAAAAAGCTACTTTAATGTCAGACCTCAGGGACAGAAATATTGCCTTTGATGATGAGGAGATTCAATCTGAAAAATTTCCAAAAGACGAGCTTGAGAAAATTGAAGAATTGAGAGAAAAAATTGACAACGAACTGTTTGATGACAGTAGTGATTTTTTTACAGCCGTAGATAAAGACTCAACAGAAGAATTATTTTTTAAATTATTGGCTGAAGAATTTCCGGAATTGAATGTTTCTGTCGATGAGCAGGCCCTTAATAATGGTGAACCATTGGCTCCCTGGCAAAACGGTGTCAAATCCGTTCCGTTTAAAACCGATCGAAAGTTACTTTTTGATTTAGGTAGTTTGCCTATTGTTTCTTTTTTGGAAAAACCATTTTTTGAAACAGACCTAGTGCAAGAATTGCATGATAGTGGAGTATTGTCAGCGGAAATGATCAATAGGATCTTTATCAGAGATTGTCAGAAGCAATTGCATTTTTGCAAAAAAATGTCGGAGGTTCAAAAGGACATGCTTGCTCATCGTAAAGACGCTTTATATTCTGTTGATGATTTAAATTATTGGGATCGACAAGTTGGTGAATGGGAGGAAGAGTTACAAAAATATGGAGATAGTAAGGCGTTATCAGACGAAGAGGCCAAAGAGTTGATGCGTAACGCGGTTAAGGAAGAATTAAAGAAAAGACTCGGAATGTAAAAAAATCCCGGCACTTTTTAGTGTCGGGATTATTAGTTTAGAAATTGTTATAGTAATTCTTCTGCGAGAGCTGCTAATTCGGAACGTACAACGTCAGGCAAGCTGGTTACCGCAATAATCTTTTGTCCTATCATTCGGGTCATGGCATAACTTAGTCCGCTCGTTGTAAGATCGAGATTTTTAATATCAATCTGACCTAAATCTCCGGTAAAGACAATTTTTGTGCCTTTGCCCACGCGCGTAATAATAGTTTTTATTTGGTGCGGGGTGAGATTTTGCGCCTCATCAACTATTATAAATCGCTTTGCAATGCTTTGACCGCGTATGTAATCAAGGGGTTCAATTACGATTTTTTGTTTATTTATCTTATCCTGAACCTTTGTTAATGGCTTTTTTTCATCGTCATTTTCTGTGTTCTCATCAGATTCTTTTTTCCCATTCTTCTTATTTTTATTCGTTTTATTCTGTGAAGAAGATTTATAGGATTTAGGTTCATGTTCACCTAGGAATTCAAGATTTATCCAGATCGGTTTTAACCATGGATCCATTTTTGCTTTAATATCACCAGGTAGAAATCCCATTTTATCATCATCCGATAGGGCAACGGCAAGACGAGTAACGATGGTTTGTTTATATAATAGTGGCTGAGCAAGGGCAGCCGCTAAGGCAATTAATGTTTTGCCTGATCCGGTTTTACCTTGTAGAAATACGCATTTAATATCCGGATCAAGTAATTGCTTAAAGGCGATCGCTTGCGCCCAGTTATCTTTATTCTGAAAAGTGCTTTTAGTGTCATCGCCATTAATATCATAAGGTCCGATATTGTAGGCAGAAATTCCTTCGGGTACTATTTCAAAATATTTTTCCTTTCGTATTGCAACGCAATATTCCTGTCCTTTATAGTTACAGATCACTCCACTGTTTAACGGTATAGCCATTCTGTCTTTATGATTGCTAAGGGGGATAATTTTTATTTCACCCTGGTCTTTGATTTCCTCAACAAGAATGTTAATGCTTTGGACCGGTGTTCTTAATTCATTCTCTTTGGTTTTATCTCTTTTGTATTCTTCAACCATAACGCCGGTTAGAACGTCTTCGGCTAAAACACGCAAGAGCGTATCATGAGTGATGAATTTGATATGAGTATAACGTTTTTTATTATTGCTGAAAAAACTGTTAACTTGTCCTAAGATAATGTAATCCGGATGATTTTTCTCCAGATTTTTAAGACGTCCGGAAAATTTTAGACCGACATGTATACGGATTTTACTTTTTTTCTGCTCCCGGTAAAACTTGATCATCCTGATCGCTTCTCTGACATCATAGCCAATGCTAAAATTGTTTTTTAGATTGTCTAGTTCATAGAGAACTTGGCTGGGAATAATAACAGTATTTCCGGCTTCAATAATAACTTTAATACTCTGTGGATTATATATTAACGCATTAGTATCAAAGATTACTGCGTTACCGCGAGCGCTGGGTACGGCGGGTTTATTAATTGGGTTTTGGTTAAAATTAATGATTGACGAGCCGCTGTGGTTTTGATTGTCCAGGCTCTTGGTGCTAAACCTGTCTTTGTTGCGAAAATTATTTTTGCCTGCTAAGTGATTTCTGCGAAATGTTTTGTTGCCATTATTTATATCAGCCACATTTCCTCCTGGTTTATTTATATGTTTAATTCAATTTTTTATGTACTTTTTATAATCTAGTTTTAGCACTGCTTAGATTATAAATCAAGCAGTGGTATCCACTGCTTGAATAGCTATACAAGGTATTGTATATATAGGCCTAAATCTCGATTTTCTTGAAGAAATAGCTGCCTAGGAACAGGAAAACAAGGGTAACTCCGACAAGGACAATCATATCAAGCCCGAGTCCATAATGGCTTGCGCCAATCAGTATGGCGCGTAACGCATCAATACCGTACGATAGCGGGTCGATTTGCGCGACAATGGAAAGAGCTTTTGGCAAGCCTTCCAACGGGAACAATGAACCGGAAAGAAAGAAGAGCGGCATAATCAAGAAGTTCATGATTAATTGAAAGCCTTGCATGTCTTCAAGCATTGAGGCGACCATGGTTCCGAGCGAAGTGAATAACAGGGCAATCAGGAACATGATGAAAATAGCCGGGATAATACTGATAAAACTTTCCGGACGGAAACCGAAGAGCAGGGAAATAAGGAGAACGATGGCGCCTTGGATGGTCGCAACAGTTGCTCCGCCCAATGTTCGTCCGATCATGATATGAAATCTCGACATAGGCGCCACCATCATTTCTTTAAGAAAACCGAATTGGCGATCCCAAATAATTTCCATACCGGAAAAGATGGCGGTAAAAAGAATGCTCATCGCAATAACTCCCGGTGCCAAGAAGTTTAAATAATTTCCTTCGCCGGCTTTTTGGAAAATTGAACCGAAGCCGTAGCCGAGCGCCAAAAGAAATAAGACCGGTTGGCCGAGACTGCCGATAATACGCGAGCGTGAGCGAATGTATTTTTTTAATTGTCGGAGCCAAAGAATATATATTTTTTTCATATGGTTATTTTTTACCTCCCCAGACGCGAGCCATCTGTCTAAATTGATCTTTACCACTCGATGCTTCATCGCGAATTGTTTTTCCGGTTAATTGCAAAAATGCTTCCTCGAGAGTTGTGGTGTTGGTTTGTTGTTTTAATTCGGCCGAAGTTCCCATGGCGATAATTTTTCCATGATCAATAACAGCAATACGTTGAGCAATTTTATCCGCTTCTTCCATGTAATGAGTAGTGAAGAAAACGGTCGTGTTTTCGGTGGCATTCAGCTTTTTTCAATATTTCCACATATGATTTCTGGTTTGCGGATCTAAACCGAGTGTCGGTTCATCAAGAAAAATGATTTTTGGATGATGCAAAAGACCGCGGGCGATTTCGAGACGACGCTTCATACCGCCGGAAAATTCTTTGACCGGCGAATCTTTGCGATCCCAGAGTTCAACGAAATTTAAAAGTTGTTCAATGCGTTCTTTGCGAAGTTTGGTCGGCACATCATATAAGACGCCGTGCAATTCCATATTTTCCAAGGCGGTTAAATCATCATCAAGGCTCGGATCTTGAAAAACAATACCGAACGAGCGGCGTGTTTCATCCGGATTTTTAACAGGATCATGGCCATTAAGCATGACGGTGCCTGAGCTTGGATGCAGCAAGGTTGTCAGTATTTTAATGGTTGTAGATTTTCCGGCGCCGTTCGGGCCGAGAAAAGCGAATATTTCTCCCGGTTTAACCGAGAACGAAATATTGTCGACAGCGACAAACTCGTCGAATTTTTTCGTCAGATTTGTTACTTCAATCATAAAATTTGGTTTTTAGTGTATAGCAATGATACACCAGTTTCAGGTATTTTTCAATTGGTCAAAAGCCGCTGTATTATATATAATGATTCTATGATATTTAAGTTACAATTATGAATTATGCGCACGCCAATCTTATTTTATAAAACAAAAGAAACCATTAAACGCTGCTTTAGCGGAACTTTTTTACTGTGGCAGGGGATTGCCATTGCCCTAACCGCCCTTATTGTTTTATCTGGTTTTGATTGGTATTATTTTACGATTTCGCGAGCGCCGATATTAAAAACCTTGGTTTTTCCGGCAATTATTGCCGGCGCTTTTCTACCTATCATGATTCCTTTGGCTTTATTATTGATTGGAGCTATTATAAAAGATAAGACCATGCGCATAGCCGCGTGGGGACTTGGTCAGGCAGCATTATACGGATGGATTTTATCGGCCGCGTATAAATCGTTATCCGGCCGTATTCCGCCGGTATTATTCGGACAAAGTGAACATGTTGGCGCGGATATCAGTCGTTTGTTTCAATTTGGTTTTATGCGCGGCGGGATTTTTTGGGGCTGGCCTTCATCACATACTACCGTAGCTTTTGCGATGGCTAGCGCCTTATATATGATGTTCCCAAAAAATAAATTATTGTATATCAGCGGTTTTGCGTACGCGTTGTACATCGGTTTGGGAATTTCCGTAAGTATTCACTGGTTTTCTGAATTTGCCGCTGGAATGATTTTCGGAACGATCGTTGGATTGGCAGTCGGTAAAGCGTTTAAACATAAATTTCATTCATTATTTGCACGAGTATGACATGGGTAGCCTACGCAATCCTTTCCGCATTTTTTGCCTCATTGGTTGCTATTTTCGGTAAGATCGGAATTCAAGGAGTAAACAGTAATTTGGCGGTTGCTCTGCGAACTATTGTTATTGTTATTTTTGCGTGGGCGATTGTTTTTATGCAAGGCAATGCACACGAACTTTTTAAGATTTCACGTTTTTCCTATATATTTATAATTTTATCTGCCATTGCCACCGGTTTGTCATGGCTCTTTTATTATAAAGCCCTTCAAATTGGTGAAGTGTCGCGAGTTGCTCCGATTGATAAACTGAGTGTAGCATTAACCATTCTTTTGGCGTTTATATTTCTAGGCGAAAAGCCGAGCTTTGGCAATATTATCGGCGGCGTTCTGGTGACTGCTGGCATATTGGCAACAGTGTTTATTAAATAAACTATATGATGAAAAAAATATTCGGTGTCATGATAATTTTAGCCATTATCGGCGTCGTCGCATTTTTTCTCTGGAAAGCTAATAAGGCTAATGATGTGACAAATACTTCTACCAATGAAGCCGTTGTTACGCCGACCAATACGGTTGAAGAGCAGCCGACCGGTGAGGAAAGCGAGATGCAAGCATATACGAACAATGAATACAAATTCACTTTTGAATACAGCGCTGATTTTAAAAAGCTAAGCGACGATGACAATGCCCGTTTGCCATGGTCCTTTGAATCATCAAAGCCGGGCGCGCGCTTGGTAAGCGTTGAGCTGCCGAAAGAATTCGCACCGCAAAGTAATTTTTCCGAAGCGACGGTCAGTGTCGGCGTTACGAACGACGCGACTGAAGTGGCCGCTTGCATAATCGGAGATTCCGAGCCGGCGGAAAAGAAAGTGATTAACGGCGCGACTTTCGTGAAGACTTCATCGAGCGACGCGGGCGCCGGAAATCTGTATGAAACCGTAAGTTATAGAATTGTTCGCGATGGTGTTTGTATGGCTTTGGAGCAAACGATTCATTCGACAAATATTGGAAATTATTCTCCGGAACAAGGGATTAAGGAATTTAATAAAGCGAAAGTACAGGCCGCTTTGGACGAAGTTATCAATTCATTTATCTTTAATAAGTAATTTCATGCCACACATTCACGAAAAAATTGATTTTGTTGCCGACATTTTTATTGTCTATAATAATAAAGTGTTTTTGCGAAAGCATGATAAATATAAGATATGGTTGAGTGTCGGGGGACATGTTGAACTTGATGAAGATCCTAATCAGGCGGCAATTCGCGAGGCCAAAGAAGAGTCGGGTCTTGATGTCGTATTATATAAGGGTGGCTTGATGTGGGAGAACAACAAAGGATCAGATTCCGACTTTTCAATGATTGTTAAGAATGATCCGAATCAAGATAAAGACTTGATTCCGCCTTTATTTATGCATCGTCATAAAATTTCTGATACACACGAACATATTTCTTTGGTTTATTTCGCGACTGCCACGAGTGATAAAATTGAAATAAGCGATGATGCCGGTGATCGCAGCGATGAATACGGTTGGTTTTCAAAAGAAGATTTGGATAAACTTGATTTGCATGATCGGATTAGATTTTATGCCGAAACGGCTTTAGAAACTTTGGCTTCATAATCTTTTTATTCAAGAATTTGAAAAACGTGGTATACTATAGGATATATGCGCTGTCCTAATTGCCAACGCCTCATTTTAAATAATACCGCCCGCTGTCCGTATTGCGGCCAGGCGGTGTCTTCTAATCAAAATTTACAAACTAACCAAGCAAAAGATATGTTTGCAGCAAACCCTATGCCAGCTCCGGCCGGGATTCCTCCGGTAGAACATCACGAAGCAATGGCTCAAGAAGTAAAAAAGCGCCATTGGCAGCGTTGGATTTTTTATGGCTTGATTATCGTAATTATTTTAGGTGCTGTTGGTTTGATTGTAAAAATTTATAATGATAATACGGCATTGTTATTGGCTGTTACCAATACAAAAGATCAGTTGGCTAAAGCAAGTGCTGATATCAAGGCCAAGGATGAGCAGATTACGCAAATTGATGAGAACTTGAAAAAAGCTCAGGATGAATTAAATCAAAAGACCGAACAGTATAAGAAAGATATTGAATCTTCATCAACGGCTGTAAAAGATGTCGAGCAATGCAAGCTTGAGTTGACCTCAGCTGATGCCAACATCTATAACTTGATTTTGACGCTTGGAACCGGAATCAGTAATGCCGATATTTCAAAAATTGCTATTGCCGACGCCAACTTATCGTCGGGCCCTGACGGCGATAAAGATGGTTTGTCAGATGATGTTGAAGCGGTTATCGGCACTGATCCGGCTAAGGACGATACTGATGGCGATAGCTTCAAAGATAAAGATGAGTTATTAAGCGGCTTTGACCCATTGGCTAAAGGCGCACGCTTACCGATTGATCAAAAGTATGCCGATCAGCAAAAAGGACGAATCGTAATTCAAATCGAAGGCAATAAAGATGCCTGGTATGTTTCGCCATCTGACGGCAAGCGCTATTTCCTCGGTCATCCGGCTGATGGATATAAAGCAATGCGTTCGATTGAGTTCTGGACCAAAGACTTCAAAAAATCCTAAACACCGAGTATGAATAAAAAGTTTTATATCTACCTGTTTCGTCACGGTAGAACCTTTGATAATATTCAAAGTATTTTTTCCGGATGGCGTGATTCAAAATTAACAAATTCCGGCGTCGATGACGCGCGGATTGTCGGCATACGTTTAAAGGATAAAAAAATTAATGTAGCTTTCCATACATCATTATCACGCAGTAAACACACGCTTCGTGAAGCGATTAGGGGACATAAGGAATGCAAAAAGATTATCGAAGATGATCGAATGATCGAGCGAAGCTATGGAAATTTAGCAGGCAAGTCGCATCTTTTTATCGTTAAGAAATATGGCCCGCAGCAGTATGATCATTGGCACAGAGGTTTTAACGAACGGCTGCCAAAAGGTGAAAGTTTTGCCGATGTTGAAAAACGCGTCAAATCCTTCGTCAACAGTTTGGGTGCGTATATTCAGAAAAATGAAGTTAATGTAGCCATTTCGGCTCATGGCAATTCTATTCGTTTATTCAGAAAAATAGTTGAAAAACACTCGGAAAAAGAGGCGGTTAGCTGGGAAATTCCGTATGACAAGGTCTTTATGTATAAAGTAGAGTGCCAGGGCAAGAAAATAAGCATTACCAGAGTCTAAATCTTGACAGTTTTTCAATTTTGCTTCATAATGCCTATATTATCTGCCGAACAGCAGGTTTTATTATTCTAGAATTATATGTCCACATCCTGCCAATTAACGGGTAAACGAACTCAGAGCGGCTTTAATAAGAGCCATTCCAATCGCCGTACCAAACGAACTTTTAAACCGAATCTTCAAGTAAAGCGGGTTAAGAACCCAAAGACCGGCCGGATGATTAAGTTAACACTTTCAACCACCGCGATTAAGACTTTGAAGAAATGGGATGAAGCCGGAAAAGTATACGATTTAGAAAAGTTAGTTGCCAAACGTTAAATAAAAAACACCGCCTTACGGGCGGTGTTTTTGTATGAAAGTTCTTAGTAGGTATTGGCGCCAATTGCGGTCATGTAGGTATTAAGGTCGCTTGAAAAATTTACCATTTCAGCAGTGGTCAGTCCGGCGCCTAAGGCAACAGCGGCAATTTGGCGCGTGCTGTAATATGAGGTTCCTGTATTGCGATGAGAAGCGCCGACATAAAATGAAAGATTAGGCAGCGCTTTTGAAGCGACTGATGCGTTTCCGTACAGTGTGCCATTGCGATAGAGTGTTTCGCTTGTGCTGCTGGTTCGAGACGCAACCCATAAGCCGCTTGAATTAGTATTGGCAATTGCCCAGTCGCTGCCCCCTCCGTTTAAAGTTGCATATAAGCCAACTCCCGGGAAGTCAGAAAAAAATTCGTTTCCCGTTCCTGAATTATTAAAAGCGCCAAGGTCTGCCATAATGCCCTCGGAGTTAGTTCTTACATACACGGCATATGATGCGGAGTTTCGTTGAAAGTTAACGGTTTGAAGACTTGGATCAAAACCCAGATCAAGATAACTCGAAGAACCATTGCTCGTAAACCCGCGATCAGCCACCCAGCTCATCGAATTCATATTAGTTGCCGTAAAAGAAGAAGATTTCCAGTTTAATAAAGCGTCCGCTGCATTCGTTCCGATTGCAAAAACATAGAAGGCGTCAAGCTTGCCCCACCAGCCATGAGTTTTTGCTGAATTAATGAGCGTATTCATATTATTCTTATTGGTTGATGAAAGTGTTCCGGTGAAACGTGCAAAAAGCAATTGTGCTTCAGCGCTATAGCCTCCGGTTGGCGCGCCGCAACTTGAAGCATTGCATATATTATCTCCGGCAACTAAACCGTTTGATGCGGCACCTAAGCAAAAAACCAAATTGTAGTCCATAAGATTTGCCTGTGGCGCGTACGCGTAGTCAGAATCAGTACAGGTGCCGTCGGTTCTAGGTGATGGATTTGTAGGAAGGGGATCAATATAGACAATGCCGTTATTGGCAAAGGTTTGCCCGGGCGTAACATTGGTCGGATACGTTTTTGTTCGATTGTAATAAAGTTCCAATACCGTACGAATTTCTTGAATGTTGTGGACGCGCTGAGCGTCGCGTGCCTTTATTCGGGCCGCCGTAAATGAAACAATGATGATTGTCGTTATAATGCCTATAATAACTACGACAGTAATAAGTTCGACAAAGGAAAAGCCGCCCGGATGTTTTGTATGTATAGACATATTATTGGACGATTCCTTCGGGAATTGCCTTGTTAATACCGGCGGGAATTGCATCTTGTTTATAACCAAGACAGAAAGAAAGCGTATATGAAATTCCACCGTTTATTTGCGAATAATCATAGTCTTTGTTCGGGCAACCGTTATCAGTTTGTGGACTGGGATTATTTGGAACTTTCTCTAAGTATATTACTGAGCCAACCGCAAATTGTTGACCCGGCGTAATCATCGTCGGATACTGACTATATTTTGAGTAGTACAGATTTAGCGCATTGCGAATTTCATTGACATCACTAACTCTTTTAAGGTCACGACCGCTAATTTTAACACTTTGGATATTGATAATAACCAATGTTGCGAGCACGGCAATAATGGCTACAACAACCATTATTTCAACAAAAGTAAAGGCTTTTTGTGTATTGAGTATTTGTCGCATAGAGCTAATTTTTCCCTAATATTATAGCATCTTTTCGCTCGAGGCACTAAAACCCTTTATTTTATTGTGGTTTTTTCTATTTTTATGTATACTTAAAGCATATAAGAGGCTTTTGCCTTTTAGAATTAATAACAAACGTTACTATGACAAAGTCTCAATTCATGGAAGCTTTGGCTTCCAAGACAGATATGTCCAAGAAGGACATTGCCAACGTCATTGCCGAATTGGCTAATATGGCTTATTCGGAAGTAAAGAAGAACGGTGAATTCGTTTTGCCAGGTTTTGGCAAAATGGTAAAGGTAAAGCGCGCTGCTCGCATGGGCCGCAATCCAGCGACTGGCGAACAGATTCAGATTGCCGCTAAAACGGTTGTAAAATTCCGTTTGGCAAAGGCTGCTAAGGACGCAGTACTCTAATAGAATCCTTGATTCTTCAAAAACAAGCTGCCTTTTGGCAGCTTGTTTTTATACACTTTGCTTGTAAACTAAGAGCGAGTATACTGTCTTTGTATGATATCACCACTCGTAACTATTATTGGCAACGGCTTTGGCGGCGTCTATACTGCGCGTGCTTTGCTTAAACAAGGAGTCGCGGTTCGACTTATAGGAACCGAAGAATATTTTACTTTTATGCCGTTATTGCACGAAGTCGCAACCGGAACATTGTGCGATTCTGATGTGCGTTTTCCTATACGATCATTTTTAACAAATAATAACAACCTGGAAATTATCAGTTCTCAGGCCGCGGTGCTTGATTTTGATCAGAAGAAAATTATTCTAAAAAATGGTTCGGTGCTCGATTATCAATTTTTAGTAATTGCGACCGGCGCCCGACCACGTTTTGATATTGTTGAAGGTGCTGAACATGCCCTATGTCTAAAAACAATGAATGATGCGCGTGCAATTCGCGAGGCAATAATTCGCTGTTCGAAAAGCGGAAAAGATCATATTGAAATAAATGTTATCGGCGGGGGATTTACCGGTTTAGAGTTGGCTTGCGAGTTGGATCAGTTGCTTGATAAAAAAATAAAATTACCGTCAAAACTCCGGATGTTTGAGCGGGGCGGACTGCCCTTTGCCGATACTGATCAAAATTTATCAGCGTATATAGCAAAGCGATTGCAGCGTTCGGGAATAGATTTTCATAGCGGTTCGGTAATCAATCAAATAACAAAAAATTCGGTTGTGGCCAACGGCCAAGAGTTTCATTCAGACATAACTTTGTTAACAGCCGGTGTTCAGCCTAACACTGAATCTGTGAACAAACGCTATCTCGACGAAAGAAGTAATTTATTGGTAGGTTCAGAACTGAACATCCCCGAACATCCTGAGGTTTTTGGAGTCGGCGATATCATCTCGATTATCAATGAAAAAAAGCCGCCAATGCTGGCGCAGCTAGCTGTTCGGCAGGCCAACTTGGTTGCTCGCAATATTTGCCATACGATTCGTAAAGAACCGCTTGAAGGTTATTCAATTAAACTTATGGGAATTCTGGTTTCTTTGGGCACTTGGGATGCGGCCGGCAGAATTTTTGGAGTTCTTATTTCCGGAAGAATTGCCTGGTATATTTGGCGTACGGTGTATTTACTCAAAACGCCGGGCATAAGCAATCAATTACGCATTGCATTACGTTGGACTGAATACCTCTTTAAAAAACGAACGTATATACCGTAAGACTTCTTTTTTGATATACTTATAGATGCTATGAAGCATCTATTTTCAAATCAAAAAGGATTTACGCTCGTCGAGCTGCTGGTTGTGATTGCTATTATCGCCGTTTTAGTGACTTTTGCAACAGTAGCTTTAAATAACTCTCGTTCTAAAGCCCGAGATGCCAAGCGAGTTGCGTACATTGATCAAATTGCCACCGGCCTAGAGCTTTATTTTCTTAAAAATGGATCATATCCTTCTGTGATAACCGCGGGACAACCGTTAAGCAAAAATGGTATCAAATATCTTGATCCTGTACCAAATAATCCCACTCCCCGTGCTGACGGTGTTTGCCCTGATCAGGAATTTTCTTATAACGTTTACCCCGGCAATACGAGTTATACAATAAATTTTTGTTTGGGCGCGGCCACGGGAAAATATACTTCAGGTATAAATATCTGTGATGGTCAATCGTGCAAACCGTGCGGAAGCTATTCCGTTAGCTATGGCACGGATATCTATAATACGTTGGTTATCGGTAGACAATGTTGGTTAAGCAAACCATTAAATTATGGCACCTTATTAGCTACCGGCGCGACAGCGACTGCAAATAACGGAGTTGTTGAAAAATATTGTCCTAAAGCTCATGGCCAACTAGGAAGCGCTTCATTGCTTGAAAGCGATTGCACGACATATGGAGCCATTTATCCTTGGAATGAAGCAATGAGTTATCAAGCGAGTGAATGTAATAGTGGTAAATGTCAGGGAATTTGTCCGACAGGATGGCACATACCTACGGACACAGAGTTGTTTACTCTTGAACAATATTTAACCGATAGCGGTCAAACCTGCGTCGCTACACGTGCCAACGGAACCTATGACTGCAGCACGGCCGGTACAAAATTAAAATATAATGGAAGCTCGGGATTTAATATGCCGCTGTCCGGCTATCGTTTAGCTAGCGGTGATTGGTATTATCGGGGAACTTTCGGAGTTATGTGGAGTTCAACGGCATATAACGTTGATTATAGTTGGACGCGTCTTCTCGGAGGAGTGGCGACGGTGGCGCGACAATACTTTGATAAAACCGGCGGTGTTTCAGTGCGTTGTATACGAAATTGATATGATTAGATCAAATAAACATTTTGGGTTTACTCTTATTGAAATGCTTGTTGTTATTGCAGTTATCGGCATACTGATTAGCATTAGCGTTGTTGCTTTTAGTGCGGCTCGCATGCGTTCGCGTGATGCGCGCCGAGTTGCGTATGTTAAACAAATTAATGAGGCGTTAGAATTGTATTATTTGCATAACGGCATTTATCCGACACTTATAACAGCGGGGCAAGTTTTAAGCACTGGTTCTACGGCATATTTAAATCCCGTCCCGAGCAATCCGACGCCCTGGACAGATGGTGTTTGCTCAAACCAAAATTTTACATATACCGTAAAGCCAGGTAACAAAGATTATGATTTAAAATTTTGTTTAGGCTCAGCGACATCAACGTATCCTTCTGGTACAAATATAATTACGCAAGGAGGCTCAGGCGATCAAAATCGTCCCGATACGCTTTCCGGTCTTTTAGTATGGTTTAAAGGAGATTGGCTTGATTTGAATGACGGTGATACGGTTTCAACTTGGTATGATGCGAGCGGAAATAATAATAATGCAACGGCCGCTTCTGCGGGAAACAGACCGACCTATAGAACAAATATTGTAAATGGGAAACCGGTTTTACGGTATGACGGCACCAGTGATGTGCTCGGTTTAAGTTCAACGCTGACAACGGTTCGGCAAATTTTCGTTGTTATGAAATGGAGTACGCAGGTAATAGATTATGTTCCTTTGTTGGGAGGGTCCGCAACCTATGATTTTCACGGAACTCCGGGCTCGTCGTATGTTGTATGGAGTTCGTATTCTTCGGCCTGTGTTACCGGCGGTTCGGGTTGGAATAACGGAACGGCTTTAACCGCAACAACGCTTCCTAAAGATCGATCGAGTTTTCAGTTAATTGAGCTGCAAACTTCTTGTAACACAACGGTGGCAAATATTTCAAATGATAGAGGCGCTGCGGCCCGCAGTATACATGGAGATATTGCAGAAGTTATTCTCTATAATAGAACGTTAACGACTGCCGAGCGACAAAAAGTAGAGCGTTATTTACGGGATAAATACGCTCTAACTGTGGCCGGTATTTAGTTGAATATTCGTCCGACAATAACACCAATGGCAACGGCAAAGCCGCCGATAACGAGCATGCGCAGAGCGTTGCGCCAAACTTTTGTATGGAGCACCTCGGCTGACACAATTCCGAGAAGAAAGAGAGAAACCAAAGTTAGGATTATGGATGCCCAAAACGGTTCGGCGATAGCGGCAATAAGGTAGGGGAATAGAGGAATAAGACCAATAATAAAATATGAGAAGAACATGATACCACCTGAAATAAAGGTGGTTTTTAAATGAAGTTTTCCTCGTGATTGATATTCTTCTGTGGCTTCTTCTGATAAAAACGAACCGATTGCCATTGAAAAGGCTTCAACAAAAATAAGTACCACGCCGGTCATTACAACACTGGCTCGATTGGCGCCGCCGACCGCAACTCCGGACAGTAATCCGACGGTTGAAACCAAGCTGTCTTCGGCTCCAAAAATAAAATTTCGAACATACATTAAGAACGTTTTTTTCGGCAATGTTAGCATATTGATAATTTATAAAGTATAAATAAGACCGGCAATGCACATACTTGCAATAAGTACGCTTGCCGGGACGGCGAACCATGAAGGAATGATATATTCAGGTTTGCGATTGCCGCGTGAACGCGCTCGCCAAAAAGTAGCCAGACTTAGCAAGCCGGTCAGTCCGACACTGAGTGCGCCGGCCGTGCTGACAATGCCGAAGAAGTCTCTAAACCCGATTACAAACAAAGCAAGGGGAACGCCGAGGGTGAGAATAATCGCTATTGGCTTAGGAATAAAATAATCAAAAGAATAAATATCTTTAATAGCCGTTCCGAGAGTCATAAAGCTTGAAGTCATGGCTGTCAGAGAAAATAAACTGCCGACAATAAGCGCGCCCGCGCCTATGGTGGAGCTTAGACCGATAGTGGCGATTTCGGTTGTTTGGTTTCCGGTAACGGCTACGATAATTGCCGTAAATATACCGTAGATAAAAATCGGTACGCTGTTGCCAATAAGAATGGCTGCTTTTAGGAGTTTTTCTCCTTTGGCCGCTGCCAGTACTTGTTTGGCTTCCGGTACGGAAACAATACCGGAACAGGCAAATAAAATTGCGCCATATGGAATAAAGAATTTGTGCATATCAAAAGCCGGCCATAAACTCGTGTCCATATATGGAGTGGCGATAAGTGCCAGTGTAAACAGTAATCCAAGAATCATTAAGCCGATAACAAATTCAACACGTTTAATGATGCCAAGTCCCTTAATGACTAAGAGAGATAAGGCGATGTACGATAGTAATGACCAGAGAAGATTTGTTCCTCCGAAAAAATTAGAAAAAATTTCCCCCAAACCAATGGTGTACGCAAGTAACGCACTATACATTCCAAAAAGAATTAACAGGGCCTGAAGATGTTTGGCGGTTTTACCAAGATATTTTTCCGTATAACCGGTAAGTTGATGATTTCCGGTCGTACGGAGTGTTACTTCGCCAAAGAATAAGCTAAGAATTATGATGCAGGCGCCAACCAGGGCTAAAACGAGCAATCCGGTCAGAAAACCGGATTGAACAAAGGCAAATGGTAAACCTAAAATACCGGCACCGATAACCGTGCCGATAATAACCGAGGATCCTTGAGCGAGGAGCATTTTTTTCATACCGTAATTATAGCATTTTTTAAGCCTAGGAGTATGTCTTTTTTAGTGCTATACTAGCCTTACTGGATAGCGTTTGTTATCCGCTATAATTAATTAAACATATGGAAGAACAAGAACCATCAGGCGACCCAGTGCCTGAAAATAAGTCGATGAAAGCTGGTGTTATTGTTGTTATTATTTTAATTGTTGCCGCATTGGCATTTGCCATTTGGGGTGGAAGAGATAAAAATACTGAGAATGACGGCAGCGATACAATAAATACGACAAGCGAAGAGCAAAATGTTACTAATGAGGAAAATACTGAAACCGGCGTTGAAGCTAATACAGAATCAAATACCAATGTCGTTGTGCCGGAGCTGAGCACGTCACCGGAAAAAGTATTTTTAGTCGGTGGTGATAATTTTAAATTTAATCTCTCTGAAATGCGCGTTAAGAAAGGCGACACTGTAAAAATTACTTTTACAAACAACAACGGCACGCATGATTTGCTTATTGATGAGTTTAACGTTAATACCGGAAGAATTGCAGTGGGAGAATCAAAAACAGTTCAGTTTGTTGCGGATAAAACCGGAACATTTGAATATTACTGCTCAGTCGGTCAGCACCGAAAAATGGGCATGAAAGGTAATTTGATTGTTGAATAATATATAATCATATGAAGAAAAATATTGGCGTAATCGTCGCCATTGTTATCGTTCTCGTTTTAGCGTTTGTCTGGTGGAACTCAAAGAACATGAGTTCGGGTACTACCAATACTCCAGCTGTTAAAAATACGGTTCAGGAAACGAATACCGTAACCGAAACAAAAAAGGCCGGCTTTACGGCAGCCGATGTTGCGATGCATAATTCCGCAAGCGACTGTTATACCATTGTTGGAGACAAAGTGTATGGTTTGACTGATTGGATCTCCAAGCATCCGGGCGGTGAAGGCGCCATTCTCGGGTTGTGCGGAAAAGATGGAACACAAGCTTTTACTCAGCAACACGGATCAAGTCAAAAAGCCCAATCGGTTTTGCAGTCATATTTGGTCGGTAATTTGATATAAACGTATGTCTATTAAACAATTTGAAAGCTACGCACCGTTAGTATTGCGAATTGGATTAGGTTTTGTCTTTATCTGGTTTGGCTTTAGCGGCATTACCAATCCATCAATGTGGGTCGGTATGGTTCCGGAGTGGACGGCGGTATTTGGTCCGGCCGCAACATTGGTCGTGATCCACGGAATCGTAGAATTGATCGGTGGTATAATGCTATGCGCCGGTTGGTATGTACGTCCTGTCGGAATTATTTTACTTTTGAGTTTGTTGCAGACGCTAACGATTCTTAGTTTTGGTCCGATTATGGTGCGCGATATTGGCTTGGCGCTTGCCTTGTTCTCGTCAATCTTATACGGAAACGACCGAGAATAAATTTAGTGAGAGTATGTAAAAACCCGTTGATTACAATCAGCGGGTTTTTATATAAGGTCAAAAATAGTTTTTCCGAGTTTTAGTAAGGTAAACAAGAGGTAGTATCGAACGAAGCACGCAGCATAGAGCAGGGGACGGCCAAAAACAAGTTGTCGTTTTTTACGAGCATACATGCCGTGACTTATCCTGCCGAGAGAGGGAATAAATGCTACGAACATCATTCCGCAATACGCGCCGATACGTTTAACTTTTTTGTACCAACTTTTTCGTTTTGTTTTTTTTGTTATAAATGCTTCTTTGGCTTTACCATAGCCTTCCTTGAGAACATTGAATGCATTACGAAGAGCAAGATTCATAATATGTATATCAAGCGGAAGGTATGGCGCAAGTTTTTCAAACAGTTTTAAGATCCATGATCTAGAAGCTGAATGGAACGGTCTTGAAAGAATGAAAATGTCCACTTCCATCATGATCATCATATATGCTAAGGCAATGAGTGACCAGGGACTTAGGATACTTCCGTACAAGATCGAAATTGCCGCCAAAGGTTCAGTGACTACGGGGAAGAAATTTAGAACAAAAAGTTTTAAACAGAAAAAGTAAAACCAGGCATTTTCCGTTATTTTTTTAATCAAAAGAGCTCCTTTTTATTTTCATAAATTAACACGTTTATATTATTTTGTCAATGTTTAGCTAATTTATGCCAATCTCTTGACATTTTGTCAACTAAGTACTAAGGTGCAATTACGTTGTTGGGGGCGTATGCCCCCGGCCAAATAAAATTTTTAGAAAAGGACATTTAAAATGAAATTAATTATTCTTACAGGAATAATATTTGTGATTTGTATTACACAAATCAAGGCGCAGGAAACGGGAGCAGAGCTTAATACCTCTTTCTCGAAAGTCTGCGAAAGTCAGGCATCGGTGTTAAAACGGTTAAGTTTTAACAAGGAGGCTGGCCCTTTAGAAATAACAGCAGTGGATGGCGTAGTCCAGGCGGAGTTAGATGGTAAAGTCTTTTTTTCTGAGTCCCTCCCAAAGGACTGGAAAAAAGATAACTCAGCTCCGAAGTTAAGCGGCGCAACTCTTGGTGACAAGTATATATTTGTTGCCGAAAAACTCAGTGGTACAACTGAGATGTATATAGCTGACATAAACAAGCTAACCGCAACCCGGATCGATATGCCCGGGACAATCACTAAGGTTGTATTTCTTAGTGAAACTGGGCAGATTCTTGTTCAGATAAATTATACGAAAGTCGCTCTGGTGTTTTTTAACGTCTATGGCGACCCCGTCTCAATCACCGTAAAATAACGGTGAGTAGTAAAATTGTAAATCCCCGTTTTTGAAACGGGGATTTTTTTCGTTTTAAAAAAATTTTCTCTTGAAGGGCTGTGGATATCTTTTGATAAAATAAAAAATAGAAATTAAATAAAGAAAATACTTAGTGTTTGCCACTCTTGACGAGTATCTTTTTGAAGGTTAGAATGAAATCTTGCTCTTAAACTGCCTCGTTATCTCAGTATCGGTGTGTTAGGAGGGGACATGCCAATACTGAGTTAAGGAAGCGGTTTGGATCAAGCCCCTCCGGGTTTAATCCTTAAGCAAAATATATGCGTTACTCGTTACCAGTTACTTTTGGTCGAGGTGCTACTAAGATTTTAAGAAAGCTAACAGCTGGGCTGTTGGTTTTTTTGTTTTTAATAAGTCCTTTGGCCTCTATTCGTGCCGAAGAAAATGGAGAAGTTCCGCTGGAAGAACCGGTTCAGACTGAAGTGCAAGTCGAGGAGCTTGTCGAATCTGAGGCAGTGCCGTCCGAAGACACGACAGAGCCGCAAACAGGAGAAGCTGAAGAACCGCAAGTTGAGCAATCACCAGAACTTGCTACTGGCAACGAAGACAAAAAAGTTGAGAACAAATTAAATTTAGGAGTTGATTCAGTAAATAATTTTGGTGCATTACATTTTAATTTCCCAATTGTGGTTCCTGATGGACGAAACGGTCAGAAACCAAATATTGATTTAGTGTATGATAGTCAGTCCGGTAGAATAAATGATATTTTCGGTTTTGGTTGGAGCTTAAGTATCCCATCAATAGAGCGCATTAACCAAAAAGGAATTGAGACTCTATATACGAACAACGATATTTTTAATTCCTCTTTTGATGGAGAGATTATTAAAGTAAATCCTGAAAATAATGAATGGTATGGAGCAAAATCTGAAAGTGGACAATTTTTAACGTATCAGTTTGTTAATGGGCAAAGTTGGCTTGTTACCGATAAACAGGGGACAAAATATGCTTTTGGATCTAGCGCTGATGCACGCCAAGATGATTCAGCTAATACAAGCCGTATATTTAAGTGGATGTTAGAAGAAAGTATTGATACAAACGGCAACAAGATCAAATATGAATATTTTAAAGATCAGGGGCAAATATATCCATTCAAAATAACCTATTCAAATGTTGGGCAAACAGCGGGAATTTTTGAAATTAATTTTACTCATTTGCCCCGGCCAGACCAAGTAGTAACAAAGAATTTAGATTTTTCTGTTAAAACCGCTTATCGGATTAATGAAATTGATATAAAAACAAATAATGTATGGACAAAAAAATATACGCTGTCATATGTCACTGGAGACAATAATCAAAAAAGTTTATTAAATACTATTATTGAATCCGGCCAAACTGAAAATGGAGAGAACCCATTTAGTTTACCAGCTACAACTTTTTCATATCAATCGAGCGCTCAAGGTTGGGCATTAAGCTCAAGTCGACATGTTCCTATTGGATTTAATACAACGCATAAGTTTGTTGATGTTAACGGTGACAGTCTGTCCGACATCATCGCCTATACTCCATCAGCGAATCATGTGTACATCAATTCCGGTAATGATTGGCAAGTTGACCCAAATTTTCAACTCCCGGTTATTTCAGATATTTTTAGCAGCAATATTCAGTGGGCAGACGTAAATGGTGATGCTTTTACAGATATTTTAGACGGTGGTGAGCTTAGCGGAGGGAAAGTATACTTCAACAACGCTGATGGAACCGGCTGGACTTTATATCAAGGAAATAATTGGAAAGTGCCACTAAACTTCAGCACGACTAATGAAGCGGTAATGGATATTAACGGCGATAATTTGGCAGACATTATTTATAACTGCCCGGGTTGTTCAGTGGAAAATAGATTTCAAGTTCATTTAAATAATGGACAAGGGTGGAGCATTAATTCTAATTGGAATTTACCTAATGATGCTTTTGATCAACTTTCTCGATTTGGTGATATTAATGGTGATGGTTTGATTGATATAATACATTTGATTGGCTATCAGAGCGGTGAGCTTGCAAGAATTTATATTAATAATGGGCACACCGGCTGGATTCCTGATTCAACATGGAATACTCCGGAACAATTTCAGAATGATTCAGTGGTTGCTGATGATATTAATCAAGATGGTTTAATGGACCTTTTGATTTTTCGTAATTCATGGCAGTCGCCACAGCGTAGAGCGTTTATAAACAATGGAAATGGTGGATGGGTATATAACAGTGCTTGGGAGTTACCGAGCGAAATTTTCAGTACTAACACAACATATCTATCAGATGTTAATGGTGACGGCTTGCTTGATATCGTCAACTCCGATAACAACCCCGTTGATTCTCGTGTCTATATAGCTAACGGAGAGAAAACCGAACTTTTAAATACTATTACATCTAGTGAGGGCGGAACAACGAATATTTCTTACAAAGGATCTCCGGAGTATGTAAACAATAACACATTATCAAACCCACTTTTGCCGGTTAATCTGCAAACTGTTTCTTTGATCACTGAAAATCCATTACTGGGAGCTAGTACTAATACAACTTTTAGTTATAGTAACGGTTTTTATTACCATAATCCAAATGCAATTTTTGATAAAAAATTAGCAGGTTTTGGAGAAGTTATTAGTAATGATGACTTAAGCAGTGTTAAAACCTACTATCATCAAGGTAATGGATCAAA
Source organism: uncultured Gammaproteobacteria bacterium (assembly GCA_964628045.1). Taxonomy (GTDB): domain Bacteria; phylum Patescibacteriota; class Patescibacteriia; order Patescibacteriales; family Patescibacteriaceae; genus Patescibacterium. Next base: position 71,347 of record CAZVMF010000001.1, read on the forward strand.
TTCAGGCATTGGTGAATATGAAGATGATGTTTCTAAATTAGGCAGAGCGTATCGAAAAGAAATTAAAAACTCTACCGCGACAAGTACATACGCAATCAATATTAATAAATGGGACAAAACCGGTTTAGATAATGGACGACGCAGCTTTGTAAAATTAGTTGATTCATTACAGATGAGCTATGACGGTGATTCAGATCATAAAGATAAGGCACAGCGTTTTGAATATGATAATACAAATGGGAATCAAACTATAATTACCGAGCTTGGTGAAGTAAATGGTTTAGATAATGGTAGTTTTACAGATACGGGAGCTGATACGTTCACGACAACTATTTCATATGTTTCTAATGCAAATGGAATTGTCGGTCTACCTGCTGTGGAGTTAACTAACGACAATAACTCAGTGAAAGTTAAAGAAACTAAACATTACTATGATAATTTAGCCTTGGGTCAAGTTGATAAAGGAAATGAAACTAAGACTCAAATTTGGCGCGCCGGCTCAAAATATATTGATGTTGAAAAAACGTATAATTCATATGGTTTAGTGATTTCTGAAAAAGATCCGCGCGATAAAGTAACGACCTATAGCTATGATTCATACAATTTGTATCCGGTTTCAGTAACCAACGCACTAAATCATACGACTGGATATAGTTATGATTATTCGTCTGGACAAGTAAAACAGACAACCGATCCGAATAATAGAATATTTTTAAATACTTATGATGGCTTAGATAGAGTTATTGAAGAAAAGCAACCAGATGTAAGCAACCCAAACACAAGCGTAAAAAGAACAACATATTTTTATGCTTTAGATTTGCGATCGATTGTACAGAATGATTATTTAGATGCGTCTAATATGGTCAGTACCTATACATATGTTGATGGATTTGGCAGAAAAATACAGGAACGACGTGAAGCTGAAAGTTCTGGAGCCTTTAATGTTCGTGACTTTATATACACGCAAGGAGATTTAATATTAAAAGAGTCATTGCCATATATTTCAAGCGGCTTAGCCCGAACTGAGCCCATAACAACTTCGACGTTACTTTCTGAATATACCTATGACCCAATGCAGCGAGCTATTAATGTTCATACTGCGGTCGGTGATACAAGTAATGTATATGATGATTGGAAAACAACAATCACTGATGCCAAAGGTAAGGTAAAAAATATTTATAAAGATGCGTATGATAATTTGGTTCGTGTTGATGAGCACAACGGCTCTTCAGTATATACGACTCAATATCAATGGAACGGATTGAAAAAATTAACTAAGATTACTGATGCCTTGAGCAATGAACGAAATTTCTTGTATGATGGGCTAGGAAGGGTGACGAGTGCTGAGGACTTGCATGCCTGGTATGATGGAGCATACGGAACATGGACCTATACATATGATGCGTCGGGAAATTTAGTTAGTCGCTTAGATCCGAACGGCGTTACTGTTGCGTATTCGTATGACGATATAAATCGAATTACAACAGAAGACGCTTACAATGATTCTGATCCGGAAGTAGTTTATACCTATGATTCATGCACTGAAGGTATCGGCAGATTATGTGGTGTTACTAATGACGCTGTTCAATCAACGGTTAGTTATGATGCGTTGGGTCGCATAAGCAGCGAGGAAAAAGTTATTGACAGACAGTCATACATTTCTCAGTATTCGTATGATCGTCAAGGCAACAAAACGTTTATTACAAATCCGGATAATTCGCAATTTAAGTATTTTTATAATGCCGCCGGGCTTGTTGATAAAGTTCAACAAAAAGAAAGTTCTGCGCCGGGTTTTAGCGATGTATTATCAAATATAGATTATAATGCCGTTTCATTACCGACGACAGTAGCGTACGCGAACGGCGCCGTGACTACAAATATTTACGACAGTCAGGAGCTCTATAGATTACGAACAAAAGTTACGGTTGCTAATGGACAGAATGTTCAGGCTTTAACATATACTTACGATCCAGTTGGAAATATTCTGCAAATTGTTGATGCTTCAACAACCTTAACCGCAAAGACAACGGATTATACGTATGATGATTTGCATCGTTTATTAACAGCGACGATAACAAATTCCGCGGCGGAGAACGTTGACGGTCCGGATAATGGTAATCAAGTTCAGACATTTAGCTACGATGCTATTGGAAATATTTTAACTAAATCCGATGTTGGTTCATATTCATATGACGGCGCTTCGGGAGTGGCAAATTTTGCCAATCCGCATGCTGTAACCTCAACACCGATTAATTGGTTCAGCTATGACAATAACGGCAATATGATTGAGGCGAATGCTTGGACGCCAAATGATTACAAAGCATTTACCTGGGATTATAATAATCGGCTTATTTCGGCAACTGCCGGTGCATCAACTTCAAATTATACCTATGATGCTTCGGGACAGCGCGTTAAATCAATAACTCCTTCGGGGACTACGGTGTCGGTTACGAATGAATTCACGGTTACGCCGGACGGCACGGAAAAGCATGTATTTTTAGGAGATACGGCTATTGCGACGATTTCTACGGCCAATGAATCGTTGTCCATTTATAATATCCATGCTGACCATTTAACCGGTTCAAACGTTATTACGGATCATGATGAAAATATTGATGAGCTGACGGATTACTATGCGTTTGGTACAATGAGAATAGATGAGCAGAACGGAGAGCACGCTGAAAAACGAAAGTTCACAGGGCATGAGTACGACGTGGATACGGGGTTAACATACGCGGGTGCGAGGTACTACGACGCTGCCCTAGGAAGATGGCTCAGCCAAGACCCGGTTTTCCTATCGGCTATGGATCCTGAAAGTGTCCAAGAGGCAACTCAGATGACTCAGGATAACTATTTTGGCAGCCCACAGACGATGAACGCCTATACTTATGTCGCTAATAACCCACTGAAGTATAAAGATTATAAAGGCGAGTTCCTTGATACAGTAGTAGATATTGGTTTTATCGCTTACGATACTTACAAGTTGGTTCAGGCAATGAATAATGGCGGTAATGTAAAGGCTGAATGGACAGCTCTAGGTTTAGATGCCGCGGGAGCGTTGATTCCAGGCGTAACAGGATTAGGCATGGTATCAAGAGCGGCAAAAGTAGCTGATAAAGCTGTTGATGTTGCGAAGGCAACGGAAAAAGTTGCAGATGTAGCAAGAGTTGAAAAATCCGTTAATGCTATCAGCGATCCAGCCAGGATGTTATCTGCGCCTACGGAAACGAAGTTACTACCAAACCATCGTCAGTCATTAATTCAAAATTCTCCAGATCAAAAGTTCACTAATATAGTGAAGAACAATTATCGCCCTAAGTCGACTTTTGGAGACGGTAGTACAGCCGCTGCCGCTCGGCATGAGCTTCTAGGTGGAAGTAAGGTAGGTGGTAGAGATCATGTAAAAAGTTCATATGGTTATATTCAGGGATATCATAATATGTTTAAGTCGAATCCTATGACCAAACATAATCCCTATGTAATTAGAGAATATAACAAGTTGATTAATTCAATTACTAGATAAGTATGCAGTTTATCGAGAATAAAGAAATAATAAATATGTTCGCTCCTCTGCTTATTGATAATGCAGAGTGGGAGAGCCATAAAAAAGATAATCCTGACTATATAGAAAATATTTATTTTTCATTAGGGGAAATAGGGGGATATGCGCTCAAGGCTATTGAGAACAAAGATATTGAGATGTTAAAGAAAATATTTACTTCAATAGAATTTGTTTTTGTGGCGGGAGATAAAGTCAGTCAAGAAAAAATTTGTACTGGATTTATTGAATCATTACAAAATAATATGATTGAGAAAAATATAGACCTAAGTTCTCTTAATGAATATCTTGGCCCGCAATTGAAAAAAGAATGGCAAAATATAATAGAGTTTTGGAATCCCGAAACTAAATCCCCGTAGAAATGTTTATTATAATTTCTGCTTTATATTGTGATATCTATTATCTATTTAAGCAAGTTATAGCTACTCTAATTTATGAAAATAGGTAGGAACGATCCTTGTTTAGCTCCGGCAGAATCTCCCGATAGGGGATTCTGCCGATAAATTGAAATTAGGAGGGATATGGCAGTCCGTGATAAAACTTCGTTTAAACCAAATGAGATATATTTCGTTACATTTACAATACTAAATTGGGAGAAGGTATTTATTGATGACATTTCATGTGAGCTAGTATATAAGTGGTTCCGTTACATGGAAGATAAATATGGTAACAAGATATATGGCTATGTAATTATGCCTAATCATATTCATGTGCTGTTCTATATTTCTGATAAATCTCCTAGATTATCAACACTTATATTTAATGCTAAGAGGTTCTTGGCTTATCAGCTACACTGTTTGTTTGAGCCTAGGTATGATTCATTAATGATCCAGAGTAGAAAATTCTTCTTAGAAAAGCTAAACTATATACATAGCAATCCATGTCGGGAACATTGGCAATTAGTTGATAAGCCCGAGAAGTATAAGCATTCCAGCGCCTCTAACTATATTATAGGAATTGGGAAATATCCGGTTGTTTGCATTGATTTCTAAATAACGGCAGAATCCCTTTCAGGAGATTCTGCCGCAGCCAAGAAATGCTGATGAATATCAGCAGGGAGCCCAAGATTTTGTTGGAGAGGCAATACAAAAAGGTTACTCAGCAACTATTAGCGTTTTTGACAATACTGTTAGAATTTGGGATTCAGCAACTCAGCGTTTTGGTAGTTACTTATTAAGAGATGGAGCACTTACACCTATAACATTCATGAAAACTGATCGAGCAAATTATTGGGTCAATCAAATGAAAAATTATGTTGGACAAATTTCGTATGACCTGAAGAATCTTATTGATTAAATCCTAGTATGGTATTAAGTAATAAATAATGATATGAAAGAAAATAATAATCATCACCATAATATAAATTTTTGTCCAGTTTGTGGTTTTGTTAGCGAAGGTGAGCCTTATTATATTAATGTTACACCCGGTCGCTATAATCCTAATGAGGCAGTAATTTGCCCATCCTGTGGTTATCAGCCCGGAGTTACTGATATTGATAAGGGATACTCGTTCAAATCTTGGCGTCATAAATGGATAGAAACTGGCGCACAATGGGGCACATTTTTTGTTCCCGCGTCTAAGGATTGGAATCCTAAGGATCAGCTAAAAAGAATAGGGGTTATATTAGATGATAATAATCAGATAACTGAGGAACCCGAGGATCCAGAATGGCATTGGGTGCCGACAGACGAAGAAAGGGGGGTCTAGAGTTGGTCCCGTCACAGTCTCTGCCAGGGACCATGACAGAAGAAAATCATTTTAGCTCCTGCAGAATTTCTGCAAGGGATTCTATCACAGACAAATAATATTATGAAAACTAATATTGAGAATTTTATATTCTTACCTGAAGTCAATAGTCAACTTATAAAAGACAAATATCCCGAGTCATATATTGCCATGATCCCTTCAGACTTACAAACTGAACGAGATTTAATGATTGCTTATGAGAAATCTGTTAACCCGCCATTCTTTGGAAGAAATTGGGATTCTCTAAATGAAATTTTGCATGATTTTTCGTGGATAAATCAGAAAGAAGTCATTATTGCTCATGAAGATTTACCAACTAATCTTAATATAGAAGACATTAAGAGTATGCTCTCGGTTCTCTCCGATGCGGTACAGTTACTTAAAGATGGCCCAAGAGAAGGGTTTGAATTGCCTGACGGGAAGCACGCGCTGACCGTGATTTTTCCTTTGGAAGCAAAGACCAGAATTGAAGAAGTATTAAAACAGTAGACTATTGGTCCCGTCACAGTCTCCGCGAGGGACTGTGACGTAAGACGATAAAAACGGCTATTCTTGACAAAAATCTAAAAAAGCGTAGGGTTACGAATTGGCTAATTTTACTAACCAATTCTTATAAACATTAGTATTTGTATGAAAAAACATTTTAAACTAGGCTATGTTTTTGCTGCACTTTGTTTGGTGTTCGTTCCATTATTTTCAATTCGTTCAGCTCAACCGGCCGAAAATCCGGCTTCTGCCATCGTTAAAATTCAAAGCTATGCTTTGGATACTAATAATAAGCTGCAGCCGGTTGTAACCGGAAGCGGAGTTATTATCGATGAAAACGGCTTAATCTTAACTACGAGTGACGTTACCGAAGTTCAAAATACTTATGACGGCTCGCGTTCTGATACGGCGTATAACATTTGTTTAACAGTAAACGAGAACGCATCAGCCGATTGTTCTTATACGGCTCATAAAATTTCAAATGAAGAAGGGGGCGCTTTTGTGCTGCTACGAATTGATCAAAGCACGGAATCATCGCCAATTGTTTTTCCGTATTTAACTATAAAATCTACCGACACCTCAAAGTTAAACGATTCAGTAACTCTTTTTGAGTACAAGAATGATTTGCGTAACTTCCTTACGAAAACTACGGGTGTTATCAGCGCTAAATCAAGTGAGGAGGGTGTGATATTATTTTCTAATACCGATAACTATACAGCACAGGATGCCGGGGGAGTTTTGGTTGATAGCGAGCGAAACGCAATTGGTTTGACATTAATGGAGTATTCAGAAGCGCTTGATGTCAGCCCTTTTATTCTGACAATTAGTCCAGATTATTCATGGATTGAAGAATCCAAAGATAATGAAATAGTAAGTTCTGAACTCGATGCTCAGCTCGATGAATTTCTTGCTCGTTCAAAAGCTTTGGGGTCCACTAACATCTTTGAAAGTAATGCACCGCATTTCAAGATTACAAAACCGGACGAATATTCTTACTATTTACCATCCGAAGAAATGTTTATCGCGGGCAATCCGAGTAATGATCAAAGCGGCGGTCTTGCGATAGTCACCGTAAAAGAACCATTTATTACTTCAGTTGATGACGTAATTTCTCAATTAAAGCGTTTAGCTGTTAAGAAAGGAAGTCTTGGCTTGCTTCAAATCAATGGTCATGAGACCACAATGCTCAATGGCCATGAGGTTGAAAAAGTTCATTATACCGACAATGGAGGAGAAGCTAAGATTTATGTTATTCCGGCAGAGAATTATCTGTTGTTCGTATTTTATGATTATGGTGCGAATGATCAAGATAAGTTGCTTGTTGATTCAATGATTCAATCTATTGATATTCCATATTCTGATATACACTTTGATGAACAGCAACGATATTCGCAAGCCGATCCGTACTTTGCCTTTCAATTAAAAGATGATTGGGTTGCTATGGCACAAAATGATCCGGCAGCTCCATTGCAAATTTTTAATAAAAAATACCGCGATGTGTTTATTCAAGTCACAACTGAAAAAACCGGTGAAGAACCGTATACTCAAGAAGATTTAGCGGTAATTTTGGAGGGCGCTTCGCAGTTGATAAACAATCCTGAATTCGGATGTTTGTTTAATACTCGCGATGAATTTAGAGACATTGTAAAACATTATGACGTTTCTGATAATTTCAAGGATACTTTAAAATCATTAGCAATTTTTAAGGAACGAATTGATAATGAAGTTATGATGTATGAATATGGTTTTTCAAAACAGCTAGACAGCGGATATCTTATCCATGTTTCAATGATAACGACTAACCCGTCGCCAGAATACTTAATCGCTTACCAAAACGAATTTCACCGAGTTTTGGAGGGCTTCACGCTCAATCAATTAGATTCTGACAACGATGGATTATTGGATGACGACGAAGTTAAATATGGCACGGACATTCATAGCTCAGATTCAGACAATGATGGTTATGCTGATAAACTAGAAATTGATAATGGATATAGTCCATTGGGGCCAGGAAAATTAGAGAAAAAATAAGCATTGCGTAAGTTATTTTCTTTTGTTAAAATGGGCGTATTACTCTCCATTATTATTAATGAAGAAATATGTCGCAAGAAGTTACAAACTCCGAAATTTTAGGGGCTATCCACGCTTTCTCCGAAAGTGTAGATAAACGCTTTGATCGAATCGAATCAACAATGGCCACAAAGAATCAAGTCAATATTTTAATTGACGTTTTGCACGAGAATAAAGTAATTACAAGCTTTGAAGCTAAGACTGTTAAATCAATTGCGTAGTTTTTTAGCTTGAACTCAGCGGTTTAAAATAAATCCCTCCATACCCTCCTTTACTAACTAATAAAGGAGGGTATGTTTGTAGTTAAGCGTCACGACGGTGCCGATGGAATAAGTCCATATAAACTTGCATCAATAGAATTTATAGAAAATTGACAGTTATATAAGAAATCATGTAATCTAGACATAAATAATGCACTGAACTTTAACAAACGGAGGACTTTGTGGCAGGAAAAAATAAAAAATCAAATTCAAGTAAAATTAATGCTGAGAAGTTGGCATGTAAGTTTTTAAATAAATTTCCGGAGACAGAAAACGAATTCTTCGGAGTAATTGAAGGATTGGGTGGGGTTGCCTATTTCGAGCGTCGGCTTGTAAACAAGGGAGAGATTCCCCATAACCATAAAACCAATAAGTTTATTTCTAATTTGTCCGCAGTACAGCATTTCGTAGCCGAAAAATTATATGAAAAATATAATGTTATCAGCCCGCAGGAATCGCCCAAGCGAGGTGATGAAAATGCACAGCCGGCTCCTGAAGGGAAAATATATTACTGGGATTGGTACGAAAAAACCAAATTAAGTTATTATAAAGAACAACACGATAACATTATTTGCTCAGGCTGTGTTTTTAGCGGTGGTGAAAAACAAATGGCGCATTCAGGTGGAGGCATTCCCTGCAATAGAATCAATGGTTCTATGAATACGCTTTGGTTTCGCTTTGAATGTGATTTTGAAAAAGAAAATAATCATTTCTTTCCAAATGAAACACTTTTTGAAGCCTTGGAAAAAAAGGGCGGAGAAAAAGCGATCATCGCTTACGAAACGAAAAAAGATGAATTACGGAAGATTAATTTCGAGACGATAAAGCACATTGATCTACCCATTAGATATAAGCAATAATATTTGTTTAAAACCCGCGTTTAAAAAAACGCGGGTTTTTTGCTACAAATTTAATTGAGCTACTCCACTGTCACCGACTTTGCTAAATTTCGAGGTTTATCAACATCAAAACCGCGTTCGCGGGCCATATAATACGCAAAAAGTTGTAAGGGGATTGTTGTTAGGATCGGTTCTAACATTTCAATTGTTTTTGGTACAAAGATTATATCATCAGCTAATTGGCCAATTTCTTCATCGCCTAAGGTTGCAATCGCGATTACCGGACCTTTGCGTGCCTTAATTTCTTGTATATTAGAAATAACTTTCTCATAGACACTATCTTGCGGAACAATGGCGATTGTTGGAAAATGTTCATCAATCATAGCAAGCGGTCCGTGTTTCATTTCACCAGCGCCATATCCTTCAGCATGAATATACGAAACTTCTTTTAATTTTAACGCGCCTTCGAAGGCGATGGAATAATTATATTTGCGTCCGATATATAGAAAATCTCGAACTGTAGTATAGCGTTTTGCTAGCTCTTGTATTTTTTCTCCTTGTGTTAAAATCGTCTTTATTTTTTCAGGTAATCTGGCTAGCTCTTCGGCAATAGCTTTTCCTGCGGAGAGCGTCATATTTCGTTGTCGTCCTAAAAATAATGTAAGTAAAGCTAAAACTGTAAGTTGAGAAATAAAAGCTTTTGTTGAAGCAACTCCGATTTCGGGTCCGGCGTGATTATAAATACCGGCGTCCGTCTCGCGTGCAATAGTCGAGCCGACTGCGTTAACAATGCCGATCGTTAGCGCGCCTTTGCGTTTCGCTTCGCGAATCGCTTCGAGCGTATCGGCTGTTTCACCCGATTGAGAAATAGCGAGTAGCATCGTTTTCGCATCAATAATAGGGCGTCGATAACGAAACTCTGATCCAACTTCTACCTCAGTAGGAATTCCGGCACATTCTTCAAACATATATTCACCGGTAAGACCTGCATAATACGCCGTTCCGCAACCGACAATAATAATGCGATTAATATTTCGTAGTTTTTCGGTTACTGCTTCGATGCCGCCGAGCTTCACTGAACCAAGCTTTGTTAAGAGACGTCCGCGCATACTGTTTTTGATAACTTCGGGCGCTTCCATTATTTCTTTAAGCATAAAGCTTTCAAATCCGTCTTTTTTAATTTGTTCAGCGTCCCATTCTAATGTTTCAACGGAAGCTTCAATGTGTTGGTTGTCCAAACTAAATACGCGGTGACTACTTGGCGTAATAACGGCAACTTCGCCGTCCCGAAGATAGATAACATTTTTTGTGTGACGCAAAATTGGTGAAGGATCCGAAGCGATAAAATTCTCATCGGTTCCAAGTCCTAATACTACAGGAGCGCCCATGCGGGCAGCAATTATTTTTTCCGGCTCTTGTTTATTCATAACAGCGATTCCATATGTACCGCGAACCTGATTCAACGCTGAAAGTACGGCTGTTTCAAAATTTCCCGATTCTTTTAAATAATGTTCAATTAAGTGAGCCAATACCTCGGTATCGGTTGCCGAAACAAAACTATGGCCGGCGTCCGCTAACATATTCTTTATCGCCTTATAGTTTTCAATAATTCCATTGTGGACAAGCCATATATCGCCCGAGCAATCCGAATGCGGATGAGCGTTAAGTTCGGTTGGCTCACCGTGCGTTGCCCAGCGTAAATGAGCAATTCCGCTGGTTCCGACGAGTTGATTGGACAGCTTGTCTTTAAGGTTTTGGACGGGCCCCGCGGCTTTACTGACTCCGTTTTGCGGCATAAATATCCCGGCGGAATCATAACCGCGGTACTCAAGACAGCTTAAACCGTCGAGTAAAATAGGGGAGGCGTTTTGTTTGCCTGTAAAGCCGAATATGCCGCACATAAGGGTTTGTGGATAAGTCTAGTGATAATCCAAGCTCTTTTTAAGACCTAACTAAAATATCACGAATTTCCCTTTAAAACAAATAAAAGCCCTAGGGCTTGACAGCTGTTTTAGTTAGTGTATAATACACACTATAAGGTGTATAAAATACACTAAGTAAAACGGAACGAACTTTCAAAACTAAATATAATACCAACATGAAAAACTCAGTAAACGTTCATTTGCTGGTCATCGACCCGCAGAATGATTTTATGGATCTTCCTAATTCCGCATTGCCCGTTACAGGCGCAAATGCAGATATGAAACGTTTGGCCGATTTCATCAATATAAACGGCAAACGCATCGAAGATATTCACGTAACGCTTGATTCGCACCAGGTAGTCGATATCGCTCATCCGGCATGGTGGAGGAATTCAAAAGGCGAAATGCCTGCTCCTTACACATTGATCTCAGCTGACGATATTGAAGCCGGTGTTTGGACGCCTCGCGATCCAAACCTGCGCATCCGTAGCCTGGAGTATGCTCGTTCGCTTGAAGCCAACGGCAAATTCCAGCTCTTTATCTGGCCGCCTCATTGCCTTATTGGGACATGGGGACACGGCGTACAGGATAACCTGATCAAATCATTGCTTGATTGGCAGGAAAAAGAATACAAAATGGTTGACTTCGTGACCAAAGGTACCAACCCGTTTACAGAACACTACGGCGCCTTGATGGCAGAAGTGCCGGATCCGAAGGATCCGACAAGCGGTTTGAACACTCAGCTGCTTGAAATGCTGGTTGAAGCCGACGTGATACTCATTGCCGGCGAAGCGCTAAGCCACTGCGTTAAAGAAACACTCAACCAGATAGCCGATAACATCGGCGAAGAACACGTAAAAAAGATCCAGATTCTCACTGACTGCTGTTCACCGGTAGCCGCGGTTCCTAACGGACCCGACTTCCCGGCGATCGCCGCAGCTTGGTTGAAGGACATGGAAAAACGCGGCGTTCAGCTCACAACCACACAAACATTCTTTAACTAACGGAAAGGACTAAGAACAATGCCACGCGTAGCAAACAATCAGGACACAATGGAGCAGGGACGTATCGGAGCCAGTAATTTCAAATTCTCCGGCATCCGCACCGAGCATCTCGGCGCTTCCGAATACACGTTATTTACCATCGGTGTAGATTCTACAGGTTCAGTACACAGTTTTAAAACAGAACTGCGCAAATGCCTTATAACCTCCATAGAATCATGCAAAAAATCTCCCCGGGCGGACAATATCTTAGTGAGAGTATTTCTCTTTTCAGAAGAATTTCCTTCCGGTATACAGGAGATACACGGTTTCAAGCCATTGGCTGAGATCGATCCTAATGATTATCCGGACTTCGAACCCGGCGGCGGAACACCATTGTTCGACGCCGTATATTCAGCCGTAGGCGCCACCAACGCTTATGCGCAGAAGCTTCATGACGATGATTTTATGACGAATGCGATCACCACCATTATAACTGATGGAGAAGATAATGCTTCAACCATGAAACCGAGCGCCATCAAGCGCGAAATTGAAAGAGCCATCAAGGGTGAATTCATCGAATCATCATTGACAATATTGGTAGGTGTGAACGTTGCCACGTACTTGCCGGAATTACAGGCATTCCAAAAGGATGCCGCTCTCGACAAATTTATTGACGCGGGCGACGTTACTCCGGGCAAGCTGGCAAAGCTCGCCGAATTCGTGAGCAAATCCGTAAGTTCCCAGTCACAAGCATTGGGTTCGGGCGGACCGTCACAAAATATCGATGCAACAATATAAGCACATTCATTAACCATACAGGGCATCGGAAACGGTGCCCTGATTCATAGAAAGAACATAATGGAACCGATAGTAAGCTTTGATTCATATTTTGTCATAGGCGGCCTGCACCTTCGTCAGAATAAGCCTTGTCAGGATCATGCTCTCGGCGGATCGGACGAAGCGAGTGCATACATCGCCGTTTCGGACGGCTGCTCAAGCGGACGTCATACTGACATCGGCGCTCGAATCATGACGACGACGGCGTTGATTACACTCAAACGTCATCTTGATATTGGTGGTGATACCATCAATCCTTCTGCCATTGCGCAACTGAACGAACGGATTAGGATAGCGGCTGAAGCCAATAAGCACATGCTCGGTCTCACTACTCAGGACATGCAGGCAACCTGTCTCTATGCTCTCGTTACCGCGCAGGGCGGTTTCATTCAAGTTGTCGGTGACGGCGTTGTCATTCTCAAATATCTAGATTCAAGCATGGATTCGTATGAATTTAAATGGCAGGAAAATCGCCCGTACTATCTGGCCTATCAAGGTCAAAACCTCAGACAATTCATTACGGATCATGAACAGGTTGAGAACGCAGAGAAAGCTCTTTGCGTGACAATCAGGCATTTTGATCCTGAGGGAAATGTCACGATCGAACAGTCGAATCTGTCTGTCAGACAAGCAATAGAAGGCTATAGCATCGTGATCAACCAATCAACTCAAGAACGCCTCGAAGATGTTATCATCTGTTCGGATGGCTTAGAAAGCTTCCACACAGAGGAAAACGAGGTTGATCTTGAATCAGTTATACGAAATATTAGCGCCTTCAAGACTTCGAAAGGCGAATTCATAAAACGACGCGTTAGCCGCATGCTTGCCGATTTTTCCAAAGAGGGGATCGAGGCAAGCGATGATCTGGCCTGCGCCGCAATTCACATTAATCATTCAGAAAGGAAAGCAGAGTGACATGACACAAACGGGAGCAGTTAAAAAAACGCAGCAATTCGAGCTGGAGGGACGCGGCGTTATAACTCTGCGACCCTCTGATCATGTTGCGACAGGCGGAGAAGGATCGGTATACAAAGCCTCTTCGAAAACGCTTATAAAGCTATATTCAGATCCTCTAAAAATGCAACGAGACAGGATGGAAGAGAAAATCCGCTTGCTTATGCCGATAAAACATCCTTTCATTGTATCACCAAAGGGTCTCGTGTTTGCCAATGGGAAAGCTGCTGGTTTTTACATGGATTACGAAAGGGGAGATCCTTTGGCTCGTGTTTTTACCAGTGCATATTGGCAGCGGGAACAATTCGATCTTGACAGCGCTATTAAGCTGGTCGAGGGAATGCGCGAAGTGATTTGCGAAGCGCATGCGCACAAGGCCATATTGGTTGATGCCAATGAATTTAATTGGCTTGTTAATCGGATAAAGAAAGATCCCGAACCTCGAGTAATCGATGTTGATTCTTGGGCGATAGGAAAGTTCAAGGCCTCTGTCATTATGCCGTCGATTAGAGATTGGCATACGACGGGTTTTAATGAAGATTCGGATTGGTTCTCTTTCGGTGTTGTTTCCTTTCAGGTCTTTAGTGGGGTTCATCCCTACAAGGGCATGCTCGACGGTTATGCGCCGAACGATATTGAAAAAAGAATGAAAGCGAATCTTTCAGTCTTTTCAAAAGGAGTGCGCCTAAACAGCGCGGTCCGTGACTTTAAACAAATTCCCAAACCTTTGCTTGATTGGTATCACGATCTTTTTCAGAACGGCCGGCGTAGTCAAGCGCCATCGTTACATTCAGGAGCTCAGCCGATACCTAAAGCCGCTTTGGTCCGTCGGACCATTGTAGTTGGTCCTTCTGATCTGCTTAGCTTCGAACTTTTGTTTGACGGCTTCTCAGATCCGGTTGTTGAGCTGTTTCCTGCCGGTGTGCTCAGATTGAAATCAGGTAAGCTGATTCATCTCGTAACCAAACGAGTTATCGGGCAGTGTAAGCACAACGAATGCGAAGTGGTGGACACTGAAGGCGGATTACTTCTGGCCGAACTCGACTCCGCGGGAAAATTAGAATGCAATGTTTTAAAGCAAAATGGACAGATGCAAGCGGTCCCTTCTCAGCTCACCGCAGAAAAGTTATTGCGTTATGAGAACAGACTGTTCCTGGTCGGGGACAGGGGATTGACCGAACTCAAGCTCAAACAGATCGGCAAGCCTTTTCTGGTCGCCACTAATACATGGCCGGCGCTCAGCAATTCGACTCATTGGTTTAACGGACTGGGCGTGCAGGATTCATTGGGAGCGACGTATCTTGTCCTTCCGTTCGGTGAGGATTCCTGCAGCTTTGTCAGGACGCCGGAACTTGATGGTAAGAAAATTGCCGATGCGGTTTCCGGATCTCGTTATGCGGCTATCATTGCCCTTGATCCGAAAACCGGAGACTATGAGCAGCATGAATTCGTCTTTAACAAAGACTATTCAAACTATGCAGCTTCTCGTGAAACGGCTAACCGTCTCGACCTTAACTTGGCGGTTCTTCCAAAGGGGGTCGCTGTCAGTGTTCCGGAAGACGGAAAGCTTAAAATCTTTGTTCCGACCAACGGTCAGGAAAAGATCGTTTCCGATTCACATATCCAAAGCTCTTTCAACGTGACCAACTGGCTAAATACTGCCGCTGTCATTAGTGGCAGTCAGCTTTGGTCCATAACCATGAAATAAGCTCTTTATAGCAAAAAAGGGGACAGAAATGCCCCCTTTTATGTTACTCTTAAGAGTGTGGATAAGTAAGCCTTTCAGGACTTGACAAGTAATATAGTTAGTGTATAATTAACACTATCAAGATACTTAAATATTTATATGGAAACTATTATACATTTTTTCAGCATCAATACAACCTTGTTCACGTTCATGGATTACCAGATGAGCTATATTGAATTTTTCGGAACAGTCTTCAATCTGCTCTGCGTATGGCTTGCCGTTAAGCGTAATGTTTGGACTTGGCCTGCCGGTTTAGTATCGATTGTATTGTACTTTTTCTTATTCTTTCAGATACAGCTGTACTCTGATTTATTTGAACAAATGTATTTTTTTATAATGAGCTTTTACGGTTGGTATATCTGGCTTAAAAACGGTTATCAGAAAGACACAGAATTGCATGTAGAGAAAAATACAGTAAAGGAGAATATTGTGTATGTCGGTCTCATAATTATTGCAACTATCATATTGGGTTATTTCATGAGAAACATCCATATTTATTTCCCAAATATTTTTTCAGAACCGGCTTCGTACCCATATTTGGACGCATTCACCACCATACTTAGCTTCGCGGCGACTATTTTGTTAGCTCAGAAGAAATTTGAAAATTGGCATCTTTGGATAGTGGTGGATATTATCGGTATCTGGCTTTACTATGTGAAAGGCGTTAAGTTCATCGCGTTTGAATATCTTATTTTCTTGATTATGGCTAGCCGAGGCTTTTGGGAGTGGCGTACAATTCTTAAAAAAGAGAAATCATTTAAAACTAATCCCTCATATGTTAACTAATATCATCAACAATCCGGCTTTGCCCGGAAAAAAACTCGGCAGCGGTCTTGTTTTCGGCAAATTTATGCCTTTGCATGACGGTCATATTTATCTTTTGAGTTTTGCTCAGCGTTCTGTCCATCGTTTAACTATCATAGTGTGCAGTCTAAAGAACGAACCGATTCCGGGCGAAATTCGTTATCAATGGGTCAAGCAGATGTTTCCGGAAGCAAATGTAATCCATCATTATGATGAGATTCCGCAAGACCCTTCAGAGGATCCTAATTTCTGGCAGATTTGGGAAGACACGATTAAGCGTCACTGTCCGGGCGAAGAATTCGATTGCTTGTTTGGCTCTGAAGATTATGGCTGGAAGATGGCAGAGAAGATGGGAATTCAATATATTCCCGTGAACAGAGTGCGCAGCCTTGTCCCGATCTCCGGCACGGAAATGCGAACTCATCCTCTGAAAAACTGGGAATTTTTGCCTCGCGTTGTTCGGCCCTACTTTTTAAAGAAAGTATGTATTGTCGGACCTGAATCGGTTGGCAAATCGACGCTTGCCAAGAAGCTTGCTGAACATTACGGTACAGTGCATGTTGAAGAATACGGCTGGACTTTATTGCAGGATTATTATGTTAATGCGGTACGCAAACCGGGCGAAGTAATTATTGAAGATTTTCCGACAATCGCCCGTGGACAAATAGCCAGCGAAGATTCTCTTGCTCACCGGGCTACGAAAGTCATGTTCTGTGATACTGATCTTATCACTACAGTCTATTGGGCAAACCATTATTGTAAACAATGCCCGAAATGGATTGAAGAAGAAGCCGAAAGGCGCAGTTATGATTTATATATCCTCCTTGATCCTAATGTGCCATTTGTCGATGAGAACTATCGGGTTATGACAAAACAAGAAGATCGTGAGGCATATTATAAATGGTGGGAGATGGAGTTGATCCGCCGCGCCCGACCCTTTGTAAAAATTTCCGGCGATTGGGACAAGCGTTTTAAAGATGCTTGCTCAGCCGTTGATCAATTAATTAAAGAATAATTATTATATGAGTTCAAAAAAAACCATCAAAGCTTTGCGTCAATTCCAGCACGCGATCGTCGCCGTCGATACGGTTCTCTTCGCAATTAATGATGACAAACTTATGACTGTCTTGTTGCAAATCAAGCGCAAGCCCTTAACAGGAACCTGGGCATTGCCCGGTGGATTGATAATGCCGGATGAAAACTTCGAGCAAGGAATTGAGCGTCATTTGCGTAGCAAGTTAGGTTTGAAAAAACCGTATGCTGAACAACTATACACTTTCGGAGAAACCGACCGTGATCCGCGCGGACGCGTTGTTTCCGTTGCATATATCGGTCTCTTGTCTCAAGTCGAGAATAAATTAAGTACGAACGAAGACTATTCATCAATTCAGTGGTTTGATATCAAGAAACTTCCTGCATTGGCGTATGACCATAAGAAAATCATCTCCGTCGCCTTGGAACGTCTGCGGAGCAAGCTTGCATATACGAACATCGCTCAGTATTTACTTGAAGAGAAGTTCACGCTCAGCCAGCTACAGAAAGCGTATGAGGTGGTTTTGGGGCACGTTCTTGATAAGCGCAATTTCCGCAAAAAGCTTCTCTCACTTAATATTTTAAAAGAGGTGAAGGGGACGGCAATCGGCGCCTTTCGGCCAGCTCAACTGTATTCATTTTCCAGTAAACAGAGCAAAATCATTGAGATTTTGTAGTTTTTATACTCTTGACAAAATACCTATTTTGTATTAAATTAATTAATTAAAACAATCAAAAACAAACACATCGCGAGGAAATGAGGAAAGAATGAATATTAAAAAAAGAAGAAAAAAATATGTCGCAAGTTTGGATGTCGATCCGCAGCGCGGATTTTCATCTCAGACTAAAAGAAAAGAGTTACCGGTTGAAGGAGCGGCTCAGATCGTAGGCGAGCTTGAGTGCAATAAGCATTTCAGTTTGATCCATACGGCGAGCAAAGAGGCTCATCCGCATAATCCCAAATGGAAGGCGACTTTAACCAAGCCCCAGGGGACGGAAATACACAATAAGCCGAATCTTGACCGCAGATGGAATATTCACTGCCAGGTCGGAACTGTCGGAGCAGAATTTTTGCGCGGCATGCCAAAGGTGACGGACTATGATTACATTGCCTACAAAGGCATGGAACGGGAGATGCATCCGTACGGCGCCTGCTTTCATGACTTGGATAAAAAGATTTCAACGGGCTTGATTGAGTTCCTGACAGTTAAAGGAATCAAACTTGTTGTGGTCGGCGGGCTTGCAACGGATTACTGCGTTAAGAACACGGTGCTTGAGCTCAGGCATGCGGGTTTCGATGTCATTGTTAATTTGGCTTCATGTCGTGGAATCGCAGCGGACACCACCAAGAGCGCCTTGTTTGAAATGAAAGGCGCGGGTGCGGTTATAGTGAAGAATTCCAAACAACTTAAAAAGTACATATATTAAATCTTCGGGAACCGTAATGAAACGGTTCCCAGGAAAAGCGCAA
The DNA here is from genome assembly GCA_964628045.1 of uncultured Gammaproteobacteria bacterium. GTDB lineage: Bacteria > Patescibacteriota > Patescibacteriia > Patescibacteriales > Patescibacteriaceae > Patescibacterium. The sequence goes on from CAZVMF010000001.1 coordinate 90,057, forward strand.
CTGACGTCAGTCGGTTCTGGTTTTCCGGTTTTAATCATTTTGATTGAAACCAAAAAGTACATTACATAAAATCATAAAGGAGAACAAAAAACTAATGGGACTCATAACAAGCTTTGATTGGAAAATCAAGGATGAGCCGATTATGCAATCATCCATGGATTTAGATACCTATAAAATCACCATGGGGCAATTAATTTTCGCTCATCACCCGAATGTTCCAATACTTTCAGGTTTACTGAATCGGACCAAGTCGGTTAACTTGGTTGATCATATCAGCAAAGAAGAGCTTAAAGAGCAATTGGATCATGCGCGCACTTTGCGGTTCACAAACAGTGAGTTGCATTACCTGCGCGGCATGAATGAATACAAAGATAGGATGTTTTCCGAAGACTATCTTCAGTATTTAAAAAGTTACCAATTGCCTAGTTACGAGCTTAGCTACAAGAAGCGTAATCTATCGCTCGGATTTCCGGGTAAATGGACAAAGAGCACTTATTGGGAAACAGTTGGCTTATCGATAATTGCAGAACTATTTACACGCTCGCAGGTTAGGAAACTTAGTCAAAAAGAACGTAATGCCATTATTAGCAAAGGCTTAAGAAAATTATACCGGAAAATTAAGTTGCTTAAGCAATATCCAGGCATAACAATTTCTGACTTTACTACAAGGCGCCGTGCTTTTAGAGAATGGCATGAATTAGTAGTTTCAATTTTAAAAGCTGAGTTGCCGGGACAATTTCTTGGTACTTCAAACCTTAAAATTGCGATGGATCAGGATCTTCTCGCAATGGGAACAAATGCGCATGAATTACAGATGGTTTATTCGCGTTTATTCGGAACTTCTGATGAAGCAATCCGTTATTCGCCGCAAAGGCTTAATATGGATTGGTGGAATATGTATGGTGAAGCGTTAGCACTTCATTTACCCGACACTTTCGGAACCGATGCATATTTAAGAGATATGAGCTTTGAAGCAGCGTTGCGCAGCAAAGGTTTCAGACAGGATTCAGGTGACCCGATTGCTTTTGGAGAAAAGGTAATTTCCTTTTACAAAAGATATGGAATTGACCCAAGAGAAAAGATGATTGTCTTTAGTGATGGACTTGATGTGGAAACGATTATTAAAATCTACCTTCACTTTGAAGGAAGAATCAAGACTACCTACGGCTGGGGAACTAACCTTGGGAACGATCTTGGTTTACAGGTTCTATCAATCGTTATAAAGATACTTATGGCCAATGGTTTACCGACAGTAAAGTTGCCGGATAACTTAAGCAAAGCCATGGGTCCAATAGAAACCCAGGAAGAGTACAAGCGTATCTTTGATTATCACACAACCTTTATGCAGGAATGTAAATATTAAGAATGATAGTTTTACGGCGGAGAGAAAAAAACTCTCCGCCAATCATTTTATTTTTATATGAGTTACGGATTAATCGGTAATTGATATAAAAATAAAAAATAAAATTGGAGAATATAGTACATGCAAAATAATATAGAGAAGTATATACTGCTTGGAAAAAATGGATCTGAATTGATTCATTATCGTCCGGAATATGACAAGGCGTTAATAGAGCCGTTAATAGAAGTCAATACCAGCGATATCACAACGGATTCATTTCCGCTTTTTGTCGGAAGGTCTCAGGGACGAAGCGGTGTTGATTTAAACGCCTGTCAAAGAGCGTATAAGAAGTGGGGAAGTTTTGGTCCTGAAGGTGACATGATACAAGTAGTTGGTTTTCCGGTTAGAGAAATGACTTATTACTATATTACATCAATTGGTAATTTAGCATTTCATAAACCGGCGCTAACTGTCGATCTGGCTTTATTTCTTATCGATGGTAAGGGGAAACGATTCTTAACTATTATTATCAGGAAGTATCCTCCATGCGAAGGGCAACAGGCTTTACCCGGCGGCTTCAGGGAAGTTAAAGGGTTTCATTTTGAAACGGCCATAGAAACCATAATTCACGAAACAAAAAGTGAAATTGGATTAACCCTTATCCCTCAGTATGAAGATCCTTCTTTGCTGCCGAATGCTCAGCGCTTTGATATGATAGTTAAATTTCCGGATGATGTACTTGATCCTGCTTCCGTTAAATTTCTTCATTTGGGAAATTTTCAAACTTCCACTGAAGAAAAACTAAGGAGAGGCAGACAAGCAAAGCGGGTGCACGAAACCAGTGCATACGCAGCGATATTAGAAGTTCCTTTAATCGGAAAAAGAAAATTGCAAAAGCTATTTAAAGCCGGTGATGATGCACATAGAGTCTCGTTAGTTGAAGTTGATTCTAATGATTCAGTTACTCTTGCATTTGGTCACCATAATAAAATTTTGCAGCAGGCTTTTTTAAAGCTTAAAAATTTATGAATTCGGGCGAGAATTATCTCGCCCCCTTTATAGAGTTACTTAAGACTTAGGTGACTCTTCAAGGAATGAACATTGAAAATAAAATTATAAAGTGGAGAATAAATAATAATGAAAAATACATTAGAAGGTTTGGCTTTGGCATTGTGTCAGATGTTGGTTGTCCCCGGACAACCTCGCCGCAATGCCGATTACATCATTAATGAAATCCTTGAAGCGGAACGTCGCCGAATCGATATCATTATCTTTCCGGAAATGTGCGTGAGCGGATATCTGATCGGTGATCTGTATGAAGATGAGGACTTCTGCAATGATGTTCTACATCAGAATCAAAGGATTGTTGAAGCTACAAAGATGCTGGATATCACGGTGATTTTCGGCAGCTTGTCGACCGACGCCGTATTAGGTGAAGACGGCAGGATGATATTGTTCAATACGGCTTTCACCGTTCACAACGGAGAGGTGATTGCCCGTCGCATTAAATTTCTTCAACCTAATTATCGGATATTCGATGATGACCGTCATCTCTATTCCGGACGTAAATTGGCACAGACAAAGCAGAAATCGATCACCGAACATAATGGAAATGGTTTTGCTCACAGTTTCGAACCAGTTCTGGTGCATACGAGAGTAGGAGGATTGCGCATCGGCACTATGATCTGTGAAGACATGTGGCATGAAGATTATCCTTTTAATCCGGCCCAGGAACTGGTTAATAACGGCGCTGAACTCCTTGTTAATATCTCGGCATCGCCGTGGACTTGGCAAAAAAATGCCAAGCGTCACCGTGTTGTTAAAGATATCATCAAGGTCAGCAAGGTTCCCCTTATCTATGTGAATCACACAGGCATTCAGAACAACGGCAAGAATATTATTATTTTTGACGGAAGTTCGACGGCCTATAACAGGCAGGGTCAGATTGCTCAGTCGATTGCGCCCTATTTCGAAGGAACAAAAGATATTATATGGAATGAAGCGTATACGCAGATAGGTTTTGAACAACGTAATGATACAAAGGAACTGTACAATGCCCTGATTTATGCGATCCGGAAATTCTGGTCCTTTCTGCCGAAAGACAAGAAAAATGTTTTTATCGGTTTGAGCGGGGGAATTGATTCTGCGTTAAGCATTGCTTTATTCTCTCAAGCAATCGGGGCTGAATATATCACCGCAATCAACATGCCTTCACGATATAATTCAGATGAGACAAAATCTCTCGCTGAAGAAATTTCGCGAAACCTTGGCGTGGCTTATGAAGTTATATCTATTGAAGATATAGTCAGCGCGATCGCTAAGACTTGCGCTGTCAGCGAAGAAAGCTTTGCGTATCAGAACATTCAAGCTCGTGCTCGCATGGAAATATTAGCGGCTCGAGCTCAGGAAAAAGGCGGCGTTTTCGTTGCTAACGGCAACAAGGTTGAAATGGCCTTCGGCTATGCGACCCTGTACGGAGACATGGCCGGATTCTTTGCTCCTTTGGGTGATCTGGTTAAAAGGGAGATATATCAGCTAGCTGTATATATCAACGAAGAGGTGTATCACTACAAGGTCATCCCGAATGCATGTCTCATGCTCAAGCCGACGGCTGAACTTAAATATGATCAAACTGATCCATTTGATTATGGTGATTACAAAGGCAACAAAGGATATCATGATGAAATGGTCAGGGCCTTTACTGAGTTCCGAAAGAATCCTGAATGGTTTCTCAGGAATATGCTGCATGGGACGCTTGAACAGTCTTTGCACATTGATGAGAATCGTCTGGTCAACTTGTTCGGAACCGCGGAAGCTATGATTGAAGACTTGGAAGCAAAGTGGAATATGTTTTATGCCTCATATGTAAAGCGGATTCAGGCTGTGCCCATTCCGATTGTCAGTAAGCGCAGTTTTGGTTTTGACTTGCGGGAATCAATGCTTGAAGCTTATTTCAGTGATGAATACCTCAAGCTCAAAGAACGGCTATTGGGGAAAGCGTCGCGACATCAACACGGAAAAATAGCCGTCTTCGGAGGAAGTTTTAATCCGCCGACAGCTGATCACAGGGCAATTGCCGAGAAACTCCTTTCTCGCTTTGACCGGGTGTTGATAGTTCCGTGCGGTTCTCGTAATGACAAGGATACCCTGGTGATTGATGCGGCACATCGTAAAGCCATGATACAAGCTTGTTTTTCAGAACTTGATAAAGTCGAAATAGACTTTTTCGATCTTGAAAACACTGCGTATATGGCAACCCATATTCTTGATAAACGTTATTCGTTGCAATACCCTAATGATGAAATATGGCATGTCTTCGGTACTGATATTGTTTCGGATATCAAGAAACATTGGCAGAAAGGACCGCAAACATGGAACAGTCTCAACTTCATTTTTGTTCCGCGTACCGGTTTCTCTCTCGATATGTTTGATATGCCGCCGCATTATAAGTTGCTGGAGATATCCGGATTGATGCACTCAAGCACCATGGTCCGTGAAAATCTTCGCAAGTATAAAAAAAGCAGTGGCTTGACCGATGAAGTCAGAGCCTACATTGAATCGTATCAGATATATTTTGGATAGCTCTTTAGACAGCCTTTATGCTCCTTAGCGTAAAGGCTTTTTTATTAATTGACAGCTAATAATATTAATGGTTAAATCAGATAAAGAACTTTTATAAATTAATACGTGAGGGGACAATGAATCATCCAATATCACTACATCCGTTAACTCAAACAACGCTTTTAGGCGCCGTGATTGGCGATATGGCAGGTTCGTTTTATGAACATCCGCCATCAAACAGAGTCACAAAAACTGATTTTAAAATTTATGCTCCCGGATCAACATTTACCGATGACACAGTAATGACCATGGCAATTGCTCAATATTTAATTGATGTAAAACTTGGACAGAATAAACCGGTTGAATTTTATTTAAAGAATTTTTTTGCAAAGTATCCGAGCCGTAATTACGGAAAAGGTTTTGTTGCCTGGTGTAAAGGCAGTGAAGACAACCAAAGCTATGGTAATGGCGCAGCGATGAGAATCAGTGCAGTTGCATATTGTGCCAGTGACGAAAGATCTCTTTTGGATTTGGCGAGGAAGGTTACTATACCGAGTCACGCTCATCCGCTTGCAATTGTCTGTGCACAAGCAGTTGCTTTGGCAATTTTTATGAGCTTAAGGCAAGACAGTAAAGCGGAAATTGCCATTGCAGTGAGTCAGCTCTTGGCCGGTACAGGTATTTTTCCGGCGACAATTAAGGCTCCTGAAGCATATGATCAGTATTATAAAAACGAAGAACCAATATCAAAATCATTTCCAAGCGTCCTGCAAGCGATCGGCTGTTTTATATTTACCGATTCGGCCGAAGCCGCAATTCGTAAAGCAGTTGCATGCGGTAAGGATGCCGATACCCAGGCTGCGATTGTAGGTTCAATAGCGTTTGCGTTTTATAAACAAATTCCTCGGTATATGTTTTCGTATGCACCGGGCTTGCCTGAAGAGTTTATCGATATAATTGAAACATTTTCAGAGCTATATGAAGTTCCAAAAATCGAACTTCTTTAAATTGTCCATTTTTTTAAAAGCCGCCTTGATTATCAGGCGGCTTTTTATTATTGACACGAGCGAATTGTTATGGTAATTTCAGATATCACAGAAAACAGAAAGTAACTTAAAAAATTAAATTATAAAGGTGGAAAAATGAAAGTAAATGCTTGGGGGATTATTGTCAAAAATGGCTTGTTGGCCGTTAGACTTTTTAATGGAAAACTTGCTTTGCCTGGTTTATCCGTTGTAAGCAGAGAGAGTTCCAAAAATGAATTACACGATTTCATATTCAAAGAAATGAACGTGAAAATTAAGATAGAAGATGAGGGGTGGGAATTTGATGCTCCGGAAACAAAAGATATTTTTTATGTTTGCTCAATTCTTTCAGGAGTATTTGATTTAAAAAATGTATCATGGTTTAACGTTAAAATGTTCAAAGATGCGGCCCTGGCACAAGTAGAGGACGATCCGGTTATAACCTATATTATTAATGCAATGAAAAGTTTGGAAAGGAGTTAGCGCATGAAATGGCCATTGTCATTAATGCTTATCCGTCACGCTGAATCAGCTTACAATATTTTGAGAAAGAAGAAATCCGAAAATAAAATCTTTAAAAGATTTTTAATGGAGTATGAATTGAATCCTTGTTCTGATGCTACGGTAGAATTAGCTAAGTTGGTAAGGGAAGAATTTATAGAAGAACCGGCAATGAATGTTGGTGATGCAAATACGCCATTGATTCATGTAGAATGTGAAAAAACTAGAGCTGTCGGGGCAGCATTGCGCAAGGAGTATCCGTTACCCGATGTAATTTTTGTTTCGCCATACAAACGTACCTGGGATACGTTAAAGAATCTAATAGTTGCTTGGCCTGAATTAAAAAAAGTTAAAATTGTTGAAGAAGATTTAATTCGTGAACAGGAACATGGTGAAGTAATTATGTACCCGGATTGGAAAGTATATTTATCTTTGCATCCTGAGCAGAAAAAGCTCTATGATCGTGAAGGTCAATATTATTATCGTTACCCACAGGGTGAAAGCGTTCCTGATGTTCGTTTACGAAACAGAATGTTTATTTCAACTTTGACTCGTGATTATGCTGGAAAAAAAGTTATGGTAGTAACGCACCATTTAACTATTCTGGCAATGCGAGCGAATCTTGAACGTTTAAGTGCAAAACAGTTTTTGGAACTTGATGAAAAACAGAAGCCGATTAATGGGGGAGTTACTCTATATGAGGGCAACCCAAATCAGGGGAGCGATGGAAGGTTAAAGTTAACTTTCTATAACAAGAAGTATTATTAAACCGTTCTTTGTATTAAAAAAGGGATTCTAATTTTAGAATCCCTTTTTAATTTTTAAAATGTGCAGAAATTATTTTCCTTTTGCTTCGATCCAGGCATCAAGAAGCGCTTCGCGCATTTCCTTTGATACCTTAATAGCAAAACCGCGGAAGTTAGCACCCTTTTTTGGATTAGTTGGATCATTAAGCACAACGTCCGTGGGTATCGGTTTAGTTGTGTCTAGTGACATGTGCGGTAAATAATCCTGTGGTGAAACCCTGATACACCAAAGAATTGGTGTAGTAGGATGATACATGGTTCGTTCGCCGCGCCAAATGTACATCCATTTATCAAAGATCTTTACTTTAATCGGCTCACCGATTCTAACATCTTCTTTTTGGGTTTTTTTATCTTTCATCCAATTGTTATCGCCATTCATAAAGTAAGGTACCTGATCGTTCCTGTACTGATCCGGTGTTACCCTGGAATGGTATTCATCAAAGTAATCTGAAAGAGCAACGAAGAAACCCCGGGTAGTGAAGAAATATGGCGGAAGATCAAAAGTAGTTTCTGTACTTTTTTCATCAGCCGTTTCATCTTCATCTTTAAAAGTTTCTGTTGGCTTTGTTGTGTCGGGAATTTTATAGTGACCGACCGCATCATCAACAACTGTTTTATTTTCCGGGAGCTGAATAGATGAGCTGTCGGTTTTTTTAGTTGCTACCACTTCGTTCGTTTCAGTTTGTGAATAAACCGATTGAACCTTTAAAGCAAAAAGTAAAGCTAAAAAGAAAAGCATTATTAATGCAGTTTTTTTCATTCTGTTATCCTCCCGAATGATGTTTATGTATGATTTATAATCATGTATGTTAAAGACCGTGATATATTAATCTAATGCAAAACTGGCATTTTGTCAATGCCTGTCGGAGATGGCCTATCTTTACTTTTTATTAAGCTTTTTTGAGAGTTCGGTAATACTATCCCGAATATCGGCGATGGCTCGAACCTCTGTTTTAACTTCAGTTTCCGTCTTTTCCGAAAGCTTTTTTTCGCCCCGTAGACCACTTATAATGATTTCGTTTCCTATAAAGTTTGAATCAAAGAGACCGGTAATAAGTAAGATTGTACCGCCAACAATAAGCGACAGTGGGCCATCCCACCAAATCTCAGAAGCAAGATCAATTGAAGAGAGCGGAATGGTATTAACGCGTAATACAAGCATTAAGTAATCAGCCGTGTGCCAAACGCCACGCCAAAACAAAACCACTCCGATTCCACCGACAATGCCGTATAGAATAGGGAAGTGACTGAACCAGCCCCGAACATGGTCTTCTAGTGTATCAAATATCCCTTTGCCGTTAATTTCTTTTGTTGCTATTAGAGAGATAGCAAAAACTAAAATAAAGAACAATAGTCCGTAAGCACAAGTTGGAAAGAGTAGTGCATAATTTGCTGAGCTTGTTTGTATAAATTGTTGCAACTCTTGGATAACAAAACGGCCGGCAAATAATACTCCTAAAAAAGAAAAAAGAGTAATAAGATTTCGACTTCGTTTTTCAGAAACAATATCGGTATTTCCTAGAACGCTTAGAATGAATATAATAAAAAACAAGCCAAAGCCAAACCAACAAGCGGGGTAGCCGAAAAAATATGGACAGCTCTCATTAAAGGCGCAGGTGTTTGTAAATAATTTTTTGGCGCTTAAATATCCGGAAAAAAGTGAACCCGCCAAACTGAGCCACAGCACAGAACGCAAATATAGAGTTTTCATATAGATGTTATACATCTTCATTATAGTCTTTCTGCAATTCAAAAACAATCCTTTGTATTAAAGGATTGTCTTAAGAGGAAAATTTATTTTAATTTCTTTGTCTTGAGCGGACTTCAATACCTTCGGATTTTTTATGCTCTTCTTTAAGGTCGACTTCGGTTTCTGTTGAATCAATTCTATCAAGTTCAATAACGGGGGCTCCAACGGAGTCGTCTTTATTTTTATTAATTTCTTCGGTTTGTGCTTTATCAGTTGAATCGTTGTCGTCAACGTGTATAGTGGAATTATTTTTAGTTCTAAACTTAAATTTAAATTTTGATTCAACAGCTCGATTTTTTAGGTGTTCAATAGCGGTATCGACGGCCTGCGCGGCACGATCATCGCCATTTGTTGATAAATCCTCGCGGATAGTTTCAAGTCTTGATAAGGTGTTTTCAAGACGGGCTTGTGCTTCGTTTTCGGCCAATTGACGGCGCGCTTCGAAGTCCGCTTTGATTTCAGAGCGTGTTTCGGTTTCAATTTTATTTTGTAAAACACTAAGTTCATCAATACGAGTGGCAGTGTGTTTGGCTTCTAACTCTGCTTTTGATTCTTGTGAAATAGCTAGCTTGGTTTCAAATTTTTCAGCAACCAATTTTAAAGGATGGAGAAAATCTCCGGGCAATGAGTTTTCAGTGGCCAAAGCAGCGCCGCCCGAAATAAGAACGCATACTACGATAGCTAAGGTTATTGGTAATGGTTTGGCAAATAAAAACACCCAACTTTGATGAGAGGGTATTGCGACCTGTTGCTCTGCGTGTGCAATACGTTCAAAAAGTTCGGATTTTAAGGCAGATTGTCGCAAGGGGTGCAAGGTATGCTCCGCCTCTAGAATTTTTAGCGCTTTGCGCATTGTGTTATTCTTGTTATTCATCTGTTTGGGGTTCAAACAATAAATTTAGTTTTTTTATAGCTCTATGCTGCATAACGCGAACAGCAATTGCTGTTTTACGCATTATGTTTGCTGTCTCCTCGACTGTGTACTCTTGCAAGAATCGTAAATCTAAAACTTGGCGATAGTCACTTGGTAAATCATTAAGACAGGCACGAAGTTTTTCTTGTTCAAGTTTTGAGGCGGTATTATCTAACGGATCATCATTGTCAGCTAAGTTATAATAATTTTCAATATCATCCGGCGTCGGTCTTCGTTTGAGCGTACGATAATGATCATTCACAAGATTGCGAGCAATGGTGTAAAGCCAAGCGCTAAAATAGAGTTTTTCGAGCTTGAGTTTTGGTAGTGCCTGCCAGGCCTTTAAAAAGGTTTCTTGGAGAATATCCTCGGCCTGCTCACGAGTGGCAATTTTAAAACTGATAAAACGATAAATGCGCTGAGCATACATATCATACAACTCGCCAAAGGCGGATTGTTCATGTTTCTGGGCTCTGGCAATGAGATCTTGTAGCTCGGGTGAATCCATAGGGGCTACGTATTATATAACGAAAGAAAGTATTATTTGTTTCGGCGAAAACTTCCCGGGCGTCTCGACTGGCGCGCACGAAAAGGTTTGCTCTTAAATACTGGTCGGGCTGGGCTTACTGCCGGGGCATTATGAAGAGGTAATGACTGCTTTATAAGGCGTTCAATGTTCTTAACATCGTTTCGTTGGTGGGGCATGGCAAAAGAAATGGCATGTCCTACGGCGCCGGCTCTTCCGGTGCGGCCGATACGGTGAACATAGTCTTCGGCCTGTTCCGGCAGATCATAGTTAATAACTAATTCAATATTTCTAACATCAATTCCGCGAGCGGCAATGTCGGTTGCCACTAATACACGATAACGCCCCAACTTAAATCCCTCAAGGGCTTCGCGGCGCTGACCGAGGCTGCGGTTGGAATGGAGTTCATTTGCAGTATGTCCCATTTTACGTACTTGTAGAGCGAGTTTTTTTGCTTCATGTTTTGTACGAGTAAATACCAAAGTGCTGCCTTTATATTCAGCCAGAATTTTTTTGAGCAACTCGGGTTTTTCCGGCTTTGGGATAAAGAATATTTCTTGGCTGACGTCTTTTGCCGTTGTTCCGGCCGGTGCCACTTCAACGCGAACCGGAAGCTTCATATATTGCGCGACTAAAGCAACTATTTTTGTTGGCATAGTTGCGGAGAAGAGCATGGTATGACGTTCTTTTGGTAATGCTTCAAAAATAGTTTTAATTTGCGGCATAAAACCCATATCCAGCATTCGATCGGCTTCATCAAGAACTAAAATTTTAACCAAATTAAGTTTTAATGTTCGTCGCGTTACATGATCAATAAGACGTCCCGGAGTCGCTACGATAATATGAACATTTGATTTTAATTTTCGTAATTGTCGATTAAAATCTTCGCCGCCGATTAAGACAGCGGTTTTCAGACCAAACGATCGGCCAAGTCGTTGAATGGATTCATCAACTTGCACGGCGAGTTCACGGGTTGGCACGAGTATTAAACCTTGCCCGCCGCCATGTGCCAAGCGTTGTAACATTGGAATTCCAAAGGCCAGCGTTTTACCTGTTCCGGTTTGAGCAATACCAATAATATCCTTGCCCTCAATGGCTATAGGAATGGATTTTCGTTGTATTGGTGTTGGTGTTACAAATTTACTTTTAGTGAGAATTTCTAATAATTTTGGCGCGATGCCAAGGCCGTTAAAGCCTGGTTCTTGTGTATTCATATGGAAATCATAGCATAGTTCGTAATTAATAAAAAAGAGGCGGTTTTTACGCCTCTTTAATTTTATTTTTAAATGTTTCGTATTATTTAGGTTTCCACATAACACGATGCAAATTTTGAAAGTGATCACCAAATTTTTTTCGGATTTCGAGCAATACATTCGGTAAATCGTAGCAGCCGCTATTGTCTGAGAAGTCTAATATACATCCACAGACGTAGTCAGGGGATTTAGCTGATTCTCTGACTAATTCATGAGCATGCACTAAGTGTTCAATTTCCTGTTTTGCAACGGAGCGTGGTGCGGGGGGAGCAAAATTGCTTTTTTCCTCCCAAACATGTTCGTTGTTTTTATGAGAACATATCAGTACGACGAGCGGCCTACCGACATATTTGCATAATTTTCCGTTTATATATATTGAAGCTGTGTGTGGTAAAGTTGCTGCATTAAGACTTGAATGTTGGTCCATTAATGTTTACCCTTTAAATTTATGAAATATTTTAAAATGTGCATTATGCAACGATAGCATAATCATAGTAATCGGTCAATGCATTTTTTTGTACTGGCCTTTAAAGACCATTGGACAAAGAGCGGAGAAATGTTAATGATTTTCTGTATTTGACATGAAAATAGTTTCATGCTATACTATAATAGTATTGCGTATATGAGGTTTGTGAAGTAGTCGATTCAAATAAACAAAATATCACTCTACGATTTTATTCACTTTGAAACAACCATGAAAGGTACAATTAAGAAATTGACCGATAAGGGTTTTGGATTCATTTCTTCTGAAGGTCAGGAAAAGGATTTGTTCTTCCACAGCAACAGCTTGGTAGGCGTCCAGTTCAACGATCTTCACGAAGGTGACGAAGTCACCTACGAAGTAGAACAGTCCGAAAAAGGCCCGAACGCCGTAAACGTTCAACGCGCCTAAGACTCTCGTCTTCTAAAAACACCCTCCGCGAAAGCGGAGGGTGTTTTGTTTGTAATATATTGACAGTATTTATAAAACGTGTTACTTTCAGCCTAACTAAAATACATTAAAAAATGAATAAAAAAATAAAAACAATCGTAGCGTACTTGTTTCTCATTTTTAGTTTTTGTTTTGGCCCACAGCTTCAGGCGCAAAATGAGCTTCAGCAAGACTTAAGCGATTCGGCACGTGCAAAGACCCAGGCAATTCTTGATTTTTTGAGTGGCAACGGTTGTACTCCGGAAATCGAAGCTGAGATACAGGCTCGTATGTTGTTTAATCGTGTCGCTCATATGGCTGACTACCTGAGTTCGGATGATCATGGGCTTAAGTCAGCTCATGAGTACTGGCAGAAAGAAAACGATTTAAGCAGCTTGCCATTGTATGTTCGGGACTTCTTGCTTGTAATCAGCAACAGAAATAGTTCGCTAACAACGAGCGGACGATTCTTGGGTTATGTTCATAGCGATCAATATGTCGATGACCTTATTGGAGTTATGTATTTTGAAGTTGCCAGTAAGTATGTACCCGACGATATGTTTGGTTATCTTATTAACAAAGGTTATTTTACATTGATGGGATTTGGCGATTCAACAGTCTGGAAAGACAGAAATGGTTTGCGCAAACTGATATTTGAAAACGAGCAGACTCGTGTCAGAGAAGATTTAAAAGAGGCGTTTATCGATTTCCCGAAGGCGTATAAAAATCTTAAAGTGATGAATGAGCGCCATAACAATCCTAATATTGACTTCAATCATATCTATGATAAACATTGGCAATTCGGTACGCGAGCATATTTTATACATGAAATTAATACGATGTATATCGGTATTGAGTACGGGCGCGATTGGAATAAATATTTAGGGGATTACATTGGGGAGCTCTCTCATGCGGAACAATTTAGCCGCTACCCGAAACATATCAATATAGAACGACAGCAGGCTGAGACTCAATATTTGGACTCGTTGGCAAAATTACAGGATTTCTACAGTCAAACCAATGATTCATTCGAAACAATGCAGAAAGAAACTAAATACGTGTTAAAAACGTATGATCAAACGTTTTATAATAAAACTGAATTGATTAATGGTTATCCTACAATCGAGTGGGAGGCTCATAAAAAAATTGAGCCAGATTTATGGGAAGAACTCAAGTCATTGAGTCCTATAGATGAGAAATAAAAATAAATTGCACTTTGTAAAAAATAAACGCAAAAACCGTCCTATACAATGGGGCGGTTTTTTAATTGCTCGGGGACAAGGATTCGAACCTCGATAGCCAGGACCAAAACCTGGAGTCCTACCATTAGACGATCCCCGAATGTACTTATGTAATGTATAGATTTTTTAGTCTTTTGTCAAAGTTTAGATGCTATTGAAAATATAGTTTAACTATGGTGTAATCTAGTATTAGATTGCTCTCTAACAACCTATAATAAAATTATCGAAAATATTTTATAAAAAAATAACCGAAAGGACTAAGGTCATGGGAAATGACAATAATAACAATAACGGCAGCAGAGTAAAATCTCAAACCGGCATTGAACACGCCGGCTATGTTTCAAAGTTTTCAGAAGGAGCAGTTGATACTCCAATATTAAGATCAACTACGTATGAATTTGAAAGCGCTGAAGCTGGTAAAAAAGCTTTTATTCAAGCATTAAGCGGCGAAAGTCTTAGTACTTTGATTTACTCACGTGTAAATCACCCCAATGCTGAAATCCTGGAAAACAGGTTAGTATTTATGGAACCAGGTGCTGGAGAAGCCGCCGTTTTTGCGAGCGGCATGTCAGCTATCGTCACTTCAGTAATAGCTCTTTGCCCATCTGATAAAGTGATTGCTTTTACTGGCCCTTTGTATGGAGGAACGTATCACTTCTTTAATGGAGTTTTAGATCCAATGTTTGGATATCAATTGTTTGAGTTATCGCCGGATACGGAAAAGGCTTGTCAGCAAATTATGGGTCTAGGAAGAAAACTTGGTCTGGTATATATGGAAACGCCAGCTAACCCAACGCTTCATATGACTGATATTAATGCCCTTGCTACGGCTGCTAAAGAAGCTAACCCGGAAGCTTATGTTTTTTTGGATAATACGTTTATGGGAATTTTCCAGCATGGCTTTGAAATATCTAATAATCTTGATCTCATTATTTATTCTGGGACAAAGTTCATTGGCGGACACAGCGACGTTCTTAATGGAGTAGTGATTTGTCATGAACAAAATAAAGATATCATGAAGCGTATCAAGGGTTTAAGAATTATACTCGGTACAATTTTGCATCCCTATGAATGCTCGCAAGTTATGACGCATCTCAATACCTATGAGTTGCGGATGACTAAGCAGGCGGAAAATGCAAAATTCATTGCTGGAAGAATTAAAGCTCTCGAAAATAAAAAAATTAAAAAGGTTCTTTACCCAGATTTTTTTGAGGAAGGCACATCTGAATATGACATCTATCAGAGACAGTGTTCCGGAGGATCAAGTATTATTTGTTTTTTGCTTGACTCTGATGAAGCTGGCGCTTTCAGATTCTTAAATGAATTAAAAAAAAGCGGAATCATTAGCTTAGCGGTTTCGTTGGGAGGCGTTGAAAGTTTAGCCTCGCACCCGAAATCAACAACTCACTCAGAGATGGAAGAAGAAGTTCTCGAAAGATTGGGTATTACTGATAATCTTGTCCGCTTTTCCGCGGGACTTGAGAATCGTGATGACCTATGTGCGGTTATTGAAGCCGCGCTTGAAGTTGTGTAAAAAATTGCATTTAAAATAATAATATATGAAGTTCAGTTTACTGAACTTCATTTTTTTTAGTCTTTTGTCAAAACCTGCTATAATATAAACCATGAAAACGATTATTAAATATATCGCCATTTGGGCGATTATTGTAACACTCCTTGTCGGAGGAACCTTGGCTGTCGGAGCAGTTTTTATGCGCTCCGGTGCGTCTGCCGATTCTTTGCGTCTTGATGATCAAGAAGCAACGATTCGAGCGATCAATAAAGCGATCCCGGGAGTTGTTAGTATTACGGTTTTTGAGAACATTGATCAAGATAAAGTGCGGCGCGGCGCCGGATCCGGCTTTTTAATCTCGGCTGATGGATTGATTTTAACTAACAAGCATGTCGCTGATGCCGCTCCGGATGGTAAAACAGAATTTAAAATAACTTTACATTCCGGTAAGCAATATTTTGCTCAGCTTATCGGTAAAGATCCGGTAAATGATTTGGCAATTTTAAAAATCTTTGACAAAAATCTGCCATTCTTAGAAATGGGCGACAGTAATAAATTAATGACCGGCTCAACGGTAATTGCCATCGGAAATGCGCTCGGACGATATGATAACAGCGCGACAAAAGGAATCATTTCCGGTTTAGGTCGAAGTTTAACGGCGTCAGGAGATAACGGGCAAGTTGAGAATTTAGAGAATGTTATTCAGACTGATGCGCAAATCAATTTTGGAAACTCCGGCGGTCCGCTCATTGGTCTTGATGGTAAGGTAATTGGCATCAATGTTGCAAAAGATGACGGCGGTGACAGTCTTGGTTTTGCCATCCCGATTAATCAAGCAAAACCGATTGTAACAAGCGCTCGAAGCGTCGGACGCATTATCCGTGCCCGCTTAGGTGTTCGATATTTAATTATTACTCCCGAACTGGCGGAAGAGCGAAAATTAATCCGCAGCACCGGAGTACTAGTCGGACCTGGTGAAAATAATGAAGCAGCAGTTCTTGAGGGCTCACCGGCTGCCCAAGCCGGCATTCAAGATGGTGATATTATTTTTGAAGCGGATGGCAAAAAAATCGACGAACGCTTGCCTCTGCAATCATACATCAGCCAGTTCTCTCCCGGTAAGCGTATTGGTTTAAAAATACAACGGGGGACAAGCATCTTTTCAAAAATTGTTACACTTGATGAATTAAAATAATATGAAACGTTTTGATCTTATCACTATTGGAGGGGCAACCGAAGATGTCACGGCGGTTGTTGATGATTTTTCATTATTGGACAACTCGGCTGATCCGATCCGATCAAAATTGATTGCCTTTGAGTACGGGGCAAAAGTTGGCTTAAGCGATTTACATTCAAGCTTTGGCGGCGGCGCGGCCAACGTGGCGGTTGCGGCTGCATTGCTCGGAAGAAAGGTGGCCGCTCATATCAGTTTAGGGAATGATAATCGCGGTGATCGCATGCTGCGAAATCTACTTGCCCATAAGATTGATAAACGTTTTATAACTCGTTCTAAGGGAGAGTCCGGCTTGTCATTTATTATAAAGACACCGACTCATGAACATATTCTCTTTACTCATCGCGGCGCAAACGATTATTTGGAGATAAGCCGTAAGCTGAGCGTCGCTCTGCGTAAAACCCGTCGCGTATATATTAGCTCATTGTCAGGATCATGGCGAAACGTATTGAAACAAATAGTTGAGACCGGTGCTCGAATCGCTTGGAATCCGGGACGTTTGCAGCTCTTGGCGGGATATGGTTCTCTTAAGAATTTTTTGCAGGCAACCGATATTTTGGTTCTAAATAAAGACGAAGCAACGGAATTATTAATTTCAAAACCCGGGGTTAAAAAATTATCCTATTCACGAACCGACTTACTGCGCGCAATTTCAAAGATGGGACCGAAAATGGTTTTAATTACTGAAGGAGCAAAAGGCGCGGCAGCTATTTGCGAGAATAAAATATATCAGCAAAAATCAGTTGCAAAAAAAGTAGTTGACACAACCGGTGTTGGCGATGCTTTTGCCGCTACTTTTATTTCATATTTTGATAAAGATCAGGATATTTCTCGAGCCTTACGGGCTGCGGCGAAAAACGCCGCCTCAGTCATTGGTAAACCTGGAGCCCAACATGGACTTAAAACTATTCGTGAACTAGGATTATAAAATGCCGGAATTACCCGAAGTAGAAACAATTGCAAGAGATTTGAATACATATTTGACCGGTAAGATTATCAAAGACATTAAGCCGGTCAATCCTGGCAAAGTGCTGCAAACGCCTTTGTCATTTTTTAAACGTGCCGTGCTTGGGAAAAGGGTTCGTTCAGTTTTTCGTCGTGCTAAAATGTTAATTATTGATTGCGGCGATAACTATATCGTCTTTCATTTGAAGATGACTGGGCAACTAATTTACAAAGATAAGAAAACAATTCTTGCCGGAGGACATCCGATTGTTTCAACGGGCGTACAAGTCCCAAATATCTATACGCGAGTAATTTTTAATTTTTCAAGTAATGGTGTTTTGTATTTCAATGATTTGCGTAAATTCGGTTGGGTAAAGATCATAGCGGCTAGAGACTTTGCTTTACATACTGTTAAAGTTGGACCGGAACCTCTTGATAAGAATTTCAATTTTAAGATATTTCAATCCGCTTTATCGCGACGTTCCAAGGCTATTATTAAAGCCGCCTTGCTAGATCAATCGTTAATCGCGGGTTTGGGAAATATTTATGTTGATGAAGTCTTATTTCGTGCCGGTGTTCGTCCGAGCCGATTGGTCAAAAGCTTGAAGCCGACGGAACTCAAAAAAATATTTCAATCAATTCCGATTATATTAAATAAATCAATTAATGAACGGGGGACGACTTTTAGTAATTTCTTGGATCCGGACGGATTACGCGGAAACTTTGTCTCTTTTCTTAAGGTATATGGACGCGGAGGCAAAGCGTGTCCTAATTGCGGTCGCCCCATTAAAAAGACACGATTAGCCGGGCGTGGCACGCATTGGTGTGAATATTGTCAGAACTAGGCTAAAAATTGTATACTATAGGAGTATATATGAAAGATTTACGAGTCGCCATCGTGGTCCTTGTTTGTAGCTGCGCATTACTGCTTAGTTCTTTTGCCTATGCGCAATCCGACACTGTGTTCGGCGATGAATCGGCGAACCAAGATCCGGGCGGAGGTCAGGGAAATAATCAAGTTATTTCTAAGGATGCAATTGGTTTGCGTGTCGTGCCTAATCCCGAGCATTATTCACCGCTCCAGTGGTATCAGTACAATATTAAAGTAAAAGGTGCGCCGCAGTCGTTAATTGTTGATGGTTATGAAGCTGTGCGAGACGGACGAACAGTATATGTTAATGCGGCTAAATTAGTTCGCGTAAATCGTTGTTCCAATAATCCGGGAATTATTTGTCAGAATGACAATCAATGCGGACAAGGAAATCCAAGTGAGACATTACTCCCACATATATTTATTAAGACTGCGCGGGCTGCCGGAAATTGCGTTTCTTCAACGATACCCGAGATTTACACAAACATTTATATTATTTCCTACAATCAGGATCCGGAAGCTGCTACGACTGATATTTTTGGACAATTGCTTCAGTATTGGAAATTTAATATCGAAGTTCAGAATTGCAGTAATGATGTTACTCGTCTTTGTACTGAGAACTCAGAGTGCGGGTCAAAAAACATTTGTCAGCAAACTGGATTCTGTAGTAAATCCACCACCAAAGCTTGTATCATCGATAGTGATTGTCCGGAACAAGAATATTGCACAAGTAAAAAGGCTACTATTATTAGAGATACGCGTCGTCTTTCCGATTTGCGTGACATGAAGGATCGATTGGAAAAATATAATTTAATCGTCCGGCGTTATCCGTCTTTGGACAATGGGACTTATTTAACAAACAGAACGATTTCAGTCTGGCCAAGTTGGTCAGCGACGTTTAGCTCAACACTCGGTTCAAATGTGCCAAGCGATCCGGTCAATGTTTTGGGAGCATGCGCCGGATATGACGCCGCTACCTGCTGGAATGAACAAACAAAACAATATGGCGGCACCGCCGATCCTTTAGCTTTGCCGGCTAACAGCCACGCGTATTACTATCAATACAAAAAAACCGATAATAGTTATCGATTTTGCGGAATTGTTGAATCCGGCTTTGTTCAAGGCAAAAATCCGGGTACTGAATATTGTCGAACAGGAAAAAATTGTATTAGAAATTGTTCAGGAAAAAATTGCGGCAGCGATGGTTGCGGCGGAAGCTGCGGTAGCTGCGCCAACGGTTCAGTCTGTCAGGGTGGAAGATGCCGTATTAATTCAAACGAAACTCAGCAATAAATAGTGAAGTATACAAGCAACTGCTAAGCCGATTATTGAACCGGCGAGCAGTTGTTTTGGTGTATGGCCGACTCGTTCTTTGAGTAACGGATAGGAATCGTCAATGTATGAGTCATCACCCAAATCCTCAACTAATTCATTAATGACTTTGCCTTGTTTGCCGATGTATTGGCGTATGCCAACAGCATCTCGTAACGATAAAAGCGTGACCAGCGCCGAAATTGCAAAAGCGGCCGAATCAATGCCTAGACGCAAACCAATAATCGTTGATAAAGATACTGTTACAGCAGCATGACTTGATGGCATGCCCGAATAAGCAACCAAATTCTTAAAGCTCCATGCAAGTTTATTTTTTGAAATGAAGAATTTGCTTATTTGAGCAATTGTTACGGCTGCACAGGGAACAATGAGATAGATATATGACATATGATATACTGACAGTATAAAGAGAAAGTATACAAAATACAAATGCATATAGTCATACGCGCCGGGGGCGCCGGTACGCGTCTGTGGCCGGTCAGCCGCCGCAGCGCTCCGAAACAATTTCAATCGATTCTTGGCCCTGACTCAATGATCCAAAAGGCAGTTTCAAGAATGCGGCCACTAAATTCTGATAATCAGCATCTTTGGGTTTCGGTTAACAAAAATTTAGTAGAGACTCTGCGTAAGGAGATTGTTATTCCGGAAGATCATTTTATTATTGAGCATGAAACGCGTAACACCGGACCGGGCATTTGTCTTGAGGTTTGTTTTCTTGAAAAAAAAATTCCACTTGATTCGGTTGTCGCTTCATTGCCATCGGACGATTATATTTCGAATGAATTGGCATTTATTGATTTATTAATGGCTTCAGAGCGTTTTATACTTGAGCATCCTGAATATGTCGTTGCGCCGGCAATTAAACCGGATTATCCGGAAGTCGGCTATAGTTATCTTAAGGCCGGAGCGAGACTCGATGAAGGAGGCAAAGAAGCAATGTTTGCTGTTGTTGATTTGGTTGAAAAGCCAAATAGAGAATATTGCCAAGAACTTATAGAAAGTGGCGTTCATTATTGGCATACCGGAATGTATGTCTGGCAGTTAAAGCGAATCATTGAGATTTTTGAGAAATATCAACCAGCGATGATTGAAAGTTGTCGTAGAATTATTGCGACTCAAGACGAAGAGGCGGCCGCCTTATATTCAAGTTTAGAAAAGGTTTCCATTGAATCGGCTATTACTCATCATGTCTCGACACTAGCAATGAGTGTTTCAAATCATCTGGGTTGGAGTGATGTCGGAAAGTGGTCGGCTGTTAAACGCTTGAGCGAACATGATCAATATGGTAATGTTTCTTTGGAAAATGCTCAATTTCATAACAGTTCAAACAATCTGGTTTATAATCGTAATTCTAAGAAACGTGTCATTCTAAACAACGTTAAGAATATTGCGGTTATTGAAACAGATGACGTTTTGCTTATTTCTGATTTAGAGTCAACTGAAGACATTAAAACAATCGTGGATGGATTATCTGATAAAGAATCTCAAAGATATATATAATATATGAAAAAACTATTTTTTATTATCGCTTTGCTTGTCCTTTGTATTATTTGGTATCAGGGTCGTATGTCTGCTCGTTCTGATAATAATACAACACAAGAATTTATCGTAACACAAGGCGAGGGGACAAAAGCTATTGCCGATCGTTTAGAAAAAGATGATTTTATTTCATCGAGTTTGGCTTTTAAGATTCATTTTTATATGCATCGCTCCGAAACAATCAAGGCCGGAAAATATTTGATTGAGCCAAAAACAAAAACCAAGGATTTGATTGTATTATTCAAATCAGGAGAAGTGGCCGAGCGAGAAGTTTCTGTATTAATTAGAGAAGGTCTAAGTTCACGCGAGATGAATGCGTATTTAAAAGAGAAGGGCTACTTAAAAGATGATAGCTTTTTAAATGCTGCTAAAAAGTATGAAGGTTACTTGTTTCCTGATACCTATCGGATGTTTAAAGATTTTACAGCCGATGACTTGATTACAAAGATGCGGGCAAATTTTGAAAAGAAGTTAACGCCTGATTTGCGCGAAGCGATGGAAAAGTCAGGTCATTCGCCCGAAGATATAATTATCATGGCGTCGTTATTAGAAAAGGAAGTCAGGACTGAAACGGATATGAAGATCGTCGCCGGGATATTCTGGGATCGCGATGCTATTGGTCAGGCTCTGCAATCTTGTGCCTCGTTAGCCTATATTCTCGGAGTTAATAAGGTTCAATACAGTTATGAGGACACGCAAATCGATTCTCCGTATAATACGTATAAACATCGTGGTTTACCGCCGGGACCGATTTCTAATCCGGGATTAAAGGCGATTAAGGCCGCTATTTATCCGACCAAAACAGATTATAACTACTTTCTTTCTCGCCCTGATACCGGTGAAACTGTCTTTTCAGTAACATTGGATGAGCACAATGCCGCTAAGCAAAAGTATTTAAAATAAAAAAGGAAGAATATATAGGGGGAATAGGGTATTGACAAATCCTGGACTATGTGATATAGTGCTTTTAAGAATAAATTGATTGGGTGATTTTGCAATTCCCGAAAGAGGTTTATTCTGTCTCCCCCTAAAATAACGGGGGACACAAAAGAACAAGGAATACGAGGCCGATCTTTATGTTATACCTGTCTTATTTATTTAAGGCAGGTATTTATTATTGACATATTTTAGAAAGCTTGATAGAATGGTTTTGTCCTAGACAGCAGGCAATCACTAAGCCCTGCCGAGACAATTCTAAGCAATTTCTTTTGCTTTTTACCGTCTGGGATCTAAAGGTCGCAGTTTTTTTATTGTCATCTCCGTTTAGTCGGGGATCAATCTATATTTTATGCCAAAAACAAAGCAGAAGAAACAGGAAATTAGCCGTGATATAAAAGAACGCTTGGCAAAGTCAAAGTCTGTCGTATTTACAAGTTTTAACGCCTTGACCGTTAAGGAAAACGAAGCATTGCGTAATGAACTTGTGGCCGGACAGGCCGAATACTACGCCGCGAAGAAAACATTGTTGGCCCGGACTCTTTCCGAAGCGAACATTGACGTCGACGCTCGTAGTTTTGACGGACAAGTAGCCGTTACTTTCGGTTATGCCGATGAAGTAGGCCCGGCAAAAATTCTTGCGAAATTCGTAAAAGATACTGAAGGACGCATTAAGTTTTTGGGCGGAATTTTGGAAGGAAAGTTTATTGACGCCGCTGGTGTTACCGCTCTTTCCGCGCTGCCTTCGAAAGAAGAGCTCTACGCCAAAATTGTTGGTTCAATCAACGCGCCAGTTTCCGGTTTTGTTAACGTATTGGCTGGTACCCTCCGTTCATTCGTTGGTGTATTATCAGCAATCGAAAAAACTAAGTAATAATAATTTAATCTTATGTCAGAAGAAACAAAAGAAGTGGTTGTTCCTGAAAAGTTCAAATCACTTGTTGAATCAATTGAGAAGATGTCCGTTTTGGATTTAGCCGAATTGGTTAAGATTCTTGAGGACAAGTTCGGTGTTTCAGCTGCTGCTCCAGCCATGATGATGGCCGGTGCCGCCGCTCCAGCCGCTGCCGCTGAAGAGAAAGATAGTTTTGATGTTGAGCTCTCTGAGGCCGGTGCAAACAAGATTGCCGTTATTAAGGCCTTGCGCGAAGTTGCGCCTGATCTTGGCTTAGCTGAAGCTAAGGCTGTCGTTGACGCCGCTCCAAAAGTTGTAAAAGAAGGTGTTAAGAAAGATGAAGCCGAAGCCGTTAAGAAAAAGCTTGAAGAAGCTGGTGCTAAGGTAACTCTTAAATAACCATTAATAAAAAAGTAGGGGCGGGTTTTAAACCCGCCCCTACTTTTTTTATTGTAAATGTTTGGCCTCTGCTGAATAAACCGATTTTCCGTTTAAGAAATAAACGAGACGGCTTTTTTGGTCAACAACAGCATCTTTTAGGTTTGTTAATTGATCGCCGGTGTATTGCGCTTTGTATACTCCATTTTTTGAAAATACTAAGAGACGATGATTTTTCGGTTCAAGGATATAGAGGAAATCAAGATCGGGTGATACAGAAACTCGTGTTGGTTCTTCGAGCGGAGGTGTAACTTCATCAAGAGAGAGAAGCTCGCGCTTACCGCCAGATAATTTTGTAACTGCATTGTTCTCAATAAGATATACTCGTCCATCAATTGCCATTGATTTAATTGGACCAAGGCTTGAGTCTTTATACCAATCCATTCTGCTCGTAAAGGTTTTTGTTTTCTGATCAAGATTAAAGCGATTAATTCCTCCGTTACCAGCAGAATATAAACGGTTGTTGTAGACAGCGGCGGCCTCGGTCGGAGAAGTTGGGTTATCAATTGAAAGAGAGGTAAATGAGTTTGTTTCAGATTGATATGAAAGCACAGAACTTGCGCCCACGTAGAATTGAGACGGTGCATCAAAACTCGCACCTGAAAGTGTCGAAGGAAACGCATCGCTCGTTGCCGGTTCGGACAAGCCGCCATTGGCCGCTATTTTGCGAATTGATTTTGTCTGAGACGAAACCGCAAAAGTAGAACCGTTATCAGATATTAAATAATCAGTATCATCAGGTAATTCAACAATTGGTTTTGAATCATTTAGGCGCACGGTATTATAAATTGAATCGAGGCGTTGTTCATAGCGAATTTTAATCGCGGCTTGTTGTTCTTTTTCTTCTTCTGTTTTATTCGGGAAACCGGCAACTATCGTTGACATTTCATCAAGAATCTCTTTGGCGGCAACACGGTTGTTATATAAGAGAGCGGCTTCAAGTTGATTTTCTTTTTGTGTAAATTGTTCTGTGATTTGTGCGATATGCGCCTGGGCTTCTTTGCGTCGGTTGATTACGCTCGAATAGACAATGTTAGTTAAGAGACCAAGTACACAGAAAGCTATAACAATAAGAAGTGTTTTTCGCTTCCGATCTAAAGCGTTAAAACGAGATATGCTGCTTAATATATATTGGACGCCTGATTTAAATGAGCTCCGTGTTGAAACAATTATTTCACGGCGCGCGCGAGGATCATGAGCAAAACGCGCGGCATGCATAGTGCCCTTCCATATAAGAATACCGAGGGCGCCGATGAAACCTACAATACGACGTCCAAACTCAGCAGCTCGTTCGCCAACACCCAATCGTTCGCCGGCAATTGTTAAACGTCTCGCCTTATCCTGGGCAAATGATTTTATTCCATTGGAAGCTGGGCGGAGTTTTGTTAGCCACTTTTTAATATTAACAATACCCGAAGGACTGAGAAGTTGTTCGGTTTTTTCTTGGGTTTGATTAAGTTGATGAACTGAGGATCGGCCGGCGCCAGTGGGAGTATTGCCCGGAACGGCAATCGATGCGGCCGGTGCGGCAAAGGCGTCATGTTCGCCGGTGGTATTTTTTAGAATGAGTCCAAAAAAGGGGACAAAGGCGTTTGTTTGATCAAGCAGAAGTTTCATTTGTTCCGCGGCCCCGCTTGGCGGCAAGGTAGTTATGATATCGCAGATTTGTTTCTTAGTTAAATATTCAAATAACGATTCATTGGCAAAGAAAAAATAGCCGTGGGCCGGGATAGCTCCGGCAACGACGTTGGTAAAGAATTTGTTTGGTTGTGCGATTTCCTGTGTCGGGTCATTTGTTTTTTCGGTGATATCTACAAGATTGTATTCAGCGAGCATTTCCCCGGCTTTATTTTTCGGACGATATAATAGAATAGCTTTACTTGAGCCAATTTGGCTAAAGAATAATTTATTGCCATGCACAATACCAATAACCGCCTGCATATTGGTAATAGATACGCGAATTTTTTCTTGTTCAACAAATTCCGCTAAGTTACGATTTAGTTTTGCTATAGCTGATTCAAAAACAAGTTCAGGCTTAATGGTGCCAAAACGTTCCCGGATCATAAAAATTTCATTTTCGTAGTATTGGCGGTAGGCATCGGCAATAATGAAATCGCCAATACGGGCGTCTTCAGGACGCTCTGTTTCAAGTTCTAATAAAATGAAAAGCCGGCCGGCGAGAGTTTCTTCCTCGGCCGACGGCTGGCTTACGAATACGCGACTGACCAGATTTGATTTTTGTCTTGGGTTAACAGTCAGTGGCGCTACTTTGTAGCTCATAGGTGGTATTTCTAGTTTGACCTTTATACAATATTAGTATACGATGAGAGACGTTAAAAATCAACAAAAATACGGTTTCCCGCCCAACTATGCTAGCTAAACTATTCGGGTCAGTGGCCCGAGTCAAAATTTTAAAATTATGCCTGTTAAATCCGGATAATGCCTATTACATCCGGCAGGTTTCTCGCCATTTGAATTTACAACTCAATGCTGTTCGTCGCGAGCTGGAAAATCTTGAAACCATAGGGCTCTTAGCCAGTCATCAAGCAACAGAAGAAGAGCATGAATTGGACGGCGGTCGCTCGGATCGGAAATTTTTTAAGGCTAATAAAGATTTTATTTTGTTCAATGAGGTTCGCGAGCTTATTATAAAAGCACAGATTTTGTGTGAAAAAGATTTTACCGAAAAACTTAAGAAACTTGGCCCGATTAAACTACTTGTTTTGTCCGGCTTATTCTTAAATGACAAACAGGCCCCCGTAGATATGCTAATAGTAGGGGAGTTTAACAAAGACAAAGTCAGCAAGCTCATCAAAGAACTTGAGGATGAGTTGGTAAATGAAGTTAATTACGCCGTTTTAACAGAAGAAGAATTCAGATATCGTCAACAAATGACCGATGTTTTTTTGTATGGAGTTTTGGAAAGCAAAAAGGTTATTGTTATTGATGAGCGTGGCTATCTTAAGATGAGTTGATCTTTTTTGGGCTATTCGATAGAATTTAATCTCAGCGTAATTCGCTAGTATTTTTTAACGGTTCTTTACATAGAAAGGGGGTTGACAATTTGGCAAATCTCAGATCCAAGCTGTACGTGCTGCTAATAGCGGCAATGTTTTCAGGATCTGCATTTATGGTGGGCGCCGAACCAATAACATCGGATGATGTTATAGTGGGAGAAAACATCGTAGATCAGCACAAAGAACAGGGTGTACAGGCGGCTATACCTCTCGGTTTTAGGATCAGGGAAAGACCCTAAAACCATAAAATTACCAATTTCCATAAGGCCGGCAAAGTATTGCTGGTCTTTTTATATAGAGAAATATGGCCTGAAATGCCTATTTTTGGCCTATATTGACATTATTTTGAATATATGCTATAGTATTAGTTATATTTAAACAAATTATCCATTATGGAATTTCACGAATTTATACAATTGCTTGCTCGTAAGCGTAAAACTGTCTATGGCATTATCGCCATTTTCATATTATTGGGCATCGGAGTTATTGCCGTTCAGCGTTTTAAGTACAGCGCGAACTCGCAGTTACTTGTTGTTCAGGAATATAACCGTACTATTGACGCTTATACTGCTTCAAAATCAAACGAATATCTTTCGAGCGTTTTAGCAAACGTTGTTGTCTCCAACTCTTTTTATACAAAAGTAATGGAGTCAGGTTTTGATATTAATACCAGCTATTTTGGAGATACTACTAAAGATCAGATGAAGCAATGGAGCCGAACCGTGAGTGCAAAGAGTATTAATGACTCAGGTATTATTGCTGTTTCCGTATATCACCCGGATCGAGCTCAGGCCGAGAGAATTGATCGAGCGATTAACTACGTATTAATGACTCAGAACACGGCGTATCATGGTTCTGGTGATGCCGTTAAAGTTCGCTTGATTGACCAACCGATTACATCAAGCTATCCGGTCAAGCCAAATATTCCTTTGGTTCTTGGTATTGCTATTATTTTTGGTGGTGCAATCAGCTTGATATATATTTATCTTGCTCCGCATGCACAAGTGTATGAAACACATAAATACGGACAGCGTTCAAGTTATCGTCCGACTCCGGTTCATCCGGTTTCACCAAATTTTCATCAAGATATGATCGGTGAGGGAGGCTATCTGGAAGATACTGAAGAGGTAACTCCGGAAGACATCGCTCAACGAGCGAGTATGAAGAATATCCTAAAATAAGCTTAAATCTGAAACACTGCCATAAAGCTTGACAATAACTTGTCTTTATGGTAGGATTGCGGATTAAAGTATACGGGTAGAAACTTAACAAAATTAATTAAATAGGCGGTTTAATTACCGCAAGAAGAAAGGATAATAAAAATTGAAGAAATCAATTTTTGCTTTAACCCTTTTTCTTTGTATGTTTATAACATACAATTCTTTCGGCCAATTAAATCTGAAAGAAGAAAAAGAGGAAGTTATACAGCAGTCTGTGCATGTTGATACAGTTGAAGTAAGTTCAACTGGCGGCTTGCGATTAAAGACTGAAGGAACAACTGATCTAAAGTCCGGTGACTTAACCGATTTAAACAAGAATACAAATTCCGGTTCAAATCACAAAGTTACAGAAGATGTCAGTTTACGTTTTCCGTACAGTCAGTACGAGGGCAACTGGTCATTCATTCAGGAGCGCACTCCTTTATCAATTTTCAGGGGAAATTATTTCTCTGGAATTGTACGACAGAATTTAAACAAACCTGTCGGTACCGAAGGATTAAATTCTGTGGGTGTAAAACTCGAATACGCAAAATATACGATGGATATTAACAGCGAGTTAAATTCAAAATATAATGCGCATATTGATGTGACCGAAGGAGCTGTTTCACTAACCTTTTCTAAGAGCAGAAATGCACGTGGCATGAATGGCTATGCCATTGATGTTGGCGTGTATCAAAGTACAGAAAAAGGCTCGACGCCTGATTCAGTCACTTGGAAACAGGTTGATGTAGGAATTAAGATTGCGTGGTGGTTTGATCTAACTCGCAGCAAGCATACAAAAGGAGCTACAAACTTCGCGTTTAGACGTGTAAGTTTAAGCGGCTTTTTCCAAACGCCGTGCTTTAGTTCACAGCGTTCCACGGAGTACAAGGGGTACACCGTGGAGTCAAAAATTTACGACAAACAAATGTGGGGACTTAACTTACAGGCGAATGTCCTAACCTTTGATCTTGGCGGCGATTTCGCACTTGGAATCGGTGGAATAATTAGCTACATGTCTGTAGCTGATAATAACACTTCATTTATTGGTGCGCAGGCAGTGGCTGAATTTTATTATGATTATTACAAGATCGTCGAAGTAAAATACGGCGGTAAAAGTAATCCTGATGATAAGACAAGGCGTGCTCAATCAACAACACTACAGGTCAACGTTGAACTTTTTCAACTTGGCAGATCAATATTCAAATTTTAAAAAAACATAACATTAATAAAATAAACGAAAGAGGATATATTAAATGGAAGATGCAAACACAAACACCGGCGTAGAACACGTTAAGGTAAAAAAACCTGACAATACTAACAAAACTGTTAGAAACGGGTTAGTTGTAATAATTGCGTTGCTAACAATTGCTGTTGTATGGCTTGCTTGGCCAAAAGGAAATACTGAAACAGTAGAGGTAAAACCTCCGGTCCAGGAACAGAAGAAAGAAAACTCCGGCATGACCAAAGAAGAAGCAAAGGTTATGTTTAAGGAAATGATTGCAGAATTAAAATCTGAATCAAAAACTGAAAATCCCATCGGCACAATTGCAGGTGAGCAGAACTCAAGTTCAAATGCTCAGTCAACACATTGTGTGTTAAATAATTCAGAACATGGATATAATTTCCAGGTTGATAAAACCAAAGAAATTACAAATTCAATGACAAAAATTTCTGGTATTTACAGGGACGGCAATGATCACTACGTTTATTTACGTGAAGCAGAATTCGAATTAGTAAGAGCAAAATATGGTCTTGCTAAAATGCTATGGGTTGAAGGTACTTTTACTATTAATCCCGATAATAAATGGGTATTAAAGAAAGTTAAAGACCAGCAGAGCGGATACTATAGATTCAAAATAGATATCAGCACCCAGCCTCAGGTAATTGAATATTGCTTTAAAGTAGGTGCGGTTACAACGGAAGTATATATACCACATGAATTGCAGAAGGATGGCTATCCTGTCGTAGCTCGTTATGGCGAAATACTTTACGAAGAATAATCTCAAAGTTCATTGAAAAACGGGGTGTTGAATAACAACACCCCCTTTTCATAAAAATAAAATTTTAGAAAAAAAGGAGTAATAAATTGAAAAGAATATTTTTAATTGTCCTACTTGCACTTTGCACAGTATCGACAATGAACATTCAGGCGCAGGATTATGTTCCTCCCTACGGCGTGACAGTTGATGGTGACTATTTCGTAAGAAAAGATGTCGCCAAAAAATGTTGCACCGGACCGTTCGCCGTTACAGTTAACGGTGATAAGGTTAATGACATCGGTTGGGACGGCGGATGGCAAAAATGTCCTCTGTATGAATACAAAGGCGTTGATGTATATGTGTACCAGAGCGGAATCGCCCTTGACGCTAATAAAGAAACAACCTTTTGTTTCGAGCTAGTGGCAGGTTGTTTTTTCCCCACAGCCGGAGAAAAAAATAAGATTTCCGATTTGGTTTTAAGCGATATTGTCAAGAACTACGGCGGCAACGGTTATAATTTGCAAATGAAACCGGTTCCGTTTAGATTTTTGAAGTAATAATAATTTTGTAAGTTTAGAAAAACTTTCATTATAAGGAGCTATACCAATAGCTCCTTTTTTCTTTGACTTTCGCCTAATTTTGTGGTATATTCAAGCTATATTTATGCAAACTCCAGGCGAAAAAAAGTTAATAGCCGTGTTAGCGGAAGCAGTTTCAGCGGTTCAGGCCAGTGGGGGAACGCCGCATATTTTAAACGTGGGCGCCGCTAAAAGCGTTGTGTTAGAAAATTCCGTTGCCAAACTTATAGGTAATGCTGATTTTATTTGCGATCGGGCGGATATTGATGATTGCGAGGTTAAGGAATCATGGGTTGGAAAATGTTTTACGGCTCCGGTTGAAGACATGCCTCAAGCTAAAACTGGTGATTATGACGTAGTTTTTGCTAACTATGTTTTCGAACATATTAATGACTTGGATAAAGCAATCAACGAATTAAAGAGAATTTTAAAACCTGATGGCTTATTTATTGTGGCCTCACCTAATCCTTCGGCTCCGGAATTTTTATTAGCACGTTTCACTCCGCTTTGGTTTCACCAAATTATTAAGGGAGTTGCTGATGGTCATCGAGCCTATCGGACAACCTATTTATTTCCCTCACTAGAATCTTTAGCACGGCGTTTTAAACGTTATGGTTTTTCCGTCATTGATAAAGAGTATTATGCTTTTACTTTTGGATATCTTCACCCATATCCCATTATTAAGACTCTGAGCAAGGTTTATGACGCAATCGTGCGAAGCATTGCCAGTAAAACGATTATGGGAAACGCTTGCTTTGTTTTTAAAAAAAATAGTTAAGATGCCAGCGCAAAGACCAAACCAAAATAGTGTTTTATTCCTTGGTTTAGTTATGGCCTGTATTGTTTTATTTCTTTTGTCATTAAGCTCAACTGTAGTACTTTCGATTTTGTCAGTTACTGTTTTACTTATTCTAACAAGCTGGAAACCGGAAATTGGTTTGTATTTAATGACACTGTGCTTGCCAATTATTGATTATAACTTTTTTGTTGGGCCGCTTATTATTCCACTTGTCGATGGATTAGCAGTTATTTCGCTAGCCGGATTTGTGTTGCATTCTATTTTCAGACCTCGAGAAGCTAAAGGTTGGCGTTGGCCGGCTTTAGTTCCGTATCTAATCTTTTTGGCAGCAGTATTAACATCTTCATTTTTTACTGAGTATATTGCGGCATCGGTTTGGTATGGGATTCGTTGGATTGCACTTTTTTATTTTGCCTATATAATCTTGCCGGTAAATATTATTAAGGATGAAGCTCGACTTAGAAAAGTATTGTGGTGCATGTTGTTTTCTCAACTTGCGGTTGCGCTTATTGGTTTAAGCTCTTTATTCTTACAAGACTGGCAGAACCTATCAACGCGTATACGTCCGGTTTCATTTTTCGGTGGTTGGCCATTAGGAGATAATCATAATTTAATTGCTGAATTTTTAGTCGTTGGCGTATTTTTTACAATTGCCATGCGTTATTGGACAAGAAGCAGTCAAGCATTAAAATATTTAACTTTATCTTCAGGATTTTTAATGATGGTGGCTCTCGGTACTTTTTCCCGTGCTGCCTGGATCGCTTTATTTTTACAGTGGGCTTTATATCTTGCGTATCGCGCTTCTATAAAAAAATCATTAGTGCCGTTTCTAATTGTTTTATTTTTGCTAAGTCCCTTGGCCATATATATGGTTCGTTTACAAAGCCAATTTGAGGTTGGTGTCAGTTCAACGCAGAGTCGCTTACTGTTAACGGAAATCAGTGTGCAGGCCTTACTAGAAAAACCGTTTTTCGGACACGGCTCGGGAAATTTTTATGGAATAGTGGGCGATAATATTCGTTTTTTAGCAAAATATGGTTCTGCCCTTGATTCGCACGGCGTTATTCAAAAAATTATTGCCGAGAATGGCTTAGTTGGAATGGCGACCTTTAGCGTTTTTGTAATTAGTTTGTTTTATATATTGTGGATTGCTATAAGGTCAGCGCGAGGGACGCCGTTTATGAACATTATTCTTCCGTTGAGCGTTGGAGCTTTCGGTGGTTTCTTTTTTCAATTTTTTAATACTTCATATTACAAAGGAAAGGCCTGGTTACCAATCGGAATTGCTATAGCGGCAGCCTATCTTATGCATGACAAGAAAATTCAGACATATGCAAAAAAGTAAAAGTCAGATACATATTCTTCATATTTTACCGACTCTGGATACTGGCGGCGCTGAACGCTTATTGATTGATATAGCAAAAGGGCTTGATTCAAGTCGTTTTAAACAATCAGTTCTTTGTTTTAAATGGGGAGGGGAATTGGTTGAAGAAATGAGAAAGACCGGAACAGAAGTTTTTGTTTTAGAAAAAAAACTTGTTTTTGATCCTCTTAATTTTATTAAGATCTGGAAGATAATTTCTAAATTGAAACCGGATATTATACATACTCATCTAGGTGCGGATATTTACGGACGTTTAATTGCTGGGCTTAAGGGAATTCCAATTGTTTCAACTGAGCATAATTTAAATAAAGATGAAGGCGTTATCACTCGCTTTTTAAAGAAAGCAACTATTCATTATGCGAAAGCGCTTATTGCTGTTTCAAAAGCTGTTGCTCGTGATGCACATGAAAGATACAATGTGCCCCTGGAAAAGTACGAGATAATTTACAATGGTGTCGATGCAAGTCGTTTTAGTCCGTCGCCGCATACTTTTAATGACGTTTTCCGGATTGCTTCAGTCGGTCGTTTGTCAGAGCAAAAAGGTTTTGATGTTCTAATTGAAGCGATTCATTTACTCGATGATAAAAATATTCGTTGCGAAATTGCCGGTGAAGGCTCCTTGCGCTCGAAACTTGAAACTCAAATAAACAAATATAATTTATCCCAACATATTAAACTTATTGGTGTTCGCCACAATATTCCGGAATTTCTAGCTTCACAAGATGTATTTGTATTGCCGTCGCGTTGGGAAGGGTTAGGTATTGCTGCGCTAGAAGCGGCTTTGGTGCAAATCCCGATTATTGTTTCAAATGTTGATGGGTTACAAGAAATTGTTGACGATGCTCATAACGGATTAGTTTTTGATTCCGGCGACGCCCACGATTTAGCTCAAAAGATCAGTTGGTACAAAGAACACGAAACGCAGGCTCATGAGTTTGCTAAACGTTTACGTGAAAAAGTTGCCGTGCAGTTTAATATCGCTCAGATGATAAAAAAATATGAGGCGGTATATGAAAGAGTTATAGATAATTAAAATCATGAAACCAACTTCAAAAATCAAAGTCTTGCATATAGTTCCGCGGCTTATTGCCGGTGGCGCCGAGCGTATGGTGCTCGATTATTCGCATCGTTTGGACGCCGAACGTTTTTCTTTGGCAGTCGCGACAACGGCGGGTTCCGGAGCTCTTGCTTCTCAGTTTAAGGGTGCGGTGACTTTACTGACTGCAAAAGGCGGCCGAATTTTAAGTGCGTTCCATTTATGGCATTTTATTCATACGTGGAAACCGGATATAATCCATAGCCATTTATTCGGTGCCGACTTTTTCGGTTGGTTTTTTAAACATTTATACACATTCCATTGGGTTTCAACCCAGCACAGCGTCGAACACCAGAGTTCGTTTTTTCGTCGTTTTATGTGGCAGCGTATTTTGAAATCAGCAGATGCTATTATTGCTGTAGCGAAAAAAGTTAAGGATTATGATTCAAAATATTTTAAAATTGCTCCTGAATCAATTAATCTTATCCAAAACGGTGTTGATACGCAGGAGTTCAATTCGATTCCATCACTTAATTTTCACAAAGATTCTTTTTCTCTAGGAATCATCGGACGACTCGAAGATTCAAAAGGTCACCAGTGTTTATTTGAAGCGCTGGCAACTGTTCCTAAAAATTGGACATTGCATATTTTTGGCGAAGGTACTAATAAGGATGCGCTTATTCACTTGGCTAAAAAATATTCAATTGATGATCGTATACTGTGGCATGGAATTGAAAAGAACCATCTTGCGCTATACGGATCTTTAGATATTGTTATACAGCCATCCTTGCGTGAAGGTTTGAGTTTAGCGGTTATGGAGGCAATGAGTGCCGGAAGATTAGTTATTGCTTCAGAAATTGCCGCGGCCGAACTTATAGATGATTCTGTAAACGGATTGGTTGTTAAAGCTAATGAACCGGCCTTATTAGCACAGGCTATTATATGGAGTATGACCCATACTAAGGAAGTTCAAGAAATGGCCATACAGGCTCGCGCCAAAGCAGAAAAGAATTTTGATATTCATGTTAGTATTGCCAAACTCGAAAAGCTCTATGAATCGTTGCTGAATGAAAACAAATAGTATGTCCGCTGATATTATTTTAAAAAATAATGAGGGTGAGGCTCGCGTCAGCGAGATGACTAATGGTAAGCGTCGTATTAAAGTAACTACGAGCGACAGCGGCGCACCATTACTCGAATGCGAAACCGCATATCCCACTGATTTAATTAAGCAGATTTTTGAAATAAAAGGTTTGTCTTGGCTTTGCGATGAAATTGAACGAGAGGAGTCGCCCCGTCATGTTAGAGCTAATTTAGAACTTGGATTATTATCTTTTCTCCCACCTGAAGCCTTTGTTGGAAAAACTATTTTAGATTTTGGTTGCGGATCAGGCGCCTCAACAGTTATTTTGGGCCGAATGTTTCCTCAATCAAAAATTATCGGCATTGATTTCTTGAAAAATTATTTAGAAGTAGCAAAGGCTCGGATTGATTTTTATAAGTTACAAAACGTTTCTTTGGTACGTGCCAGTTCGGCGGAAAGCACTGCGGAAATCCCGCGTGACATAGATTTTATTGTTTTAAGTGGAGTTTATGAACATTTCCTGCCAAATGAACGTAAGACCTTGTTTCCGGCGCTGTATCGCTTATTGAAGCCGGGATCAGTTATGTTTTTAGGTGAGACGCCATATCGTTATTTTCCAATTGAGCGTCATACAACCGGCGGTTTATTCTTTATAAATTATTTACCGGACTGGCTGACTTTTCGTATAGCCCGGCGTTTTTCAAAAAAGAAAACTAATCCGAGTTGGCAAGAGTTTCTACGCGATGGAATTAGAGGGGGAAGTATTTCTGAAATAAAAAAGATGATTCGGATTTCTGGACAAAGCGAACCAGAGCTTCTAAAGCCCAGTAGACTCGGTATGCGTAATGATATTGATTTGTGGTATAGTTTAGCGCAACAACGCCGAGCTTTTCCCGGTTTAAAAGCAATGGCCATATGCATTCGATTATTTAAAGCTTTGACCGGAATTTCACTGGTGCATATTCTTACAATCGCATTGCGTAAACCAAATAACTAAGATGAAGCGTTTATATATTATATCTTTTGCTTTGTTAAGCGTAGCAGTCATAACGCTTGTTCCACGTGTTGTTGCGGCAAAAGATACCTATCCCAAACTGGCAAATTATTATCTCAAGTATTTTGAAAATATTTCGTCCGAAGATTTTAATCAGCTAAAGAAATGGGATTTATTAGTTTTGCCTCATGAGCTTAGTGTTTCAGATCCGGGATTTTTAAATGAATATCGTAATGCTCGTCCCACTAATATTGCTTTGGCGTATCTTCCGGCTGCGATGGTTCTAGATCTGCCCAACGGTTTATACAATCAAGCGCAATCAGCAAACGCTTGGTTGCGAGACCGTGATCATAACCGAATTCAAGCGTGGCCTGGAGTTTTTCTGACAAATTTAGCGTCGAGTATTTGGCAGAATATGAATGCGGATTTCGTTAAATCAAAAATGGATCAGGCGGCATGGAACGGTGTAATGTTTGATGTTGTTGACTCATCAATCAATCATTATAGTAACAACGGCATTGATATTAATGGCGACGGCACCGAAGATCCAAGCTCCGTGTATAACACGGAGTGGCAGAAGGGAATGGTGTTGATGTTTGCTAAAACAAGACAAAGAATCGGGAATCAGAATTATATACTTATGAATGGAAACTCGATCGAGTCATATCAGCCCAATGTTAATGGACGAATTTTTGAAAACTTCCCAACACCTTGGGAAGGTAATGGTTCTTGGCAGGCTAGTATGTATCAGTATCTTTCCCGTCTTCCTGGAAAAAACCAAAAGCCGGCGATTTATATTTTAAACGGCAGTACACGTAATACGGGTCATCAAAACGATTATCGTAATATGCGTTTTGGTTTAACAAGCGCGTTGCTCGGTGACGGTTATTTTAGCTTTGATTTCGGTGATCAGAAACATGAGCAAACATGGTGGTATGACGAATATGATGTGCAACTGGGCAGAGCCGAAAATACATATTTTAATCTTCTTGACTCCACCAATCCTTCTGTAAAACCTGGTTTATGGCGTCGTGATTTTGAAAACGGCGTGACTATTGTCAATTCCACGAATAAAGTTCAGCTTTTTATTTTTAAACGTGAGCAATTCGAAAAAATTCATGGAATTCAAGATCGCAATATGAACGACGGCTCTAAAGTTAATTATGTGCGGCTTAATCCCAATGACGGAGTTATTATGCGGAAAGTAAAGCAGGATGTGTATGGCACCCCATTTTTTAATGGAAATTTTTTGCGTGTTTTTAGTAATAAAGGTGAACAATTGCGAAATGGATTTTTTGCATATCGTGCCGATGCTGTTCCAAATTCATTGGTGTTGTATGATGATTTTGATTCCAATGGAGGACGTGATCGCGCATCCGTAAAGAATGGAAAACTTATTATTAATCGTTCGGGAAAATCAATGGTCACCATAAGTCCGTTTGGAGCAAATTTTAAAGGCGAATTGGCTTTTGCTTCATACGATTTTAATAAAGACGGAAATAAGGAAATTATTATAGGACCGGCATCGGGTGGACCGCAAATTAAGATATATGATTCGAGCGGCAAACAGCTTAATGCTGGGTTTTTTGCTTTTGAAAAAAATATTAAAAGAGAGGGAAGAGAGATAGGAAAAGCAAACGTCTAAACTCCAGTCACAGCGAAAGATCTAGTAGGCCGTCTTCTGCTTGAAAAAAATTTCCGTGGAGGTGTTAGTTTGAGTGTTGGTGATGTTAATAATGACGGCAGAGGTGAAATTGTTGTGGCTCCGGGAAAGGGGCTTCCAGGAACAGTAAAAATATTTAATGAACAAGGAAGGCTTCTTGGATCTTTTTTGGCTTATGATAAGAATTTTCGAGGGGGAGTCAATATGGCGATTGGAGATGTTGATAATGACGGAAAGAATGAATTGGTGACCGGTGCCGCGTCAGGCGGGCCTCATGTTCGAATCTTTGACTATGCTGGACGGCTCAAGGGTCAATTTATGGCCTTTGACCCTAAAAGCGGGGGAGTTAGTGTTATTGTCAGTGACACTGACGGAGATGGAAAATTTGAGCTATTAGCGGGAACTGCTAATTTCTAATTACTGCGTATTTTGCTACAATAATAAACAACCATATGCCAAAACAAACACGCACAGCCGCGGAAGAAGAGGTGAAGAGTAGCGGAATAAACGACAAGCTTAATGTCTTGATTCGGCTTCTTCGCAATCGGCATCAACGACATTATCGTGATAGCGATTTCCATCTGTGGGCAGATATTTTGCTGGCAAGTATTTTAATTGGAATGGGTGTCATATTGGTTTGGCTGATGTTTTGGCAGCCACAACCTGATTTTGAATTAGAAGTTAAAACAGCTTCAGCGAGCGTAGTTAGCGCTCGATCACAAGAATTTATTGTTAGTTATAAGAATGACGAGGGGACGGCAGTGAGTGGTGCAAATGTTTTGCTTGATTTGCCCGCAAACTTTATTGTTGAATCGGCAACACCGGCAACAATTTTTGAAAAAGACAGTGCTCGGTTTAATATTGGTGATTTGGCTAAGAATGAACGAGGAGAATTACGTATTCGCGGAATTGTCCAGGGCGCAATCGGGGATCGACAGTTTTTAGGATTGACCATGTCATATCTTAAGGGTCAGGTACGAAAGCAGGTTTTGAGTTCTATCGTGTATCACATCGATGCCTCCGCCTTAGATGTATCACTTGATATCCCCGCTAATGCATATCGTGGCATTCCATTGCAAGGTTCCATTGAGGTAAAAAATACCGGTGATGTTACCTTGGAAAACGCTTTTGTTGCTTTTAGTGGCGGCTGGGATATAAATCCTCAGGAATTAAGTTTTGAAAACAATCGTATCGTCATGCATGGTTTAGCGCCTGGTGAAAGTCGACATTTTCAATTTACCGCAACAACTGCTCAGGCCGCACTTACAGAAGTTGATTTTACAGTTGAAGGAAGTTTGCTTGCCGGAACAGACTATGTTTTGCAAGTTCAGAAAAGCAGTAAAGTTTCAATTCTTGAGCCAAGCTTAAACGTTGTTCCTAAATTTAAAGAAAATTCCTGGTCAGGGGGAGTATTAAATTTGGGAATTAATTTCCGAAACTCCGAGAAAACACCGATCACTAATATTAAGTTCAAACTCAATAGTCGACGAGCCACAACTGCGGTTAAAAGTTTCGCGACCGTTGATAAAGGTTTTTCAATGAACGATAACGGTATTAGTTTCCCGTCTTTATTAGACTCGGGCACCAGTGTTTCACTTAATAGCACTGTGGAATTGGATCGAAAGCAAGTCGAATTAAATGATTTTCTTAATTTGGAACTAGTTGTTTCGTACACCCGTGATTCACAAGAATACAATTATGCAATTGCTTTGCCAGTATTAAAAATTGATACAAATATTTCTGTACAATCAGCTGGGTATTATTATGGCCCACAGGGTGATCAACTTGGAATTGGTCCGATTCCGCCAAAGGTTGGTATACCGACGACCTATTGGGTTATCTGGGAAATTAACAATCTAGGCAATGATATAGCTAACTTCGAGGTTTCGGCTGATTTGCAGCCCAATGTTGTGTGGCTTGAGCAGACAAGTCTTATTGCGGGTTCGGCATCGTACTCACCAGTCGGGCGCCGGGTTTTATGGAACTTAGACTCAATTTCAAAGACGGGCGGAAACTATCGACTTAGTTTTGCCGTTAGTATAGTGCCAGCTGAATCAGATCTCGGAAAAGTACCAAATTTACTAACAAATATTCAGTTTAAGGGGAAAGATTCATATTCTGGTGCCGTAATTTCAAAAAAGTTGGCTAATATTAACACAAATATTGAGTCAGATCGTAAAGCAGGGGGCAAGGGGACCGTTGAGTCATTTGAGTAAATTATTGATATAAAGATTTTTATAGTCAGCCCCTGAAAGGGGCTTGACTATTTTTAGTTAATATGGTAAGGTAATCCATTACATTTAAGATAAATTTCTAATAAAACTATGAAAAAAGTAATGTTTTCAGTAGCGGCTGCAATGCTGCTTGTTACGGTTTTAGCGCCAATTTCTGGTGGTGAAGCCCGCGTAAAAGCTTATTACTCAGGTGATGCGGTATATTATTCCGGCAATGTTGTTATTGCTACAACAAATACCGGACAACTTGAGTTATTCAAAGC
The DNA here is from genome assembly GCA_964628045.1 of uncultured Gammaproteobacteria bacterium. Classification (GTDB taxonomy): domain Bacteria; phylum Patescibacteriota; class Patescibacteriia; order Patescibacteriales; family Patescibacteriaceae; genus Patescibacterium. The sequence goes on from CAZVMF010000001.1 coordinate 129,821, forward strand.
AGAGTCTAAAAAGAACCCAGTTCGTTTTGCGGCCCTTAAATCAACGGATCCGCGTTTTAATACTGCGGCTGATTTTTACGATGTAAAACTTCGTTTGGAATCAGGACGTTTATTTGCGTATGTTGTTGATGGACGCTCTCTTCAGAAATACGATATTAGTGATTTGAAGCAGGCACGTCGTGTGGCGCGCGTGCAAGATGGTAGTTGGGATTGGTTTGGCGGAGTAACCATTGTTGGTGGTAAGGTGGCCACCATCGGTTCTCGTGGCGTGAAAGTATGGAATAACGACCTTGTGGTTGTTGATTCTTATCCGGTAATCAATAAAGGTAATAACACCTATAATATTACACCAGCCGGCAGTGATAAATTCTTGTTTAATGTTTTTGATAAAAGCATTTCTATTTACGACCGTGAAGGCCGTCAAAACGTTGACACTATTCCGTTGACCTTTAATTGGGGAAGCGATTGGTACAAGCGTAATCTCTATAACGATAAAGCGGATAATGCGGTGTATGTTGTTGATGACAGGGCCGTCCGCAAGATTAATTTCAACGGAGATATTAAAAAGAGCTTTAAGCATACCGGAACATTTGGTTATGATGTTGTGCCATCAAAAGATGGAAAGCATATCTATTTCTCTGATGGTATTGGTGTTGTTAAGTTGCGTAAAAGCGATTTGCAGCCGGTTGATCATTTGTATACAAGCACAGTTAGCTTGACTGGTGGTTGGGCAATGGGATTAAAAGCCGTTGATACAGGTTCTAGCGAACTATTGGTTGTATTTAATAACACAACGATTATTATTGTTGATTCTAATTTGAATCCAGTAAAAGCTTCTGGTGCACGCTTAGCATATGTTACGGCTACAGAAGAAGAAAATTTCCCAGAACTTTCAGAACCATTGTTCTTAAGCGTTGATAAAAATCGCGGCGTTGTTGGTTCTGAGATGATTCTTCATGGTGGTGGTTTTGGAAAAAACGAAAACCTAATTGTTAACTTTGCGGGAGTAGAAAGCTCTCTTCAGGCTGATGCAACCGGTCGCTTTAATCAGATGATGAATGTGCCTGACAAAGCAAAAGGTTATACAGATATTAAGGTAAAAGGCTTAGAAACAGGGTTTTCTTATAGTTTAGCCTTTAAGATCGAGTAACTATTGACAGAAATTTAAATATGTGGTATATTCATATATTACTGAATATTCACATTTAACTATGAAAATTGCATTTATCGGACAAAAAGGAATCCCAACTCTTATCGGCGGTGTTGAAAAACACGTTGAGGGTTTGGCTGTGCATTTGGCCGCTCGCGGACATGAGGTGTTTGCGTATACTCGTCCTCATTACACTGATCCTAATTTAAAAGAATATAAAGGCGTACACTTAATCAGTTTGCCTTCTTTTAAGACAAAAAACCTTGATGCTATTTCGCATACATTTTTTGCTTGTCTTGATTTACTGCGCCGTAAGGTTGATATTGTTCACTTCCATTCGATTGGACCATCTTCATTGATATGGCTTGTTCGTTTACTTAAACCAAATGCAAAGATTGTTGCGACTTTCCATTGTCAAGATTACTACCACCAAAAGTGGAGCTTTTTTGGTCGAGCTTATTTGAAGTTTGGGGAATGGATGGCTTGTCGCTTTGCTGATGCAACACTTTCAATTTCCAAACTACTTGAATCGTATGCCTGGAATGCGTATGGCACTATTGTAAAGTATATTCCAAATGGAGTTCCGGCTGCGACTATTCGAGAAACAAATGAGATTGCAAAACGTTGGAATCTTTCAAAGGGATCTTATGTTTTGGCAGTATCTCGATTAATCCGTCACAAAGGATTGCATTACTTAATCGAATCATTCCGTAAGCTCGATACCGATAAAAAATTGGTTATTGTTGGTGACGGATCTTTTACTGACGAATATGTAATAGAGTTGAAAAAGACCGCTGAAGGTGATGATCGCATTATCTTTACCGGCGCTCAGCACGGCGCAGTTCTTGAAGAGTTGTTTTCAAACGCGTATATGTTTGTGCAGCCTTCGGTTTCCGAGGGGCTTTCATTGGTCTTACTCGAAGCTATGTCGTACGGTTTAACACCATTGGTCAGCGATATTCCTGAAAACACCCAAGCGGTTGTTGATGGAAAAACCGGAATTTCTTTCCGCGCTAAAGATGTTGCAGATTTAAAAGCTAAATTGCATAATGCTTTAGTTGACCCGTTAACTCTTTCTCAGATTGGTGCAGCGGCTAAAGAACAGGTATGCACAGAAAATAATTGGGAGCATACAACTTCAGAGATTGAACAAATTTACGGAGATCTTATGGCTCAGACTATAAGTACCCGCTTTAAACGTAATTCATTTGCCGCTCGTATCGGAACATTACTTTAAGTATATTTTCTGCCTTCATCTTGATGAGGGCAGTATAATGGACTTAATTTGAGTTCAGTGAACAATAAAAAACAATTTCTATAGAAAGGAATTAATAAATGAAAAGAACGCGTCTTTTCTCCATTCCTTCTCTGTTGATCGTTTTCATACTTGCCATATTCATGGCCGGGTGTGATACGGTGAACGGGCCTACAATCCCACCGACAGAGACGGATAATCCGCTTGATTTCAGTATCAAAGACTCCGCCAGTGGCTTATTTTTTACCACTGACACGGTATTTGCCGGTGAACCTATAATATTTATTGGTTCGCTTTCTAACGGTGCAACAGCTGTAAGGTATCAGTATAATTATGGTGATTTAACATTATCACCGATGTATACAAATTCAAGCATGATGGGACCGCAAAAATATCTCACTTCTGGTTTTGTTGCAACTGTAGTTTTGGATGTATGGGATGTGAACAACAACCATTATCAAAGAACAAAGCAAATTACCATTGCTGGTACTTCTTCAAATATGTTGCCCGTCCTAAAGGTTGGTATAACTCAAAACCTTGGAAATAATACATGGAAATATCAATTACTTTTCTTAAAGAAGACTATTGATACCGCATGTTCCCCGGGTATAAATACCTATGATTACAGGGACACAGCAGACGGCTGGGTTTCAAATCCGGTAAGCTCTGACAGCATTACAGCAGAAGGTTACATTAAAGTATGGGTTACAAAAGTAAACGGGCAAAGATCGGCTAACACGATTTATAGAAATTTTCCTAATTGTGCAGCACGATTAGCGCCAAATCTGCCTTATTGGACAAACATATTTTATAACATTACAAGTACCAAAAATGTACTTGAATACAATAACGGTTCAATAATGGTTCCAGGTAACCCACCGCCATCATATCTACCTCCAGGAATTGGCGATTCCCTTAATCCCGTATTGAGACTTGGGATGAACTTTGCCAGGGATACTGTAAATATGTATTTCGGAAAAAGCAGGGCAAACGGCACACAGCAGCCTATTTGCTGGAACAGTATATCAGGGTATTCAACCCAACTTCCGTTGGTAGATGCGCCTGGTTATCCTGATTGGTGGATATATCGCTTATCAGTAGCTTCTATACCGGTTAACACAACAGTGACAACCAGGTATGCAACCGCTGCAGGTTTAGCAAATATGAATGGATCATGGTTCTATAACCAGCCGAATAATTGGCTGCAATTCCAGGTCGTAATGA
>CAZVMF010000002.1:0-73680 GCA_964628045.1 uncultured Gammaproteobacteria bacterium
TATTTGCATATATGGCAGATTCTTTTTTATCTAGAGTATTTTTCCCAAAAGGCCGAAAAAAGGTCTGGTGGGCGTTTAGTTTCGTGCTCATTATCGCAATCGCCGCTTCATTGGTTACTTTTGGCAATTATTACAATCAAGCCATAAGCAACTACAAGATTCCGTTGCCAAAGGTCAAGGAAGTTCCTTTCCAGCTTGGATTGGATCTTTTAGGCGGTTCTCAGCTCGTATATGACGCTGACGTAACCGGAATCGCCGCTGCCGATCAAGGCCAAGCGGTTGAAGGCGCTCGCGATGTTATTGAGCGTCGAGTTAACGTTTTCGGCGTATCTGAACCATTGGTGCAGGTAAACCGCGGCGTTGATGGACGTTATCGTATTATCGTCGAGTTGGCCGGTATTAAAGATATTCGCGAAGCCATTAAGAAAATCGGAGAAACTCCGTTACTTGAATTCAAAGAACAACGCACCGAAGCTCCGAAATTAACTGCTGATCAACAAAAAGAAATGGATGCTTTTAATAAAAAAGCAAAAGCCAAGGCTGATGATGTTCTTCGTAAATTGCTTGCTGGGGGTGATTTTGCCGCTTTGGCTCGCCAATTTAGCGAAGATGACACAACTAAAGCCAATGGCGGCGACTTGGGTTGGGTTTCAGATTCTGATAATGCTGATTTGGCAAAAGCGGCCGACAAAATCGGTGTAGGTAAAACCAGTAAAGAATTAATTCAAACTACAGCCGGCTATGAACTGTTGAAATTTGAAGCTAAGCAAGTACGTGAGGTTGAGGCTTCGCACATTTTAATTTGCTATGAAGGCGCCGATGGCTGCAATTCAAAGTTAAGCAAAGAGCAGGCTTACGCGAAAATCAAGGATTTGAAAGCGAAGGCAACTGCGAAAAATTTTGCTGAGTTGGCAAAAGCAAATTCTGATGATCAGGGATCAAAAGAAAAAGGCGGTAGTCTCGGTTACTTCGGCAAGGGTGCAATGGTTGAACCGTTTGAAAAAGCTTCATTTGAACAAAAAGTTGGAACTATTTCATATGTAGTTGAAAGCAAATTCGGTTATCATATTATTTATAAGACCGGTGAACATTTTGAATATAAATTAAGTCATTTGCTTGTTCGTACAAAATCACAAGTTGATTACTTGGGCGAAGATGCCAAATGGAAAAATACGGAATTGACCGGACGCAATTTAAAACGCGCAACGGTTCAATTCAATCCGCGCGACAATACTCCGGAAGTAAGTCTTGAGTTTGATGATAAGGGAGGCAAGCTTTTTGAAGAGATTACCGGACGAAACGTCGGCAAACCGGTTGCCATTTATCTTGACGGTTATCCGATCAGCGAACCGAATGTCAATGAAGCAATCAGCGGCGGCAAAGCGGTTATTACCGGCAACTTTACAGTTGCCGAATCCAAGGATTTGGTTAAGCGTTTGAATGCCGGAGCCTTGCCATTGCCAATCACTTTGGTAAATCAACAAACCGTCGGCGCTTCGTTGGGGCAAGAATCAGTTGATAACAGTTTGCGCGCCGGTATGCTCGGTTTGATTTTGGTTGCGTTGTTCATGATTATTTACTACCGTTTCCTTGGCGTGTTATCTGTTATTGCTTTGGGCGTGTACGGTGTATTGACTTTGGCGATCTTTAAGATTTGGCCGGTTACTATGACCATTTCGGGCATCGCCGGGTTCATTCTTTCTATCGGTATGGCGGTTGATGCCAACATTTTGATTTTTGAACGCCTTAAAGAAGAATTGCGAGCCGGTAAATCATTGTCAGTCGCCATTCAAGAAGGCTTTGCCCGTGCTTGGCCGTCAATTCGCGATTCAAACTTCACAACGCTCTTAACGGCTTTTGTCTTGATTGAATTTTCTACGAGCGCGATTAAAGGTTTTGCCGTTACCTTGATGCTTGGTGTACTCTTGTCCATGTTCTCGGCAATTACCGTTACTCGTACGCTCTTGCGTCTCTTCTCAGAACGTTGGTTCGAAAAGCACCATTGGCTGATCGGATATAAAAAATCAAACTAACACATATGGTAAATCTTATTGCTAAAAGATCACTTTGGGTCTCAATTTCCGGAATTTTGGTTGCTGCTTCAATAGTCATGATTTCAATGTGGGGTCTTAAACTCGGCATTGATTTTACGGGCGGAAGCTTGCTTGAAGTGAGATTTAAAGAAACTGCGCCATCCGTAACCGCGCTTGAAGAAAAGTTAAAACCGCTTGATCTTAAGAGTTTGACCGCTCAGCCGACTGAAAACAACGGCATGGTCCTGCGTTTTCAAGAAACTTCCGAAGAAACTCATCAAGCCATTTTAAGCAAATTGCCGGCTTTGGAAGAACTGCGTTTTGAAGCGGTTGGACCGTCAATCGGACAAGAGCTCCAACGCAAAGCCATTTATGCTATTTTGTTAGTGCTCTTGGCAATCAGTTTGTACATGGCGTGGGCATTTAGAAAAGTTTCTCGACCGGTTTCATCTTGGAAGTACGGCATTGTAACTTTGGTATCGTTGTTTCATGATGTTGTGATTGTTTTGGGATTATTTGCTTTCCTTGGAAAATATTATGGAGTAGAAGTTAACACATCTTTTATCGCCGCAGTGTTAACCGTACTTGGTTTCAGTGTTCATGACACCATCGTTGTTTTTGACCGCATCCGCGAAAATTTACCGCGTTCAAATTCGGATTTTGCCGGTACTGTAAACGCAAGTTTGAATCAGACTATTGTCCGATCAATCAACACGTCTTTCACCGTTTTGCTTGTCTTAACAGCCATTGTCTTGTGGGGCGGAGTTTCCATTAAGTATTTTGCCTTGGCATTGCTTGTTGGTATTTTCTTTGGAACCTACAGCTCTATTTTCTTAGCCTCTCCGTTGCTTGTTTTTTGGGATAATTTTTCTCGAAAACGCAAGCAATAAGCGAACACATTTTGTGTACAAAAACAGCGTTTTAAAACGCTGTTTTTGATTTTGACAAAGAGTGCTTTTTACGGTAAACTAATCAAATAAACTAAGTATATTTTTAAAATATTTCCTTTGTGTTTAATTCATTTTTTGGAAAATTTAGTAAGGATTTAGGCATTGACCTTGGAACGGCCAATACGCTTGTGTATACTCCGGACAAGGGGATCGTTATCAACGAACCTTCAGTGGTTGCCATTAATATGCGTACCGAAGAAATTTTGGCCGTTGGTGAAGAGGCTAAGCGAATGGTCGGTAAAACTCCGGCACATATTCAAGTTATTAAACCTTTGGTTGATGGAGTTATTTCGGACTTTGAAGTTACGGAAAAAATGTTAAAATATTTTATTGATAAGGCTCACTCCGAACAATTAACATTAGTGCCTCGTCCAAAAGTTGTTATTGGAATTCCGCTGGATATTACTGAAGTGGAAAAAAAAGCAGTTGAAGACGCGGCGAAATCAGCCGGCGCTCGTCAGGTACATCTTGTAGAAGAAACTATGGCCGCAGCAATCGGCGCACGCTTACCGGTTACCGAGGCTAACGCGACAATGGTTGTTGATATTGGCGGGGGAACTGCGGAAATTGCGGTTATTTCTTTAGGCGGCGCGGTTAATTGGAAAAACCTTCGTTTAGCCGGTAACTTTTTGAATCAGGATATTATGCAGTATGTGCGTGAGGAATTTAATTTATTGATAGGAGAACAGTTGGCTGAAGAAATCAAAATCAGAATCGGATCAGCCTCGGCCTTGCGCGAATCATTGGAAATGACGGTGCGGGGGAGAGATTTGATGAACGGTTTGCCAAAAGAATTACGCATTTCTGATTCTCAGGTTCGTGAAGCAATGTCTCGCAGTATTCACCAAATCATTGATAACATTAAGCTTATTCTAGAAACAACACCGCCGGAACTTGTTGCGGATATTTATGAATATGGAATTATTTTAACAGGCGGGGGAGCGCTTTTGCGCGGTCTTGATCAAGAAATTGCTCAAGCCACAAAAATTCCGGTGCGCGTTGCCGACGATCCTTTAACTTGTGTTGTGCGCGGCACCGGTATTCTCTTATCCGATCCGTCTTTGCTTGAAAAAGTCGTAGTACCAAGCACTAAAGAATTATAACCACTATGCCGAATAAGCGCCCCATTGCTACTTTGGCCGTGCTAGGAGCAATTATTGTTATTGTCCTTATAATCGGACAATATCTTGGTTTGGTTTCCGGATTTATGCGACGGCTTGTTAATCCGATTGCCGCTGGTGCGTATCAATTGACTCAAGCGATTTCTCCAAAATCAAAAGATCATGCAACGCTTGATGAACAGCGTGCGCAAATTGCTAAGCTCCAGGAAGAAAACCAAGTCCTCTCGACTGAAAATGCTCAGCTTAAAACACTAGAAGATGAAAACAATCGCTTTAGAGAATTTTTTCAGATTTCTCAATCGCAAAAACGTCCCATGCAAGTTGTTGAGATTATTGCTCGCGGTCGACCGGAAGACAGTTGGCGCAATAGAGAATTGATAACCTTAAATCAAGGGACTGACCAGGGTTTGCGAGTAGGCTTGCCGCTCGTCAGTTCGAGCGGAGTATTGATCGGAAAAATTACCTCGGTAAAGAATAATGTTTCAGAGGCTTGTTTGTTATACAGTCCTGATTGTCGTATTGCCGTTGCTTTGGCTGGCAAAGGAGCGACACTCGGAATTTCACGAGGTAATCTCGGACTAACCGTGTTGGTTGAATTTATTGCGCAAAATACGGCCTTAGCGGAAAACGATATGATTGTCAGTTCTGGCTTGGAAGACGGCATGCCGAGCGGAATACTAATTGGACGAGTCAGCCGGATTATTACGGAAGGAAATGAATTATGGAAAAGCGCGGTCCTGGAACCGGCCGCTGATTTTGATTCCATTCGTTTTGTTGGAGTTTTAAAATAATGCAAGTAAATTCTTTTGTATATATTAAAATAGTCGTCTACGCACTAGTTATTACGCTGGTCGCCGTGCTTGATGCTACGGTAATCAGTACTTTGCCGTTCGGCTTGTTTCGCATTCATTTATTGCCCTTAGCCCTTGTGTTCGTAGTTTTACTTTCAAATATTCGTGTCGCGGCCTGGTGGGCATTGTTGGGCGGTTTGGTTCTGGAACTATTTTCGTTCCGAAGATTCGGAATGTATCTGGCGCTTAGTTGGGTCTCACTCGCACTTATTGCATTTTTATTTGAAAAATTAGTTACCAATCGTTCTTTGTATTCGGTGGCGCTTATTTCCGGCGCAGTAACGGTTATGTATGATGTCTTGTTTTTATTGTTTGATTATTGGAACGGTGCAATTTTTCGTTCGTTTTCGCAATTGGCTCTAAGTTTTCTTTTTTCATTGTGTATTAATATCGTCGTCGCCGGAATAATTTTTTATATTTCGAATTTTGCCACCCGTCGCTTGCGCCCGGTTTTCTTATCTAATCGATAAGTATGATGATTTCCCGTAAACATACGAATAGAAATTCCGATCCTTTTGTTTTGCAAGAAGGCAAGCTTAAGTATGGAAATTTTGAAGGGAAATTTAAACGAGATTGGGTTGAGGAAGCATTTACTCCAACAGAACGCGGAGAAGAAACAGTTGGTACTAAGTTGAGTATTTCTTTTATTCGCTTAATTAAGTTTGCGGCCGTTATTATTTTACTAATTCTGGGTTCGCGTTTGTTATGGTTGCAGGTTGTAAAAGGTTCATTTTATCGTGATCTAGCCAATGGGAATCGTTTGCGTTTAGAACGAATTGATGCGAATCGCGGAATTATTTATGACCGTAATGGCAAAGCATTGGTGCATAACGTAGCAAACTTTTTATTATATTGCGTACCGGCCGACTTACCGAAAAATCAGTTTCAGCGAGATGCTATGATCGATCGTTTGGCTACAATGACTAAGCGATTTGATCCGACAGAGTTAAAAAAACAGATTGCCGCAATGAATCCGGGGCAACTTGAGTTTTATCAACCATTGTTTGTTGCGGATAATATCGAATACGATAATGCTTTAAAAATCTATCTCGAGTCGTTTTCAATCCCGGGATTTTCGCTTTCCAGTACGAGCAGACGCGCGTATGACTTGCCGTCATTTTCTTTTTCTCATGTTTTGGGCTATACGGGAAAAATCAGCCCGGATGAAATCAGTGCTCGCAAAAACGAATATTCACCGATTGATTATATTGGTAAAGCCGGTTTGGAAAAATCATGGGAGCAAAGCTTGCGCGGTAAGCCGGGCGTTAAACAAATCGAAGTTGATGCCTTGGGCAAAGAGAAAAAAATTGTCAGCGAAACGCCTTCGATAGCCGGCGATAATGTCACTTTATCGATTGATGCGATCGCTCAGCAAAAGTTAGAGGAAATTATGGCCAGTTATTTAAGCAAGACGGGTTTAAAAAAGGGTGCGGCTGTTGTTATGGATCCGAATAACGGCGAAGTGATATCGATGATCAGTTTGCCGGCGTATGATAATAATGTTTTTGCGCGTGGAATCACAACTGATGAATATAAAGCTTTGTCGGAATCACCTGATCATCCCTTGTACAGCCGAGCGGTAAGCGGGGAATATCCATCGGGTTCAACGATTAAGCCGATCGTCGCCGCGGCCGCTTTGCAAGAAAAAGTTATATCTGAAAATACAACCATTTTAAGCAATGGCGGTTTACATGTCGGACAATGGACTTTCCCGGACTGGAAAGCCGGCGGACACGGCGTTACTAATGTTAAAAAGGCAATTGCCGAATCGGTCAATACATTTTTCTATTATATCGGCGGCGGCTATGACAATTTTAGCGGCCTGGGAATTGATCGCATGGTAACGTATTTACATAAATTTTTATTGGGAACTGCCTTGGGAATCGATTTGCCAAACGAAGGAGTCGGTTTTGTACCGACCAAAGAATGGAAAGAAGCGATAAAAAAAGAAAGTTGGTATATCGGCGATACCTATCACGTCGCTATCGGTCAAGGAGATTTGATCGTTACACCCTTACAAGTTGCTTCTTATACAATGGCCTTTGCCAATGGCGGTACAATGTATCGACCTCATTTGGTAAAAGAATTGAAGCGGCCTGATGGGACCGTTGTTAAGACGATCGATAAACAAGTAATCGCGTCGAATATGATTGATGAGCGCAATATGGAAATTGTCCGCGAAGGTATGCGTCAAACCGTAACTTCGGGTTCAGCGCGCAGTATGAGCAGTTTGCCGGTGGAAGCCGCCGGAAAGACCGGAACGGCGCAGTGGTCTTCGAAAAAAGATCCGCATGCTTGGTTTACCGGTTTTGCTCCGTATAATAATCCTGAAATCGTTATCACTGTTTTAGTAGAAGAAGGCAAAGAGGGAAGTGCCATCGCCTCACCGATCGCGAGAGAATTCATGCAGTGGTATTTTGGTGTTTATAAGAAAAAATAATTTTGTAAATAAAAACCCCTATTATAATAACGGGGGTTTTAAAAAGATCTAATTATTTTAAATGAAAAGTTTTTGATTTTTTTCTTCAAACATTGTTTTAAGCTTTAATGAGATGTCATCCATCATAAATCCATTATCGAAATAAGGATTTGTCTCGTACTCTTGATTCCATTTTTCAGAATCAGGGAAATAGAATATGAATGCATTTTCAGTTTCTAAAAAGGGAACAGCATAATCAGCGTCAATTGTAGCATGCAGCTGTTTCTTTTTTGAATCAAGCTCCCAGGTAATGGTACTTTTTTTCCACAACCATCCAATCTTAGGATTGTGCTCGGAAAGAGAACATAAGTGTTCAATTACTTCTTTGTGCCACTCATGTAGGCGGTCGCTTTTCTGGACTGTTAGATATATTTCCTGTGATTTATTGTAGCAATAAAATATTTTATTAACATAGATGCTTTCGTTATCAGTGGTTATTCTGTCCTTAAAAAGAAAGTGAGGAGCGTTCTGTAAGCGTGTTTGCCATCTTTTCTGTGTGATTATTAATGCAACCTTAATTAAAGCATTGTATGCGGCGTAGGAGAGAATAAATGCAAAACCCAACATTCCAGGACTGAGGTCATAAAAACCTGCTAGCGCTATGCAAACAAATACAGAAAAAACAGGGGAGTAGATAATATTTGAATAGCCGTTAATTGCTATTTGTAATGTGGGCATAGTTTCAAGGTGAAATACGCCGTTTTCATTAACAGATCTAAATACAAAATGTTCTCCAATGTTTTTAAAGACATTCAAGAGCAAATTCTTGTTTAAAACAATTTTTGTTTTATCTCCTTTATATCTTCTTCTGATCTCTTTGAATTCATTAAGGCTCTTTTTGATCTTGCCATAGTCTTCCTGTCCAATTTTACCGCCGCAATCTATCCCAGCAATTTTTGAAATTCCTTGCTTTAGGCAGCCTTCAAAAAAATTATCAATAATTAATCCCTGCAAAAACTGGATGTAAATAAGTATTTTTTTCATTTTTAACGTGCGTTGTTTTGCCTTGCTTTTTTTTATACTCGCGCTCAGTTTTCGAGTCATCCATAAAATATCACGAAAACATTAATTTGTCAAGTATATTTATTATTGTTTAGCACTCTTGACGGTTGAGTGCTAAGAGTGATAAAATGACGTTATAACGGTCATTTTTTTATATGGAAGAAAGAAAAAAGCTAATATTAGATATAATTATTAAGGAGCATATTGCTACGGGCGCACCGGTGGCTTCTTCGGTTATTGTGGAGAAGTACCATATTCCGGTTTCTTCAGCCACGGTTCGTAATGATATGGCTGAATTAGAGGAAGATGGTTGGATTATTCAACCCTATACTTCAGCCGGCCGTATTCCGACAGAAAAAGCGTATGATCAGTATTGCAAAGAGATTGCCGCTACGGAACTATCAAAGGATGACACGCAAACTTTAAAAATTGCCAATCCGGAAGATGAGATAGCTGCCAAACATTCGGCTAAACAATTGGCTTCAATGTCCGGTTTGGCCGTAGTCTGGGCATTTCATAAATATAATGTCTATTACACAGGCATTTCAAACCTCTTGCAGCAACCGGAATTCAATCAGCCGCAATTAGTTTATGATATTTCATCGATCATGGATCGCATTGATGATATTGTCGGTGAAGTTTTCGACGATGTCGGCTTTGAACCGCAAATTATGATTGGTCGCGAAAGTCACTTTGGAATTTTTTCCGGAACCATCATGAGCCGCTATCAGGCAAAAGACCGAGTCGGCTTGATTGGTTTGATCGGACCGGTTCGTATGGACTATGCGTTGAATAAAGCGCGCATTGATTTTTTGATCAAAGAATTATCTAAAAAATAATATGGAAGAAGAGCAAAAAGACGAAGATCAGATCGATTGGCAAAAAACCAGTGAGGATCTCGATCATAAATACAAATTAGCCTTGGCGGATTATCAAAATTTGTTAAAGCAAACTGCTAAAGAACGTCGCGATCTAGCACTGTATGCCAATGAAGCACTTATCCTTGAAATGATTCCGGTCTATGACAATTTAAAACTGACCCTGGCTCATTATCCGCCTGATGGTAATAGTAATTGGTTAACCGGTTTGCAACATGTTATTTCGCAATTTAAAAAAACCTTGGAAGATAATGGAGTTAAAGAAATTGAAACTAAAGAAAAACTTTTTGATCCGGTAACTATGGAGGCAGTAGAAACAACGGAAACAGACAATAAGAAATTAGATGAGCTGGTTGATAAAGAACTAAAGGGCGGTTATATGTTACATGAAAAAGTTATTATTCCTGCGCGTGTCGCAGTTTACAAAATTAAAAATTAAGAATTATAAACCATATGTCATCACTCATAAAATGGATGCCAATGCTTGAACCCTTTGAGGAGATGTCGAGCATCCCGGCTATCGATATGTACGAAGACAAAGACAATGTCATTGTCGAAACCCAGTTAGCCGGTATTGATCCGGAAAAAGTCGATATCGCCATTGAAAATGATATTTTATCAATCAAGGGCGAAGCGGAAAAAACAAGCGAGATTGATGAAAAGAATTATTACCGAAAAGAAATCCGCCGCGGTTCATTCTTCCGCTCAATTCAATTACCAACCCATTGTTTAGGTAATGAAGCAAAAGCTAAGTCAGAAGATGGGATTTTGAAAATTACTATTCCAAAAGCTCCTGAAGCTAAGCCGAATAAGATTAAAATTGAAACTAAGTAAATTTATTAATTAATTCTAATTATCCCTCTCCGGGCCTTACGGCCACCCTCCCCGTCCAGGACGGGGAGGGACGGGGAGAGGGAATTAAAAACTATGTCTAAAATTCTAGGAATCGATTTAGGAACGACCAACTCCGCCATGGCCATCATGGAGGGTGGTCAGCCGAAAATCATTGAAAATATCGAAGGCAATCGAACAACTCCATCAATCGTTGCTGTGTCAAAAACCGGTGAACGCTTGGTCGGTTTAACTGCCAAGCGTCAGGCCGTTACTAATCCGGAAAATACTATCTTTGCGGTTAAGCGTTTGATCGGACGTCGTTTTGATGATCCGGAAGTTCAACGCGATTTAAAGAACATGCCGTATACTATTGTTCAAGCAGGCGACGGCGTTAAAGTAAAGATTCAAGATAAAGAATATACACCGCAAGAAATTTCAGCGATGATTCTTTCTAAGTTAAAAGCGGATGCGGAAGCGAAGCTCGGTGAAAAAATTACCGAAGCGATTATTACGGTTCCGGCTTACTTTGATGACTCTCAACGCCAGGCAACAAAAGACGCCGGTAAGATTGCCGGCTTGGATGTTAAGCGTATTATCAATGAACCGACGGCCGCAGCGTTGGCGTATGGCTTTGATAAGAAAAAGGGTCAGAAGATTGCGGTATACGATTTAGGCGGCGGAACGTTTGATGTTTCAATTCTCGAAATTTCTGAAGATACGGTTGAAGTAAAAGCGACAAACGGCGATACGCATTTGGGCGGAGAAGATTTTGACCAACGTTTAGTAACCTGGATTATTGATGAGTTTAAAAAAGATCAAGGTGTTGATTTGTCTAAAGACACTCTTTCATTGCAACGCATCAAAGAAGCGGCGGAAAAAGCCAAGATTGAATTATCAACCGTAACTGAAACAGAAATCAACCAGCCGTTTATTACGAGCGATCAAAACGGTCCTAAGCACTTGGTCATGAAATTGTCTCGTGCTAAACTCGAAGAATTGGTCGGCGATTTAGTTGAACAAACGATTGAACCGTGCAAGAAAGCATTGGCCGATGCCGGTATGACGGTTGCGGACTTACAAGAAGTTATTCTTGTTGGTGGTATGACTCGTATGCCTTTGGTCAAAGAAAAAGTAAAATCATTCTTTGGTAAAGAGCCAAACTTAACTGTTAACCCGGATGAAGTAGTTGCATTAGGCGCTGCGGTTCAAGCCGGTATTATGCAAGGCGATGTTCATGATGTCTTATTGCTCGATGTTACGCCGTTAACGTTAGGCATTGAAACTTTGGGCGGCGTTGCCACTCCGTTGATTGAACGAAATACCACGATCCCGACTTCAAAGTCGCAAATTTTCTCAACGGCGGCCGATTCGCAAACTTCCGTTGAAATCCATGTTGTGCAGGGTGAACGACCGATGGCTTCAGATAATAAGAGCCTCGGACGTTTTATCCTTGATGGAATTCCACCGGCGCCGCGCGGCATTCCCCAAGTTGAAGTGGCTTTTGACCTTGATGCCAACGGAATCCTTAATGTCAAAGCAACTGACAAAGCATCGGGTAAGCAACAGCATATTACCATTACTGCTTCTTCGGGCTTGAGTAAAGAAGAAGTTGAAAAGATGCGTAAGGAGGCTGAATTGCATGCCGAAGAAGATAAGAAGAAAAAAGAATCAGCCGATATCAAGAATCAAGCAGATGCCGTAGTTTTCCAAACGGATAAATTATTGTCAGAGTCAGGGGATAAGATGAAAGCGGAAGATAAAACAGAACTTGAAACGAAGTTAAAGGCTTTGAAGGATCTCAAGGATACTGATAAGTACGATGATATTAAGAAAGCGATGGAAGAGTTGAACGTTGTTGCGCAAAAGATTGGCGCGGCTATGTATGCAGCCTCCGCTGAAGCTTCGGCAAGCCAAGGGAAGACAGAAGAAGCTAAGACTGAAGAGCCAAAAGCCGAGGGACCGGTTGAAGGTGAGTTTGAAGAGAAGAAATAATTCATGTAGCGCCACGCCATGGCGTGGCGCTACTATAAAAAAATATTATGTCCAACGAACAACAACCGCAACAAATTCAAATCTCTGACCCAATTCCGGGCGGAGGGGAATATTCAAACTGGGCGCATATTCTTCACAACAAAGAAGAGTTTAGAATTACTTTTGGCAATGTCATGCCGCCATCTGGCCGCGTCACCGCCAAATTAGTTACAACCCCAAGCCATTTTAAGAGCATTGTTAATGCCATGATGGAAAATCTTAAGATGTACGAAAAGACATTCGGCGCTATCGAAGAGTCAAAACCGGTCGAAGGAGAAATCGGTTTTAAAGCTAAAGAATAATGTCCAAAGATTACTACGAACTGTTAGGCGTTTCCAAAACCGCGACTGAAGAAGAAATCAAGAAAGCGTTTCGAAAAAAAGCTCATCAATACCATCCTGACAAAGGCGGAGGCGATGAAGCTAAGTTTAAAGAAATCAACGAAGCGTATCAGGTTTTAGGAAATAAAGATAAGCGAGCGCAATATGATCGCTTTGGTTCGGCGTATGCAAATCAACCCGGGGGTGGTCACGGCTTTGGCGGTTTCGAAGGTTTTGGCGGCCAAGGATTCAATATCAACATGGATGATTTCGGCGATATGTTTGGTGGACTTGGTGATATTTTTGGTTTTGGTGGCGGCAAACGCAAACGTTCAAGCCGCGGCGCTGATTTAGAATTGGGAATTTCCATTTCGTTTATGGATTCTGTCTTCGGAACGGAAAAAGAAATTTCTCTCTCTAAGGCTGTAACTTGTAAAACCTGTAACGGTAATGGAGCGGAACCAGGAACCAGTCCGGAAACCTGTAAAACTTGCAATGGGCAAGGTCGTGTTAATCAGATCCAACAGACAATGCTCGGACAAGTGCAGATGCAAACGGCTTGTCCGAATTGTCACGGTGAGGGAAAGATTATTACTAAGCCGTGTAAGGATTGCCGCGGCAGCGGAAAACAGAATAATACCGTAATTATTAAGGTTCAGATTCCGGCCGGAATTTCCGATGGAGAAATGATTCGTTTAACGGGCCAGGGTGAAGCCGGAGAAAAAGGCGCACAGAGCGGAGATTTATATATCAAAGTTCATGTTGCTGCTGATAAGCGTTTTGTACGCCGGGGCGATGATATTCATTCACGTATCACAATCAGTTTCCCGGAGGCCGCTCTCGGAACTAAAGTTGATATTGAAACCGTTGACGGGCCGGTTACTTTAAAAATCCCCGAAGGCACGCAGTCAGGTAAAGTTTTTATTTTATCTCATAAAGGTATTACCCGATTGCGCGGCAAAGGAAGAGGGGATCATTTGGTTGAAGTGATTGTAAAAACCCCGACAGATTTAAGCAAAAAGCAAAAGGCATTGTTAGAAGAACTAAGCTTGACATGAGCCTTTGTTTTTGGTGAACTACTAGAATTGAACATTACAAATTTAATTATTAAGGAGAATATAGAAATTGGATAAGAAAATTAATTTTAACACGATTTTATATGTTGGCGGCAGCTACATACTTTTTGCACTATTAATTGGCCTTGTTAGCATGATGGCTCCCGTAACGCCCAATGAAGTAGTGAGTGGCTACATTTTCGCAATACTTTTTGTAGTTGTAGGAGCTGCTTATTTGATATTGAATATTAATCTACCGGATTATATATCAAAAGAAGCACTAAGTGGTTTTGCATATTGGAGTTTTAAAACTTCCATTGTCTTATCTTTCAGCCTGATTTTAGTTCCCGGTCTTACTATGATATTCTTAGGCATATTTAAACTAGGATTAAAATGGGATCTGCCGGGCGAACTAATTATGTGGATTGGAATGATAAGCGGAGCAGTATTAAATGTAATTTCTGCACTGATGCTTATTATTAATTATCGTGCCTATCATCGTCGTTGTGTCAAAGTTGAAACTATAAGTCAAAACGCTTTATATAATCGTTCATAAAATCCTGGAGGATGATGATGAAAAAATCGCTGTTCTTTTTATTGTTTGCGTTTTTTATTGTAACAAGACCGTTTTACGTATTAGCTCAACCAATTTTTGTGGTTCATAAAGTTGATACTGTAAGTGCTGATCCGCTTAAGATCAAGTACACCGGTAATTTAGTAAGTCTTGAAGATTGCGGCGTCGATTTCCCTGCATCTGTAATCGGAAACAAGGAAGCGTTACGCATGCTCTTTGAAGGAGTTTTGCTTTCTTTTTTTGGTGAATGGGAACTTAATATTGAAGAGTTCTTTTCGGCGCCAGATAAAAGAGTAGATAATGATTGTCGAGAAGCTGAAGACCATATCGAAAGTGGGCGAGTGACCTACTATGACTCTGATATCGGGTTAACAGGTGAAGGAAATCTTTTGGATGGTGAAGTAAAAATAGTGTATACGGTTAAACCGAAAACTGTAACCGTTTATTTTTTAAAAAAATTATGCATAGGTAAATAAAATAATTGTTTCTTTAAAGTCTTGGTATTGTATATCAAGGCTTTTTTATTGCCTTGACAAAAATTCAAAAACGTGATTATATTCGTGAATACGATGTACTTTTTATAACCATAAACCCGGAGACGGAAATGAAGAAAATACTTATTTTATCAAGCTTGTTTATATTTTTGCTTGGACAATCTGTAGTTGCTCAAAGTTTAAATTCACTGGAAACATTTTTAGTAATAAAAAATGTAATGATTCCATCTGAAAAGCCGGTTTCAACAAGTGATGATTCGTTCATCGAAGGACAGTATTGGTTTGGTACTATATCATATGGTTCCAAAAAATTGGGTTCATATCTTTATGAAACCTATGGCCGTGCAAATACGCTGGGTCATCCAATTATTCGTGAATACAAATACGGCGGTGTTACTTTAGTTCATCTCAGTTACATGGGAGAAAATGAGATGAGAGCAAATACCGTTTCACGTGATCGTATATGGATTATTAACGACGCGGGAGAATCAGAAGAATTTGCTATAGCGGGAAAAACTGCGTTGCAATTTAAATATGACGGTGAAAAAATTCAATTTTTAAGCACCGATCATCCACACAGTTTTTATACGTATGTATATATACTTAATCCGGCAAATACTGATGATTTCAGTTGTGATGCATATAATCTTAATGATTGGTATGCAATTAAAAACAAGTAATAGAATTTTGATCTTTTTAAAAGAGCCCGCTAAATAATAGCGGGCTTTTTTAATAAAAAAGAGGGGATTTTAGCCTACTATTGACATATATCAATATATGTGTTATTATACAAAATTAGGAACTTTTACAAAATTTTGCAATTAAGCCAAAAGTGCTCTAAAGAGGGCAAATTTGGTTTAATTGCAAACAATATCGGTAAAATAAAGCGCAATTGCGCATAGAAAAGAGAAAATAATGAAAAAGCTTCTATCCGCTTTTTTTGTAGTTTTGGCTTTAATGGTCGTGTCTAATTCGGTTTTTGCTCAATTTAACCCGCGCCCCGAAGATTTCAAAGGAGTATCCTTTGGAGGATTTGGCGAGGGAATGAGAATGGTGGGCGAGGTAACCGGAGGTACACAGGAAAACTGGCAGTCTTTAGCAGGCACCTTTGAGGATGATTTGATGGCAGAGCAAAGCCAGTATTCAGGAAATAAATTCATCTTTAAGATTATTGATGAAGAAAAAACTTTTGGTTGGAACGGACTTGTATATAAAGAAGTTCCCTTAAGGAGCGTGCATGGAGTTTTAACGATTCTCGGCAATTATTTTCACGAAAAAATAGTTGTGGAAGGTACTTTTGATATAGTGCAGGATCTTAAAGATTCTAATTATCAAAAAAGGTACGGAAAAAAAACCGTAATTATTGAAGCATGGATGAAGGAATGTGTGGTTACTGGCCTTGAAACGCCAAAAGAAAAGATTAAAGCGTTAAAAGAATACTTTAACGCAGATAAACTTAGGGAGACAGTAGAGCAGGAAAACTTTACTATTTCCACAAATCTTTATCCTTCTGATCATAAATATTCCGTTTCAACAATATCATATCAGGACAAAGAAATTAGCAAAGCAATGTATCAAACAAACTGCGAACGTGGAAATAATAAATGCTTTGTTAAACCCCAGTTAAAAACATATAACTTGCCTGACGGACGAATATTGCTTCTGTTAACATATGATGTTGGCAATAACTCACGAAAAGATATTGACGCGAATGATAGAATATTTGTTGTTGATAAACTAACGGGAGCCTCGGAAACAATTGACTATCATGCAAAAGAAATTTTTGAACCCAGAGTTGTTGACAATTGCCTTATCAAGTTTCTTTCGTCCGGCTCTTTGTGGTCAGATGATGTTTTCTTGACAAGTACTTTACTTAAAGAACCACGAGTTACTGATTATATTAGCTATAGTCAAACTGAAATTGAAAAGGTTCTTTTTGGTGAAGATAAATAATTTATTAACATATTTTATAAATGCAGTATAAATCAGGAGATTAGAATGAAAACATTTCTCGCGCTTCTTTTCACAGTTGCATTGTTTGCAAGTTCATCAATTAAAGCAGGCGGTAACTACGATGCAATTACAGGCATAAATTCCGGAACAACTATTACACTGAACTGCAAGGTAATGGAATGTACAGAATTCCAGTTTGAATTACCAACATCTTTTACGGTGCATTTAAATGACTGGGATGTAACAATTCAACCTATACAAACCAAGCATCTTACCGGAGACGTTGGACAGAAATACTTTGAAGTATCCAGCGGTTATATCACGATCAAATATGAAGGAAGGTTTCTTCGCATGGAACCATCCGGTGAAATAGTAGACAATATATACGTACAAAATGGAAGAGTATTAGTTAGTGAGGTTCTTGGAAAACGAATAACCAAAAACACTAATCAAATATTTTTCTCTCAGGGTTTTCTGAAATATATTCAGGAAATCCTCGGATAGATAACAATAAGAAGTTCTTTAAAAGAGCCCGCTAAACAAAAGCGGGCTTTTTTATTACCTTGACAAACCATCAATAATATGATTAAATATAAGATTCTTTAAAAATTTGTAATTAATCTAATAATTTAAATGTCCCTAAAAATAGGGCTAAGGAGGAGTGATGAAATTATTAATCACAGCTTTCGCAATTTTTATTCTCTCATTTCAGCAAACGTTTACTGCTGATTGGGACTGGGAACTGGTAAGAGAAAATGTAGTGGCACGTAGTATGACATCAACCATTAACAATGATTACGTTTTCTATGCTGTTGGACCTTACGGTGGAGGAGAAAAAACGTTTAACGGAACTTCTTATGAGAATGTTCTAGTGCCGGCATGGACTATCAGGATGTATTTCACAGATGCCAATACAGGCTATGCTTATACGGGCGATGGTGGAACCGTATATTCATGGAGATATATATTGCAAACAACGAACGGCGGCGCAAGTTGGAATAATGTGGCAGATCACATTGGAACAACGGTTTATTATCCGCTTCAGTTTATCAAAACAAATGGATCTTTTTACCTTGCAGGTTTAACGTATCCATATGTTGAAGATAAGGGCTTGATAAAGTCAGTTAATGGTGTTGACTGGCAGTATGATTCACCAGGATGGAATATTACCGGTATAGCAGAAGGTTTAGACGGTATATATGCTTCCTCTTGGCATCAAGATTCGACTCGATTCATGGTAAAAAAATATAATAGTTCCAATTGGGAAAAAATATTTTCATTTCCAGCCGATGCGAGTTATTCTCCGTTTCAAAATATCTCGAGTCAAATTGCACAGAACAATGAAAGATTAATTTTCATGGGTGCAGGAAATATAATTGCTCGATATAACGAGCATGATCAATCTTTACTAACCCAAACCATAGAAGATAAAATTGGGACAGTACGATTCAAAAATAGTAATACTGGCTATATTGCATGTAATAATCCTGGTTGCATTTTGTATCAAACAATTGACGGAGGCGATAACTGGTTAAAGATTGCTCAATTTACAGAAAGCTACCAAGATTTCAGTATATTGAATAACGGAGTATTGTTATATTTATCAAACTCCAATCTGTATTATAGCGCCGGAGGATTAACACAGATAAATACGAATACAAATCAGGCTGTTAATTTCTCATTGTCGCAAAACTATCCTAATCCATTTAATCCTTCAACAACAATACAATATCAAATACCGAAACAATCACATGTTTCAATAAAAGTATTCGATATGAGCGGCAAAGAAATTGCTACTCTTGTTGATGAAGTTAAATCAAGCGGAATATATAAGCAAAACTTTAATGCTTCAAGTTTTTCCAGCGGTGTATATTTTTACACATTAAACACCGGTGACTTCACTGAAACCAGAAAAATGATTCTGGTAAAGTAAATAACAATATTTTGTACCTTTATAAAGCCTGTCATCTAAACAATGATGGGCTTTTTTAATTCTTAAAATTCAAGTACAATAGGCTCATGAAAAAGAATCCTAAAGTTTTGGTAATTATCGGTCCGACGGCTTCGGGTAAGACCAAGCTAGCTGTTGAGCTGGCTCGACTTCATAATGGCGAGATCATTAGCGCTGATTCGCGCCAAGTTTATAAAGGAATGGACATAGGAACCGGCAAGGATTTGGCTGAATATGGAAGCGGGAAAAGCGCTGTAAAATATCATCTTGTAGACGTTGCTGACCCCAAAACCCCTTATGACCTTTATCAGTACCAAAAAGCCGCTCAGAAGGCCATTTTAAGCGTCCTAAAGAAGGGGAAATTACCTATTCTAGTAGGCGGTTCAGGCTTGTATGTTCAGGCGCTGGTTGATGGGTATGTGTTAGGCTCCAGAACCACTGAAAATACTGAAAGCTCTAAAGACACTGAAAAGAAAGATTTAAAACAAATACAGAATTTAGTTATTGAAAAAGATAAAAATTTTTTTGAGAAACTTAATAATAGTGAGAAAAACAATAAAAGACGATTGATTCGGTATTTGGAGATTTTACAAACCAGCAATCGACTACATGACACAAAGCCTAAAATAAAAAAACCACCGTATGATTTTACGATAATTGGTTTAGAGGTGGGCATGGAGACCTTGCGGAAACGAATTAAACAAAGAATTTTAGATCGTTTGGAAAATGACGCAATGATTAAAGAAGTCGCGCAGCTCCACAAAGATGGACTAAGCTGGGCGCGCCTTGAAAGCTTTGGTTTGGAATATAAATTTGTTTCCCAATTCTTACAAAAAAAATTAACGCGCGAAGAAATGATTTCTAAATTAGCAATTGCTACCGGACAATTTGCTAAACGTCAGATGACTTGGTTTCGAAGATGGGAGAAACAGGGGGGAGAGATACAGTGGGTAAAGCCCTCTGAACTAAAGAAAATAGCTAAGATATTCGACTATTGACAAATAATATACAAAATGTTATAATTATTTAGAAGTAGTTATTTATAAAATTGTAGGAGGAAAAATGGAAGCAGGATCTATAGTTATCGGAATGATGATCTTCGGAGTTATTGGCTGTATAGCAGTCCTACTCTGGAACAATATATAAACTTTTTGCTTGTACTCTTATGTGCCCTTTTAAAAAAGGGCTTTTTTTATACCAATTGACAAAATACTTAATCAATGATACTACTTAAAAAAATATTATTAAATTTTAAAATAAGTTGTAAAAATAATTTATTGAGTTAGATAGGAGACTGCTTGAATAATCACACGACGGCACGTAAGGGAAAGCGGATCAATGTTATTCTAAATAACGGGACAAACTTTGTAGATAAATTGGTAGAAACTAAAAGCAAGTATTACCTGTTTGAACAAAAAGGCAAAGTTTTTCGCAAAACAATTCGTTCGTTCTCAATACTTAATAAAAACAAGAAAATCGATTAACTTGACTTTCTTATGATTAGTGAGGACCAGTAAAGTGGTCCTCATTTTTTAATTCACGAGATTTGCTGGTTTTTTCTTGAGGAAAGCAAGGATATTATCGATTGTGGTTTTCGTAATTCGATTAACAGCTTCGCGGCTATAAAAGGCAATATGGGGAGTGTAAATAACATTTTCTTTTGCCAAAAGTTTGTGGTCTTTTTTAAGAGAGACAAATTTTTTGTTGTTGCCGTGACGATGAGCGAGATGATGTTCTTCACTCAGCAATTCTTCATCTTCAAGAACGTCAAGTCCGGCTCCTGCTAAAATTCCCTTATCAAGAGCAAGCAATAATGCTTTTGTATCAATTAATGAACCGCGCGCTGTGTTAATTAACAGGGCGCCTTTTTTAATTTTTTTAATATTTTTTGAATTGATAATGTGATGCGTTCCTTTGCAAGCCGGCAAATGTAAACTGATGATATCTGAATTTGATAATAATTCGTTCAAAGTTGTTTTAGAGCTCTTGTCAAAAATCAAAACTTTCATGCCAAAACCTTTGGCGATTCTAACTACGTGTTTACCGATATGACCGCAGCCGACTACACCGAGTGTTTTACCCGCAAGATCAAAGCCCTGTAAGCCTTCAATTGAAAAGTTGTTTTTCTTAGTTCGATCATACGCTTTTTGAATGTTGCGAGATAAAGTGAGAATCAAAGCAAACGCATGTTCGGCAACGGTGTTTTCTCCGTAAGTCGGAACATTGGCTACTTTTATATTACTCTTAGTAGCCGCTTGTAAATCAATATTGTCATAACCGGTCGAACGAGTTGCGATAAATTTTAAATTTGGTAGAGAATTAATCAATTGCTTGTTCATTTGAGATGTGACAAAACAAGAAATGGTTTCGGCATTTTTGAATTTAGAAACATTTGTTTTATCAATTTCGGATTTGAAATATGTTATCTTATGACCTTTTAGAGAAGTATCGAACATTTTCTTTTCCCAGGGTTTTAAATCAAATATCGCAATATTCATATTATTCGTTTAAATATTTTTCAAGTAAAGTTTTGACCGTCGCCGGATTAGCAGCGCCTTTTGTTGCTGCCATAACTTGTCCGATAAAGAATTGGATAACTGTAGTTTTTCCCTTCTTGTATTCTGCGACTTGATCAGGTTTGTCTTTGAGAATTTTCTTAATTGCCTCAACTAATACTTCTTCATCATTAACTATCTCTAGATTGAGTTTTTTCATGATAGCGTTAGGTTCTCCGCCGGTTTTTATCATTTCATTTAAAATTGCTTGGGCGGCGCTGGAATTTACTTTGCCCTGATGAATCATCAGCATTAATTCGGCAAAGTTTTCCGGACTTACCTTGCAAGCATCAATCAATAAGTTCTTTTCATTGAGATGCTTAAGTAATTCGTTAGTAAGCCAATTAACAGCTAGTTTGCATAAGGTTTTATCTTGTCGTTCCCATGAATCTTTTTCTGATTTAATCCAGGCTTGCATTTCGGAAACTGTCGCTTCAAAAAAGGCCGCTAGTTTTGTGTCAGTCGCTAATATTGCCGCGTCGTATTCAGACAAGCCGTATTCTTTGTGTAAACGATTTTCCGAATTCCATGGTAGTTCAACCATCTTAGCTTTTATTTCTTTAAGCCAGCTGCTGCTAATAGTGATTGGTGGTAAATCAGGATCGGGGAAATAACGATAGTCAGCCGAGCTTTCTTTCACTCTTTGGCGAACTGTCTCTTCTTTATTTTCATTCCAGCCTCTTGTTTCGCTCGGAATAGTTTCTCCTTTATCAATCAAAGTACTTTGACGTTTAATCTCAAATTCAATCGCTTTTTCCATGGCGCGAAACGAGTTGATGTTTTTTAATTCAACTTTATGATTTAGCTTAGCTTTGCCAATTGGAATTATGTGTCCATCTTTATATTTCCATGAACCCTTCTTCTGTAAACTAATATTTGCTTCGCAGCGCATTTCACCTTTTTCCATGTCGGCGTTTGAAATATGCAAATACCGTAAAACCTGTTGATAGCGTTGACCAAAGGCTTTGGCTGTTGCGGAGTCGCGAATTACCGGCTCAGTAACCATTTCGATTAAAGGTGTCCCGGCGCGGTTAAAATCAACCAGTGATTCGTCGCTGAATTGCGGATGCGAGAGGCGTCCGGTATCTTCTTCTAAGTGAATGCGGGTGATAGCGACTTTTTGATTATTGACCTCAAGCTGACCCCCTTCGCAGAAAGGGATATCGAATTGGGATATTTGGTAGCCTTTTGGCAAATCAGGATAAAAGTAATTTTTGCGGTCGAATTTTGAATGTTGGTTGATCGTCGAGCCGAGTGCCAAGCCCAACAAAACCGTTGATTCAACAGCTTCTTTATTTACGGTGGGCAAAGTGCCGGGATGGCCAAGACAAATCGGGCAAACATTGGAGTTTGCTTGGGCTGATGTTTCATTAGCACAGGAACAAAACATCTTGGATTTAGTATTAAGCCCAGCGTGGATTTCGAGGCCGATAATTACATCATACATAAGTATATTTTAGCATAATCCTTAGTATACTGTCCTTGTCTCATTGACAAATCCAATTACTTATGTTTATATATAAAAAAATTAAGTTCATTTAAATTGGAGGAGAATAATTTTGGAAATAATAGTTGGAATTTTGCTTTCATTTAATCTTTATAAAGAAATGCGAAAAGCAGTTTCTTTAACCCTCGCTAAAGAAGGGAGAAAACAGCACGTTGCTTTTGCGTTTTATCTACTTATAGTAAATTTACTAGGATTCATTCCTGCCCTAACAATATATTTTCTAAGAGAAACGTTGAGTGCTTATCTTAGTGGAGAAGCTATTATGGTTATGGTACTGATGTGGGTAGCAATGTCTTGTGCTATTTCTTATGAAATAACTAAGTGGAAATATCAAATAAAAAATAAACCATCATAGTTTGATGAAAGAAAGGTATAATAATGGAAACATATTGGTATTACGTTTTCTCTTTCATGGAGAATGAAATTGAAAAAACGGGTAGCGCAATAATAAAAACACCTTGGAATTTATTTCCGTTAAAAGACGCAACTGAACAAATGGAGTTAAATTGTCCCAAAACTTCAGCAAAGGTTATTATAAACCAAACGCAAATTACAAAAAAAGATTACGACTGGTTACAAAATAAATAAAAAAACTAATATTATAAAATCTAAGTGTCTTCTGTATTACAGAGGACACTTTTTATTTTTTTATTTAATAATTTTGTTTCGTATTTTCTCCCAAACGAGCTCATGAATTGCTTCGCGGGTTAATATCTGTCCGTCCTTGCAACATTCGATCAATTCAATATCCGGAATAGTTTGCGCTAATTCAAGATAGGTTTCTTCGGCGCGGCGCAGATGATGTTCATCTTTTTCATGCAAATCTTTTTTATTACCGCGATCAGTTACTAGCTTCATACTGACATCAGTTGGAACATGTAAAATAATATTTAAAGTTGGTTTAGGAAGACGGGCTTTATTATGCTCAAAATCGTATTGCCATTCGATAAAGGCCTTGCGTTCATCGGCATTTATGAATTTCCCGCCTTGATGGGCTAAATTAGAAGCGACATAGCGGTCAGCAATAATAACTTTGCCAGCAGATAAAGCTTGTTTAATAATATGACTGTGCGCAAAACGATCAACGGCGTAAAACGAAGAAGCGACAAAGGGATTAATATCTTCGGCGTTATTGCCAAAGTCGCCATTAAGATACGATTCAACCATTGCGGCCGAAGCTTCGCCGTATGCCGGAAAGCTGATAGACATAACATCGTAGCCTTCTTGCTTGAGTCGGTTGGTTAAAAGTTGAGTTTGAGTTTTTTTACCCGAACCGTCGGTTCCGTCAATAACAAATAAAGCTCCGCGTAGCATATTATGATTTTAATTTTGAAATAATTTCATCAATTCGCGCAAAAAATTCTTCCTGAGTTCCGCTGTTATCAATTTTAAATTCCGCTCGTTCCAACAAGGGGAGTATGCTTAGCTCGGTTTCGAGCTGATGGTCCTGAACAAATTGTTCATAGGTTTTAGTCGCATCATCTTCTTTTTCACGTCTTGTTAAAAGTCTTTTGTAGCGAGTTTCCATGTCAGCGGTAATACTAATAAGATGAAAACCCGGCAGTTCTTTTAAAAATTTTATATCTTCTTCGCGCCTGATGCTTTCAACAACTATAATTTCATGGTCTGTATCGTTTTTAATATCTTCGGCCATGGCATTGGCTAAAATGTCTTGTCCAAATTGTTTGCGCAAGACTTGGGACATATAACTTAAATTTTCTCGAGTTGGAGCCAGATGAAGACGATTTGCCAAATCTCTCATAATAATTCCAAAACCATAATTAGCCGCTCCATATTTATCCGTGAGATAGCTTGCGGCGGTTGTTTTGCCACCAGCCATTTCTGCAACAAGTCCTAATACAATCATATTATTTTTGTTCAATTGTTTGTTTACCGCGGCGAATATCCCAATCACTTTCATTAAGATTGGTATGAAGTGCAAGATTGGGAAAACGCTGCGAAAGTTCGTGATGAATTTTTGCCATTATTGGCCTGATTGTCGGATGGACAGTTGTGTCAGAACGGAGCTCAATCATGTAAACTAATCCCGGCAAGCTAAAATACATTCGGCAGCTTACTAAATATCCGAGTGAAACAAAGTATTGTTTTGTTTCATCATTGCAACTTAGTTTTTCGATCCGCTCTGTTTGTTGAGCAATAAGTTTTTCAGCCTCAGTCCTTAATTCAGCAGGAAGTTGATCTAAATACCATTGATGAAATCCAAATTTCGTAGTGGCGAGCGGCATGCGGAACACACCGTTGCGATGGCGTTGTAAATCGCGTGATGACCCGAAGTCAATCAAGTAATCGCACCAACAGCCGCCCAATTCATCCAAGAATGACGGTAAATTTGTTTTTATCGGACGTTCATGCAGTATTTTCTCAAATGGATTCAAATCTTCGTTATTAATATTTGTTTTAAAGGCAAAAACAGGGGATTGCTCGTTGAAATAATATGAATAATCCGTGCTCAGTTGCGCTCGATACGCTTCTTGTGATTCGTAGAGCTTGTGGCTGAAGCTTGAAGGGTATTTCTCTTTTAATTTTGTTAAAATTTCTTCGGCAATGTTTTTTATTTCGAGTAATGGATGATGACGCAAAAGAGCGAGGCGATCAGCGGCTTGACGCAAATTAGTGTGCCAGCTTAACTGCGTGGCGATTCCCGAAGGCAAAAAGGCGCGTAGAATATCAAAAACTCGTGCGTTAACGGCTCGTTCGTAGGTTTTTTCTTCTTCATTTTCCAGTCGCGGGTGAGTGGCGCGCAGGTGTTCTTTAACTTTTTCTTGCGAATTGATATAGAAATTCATCCATGCGTCGATGATTTCTTTAGATTCGTTCGTATTAAGCGGATCGCGGATCGGCTGTTTGGCCATATCAATATAACGGGTTGAAGTTTCTTGTCCGGAATAGAGTCGCCAATCTTGGATTGCCTTTGCGGCAAGAATTGAAACGTTTTCAATAAAAATAGTCGTTGAGCCGCAATCGCCGATACTGCCGTGACCATACCCGACATAAAAGCTTTCCATGAATTTTCCGGAACCGGCTTTTTTTACTTTTTCCAAATGTTCGGTAACGGAAGCGGCGCTTCGCGAATATAAGGCTTGCAACATCGCATTATCTTCCGGAGTGCAGGTATCTTCAATTAAAATTAATTGTTTTTTTTCTTCCATATTATTCTTGGCTTTTGTATTGTCGGCATTTTACACCGGCTAATTCAAGTAATTTGCGCGAAGCGATCCAGGCTTCTTGATCATGATACTTGTCGCTTTCAAAGACGACTTCGCTAATTCCGTTTTGGATCATTGTCTTGGCGCACTCATTACAAGGGAAAAGAGTGCAATAGAGGATGCAGTCGCGTGTTGAACCGTTCGCGTTATAGACGGCGTTTTCTTCAGCGTGAACCACGTATGCATATTTTGTCTCTGATAATTTTCCATCGCGTTCCCAGGGTAACTTATCAGTGTCAATGCCGCGCGGCCAACCATTGTAACCGAGTCCGACAACAACATGGTCGCGGTTTACGATAACCGCTCCGGCTTGCGTTGAGTTGTCTTTTGAACGTTGAGCGATAACTTTAGCGATGCGCATAAAGCATTCGTCCCAAGATAATACGTCGTTTGTTCGTGCTGTTTCCATAGTTTTTATTATACAGTAAATGTAGCGGTTAGCGGGTATTTAGTCAAAGGATAATAAATTGACAAAGAATTAGAAAATACGTATTATGTGAAAAAGTTCATTTCATAAAAATTGGGAGGAAAAATGAATCCAAATTTAGTATCTCATCATGTTGAGACGAGCTACAAAGAACCTTTTAATTTATTTATAATTAAAGGCTTCTGGATAATTACGTTTGTTTTAACGGTTATAGCCATTTTGCTTTCATTAAGCATTGACCCTGTTTTTTCATTTATACCCTTTGTTTTTATTCTTGTAATGATTATCAGTGAAAATAAGGTCATGAAAAAATCAGGCTTGACTGAAATTACCAGCCTGCCTGAAGATCAAAAGAAACTAAAGGAAATTACAGAAGAAATTTTTTCAAAATATAAAAATGGATGGGCGTTTGGAAGCACGTTGATTATGGTTTTTGTGTCACTTATCTTTATTGAGCGGTATATTGAATTTGGAATTTTTCTACGTATTATTATTCCGGCAATTATATCTTTTTTTAAGCTGCAAGGATCGATACGTATATATTTCTTTACACATTAAAACAATTTTAATCAAACAAAAAAGAGCCCCGAATGGAGCTCTTTTCTTATATTTAAATTTAAGCTGAAACTTTGATGCCCGGACCCATGGTCGAGCAGACAGTAACACTCTTAAGATAAGTTCCTTTTGAGCTTGATGGCTTTGCTTTTTTAATAGCAGTAACTACCGCTTCAAAATTTTCAACTAATTTCTCAGCATCAAAAGATACTTTACCGATGGCAACGTGAACATTGGCTGTATCATCATTCTTAAAGCTGATTTTACCTTTTTTTAATTCAGCAATCGTTTTAGCCGGGTCAACGGTAACAGTTTCGTTTTTAGGGGATGGCATCAGGCCGCGAGTTCCTAAAATTTTGGCAATTGAACCGAGGTTCTTCATTAAGGCCGGTTCAGCAACGGCGACAGCAAAGTCTGTCTTTTCACTTTTCTTAATTTCGGCGATTAAATCTTCACCACCGACAATGTCAGCGCCGGCTGCTTTAGCCTTAGCTTCATTTTCTGGCAAGACAAAGGCGGCAATCTTTACGGTTTTACCGGTTCCGTGCGGCAAGGAAATTGCTGAACGGATTTGTTGATCGCCCTTTTTAGTATCAATGCCTAAGCGGAAGTGAACCTCAACTGAAGAGTCAAACTTTGTTTTAGCAAATTTCTTTACCAAATCAATCGCTTCAACAGCCAAGTAGCTTTTGCTGCGATCATAGTCAAATGCTTTCTTCTTCTTTGCAACTACCTTTGAAGTAGTTTTCTTAGTGTCTTTTTTTGTCATATTGTTTCGTGGTATAGCGTCCGCACTGGGCAGACTTCCACAAGTTAGTTAGTAAGTCTTGTAAGCGCACATAATTATGTGCGCTTACATTTTATCCTTTTTTAATTTCAACGCCCATCTGACGAGCCGTACCGGCGATAATCTTAGCCGCGGCGTCGATGTCGCGTGCATTAAGATCAGGCATTTTTGCTTTAGCAATTTCTTCTAACTGCGATTGGGTAATTGAGCCAACTTTATGCGTCAATGGTTTACCCGAACCTTTTTCAATCTTGGCGAACTTCTTAATCAATTCCGCGGCTGGCGGAGTTTTCATGATAAAGCTGTAGCTGCGATCGGCGTAGACGGTAATTTCTACCGGAACGACTTCACCCATCTTATCCTTAGTCGCTTCGTTAAAGCGCTGGCAGAATTCAGAAATATTCAAACCGTGCTGACCCAAAGCCGGACCGATTGGAGGGGCCGGGTTTGCCTGCCCACCGCGGACCTGCAACTTGATAACTGTTAATATTTTTTTAGCCATATATGGAATTAAATCTTTTTAATCTGAAGGAAATCAAGTTCCACCGGCGTTTCACGGCCGAACATGGAAAGAAGCACCTTGATTTTTCCTTTGCCTTCATCAACTTCAATGACCTTGCCTTCCAGATTCTTAAACGGACCATCAACAATGCGAACAGGGGAGCCTTCTGAAACATCGATTTGAAACTTCGGCTCTTCAACGCCCATGCGCTTCTGCAAGTCTTTAACTTCTTCATCAGATACCGGAGTCGGCGTGTTGCCGGTTCCGATAAATCCAGTGACATTAGGAGTGTTTCGTACTGCGTACCAAGAATCATCCGTAACAATCATTTCAACTAAAATATATCCGGGAAAGATTTTTTCTTCAACAACTTTGCGTTTTCCGTTATGGATTTTAATTTTCTTTTCTTTTGGAATCAAGATATTAAAAACTTTATCTTCCATATCCATTGATTCAACGCGTTGTTGCAAATTTTCGGCGACGTTTTCCTCGTATCCCGAGTAGGTATGGATGACATACCAGCGACGACCTTGGTTTAATGTTTGTTTTGCCATAGGTTTAACGTACGATTATTTTTTCTATTCCTAGATTAAATAAATAATCAAGACCGCCTAGAAAAGCAGCCATAGCCAAGCTCACACCGATTACTAAAACGGTGTAATTATAAGTTTCCTTTTTTGTTGGCCAAGAGACTTTGCGCATTTCCGCGATCGCCCCTTTGATATAGTTGAATAGCTTATCCATAATAAAAGGTTTTAAAAACAGCCCTGGCGGGCCATTAGATACTCAATATAATACCAGTAGGGGCGGGAATATGTCAAGGATATTGACAAAAATTATAAAATGTGTTAAAAATAATATAGTAATTTAAAAAAATATTAACAAATAATTGAATAAAATAGAGAGAGGATCATAAGATGAAGGAACTTGGTTATACGATATTACTGCTGTTACTAGGTATTTCCTTGAATACTTACAGTCAAACAAGCAACTGGGAAAAGGTATTTTCAAAAAATGAGTATCAAAATTTAGGAGATCTCAAATTTTTTAACAGCCAAGTCGGTGTTTTATGTGTTTATGGTGTGTATGAAAATTTTAGATTATTCAGGACAAGCGATGCCGGTCTTACATGGGTTCAATCAAAACCAATATTAGCACCCACACTCATTGGAGTTATGGGAGAGACGGGAATTATTATTCATGGACCTGGGGCAATCGTTCAGGTAATGCGAACTACTAATCAGGGTATTACATGGGATAGTGTGGCAGGGTATGGATTTCAGTGGTGGTTCCTTGCAAGCGCTCAAACTATTTCGATTCAGAATTCACAATTCGCTTTTGTAGGAACAAGATTTGATTCTTATATAACTACAAACGGAGGATATGATTGGAGTCGTCGTCCAAATCCTTGGAACATGTTTGATAGCCAATTCCTTGATAATAATATTGGTCTTGGACTTGTTCACGTAACTATTGATAGCGATGCATTAATAAAGACTACAAATGGTGGTTATAATTGGTCCACGTTGTCAACGCATGCTAACAAAAATAATGGTCAAAGTAAGTTTCATTTCTTTTCTGAAGATAGTGGATTATTAGTGTGCGGCTCTCATATTTTGAAAACATATGACGGAGGAATGAATTGGTATTCTAAATATGAAGACCAATCATTAGTATTTTGTGATATAAGTTTTAAGGATGAAAACAGAGGCTATGTTATAGGGAATCGTGGATTGAATGGAGTCGTTCTTTATACCAATAATGGGGGCGAGAGTTGGGGGACATCTACATTTCCGTTTTCTGATTCAGCAAAAAGCATTTTACATACTCTCAATGCTTGGTATATACGGGGTCTCGAGGGTGTTTATAAGCTAACTGAAAGTATTCAAAGTATTGAAAAAGAAAATGAAATGGTGCCTTTTAAATTTTTTCTCAGCCAAAATTATCCTAATCCATTTAATCCTTCAACAATAATCAGTTTTTCTTTGCCAAAAAAATCAGATGTTTATATAACAATATATGACATCACCGGCAAAGAAATACAGCAATTGTTTGAAGGCGTGGAAGAAGCCGGGAAGTATGAAGTTAGTTTTGATGGAAGCAATCTTTCGAGCGGTGTTTATTTTTATAAACTAAGAGCTGGAGATTTCACTTCAACCAAAAAAATGATACTTGTTAAATAACAAAATTGATCTTTTTAATAAAGACCCGCTAAAAAATAGCGGGTTTTTATTATCCTTGACATTATAGATATAATATTGTAAAAATAAGAAAAATTGTTGTTTAAAAATAAGGAGAAAAAAAATGGTACAGAGCAAAATGCCCGAAGAATTCACCGAAACAAAGCTTATAAAAAAAGAAGGAAAAAAACCAATTCAACTAACTACCCGGCAGCGCATAATAAATATTATTGGAGAAGCAGTGATGGAAGAAATGGAAACTATGGGATTTTTAGATCTGCAGGGGAAATTTATAACAGAAAATGATTACATTACTGGGCTTCTTAAAGAAAAAGCCAAGAAAATCTTACGTGATCCTCAGCTAATTGGCACTGAACTAAACGGTGAACTATCATTTCCGGACAAAATTCTTCAAGGACACCCGGTGGGTGGTAATCTTGAGATGGGCGGAATTAAACCTGAATTTCGTAAAGCGCCTGATTATGTGATTGATGCAGAAATTATTTTAAAAGTTTTTACTGAATAAAAATGAAAGGAGGCGGAATGCCGACACTTATTTGCGACCAAGAAGAAAGACTACCGATAGATGATGAAATGCCAGTTATTTTGCCTCCGCTCCCAGAATGGAAGGCAAAATATCCTTGGCTCGTTTCAAGTTCTTATAAAGTTAGACGAGCTCACTACGATGAAGCAGAAGAATTATCTAATAAGCTTTTTGGGTTTTACCAAAAATCCGAAAAGTTTTCAGATGAAGAAATTGAAAATATTATTGAACGTCTTCGCGGCTTTAAGTTGCCTAGCGCTGAAGAAAAAGACAATCCGGCGTTCTGGAACAGAGTAGCCTTAAAGATGCCGAATTTAGCAGGGCCTAATGGCGACGAGCTGAGGCAAATTCTTTCTAATTTATGCAGTGGCCTGATTCTTGAAGCAATGTGCGGATATGAATCATATCTGTATGAAAAGCCCAATTATTCTGTGATAGCGCTTGATTTTGCCGCTGAAGCTTTAAAGCGTTATCCGTACCCGCAAAGAACTCGGGTATTATTTGATCTTAATAATGGAGATTTTAATGAATTCTCTGAAAACTGCTTTGATTATATAACAATTTGTTTTGGATTCAAGTATCTTCTGGATGTAAAAAAAGTTTGTGACGGCTTTATTAAAATATTAAAGCCAGGCGGATCAATTATATTTATTGAAAATCCGACCCGTGAATATTCACAAGCTACCCATCGCCCTTTTTCAAGTAAAATTTGTGAAGAATTTTTAAGCTTAGCCGGATTTAGAAATATCTATTCTCGGCAATTGTTCACGCAAGATTACGACGGAAGCAGGGATTACTTTCTTGTTTCGGGGAAAAAATAAAGTTCTTACATTAACAGCCGTCACCTTAGACGGCTTTTTTTATTGGTAAGATTTAAGGAAAGATTGTATAATTAAGCCATACTATGACTTTAAATACCGCGCTGGCCGATTCAGGCAAAATCTTAGTCCAATTCCTTTGGGATATTTTATATTTCCCGATTTGGTGGTACTCGCAAGGTTTGTGGGCAGTTATTAAATGGGTTGGACACTTTTTACAACGACGCTTGCAAAGCACCGGACTTTTAGTTTGGTTAAAAAATCTCTTTACCCCAATGTTTGGGCAGCGTGATATTGCCGGCAAGTTAATCAGTTTTTTCGTTCGTCTTATTCAAATTGCTGTTCGCAGTATCATGATGGTCTTTTGGTGTGTCTTTGCGCTGTCCGCTCTGGCAATTTGGTTGGTGGCGCCGGTCTTTATTATTTTTGAACTTTTTCGTCAATTAGGAATTGTATAATTTCATGTCTCAGTCTCAACAAGAACAAACCTTACCGTTGACACTTTGCCCGACCTGCAACGGCACCGGACGCTTAAAAACATCCGTTTGTTCAAATTGCGCCGGAATGGGAATCGGTGCTTTTCATAACAATCAGTTTGTATTTTTTAATTTGCTTCTTTCGTCCGCCCTTATACGAATGAAAGCGGTAAAAAAGTCGGTTGAATCGGCAATAAATATTGTTTGTTATATTGCGTTAATGCTTGGAATTGTTTCTCTGGGCTTTTGGCTGTATCAACACGGAGAAATAGTGAATGCCATAATGAACCTTAGCCCGAGTTCTTTACGTAAGCTAGCTTTTTATAAAGAGCGTCATTGGCTTTTGTTCGTATTTTGGTTCAGCTTGATTCCGGGAATGTTTGTGTTGTACCGGGTAACGCGTGAACGTCACAATGACCACAAGATAAAACCGCCTGTTTATCGAAGCACCGAGGTTCTTCCGGAGGCCGCTCTCGATTGGGGTGAACTGAAGAAACGACGATCAAAACATATCAATGCTTTTGATGGTTTTGATGAAGCTTCGGAAAAATCAATTGAGCATGCATATGAAACAGCACAAAAGTTTGAATCTTCTTTTGTTACGCCATTGCATATTTTCGCGGCGTTATTAATGACCAGCCCCGAGGTTGGAGCAGTCTTTTCTCGTTTGACAGTTGATGACAAAAAATTAGTACACGGGATTGAGCATCTTTTAAACAATCAAGCTCGCGACGGCGGCGATCCAATTTTTAATTCCGCCAGTAAAGAAGCTTGTATTGAAGCATATACCATTGCTTGGGACGCGGCGCAGGAAAAAGTACGAGCAATCGACTTGATTGTGCCCGCTTTTGATCGAGATGAGCAATTGCAAGAATTGTTGTATGAACTTGAAATTGATCGCACTAAGTTGGCGAACGCCGTTGCCTGGTTCCGAGTTAACAATCAGATTTACGAACAGTATCATTTGTACAAGCGAATGGCTCGTTTTAAGCCATCGTCGAATATGGACAGAGCCTATACGGCCGTAGCCACTCCATTATTAAACAGTTTTTCAATTGATTGGACTTTGGCCGCTAAGTGGGGTCGCGTTGATATCTGCGTTGCACGCGACGCTGAAATCAGACAGGTATTTGATTCGATTGAAAGCGGTCGAAACGGCATTATCTTGGTCGGTCCTGAGGGGGTCGGCAAAGAAAGCGTTATTGGGGGAATTGCGCGCTTAATGGTTTTGGAAAATGTTCCAAAGGCTTTTCAGGATAAGCGCTTGCTTGAAGTTGATGTTTCGCGCTTAATTGGAGGCTCCAATGCCGCCCAGGCTCAAGAACGACTCTTAACTGTCATTAACGAAGTGGCGCGTGCCGGTAATATTATTTTGTATATGAAGGACTTGGAGAAAATTATGGGTATCAGTTCCGGCGGAGAAGAAAGTCTTGATTTGGCTTCAGTTTTGTCAGATGCCATTAGTCGAGGATCTATTTATTGTTTAAGCTCGGCAACCAATGAACATTATTCAAAATATATTGAAAAGTCGACACTGGGGTCAACGATGGCTAAGGTGGAAGTTGCTGAACCGGATCTAAATCGCGCGATTTTGATGATTGAGTCAAAGATCGGTTATATGGAATCCAAATATCACGTTTATTTTTCATATCACGCTTTAGCCGAAGTTGTTTCTCTGACCGATCGCTATATTCACGATAAGTATTTGCCGTCTAAAGCAATCGAAGTTCTTGAGTCTGTTGCGGTTAAGGTGTCGCGACGGGAAAATAAAACGGTAGACCAAGAGGCAATCGCTCAAGTAATTACCGAGATTACAAAAATTCCGGTAACTAAGTTAACTCAGGATGAAAGCAAGAATTTACTTGGTCTTGAAGAAAAAATTCATGAACGAATGATTGGTCAAGAAGAAGCCGTGCAAATGGTTGCGGCATCATTGCGTCGTGCGCGTGTTGAGTTACGCGAAGGCAAACGGCCGATTGCCAACTTTTTGTTTTTGGGACCGACCGGTGTCGGTAAAACTGAATTGGCAAAAACCGTTGCCGAAACTTACTTTGGGCGCGAGGATTATATGATTCGTATCGATATGTCGGAATATCAGCAGGCGGACAGCGTTGTAAAGATGATTGGTTCACCGGAAGGTGTTCAAGGCTATTTGACGGAAGCAGTTCGTAAAATGCCATTTGCTTTGATTTTACTTGATGAAATTGAAAAAGCTCATCCTGATATTTTGAACTTGTTCTTGCAGGTTATGGATGACGGACGCTTGACCGACGGACAGGGGAGAACGATTGATTTTACGAGCTCGATTTTAATCGCGACTTCAAACGTCGGTTCGGCTTTGATCCAAGAAAATGTCAGAGCCGGCAAATCAATGGATATTATCAAAGAGGAACTGGTTGAAAAGGAATTGGTAAAAGCGATGCGCCCCGAATTAATTAACCGTTTTGACGGGGTTATTATCTTTAAGCCGCTGGATCAAGAAGCCGTCATTTCTATCACCAAGCTTATGCTTAAGAAAATTGCTAAGATGCTGGACGCCAAGGGCTACGGTTTTTCAATTTCCGACGGAGCCGTTCAGAAATTGGCAGAACTGGGTTTTGAGCCGGAATTCGGCGCCCGTCCACTGCGTCGTTTGCTTCAGGAAAGAGTTGAAGACGCCATTGCTACGAAAATTTTGGAAGGCGCCGTCGCTCGCCGCGATACGATTACGATGAATGATGACCTAGTAATCAACGTTGAAAAAGCGCAAGCAATCTAGTATGTACTATATAATTTTTTTCGTCGGTACCTTTTTTTTATCATGGCTCTTGAGTCGTGTTGTAAAAGAATACGCCGAGTCCAGGGGTATTGTTGATACGCCGGATGAAAGTCGAAAATTCCATAAGCGCCCCGTTGCGTTGCTTGGCGGCGTGGGAATATTTATCAGTTTGCTCATCGCCTTATATGCCGGTCGCGCTTTGATTCTATCCGGAGACCTTGAAGCGCATCATTGGCTTGGTGTGTTGGTCGGCGCGACCATTATTGTTATCGGCGGCGTGATTGATGATATAAAAAAATTATCCGCATTTCATCAGTTTTGTTTTGCAATTGCCGCTGTTGTTGCAGTGGTCATCGGGGGAGTGGGAATTGCAAAAATCACGAATCCTTCGGGCGGACTTTTATATTTAAGCGCCTGGATGATGCCGGCTTTTACGATGATTTGGATTTTAGGAATGATGTATACGACAAAGCTATTGGATGGAGTTGATGGTCTTGTCAGTTCAATCGGATTGATTGGTGGAATTATTATATTTTTATTTACAATGACAACCCGCTGGTATCAGCCGGACATTGCTTTTGCGGCGTTGATGTTTGCCGCAGCTTGTCTTGGCTTCTTAATGCTTAACTGGGCACCGGCGAAATTATTTTTAGGAGAATCCGGCTCTTTATTAATTGGTTTTGTTTTAGGAGTATTATCAATAATTTCTGGAGGTAAAATTGCAATTGCCTTATTAATTATGGGCGTACCGATTTTAGATGTTGCCTGGACCATTATTCGACGCTTGATAGACGGTAAAAATCCTTTTAAAAGCCCGGATCGTAAGCATTTGCATTTTAGATTAGTCGATGCCGGAATCAGCCCGCGTCTTACGGTTCTTATATTTAGTGCCGTTTCTATTTTATTCGGCATGAGCGCTCTTTTTTTACAAAGCCGGGGCAAGTTTCTAAGTCTCGTGGCCCTTGGCTGTTTAATGGCTTTATTCATCGTTGCTTTTGGTTGGCTTGACAAACGGGCTAAACTTCGATAAGCTAAGCACATTGTTATTGAATAAAAACTATGAAATTTGCAGTAATCAAGACCGGCGGAAAACAGTACGCTGTCAAAGAAAAGGATATTGTTTCAATTGAAAAGCTTGAAGCAAAGGACGGAGAAGTGGTTTCTTTTGAAACACTTATGACCTTTGATGATAGCGGAACTATTGATTTAGGCGCCCCGTCATTAGGCGAAAAGGTTCAGGCTAAAGTAATTTCTACAGCCAAAACAGATAAGGTGAGCGTTGTTAAGTTTAAGAACAAAACTCGCTACCGCCGAAATGTCGGACATCGCCAAATCAAAACTAAAGTGGAGATTTCAAAAATCGCTTAATAGTTTTAAAAAGACGTTATTCGTAAGGAATAACGTCTTTTTTTAATTTCAGTCTATTGAAAGTACAAATTTAGGGTCAAGTATATTACTCATATTTAAAAATGAGTTAACTTCATAGATCGAGTTTTGCATGGCTGCTCGAACAAAGGGATGGAACTTCTTTCCAAATCCAAATTTTATTGAATCTTTGCATAAGCTGCCTTTTGCCAGTATATTTTTCTCGCGCGCTTTAAAAATAATTAAGGCGGCTTGTAATAAAGTTGTGAACTTCGGCTTAACTGTTTTTATTTTTTTTGTTAAGCCACAGTCTTCATCAACGATTTTCCAACTGATCTGTGCCGGCTCGACGCGGGCGAGCTGCTCGCGTATGTCATCATTTTTATATTCAATGGCAATACTGTGGTCATGGTGCAGCAGACGTTGTAAATCAATAAGTGAAAATTTGTGCACCGGAATAAAATATGCATAATCTTTTCGATCAAAAAGTTCCTTTTCTGTGAAGGGGAGTCGTAAACGATTAAACGCGTCGACATAACTTTCTGCGGTCATTGAACTTATGAGGGGAATATTTAGCTTTTGCCAGGTTTCTTCGGCGCTAATAAAACGTTCGGGCCCGAAAATTTCTTTAGCCGATGCTAGACTTGCGTTGATAGCGCTTTGATTAATAATCATTATAATCTCCTTTTGTAAATGATCTGTTATTTACTGCAATCATATAAAATCTTAGTATTTTGTCAATGCCTTGACTTTAGGCCGAGATAGGAATTAAATGGAAGTAAACGGAAAGGAGCTTTGTACATTGAAAACAACAAAATTAATTGGAACATTAGTACTTATGGTTTTTGTTGCTGTTATGTTTGTTGCGGCTATTAGTACCTGGCTCAATGAGCCAGGAGAATGTCGCATGGCGTATCAACTAAAAAAAGTTGAATATTCTAAGGCGGAAATTTCAGTCAATAATATTCACATTATTTGTTCTGATGATGTTGAAATTGATATTGATTTAATACGAAACGAATTATTAAAAATGATTTATTTTGATAAAAGTGCTGACGGTTATTCACTTACGATGAATGTGTATTTTGGAAATGAATACCGTCTTGATACCTGTACGGTTCAATATAACAAACAAACCAATCAAAATAAGCCCGAATGGATCACGTTAAGTTGTTTTTTATACAATTCAACAACAATTAATTATGATCAACTTTTTGCCAAATCATATTTGGCACTATGCGATCTTTCGAAAGACGAATAGATTTTAAAAACGCCGCTTCTTACAGCGGTGTTTTTTATACTTCATTTCTAAATTTGAGAGCGTTACCGATAGTCAGCCCGTCGGCGTATTCGATATTGGCGCCGCTTTGCAGGCCTTTTGCCAATCGGCTCACTTTAATGCCGGAAGGTTTTATAAGTTTTGCAAGATAAAGTGAGGTGGTTTCTCCCTCAAGTGTTGGGTTAAGCGCGAGAATTATTTCTTTTGGTTTTAATTGTTTAATGCGTTCAACCAGTCCTTTTATGTTAATATCATCCGGACCGATTTGTTCGATTGAGTTGATAGTTCCGCCCAAGACAAAATATAAGCCGTTATAAATATCAGTGTCTTCAATAACAAATAAATCGCGTTCATCCGCGACAATAGCCAAGATGCTTGTATCTCGATCATGGCTGTTGCAAATTGAACAGGGATCTTTTTCCGCCAAACCGTTGCACAATGAACATTTGGTAACCTTTCCCGGCAAATCGTGCAGCGCCGCTGACATGTCTTCTAAAAGTTTTGGAGATTGTTTTAACAAATAAAAAACATAACGTTCAGCAGTTTTAGGACCGACTGACGGTAATTTTGAGAATAATGAAATTAAACGTTCAAGAGGGGAAGGTAGACGCATCTTATAAACCAAAGTTTTTTAATCCGCCCATGTCTTGCATTTTTTGGGCAATAATCTTTTGGACCTTTTTAACAGCGTCATTCAATAACTCCTTGATTAAAGAGGCTGACTGAGAAGGGTTGAGACTGTCGGCAATCGTTAGGGCTGTAATTTCAAGGTTGCCGTTAATGGTAATTGACACGCCGTTGCGATCAACGGTGACTGATTCGCCCGACAATGCATTTTGCATTGTTTTGGCTTGTGAACGTAAATCTTTGATTTGTTTAAGTTTTTCAAACATACAAATATATTAATTATTAAAACTCTGGTTCCTCGTCAGGGAGATCGTATTCACCCTTGGCAAGATTTTTAAAACTAACTGTTTCTTCATCAAAATACAAGTTTACTTTGCCGACCGGACCGTTACGATGTTTAGCAATAAAGACTTGAGCGGTGTGCTTTTCAGCTTCAGAAAGTTCTTCAATGTCATATCCGCGGTCAGCCGCTTTACGATAAATAAACATAACAACGTCAGCGTCTTGCTCAATGGAACCGGATTCGCGCAAGTGAGCAAGACGGGGAATAGCCGGCTTCGTTTGTTCGACTGCACGTGATAACTGCGAAAGTGCTAAAACCGGAATATTAAGTTCGCGTGCAATTCCCTTGAGTGAACGTGTAATTTCAGCAACTTCTTGTACGCGGTTATCACCATTACGACTACGTCCCTCCATAAGCTGCAAGTAGTCGATGACAAGTAATTCCAATTTATGTTCCATTTGCAAGCGACGAGCCTTGGTTCTGATTTCCATGATATTAGCACTCGGCGAGTCGTCGATAAAAATAGGCGTTTCGGCAAGGATTCCCATTGCTTGGCCAATACGTGAAAAGTCATCAGTTTCTTGTTTGTCAGAAAGTTTGCCGGTGCGCATTTTCCAGAGCGATACGCCGGCTTCGGCGCAGAGCATACGATCGACCAGCTGCTCTTTGCTCATTTCCAATGAAAAGATACCAACGGCGGCTTTGTTTAGAACACCGACTTGGCGCGCAATATCCAAAGCAAAAGATGTTTTACCAACTGAAGGACGAGCGGCTAAAATAATTAAGTCTGACTTTTGTAATCCGGCCAATAGATTGTCAAGATCGTTAAAACCGGTTGCCAGACCGCGAAGTTTTCCTGATTGTTTATGCAATTCATCAATACGATCAAAGGCTTGACTGAGCAAAGTATCGATCGGTTGGAACGCTTGTTTTAAAAACTTTTGCGAGACATTAAAAAGCTTGCGTTCGGCATCATCGAGTAATTTGTCGATTTCTTCGTTTTCGTCATAACCCATTTCGCTGATTTCTGAAGCAGCTGCGATTAAACGTCGTAAGGTTGCTTTGCGCTGCACTAATTCCGCATAATAGCTTACGTTTGTTGCCGTGCCAACTGAATTAGCAAGATTGGCGATATAGGCGCGACCGCCAACTGATTCGAGTGTTCCTTTTTCTTCAAGCTTTGAAGTTAAACTTAAGATGTCGATCGGTTCGCGCTTGCTGTAGAGTTCGCGCATGGCTGCGTAAATCTGACCGTGCGCGTCTTTATAAAAATCTTCCGGATTGACTGTATCGCCAATCTTAATAATGACATTCGGGTCAATCAAAAGAGCACCGAGAATGAAATTCTCAGCTTCTAGATTCTGCGGCGGCAGCTTTTTTAGTTCGTCTTTAGTGGAGGGCATAAATACTTATATATAGTACAGGGGACAGCGCATTAAAGCAATTGGATAAAATGTGCATGAAGTGTTGATAGTTTATTAAAAATTTTTAACTAAAATAGGGCATTAATGAGCATATTTATTGACATAATTAAAGAATAATGATATATTATATAATCCTATTTTAGGATATATAAGCAGTTATTTAAAAATCCATAACAATCCCGAAAAGAAGGGAAGGAGAAAGAACCATGTTCACAATAAACGAAATAAGATTTATTCTTAAAACCGAAGAAGATTTGGCGAACCTACCTATTCAAACTAATGTTGAGCTTAGAGAAAAGCAAATACGTCGTAAGCATTTAGAACTCTTAAGTCCATTCGCAAAAAAAAGAAGCGACGCTGCTAGCTTATACAGTGCACGTTGTTTTGAAAAACAGGGGATGAGTGAAGAAGATATAAAGGGAGCATTTGATATTGTCACAACACTTTATCAATGCAGGGCGTCAAAGCAATCACATCCACAATTTACCAGTGAGGAGTTGCAAGTCGCAGTTAACGTCTTTCTTATTGATGCAGCGCATGTATTTGAAAAAGCTTGCCGTTATAAAGATGAGTGTAAATTAAAATGGGAACAGATTAACAATTTAGAAGAATTTACGTCGAGTTATCACGGCACTACTGAGCTTACTTTTGGAGCTGCCATTAGAATAAGGAAAGATCTTAAAATAGCCGAGAGGATCGTGAATTTTATATCCTCGGTTAATAAATCAATGCGGGAAAAATTTCAGGAATGTAATTTTGATGTACTTGATGGGCATAGAGCTTATATTAATTTAGGTAAATATTATAAATAAAAATTAATTATAAATAATTTTTTGAGAAAGATAGGTAGATGAAAAATAACAAAAATCAAAAATTGCAAAATATTCCCAGCACCTCAAGGTTCGAAATGACTCTTTTTGCTGTATTTGGTATTGCAGCATTAATTTCCGGTACATTGATGGTATATGGTGAATCTTACAGACCATTAGGCTTTGTTTGTATTATTGCAGGCATATTGTTATCAAGCGGTTTCTTTGTTCTCTTGTATGCAACGAAAAAAGGAGATATTACTCTCCGTTAGTACTTTAAAGCGGCTAACCTATATAATTTATAGGGAGGTCGCTTTTTTTATGATAAACTCTGATATACTTTTAGCTAAAATAAGGCATTAAATAGGGTAATTATTGACAGAAATAGAAAATAATGATATATTATATAATCCTATTTTAGGATAAAAAGCAGTTATTTAACAATCCATAAAATTCCCGAAAAGAAGGGAAAGGAGAAATATAAATGTTTACAGAAGAAAACATTATAAAAATTCTTGATGTAAAAGAACGAATTGGCACAAAGTTTGATGA
Source organism: uncultured Gammaproteobacteria bacterium (assembly GCA_964628045.1). Classification (GTDB taxonomy): domain Bacteria; phylum Patescibacteriota; class Patescibacteriia; order Patescibacteriales; family Patescibacteriaceae; genus Patescibacterium. Next base: position 41,202 of record CAZVMF010000002.1, read on the forward strand.
TATAAATAATCGTAGAGAACTTAATAATTTGCTATTTCCTGATTTTGCAACTCTTTCTAATGAAGAGGTTTATGATTATCTGCCTTATGCTAAAACACTGTTCACGTTCAGATATAAAGCTTTATTTATCGGCATTACTAGCGCATGTGGTAATTTTATATATAATAATGCGGAGTATCCTTTAAATACACTTCAGTATGACAAAACAGACGTGCAAAATGCACTTACTTGTTTACTCCAGGCAAGCGCACGATTTTTCGATGAATTGTGTGAATATAAAAACAAGATTCAGGATAAATTCGATTCATTTCATGATAAAGAATGTTTTATTGAAGAAGCCTTAATATCAGATTCTGATTATGAACAAAATGGACCTATTGATCGTGTAACAGACTTAACACCTAAACTTCATACAATGGATGATATTCTTGAATGTCAGAAAAAGTTAAATGATGCAAATGAAGCCATTGGCTATATTGGGCAATGCATTTCTACGTTTAAGAAATATTTTCTCATGTTTGATTTTATTGTTTTAAATGATCATCGTTTATATCTCAATCTGGGTAAATATTATAAAAACTAAACATAATTTAAAGAAAGAGAAAAATGAACAAAATAATAATTATCACATTACTATCAGTGTTACTTTTAGTACTTGCATATATATTTAATTTGCATTTTTATTTGCTCTTTATTGCGGGCGCTGCCCTGATTACTCATTTTTTGAGTAAAATATTTACTGCAGCTCAAAAAGGTGCACATTTTAATTAAAACAAATATTTCATTATAAGAATGTTTAGCGGGATCCATATCAACGGAACCCGCTTTTTTTTATCCAAAACTCTGATATACTTATAGTAATATGAAAAAACTGCTAATTATCGCTATTATATTTTTTTGCTGCCTGCCGTCTATGATGCAGGCGGCGCCTCTTGATTCTGATAAGGACGGTTTAATTGATGCTCAAGAAATTCAATTTAAAACAAACCCTAATTTGCCCGATACTGACGGCGACGGTTTTGTCGACGGATTAGAAATTGCCAACGGATTTGATCCGCTCTCTGCTGAACCAAAACTTTTAACAAAAACGTTGCTTGTGGATACTAAAAAACAGGAGCTTTACCAACAACTTAACGGTATTACAATTCGCACGCACACGGTTTCAACCGGAAAGTCTTCAATGCCGACGCCTAAAGGAACCTTTACTATCGCCAACAAAGCGGTCAGGGCATGGTCAAAGATGTACGGACTATGGATGCCGTATTGGATGGGGATCTCCGGAACGCGAGCGGGGATTCATGAACTGCCTGAATGGCCGAACGGTTATAAGGAAGGTGCCAAACATTTAGGAATTCCGGTTTCACATGGCTGCATTCGACTTGGTGTCGACGCTGCCAAAATTGTATATGATTGGACGCCTGTGGGCACCAAGCTAACTATCAAATAAATGAAACGAATTTATTTAGACTACGCAGCGACAACTCCTTTGGATCCGGCGGTTTTAAAAAAAATGCTGCCGTATTTTTCTCATGACTTTGCCAACCCGGCGTCGGTCCACTCCGTAGGTCAATCAGCTTTGAAAGCGGTTGATGACGCGCGTTATGCAATCGCCGATCTTTTGGGGGCAAAGGGAAACGAAATTATTTTCAGCTCAGGTGCAACCGAATCAAATAATCTCGCCATAAAGGGTTTAAGTTCAGCCTTGAAAGACAAAGGAGATAGGCGTAAAGAGATACTGGTCAGTCCTATCGAGCACGACTCGGTCCGTGAGCCATTGCATATTTTAAAAAAAGCCGGCTATACAATCAACTATTTACCGGTTGACGCTAACGGCTTGATCTCGGTAAAGTCATTACAGCAATTGCTTAATAAAAATGTTTTTTTGGTAAGCATCGGATTGGTGAATAGCGAAACCGGAACAATTCAGAATATCAGTAAGCTCGGTCGCGCCATTCGTAAATACAACGAACAGCAGTATCAGAGCTGGCTTAACAGCTCACCGCGATCGCGCGGTCCAAAACCCGGCTCAGTCTATTTTCATTGCGATGCAACGCAGGCTCCCAATGTACTTGATTGCAATGTTCGAAATTTAAATATTGATTTGATGAGCTTATCGGCTCATAAAATATACGGTCCCAAGGGCTCGGGACTTTTGTACTGTAAACACGATACTCCGCTGGAAGCGTTATTACACGGAGGTCATCAGGAACGAAATCTTCGCAGCGGTAGTTTAAACGTGCCGAGCATTATCGGTTTTGCCGAAGCTTTAAAATTCGCCGTTAAAAATCGTAAGAAAGTCTTACAACATCTTAGTGCGTTACAAAAACAATTTGTTCGAGATTTAAAAAAATTAATTCCACAAGCCCGCATCACCGTTTCGCTAGATATTGTCTCGCCATGTCATCTTAACGTCATTTTTCCGGGTCTAAGCGGAGACGCTTTTCAAGCGGCTCTTGATGAGCGAGGAATCGCGGTTTCTACCGGATCGGCTTGTGCTTCAGGCGATATTACCGCCTCTCATGTCTTGCGTGCACTTGGTTTTTCTGAAAAAGAAGCGCAATCGGCGATTCGCTTTAGCTTTGGAAAACTTTGCACAAAAAATGAGCTCAAAAACGTGGCGCGCTTGGTTAGCAAGACGTACTATGATACATTAAAAGCGTATGAATCTCGGATTTTCTAAACTTCTAAGCTATGCGTATTTAAACGCTGGTTTTGCGCGCACTTGGTTGCGTGCTTTGTTTGTTGATCGGCTTGTTCGCTTATTGCTTCTGGCATCTTTTGTTATTAATGCCGCCCTGTGGGCCGCTAGCATATTATTGGCTCGCGCCCTGGGCGACGGACTGGCTGTTTTGCATTACAATGTTGTCTTTGGCATTGATTTAATTGGGAACTCCAACCAAATGTATCTTATGCCGCTAGTCGCTTTGGTAATAATTATCTTAAACGGCTTATTGGCTTCGTATTTTTTGTACCGCCGCGAACGAGTCGCTGTTGTTGTATTAATCGCCGCGGCATTACTTTGTAATTGCTATGCATTAATTGCATTATATTTTTCTTACCTTGCTAATTTTAGCTAATATGGAAACTCAAATTGTTATCGCATTATTATTGTCCAGTTTGTCATTTCTTTTTGCCATTGCCTGGACGCCGTTATGGACATCAATTTTATATAAATATAAATTAGGTAAACGAATCAGAAATTCAGGCGCAACTCCGATTTTTTCTAAATTGCATGCGGCCAAAAGCGGAACACCGACAATGGGTGGTGTTTTAATTTGGTTGACAACGATTTTATTCGCTTTTGTATTTTTTTACGCTTCAAGAATTTTTGATTGGCCGCTTTTACAGGAAATTAACTTCTTGTCGCGTACTGAAACCTGGTTGCCGCTTGGCTGTTTGGGCGCTTCGGCTTTAGTCGGTTTAATTGATGATTGGCTTGATGTACGAGGCAAGGGGACAAGCGGCGGCGGCGGCTTGACCATGTCGTATCGATTGCTGATGTATACAGCCATCGCAACAGTCGGCGCTTTGTGGTTTTATTTTAAATTGGGACGCGATACATTTAATATTCCTTTCTTGGGAGATTTTCATTTGGGCTGGGCGTATATCATTGTCTTTATTGTAGTAATTGTCGGTACGGCGTTTTCCGTTAATGAAACAGACGGACTTGATGGTTTGGCCGGCGGGGTTCTGCTTACAAGCTTTTCTTCCTACGCGGTCATTTCATTTGTTAACGGCCGATACGATTTAGCAACTTTTTGCGGCGTCATCGCCGGAGCCTTATTAGCATTTTTATGGTTTAACATTACACCGGCTCGTTTTTATATGGGTGATACTGGGTCGATGAGCCTCGGAATAACACTCGGGATTATAGCGATGCTTACTGATAGTGCTCTTATTCTTTTGGTTATCGGATCTATTTTTGTATTTGAATCTCTTTCGGTTATTATTCAACTTAGTTCAAAAAAATTACGCGGTAAAAAGGTTTTTCTTTCAGCGCCTATTCATCATCATTTTGAAGCAATCGGTTGGTCGGAAGCCAAAATCGTTATGCGTTTCTGGGTGGTCGCAGCCGTATCGGCGGTCATTGGTTTAGTCATCTTTTTGCTTGATAGATTTTACTAAACACATGTTTGACCGCTTAAAATCAATTTTCAAACGATCTGATGGCTTTTCACCAAAACGGCTCGAGGCCGATACTCAGCTGTACGTTATAGTTGGCATATTGGTTTTATTCGGACTGGTTATGCTGGCCAGCGCTTCATCTATTGTGGCTTATAATAGTTATCAAGACACCTATTATTTTTTTAAACGACAATTGGTTAGCATCATTATCGGCGCTGCTGCGTTTTGGATATTTTCAAAAATTGACTATAAGATTATAAAAAAATTCGCATTGCCTTTTTTATTGCTTTCAATTGTTTTATTGCTCTTGGTTTTTATTCCGGGGCTGGGCAGGGAAGTCAACGGCTCACGAAGCTGGCTCAATCTATTTGGTTTTTCAGTGCAGCCGGCCGAATTAGTGAAATTTTCTTTCCTTATTTATTTGGCGGCGTTATTTGAAAAAACCGCTGAAACACGCAAACGATTTTTTTCATTCATTATTATATACGGCATAGTTGCGGTTTTAATGTTATTGCAACCTGACCTGGGGACGCTTTCAGTATTAACCGCGGCGTCGTTTGCCGTATATTATGTTGGCGGCGGATCAGTGAAACATATTCTCGGTTTAGTGGCCGTCGGCATACTTGGATTGGTAATATTGGTAAATTTACCCGGACAAGCGTATAAATTGGATCGCTTCAAGTGTTTTATGAATCTTGAGCATGATACACGAAGTTCCTGCTATCAAATTAATCAATCATTAATTGCCATCGGTTCCGGAGGGATATTTGGACGAGGACTCGGAGAAAGCAGGCAAAAGTTTTTATACTTGCCCGAAGTTCAAAATGACTTTATATTTGCAATCATCGCCGAAGAAACCGGACTTATTGGCAGTATCGGAGTTGTCATTTTGTTCGGCTTCTTAGCTATGAGAACTTGGCGAATTTCAAAACGAGCGCCTGATACTTTTGGTCGCAATTTAACTGTAGGCATTACGGTTTGGATTACCGGACAAGCGTTTTTAAATATTGGCGGTATTACAAACTTTTTGCCAATGACCGGTGTTCCGTTGCCGCTTATTAGTTATGGAGGCACTGCTATTATCGCGGCGCTCGCCGGACTTGGAACAATTTCAAGCGTCAGCCGTTATACCTAACCGTATGAAAAAAATAATTTTGTCTGTAACCTGTCTTATCGTAGTATTGCTTTTTTCGGCTTGCGGCACCGCGACCAACACAGTTTCAAATACAGAGACAATAATTCCGACTGGGAAGTTTTATTTTCATTCAAAAACTTGTCCGCATTGTGCAATTGTTGACGACTATATTTCTAAAGAAAATATTAAACAGAAATTATATTTTATTAGTCGAGAAATTGATGTGGATGCCGGCGCAGTTTCTTTATTAAAAGCTGTTGGTAAAAAATGCACGATTCCGGATAATGAATTAGGAGTTCCGTTGTTTTGGGATGGTTCAAGCTGCTATACTGGCGATAAGGAAGTAATTAACTATTTTAAGAGTCAAACACAATGACAATTTCGGTAAAACCGCGCTTACGCATGGCGCCGTCTCCAACCGGTTTTATGCATCTTGGTACTTTGCGTACTGCGCTTTTTGCGTATTTATTAGCTAAAAAGTGGGGAGGATCCGTAATTTTACGCATCGAAGACACCGATCAAAAGCGTGAAGTTGCCGGCGCGGCTGATAATTTACTCAAGATATTTTCGCGCTTTGATATTAACTTTGATGAAGGACCAAGAATCGGAGGAAGCGTTGGGCCGTACATTCAAAGTGAACGACTTGATTTATATAAAAAATACGCCGAAGATCTCGTGGCTCGAGGCGAGGCCTATTATTGTTTTGCAACAGCCGAAGAACTTGACGCGCTTCGTGAAGAGCAAGCCGCGCGTAAAGAAGCGCCTCGCTATGATCGAAGATTCAGAGACTACCCGATAGAAGAAGCAAGGCAAAGAATTGCCAACGGCGAGAGTTTTGTTATCAGACATAAAATTCCATTGGACGGGAAAGTTATTGTAACTGATGAATTGCGCGGCGAGATACGCTTTAATGCGGCGGATATTGATGACTATGTTTTGTTAAAGTCGGACGGTTTTCCAACCTATCAATTGGCCTCGGTCATTGATGATCATTTAATGTCAATTACGCATGTTACTCGAGGTGATGAGTGGCTGCCATCCTTGCCTAAAAATATTTTGCTCTATAAATCATTTAATTGGGAGGCTCCAAAGTTTTTGCATTTGCCGTTAATTTTAAATAAAAACGGCGGCAAGCTTTCCAAACGACAAGGTGATGTCTTTGTCGAAGATTTTCTTGAGAAAGGTTATCTTAAGGAAGCGCTTTTAAATTTTTGTGTTTTATTGGGTTGGCATCCTAAAAATGATCAAGAATTTTTTACCTTAGCCGAACTGGAGAAAACTTTTGATTCAAACGGCATAAGTATTTCACCGGCAATTTTTGATCAAGAAAAATTGGATTTTTATAACAGTCACTACATTAAAAAATTATCAATTTCCGATTTACTTGAGCTAGCCAAACCGTTCATGAAAGAACATATGGAGCAGGGGAGCGCCGCAAAACAAACTGACGAGTTTCTCTCCTCAATTTTGCTTTTAGAGCAACCACGACTCAAAGTTTTATCTGAACTCAAGGATTCAACATCATTTTTCTTTCACGACAAGTTGGAATATGATAGTGAACTGCTTATCTGGAAAAAAAATAGTCCGGAAACGATTCGAACAAATCTAGAAATACTTTTAGAAAAACTTTCTCAAATAGGGGAGAGCGAATGGAATGCGGTTGAATTAGAAAAACGTATTGTTGACTGGCTGCGCGGTGAAAATAAGCAGCTCGGTGATTTTTTGTGGCCAATGCGTGTGGCTTTAAGCGGACGTAAAGCAAGTCCTGGCCCCTTTGAAATTGCGTTGGTTCTTGGAAAAGATGAAACCTTAGATAAAATTAAGCAGGCCACTGGCAAACTAGTCTAAAATGTGCTATAATAGGGGCGTATTAATCTCCATGTTTCAGACATCCAAAACAAAAACCATTTTAAAAATCTCATCCATAGCGGCTTTAGCAGTCGCTCTTGTTGTTTGCGCTCGTTTTGCATATGGCGCTACAACTCCGGACACATCAAAGGAGATCAATCAATTAAATCAAACGATTCAAGACCGTAAAAAACAGCTTGATGCATTGCGAAATAAGCAAGAAGAATATAGTCGCGCTTTGGCAAAAAAACAAGCTGAAAAAGCCAGTTTGCAAAATCAAATCGCTATTGTTGACACGCGATTAGCCGGAGCTCAGGTTCAATTGGATCAAGTTCAAGTTGACATTGAAACTACGAATCTGGAAATTCAAAAGATTGCTTTGGAAATTTCACAAAACAATGATGCGATCAATGAAAATAAAGAGCAGCTTAGTTCCGCTATTCGGTTGTTAAGCCAGGAAGGAGAGAAGTCGCAACTTGAAATTTTGTTGTTAAACAATTACTTAACTGAGTATATTACGCAAGTTCAGTATCTTGAAGATATCAATGGAAAAATCTCTGAAGGCTTAACCGATCTAAAAGCCGCTAAGTTAGGTCTTGATGAAAGTAAGCTAAGCCTTGAAACAAACAAAGAAAAATTACGAACATTGCGCGGAGAACTTGAGCAAAATCAAGTTCAACTTGCATCAGAAAAAGACATGAAGAGCTACTTGCTCGATGAGACACGATCCTCAGAAGCTGAATATCAAAAACTTCTAAATCAGGCTCGTAAAGAACAGCAATCGGCCGCGGCTGACATTGTAAGTCTGGAACGTTCGGTGCGCAATAAAATAAGTCAGCAAGGCGGAAATAAATTGCCATTAAAATACGACGGATTTATTTGGCCGGTTCCGAGCCACCGTATTACCGCAACCTTTCATGATCCTTCGTATCCATTTAGAAATGTATTTGAACATCCGGCGGTTGACATCGCGACTCCTCAAGGTACTCCGATTAAGGCCGCTGCTTCCGGTTATGTCGGCCGTGCTAAAAACGGCGGCATGGGTTATAGCTATATTATGCTTGTTCACGGAGACGGCCTGGCGACGGTATATGGGCACGTTTCAAAGATTTACGTTAAAGAAGATGAGTACGTAACTCAGGGTCAAATTATAGGCCTTTCTGGCGCTTTACCTGGCACACCCGGCGCAGGTCCGCTTACTACCGGGCCTCATCTTCACCTCGAAGTTCGTCTTAACGGAATTCCGGTTGATCCACAAAATTACTTGCCCTAACTAATTGAGCTCGATTTTTCATGCTTTCATTCCTGCAAGCCATTCCCGCCGATTATGCTCTTTTTTTTGAATTGAGCATTGTTATTACTATCGGAGTCATTGTTGCAATTATAATGCGCTTACTCCGACAGCCGCTTATAATCAGTCATATCATAACCGGCTTAATTGTCGGTCCTTTTGTTTTTAATTTTATACAATCGTTTGAAATTTTTTCTTTATTCAGCGAGATTGGGATTGCCATTCTTTTATTTACAGTCGGTTTAAACCTGACGCCAAAAGTAATTAAAGAGTTTGGAAAAATTTCATTAGTGACCGGCATTACTCAAGTAGTGCTTACAACTACGGTCGGTTATTTTATTTGTTTGGTATTTGGATGGTCGTCGATTGTGGCCATGTACGTCGGCATTGCCCTGGCGTTTTCAAGCACGATTATTATTTTAAAATTACTCTCCGATAAAGGAGAGCTTGAATCTTTGTCCGGCAGAATTTCTATCGGTTTTTTGTTGGTTCAAGATATTATAGCTTTAATTCTTTTGTTTTCTATTCCGATTATTTCATCTCCTGATTCAACCTGGCTGACCATTCTTGTGATGTTCGGCAAAGGACTTTTGTTAAGCTTGATTGTTTGGACCATAGCTCACAAAATATTAAAACCATTAAACTCTTTTTTTTCCAGCTCTCCGGAACTTCTTTTCTTGTTTTCTTTAAGTTGGGGTTTTATTATCGCAGCAATTTTTAAGCTAACCGGTTTTTCTTTGGAGACCGGTGCACTTATTGCCGGTGTATCGCTTGCTGCAATGCCTTCGCATCGCGAAATAAGCGCTCGTCTCTCAACCTTGCGTGATTTTTTTATTGTAGTCTTTTTTATTTTACTTGGCGCACAAATGGTTTTGACCGGTATTTGGGAAGTTGTTCCTATGGCCATTGTCCTGTCGCTTTTTGTCTTAATAGGCAATCCGGTTATTCTAATGGTCATCATGGGATTGTATGGCTATCGTAAGCGCACGGCATTTAAAACAGGGCTAACCGTTGCTCAAATCAGTGAATTTTCGTTAATCTTAGTAGCTCTCGGACTTAAACTCGGGCATGTTGATGCCCGCATACTTTCATTGGTGACATTGATAGGTCTTATTACAATATTTTGTTCGACCTATATGATAATGTTTTCAGATAAACTATTTGATTGGCTTGAACCGATTCTCGGTATCTTTGAAAAGAAAACAATATCGGAAAAACGATTGGTAAAAAAGAAATATCCGATTTTAATGTTTGGTTGCAATCGAATAGGTCAAGATTTTATTGAAATGTTTAAGGCTGGAAAGAAAAAGTTTTTGGTTGTTGATTACAATCCGCAAATGATTAAAGATCTTACGCATATGCAAGTTGCTTCCGAGTATGGTGATGCGAGCGATATAAATCTGCTTGACGGTTTTGATTTAAAAAATTTAGAGCTGGCGCTTTCTACCATTCCACATCTTGAAACCAATATTTTGATTACCGAACGCGTTCGTTCGCAAAATAAAAAAGCCACCATAATGATGGTCGCTCACAGTATTAAAGATGCATTGGCTCTCTACAAAAAAGACGTGGATTACGTTATCTTGCCGCATTTTCTGGGCGGTCGGTACGCGGCTGATATGCTTTCACACCTTGGATTAAAACGTGCTAAGTTTTCCGGTTTAAAGAAAAAACATTTGCGATATTTAAGCAATAGAATGAATCTCGGTCACGAACATCCTACAATTACACCGTAATTAGTTGGGAGACGTAAATAAAACGGCTTTACGTCCGGAAGGCGAGGCGTTAGGAAGGTAATCATTGATCGCCGTGTAAAAATTCTCATAATCGTATCGATCATTTTTCCCGGACTTTATTCCGGGATCTTGGACTATAAATTGATTTTTATCATCGTCATATCCTGAAATAATTAGAACGTGATAATGCAAAGTATCGTCATACGGGGCATTTTTCAACAAGCGAGGATCAATAGGGGCGATCACCGGGTGATTTTCGGCCAGCTCTTTTTTTATATCGTTTAAAAGCGGATCAATAGAAACTCGAGCCGACCAATTTAAGTGAGCCAAATTAACAATTTCAGCAACACGTTCCATCGACTCATCTTTGCTTTTACCGAAATTTTGTTCTTTTATTTTAAGTACGGATAGAATCTGTTGTCGGGCTTGGTCAGTACTGATTTTTTTATCGTTATAAAAGTTATCAGTCATGATAATGCTCGTTTCTTCGCAGGCGTTTAGCCATGGTTCATGCCAGTCTTGTTTTGGCGCCTGAGTAGTGAATGGAACATCAAGATTTTTTTTCCGTGGAATTCCGGGAAAAGTATCTTTCTCTTTTACAATAGCGTAGACACTGGCGCTTGCCGCCAGTACACATATAGTAACTAATGTTAGTACTTGTAATTTATTTACTATCATGTGTAATATATCCTATACTTAAGACGTTATAGTTAGTATAACGTCTAAATCATATAAATGATACAGTTCATATGAAAAAATCCACTGTAACAATAACCGTCATCGCTGGTATAATCATCGGGCTCATAGCATATAGCGTTTGGTCAAATAAGACTGAAATTGTTTCTCAGTCAAGCGAGGATGAAATTGTATTAGAAACTCCTGAAAAAGAAATTGCGTCCCATAATGAAGTTAAGACAACAAGTTCGGTAGCAACGCCTAATACCAAGGAAATAAAGAAAGAAGAAATTAAATTCATTGATTATAAGGTTCCGTTTACTTCTCAAGCGCCTACTGGAAATTGGGATGATGAACGGCAACAAGATGGTTGCGAAGAAGCATCCGCCTTAATGGCCGTATACTGGGCGCAGGGCAAATCATTAAACAGCACCATCGCTCTGGAAAAGATTTTGGGAGCATCTGATTATGAGCAAAATACTCATGGAGAATTTCGAGACATTTCGGTTGATGATGCGGTTCAATGGATTTATAAAGAGTATTTTAAATTTAATAAGGTAGTTGCCAAAAAGAATGTCAGTTTAAATGACATTATAATTGAGTTGGGGAAGGGGAATGTCGTTGTAGTCCCGGCCAATGGTCAGAAATTGGGCAACCCCTATTTCACTGCGCCTGGACCCGAGCGCCATATGCTTTTGATTAGAGGCTATGACAAAGCAAAAAAACAATTTATAACTAACGACCCGGGTACAAAAAGGGGACAGGGTTATCGTTATGATGAAAATGTTTTGTATGAAGCAATTCTTTCGTATCCTACCGGTCATCATGAACCAATCATTAAAGTAAGCAAGGATATTATTGTAGTTTCCAAATAAAAAAAGGATATCCCTACTTATATCCTTTTAATGTAATCTGATTGTTAGAGGTGGAATTCGTCGACCTGTGCTTTGTGGTATTCATCAGTTTTTTCTTCCCATTCAGTGTTTATCTCACCGGTTCGTTCGTCAAAGAGCATGCGCTGGCTATCTTTCTTTAGAATTAATAAACCGTTAAAGCGTTGGCTTGTGGATTCCCATCCTTGCTTAGTCAGATTTTCTAAGCTATCTGTTTTCATGGTACATCTCCTTTTGAGATAAAACTAACATATTTATTGATATTTGTCAATATACAAAAAAAGAGCCTGTTGGCTCTTTTTTGGAGTTTCTTAATGTTTCTTCTTAATTTCTTTAACCGCCATTGTGCCAAGGTCACTAAACTCTTCTTTTATTTCAACCAAGAGACTCATTATATTTTCAAATTTTTTTCGCAACTTTGGATCAGCTGATTTGAGCAGGGGAGCAAGCTTGGCGGCAGCAGCTCCAAGAATTGTTAGGAGCCCGATAACCTTTACAACATTCGCAAGTTTTTTGGCCATACGATTAATTTAATAATAAATGCTATTACTTGGAGCAAGTATATGTTATAATTATAGCATATATTAAAACGCTATTTAGCATAAAAAGTTTCATATGCCAAAAACAAAAAAAGTTGTTTCAAAAAAACCTCGCAGCAAAGTTGCCGAGTCAATGGCTCCGGTTGCCAAAAAAAGCAGCTGTGATTCTTCGTGTTGGCTATGCTGGCTCTTCAAGCTCATGATTGCGATGTTTGTTTTAATGATCGTATTTTGGTTGGGTTTTTGTTTTGGAGCTCTGAGCTCTGAATATCCGACTAAAAAAGCGTATAAGCCGCTTATGTCAACCTTGAGTCCTCAGAATTTTTGCGCCAATCCCGCGGTTAAGGCCGATCTGTCGGTAGAAAGCGCAATGAGCTCAATGATGGATTCGCTTAAAACAAAAACAGGGGAGGCGTTTGATAAAGAATTTTTACTTCAGATGACCTTACAAAATCAGAACTTGGTTGAAATGGCAAAAATAGTATTGGAGAAATCTGATCGTGAAGACCTAAAAGCATTCGCTCAGACCATAATCGATGAACACACTAAAGAAATCGATTCAATGAAAGGCTGGCAAGCAAAGTGGTTTTCACCGGCGAGTTACTAGTTGTATAAAAAAAATAAAACCCCGAAATTTTTCGGGGTTTTTTTATTGGGGAATAAAAGGAACAAAATGAACGGGCCGGGTTGCGAACATCCAAATACAGAAAAAGCGGAGGCAATTGGAGTAAGTGGAGACCGACCCATTTTCTTACAGTCAGTGCTACTGGTAGGAAGCACATCGCAATTCTACTTCAATACGCTGATACTGTCAAGATAATGCAAGTAAGGCGGGGGAGTATAAAAAATAGAAGCCGGTTGATCTTACCGGCTTCACGCTATTTTGAATCTATGACAATGTCGGCCACATCGTCTGTAAGAAAAAGTACTATGAAACAATGCCTAAGTATAGAGTAGTACTGTTAAACAAGCCTGTCAATAATATTGACATTTTTATAAAAATATTATATAGTACTATATTCATTAAAAATTAAATAACTACTAAAATATAATCCCACGAAGGGGAAAATGACAGGAAAATTGAATGGATAACATAGTAAGTTTTAAAAAGGGTAAAACTCGGATTATCAAAGAAACAAGAAATGCTTTCGTTAAATACTTAGCCGGCATAGAAAGATATTCAGAGTGGAAACTTTCACATGGTGCGCCTGAAACTGATTATAGAAAAAAAGTGGCTGATCTGCATTATCCTACAATTATTGAAATGTGGAAGGAATATAAAAAAGCCAATGACAAACTTCGTAAAGAGGAGCTTGAATATGTCCTTTTTGAATCGTATGGCGAAGAGCTAAGTATTGAACAGATTTTTTTGTTTGATTTTAGTAACCATGCCATTAGGTCAAAGGTGTTTCAATACTTCCAGCATAGTTCTGATGATGCCATTGAAGCGTCGTTTAACTTTTTACATAAGTTTGTATATGAGACAAGCTTAAAAATGCAAAAAGGACGTGATCGTGACAATAAGCTAAAAAAAGCTCAGGTCTTGATCGCAACTCATTGTCCTCAATTATTAAGTATTAAAGAAATATTTGAGCTGCCGTTCCTGAGCCTGGGTATCGGCCGGCATATTGAAAGGGCGGTTGAGACTAAAAAGCTAAAAGTAGGGGAGGGCGATATAGCAATAATCAATTTTTATGTTTTTGATCCGAGTGCCCAAAAAATAAAAAAGAAAGTAGCGAAGAAAATAAAAAAATTATATTCAATATAGTTATTAGCCAGCTTCCTTGAGCTGGCTTTTTTAATATCAAAATGCGGGAGAGGAGTAGCTAATAGCTTTAAAAGCCTATATTTTATGATTTGTACCATGTCGCACAATGTAACTTATACGACATACCATATAAAGCTTTTGGGCCGTATTGACATAAGACCGGGTTTATGATAGGTTCTTTGTATAAGCGTGCCTGTGGGCACCATCAAGAAATAATTATAGCTTGGTTCTACTAGTCTTTTTAAGACTAGATTCGAATCAACCGTATAGTTGCGAAATAGTTCTTTTAACAACAGAGCTCGGAGAGTTCAACTAAAAATTGAATGACAAGCCCTTCATATTCATTTATGGAGGGTTTTTCGCATTCTCAGCCCCCTCTCCCCTGCCCAGATCAAAATTTTTAAAACAGGCAGTATTGACCTGCCAATATCAAAAAGTTATACTTAGAGAAATTATTAACCCTTTAATATTTATGAAGAAATTATTGGTAATAGGATCCTTGGTGTTGGTTTGCGCGTTTATAGTGGCTGTGTCATCAATTAAGGCTGATGAAGAAGAAATTACAACGAGCTCAGGTCCGCTGTATATTATTCTTAATTCATATTGCAAAGACAGTGTGGTTGAGTATACCAAATGGTCTGACTGCGATAAGCGTTTTGGCCCTAAGGGTTTTCAGTATCGATCGATTATTCGTCCCACGTTAGGAGACTGTAATCCTTCCGCCGCCCAGCAAGCCGCTCAGCAGCGTGAATGCAAATAAAGTAAATATTAAAAGAGACCTTTTCTAAGGTCTCTTTTTTTATGCCGCTTGATTATATTGCTCAGAGTATTTATATGATTCCAAATTTGGTATAAGTCCTTCAAATGTCTCTATGTTTTTCATAAGTGGTTTATGATGACCGCCAAGCTCTTTTAACATTGGGGTCTGTTCAGTCAACAACTCAATAATATGAGAATATACCTCAAGCTCTTCTTGTGAAACTGAGTTAAGATCTTTTGTATTAACTGCTTTTATCGCTTTAGCAAGCCATTCGTTTGTAAAACCAAGATATAACTTAGGAACACCGAAAATAGTTTTTTTTACTATTTCCTCGTTTTCAGTAGTAAAGCCATAGGTTATTTTTTGTCCGCCACTACTTGCTTTTTCTTTGACATAGTCTAATTTGCTTTTCTCAGCATTAGCTCCTACTTCACGAACATCATCAAAAGCGCATAATACGGCACCGCTTTTTTTGTGAACCAAAATATTATCAACGCCGTGATAATCATCATATTTTGCCGCTCGACAAGGGATGTACTCTTCCTTCAGGAATTTATATAAAATTATCATTACCACCATTTCCATGAGTTCACTCAATCTGTCTTCCTGTTCCCTCTCCCAACGCATTTTCATTTCTTTGGTAATGGGAGTATTACTTTGTAAATTATACGTATCACGAATATATTTATCCTCTTTCATATCAATATACTCATCATGCTCCTTAAGCACTTCCTTGCTAAATCCATAGTTTTTACGGCTCACCGAACCAGTGCCTGCTAATAGCTTAAGTTTTAAGCTTTCATTTATTTCATCTGAAACAGCTTGAACGCCTGCAACAATTTCTTTGCGCTTACTCGCTCCTAATTCAACAAGGTCTCGGATTGATACCTTTTCCCCTGTTTCAGCGATATTTTCTGGCATTTTTTCAGTCATACATAAAGTATAGCAATAAAAAAACCGGGACCACAAGTGACCCCGGAAAATTATAAAAAGAGCGTTTAAAAGAAGTATTTATATAGGAAATGGGATACCGGCATGCTTTCGAGCCATACTAAAGGTCGTAGCAAGCCCGGATAACAAAATAAGTCTCTGTTTATAGTTCTGGATGCCCACTCCCCTTAGCAGCCAGCCGCAATTCATGTGCTGTGAGCTCTGTGGATCAAGTAATCCAATTGTGCAGCTTTCGGCAATACTAGCTTCACAGTATCCTTCACCTTTACTGAAAAATTTTAGATGATCATCCAACGGATCAAAACCATATAACTCAAGATACGTTGCCGCCATCGCTTGTTCCGCAGCTTCAATTCGTCCGTTTCCTAATGCATGAAATAAATCATACATTTCTTTTTTTAAAAAGAATGAAAAGGTCCCATCGTTAACCAGAAAAAATAATTGGTTATATTGTTTGATTGCGTATGGGACAAGACATTTTGAACTAAAATGAGTTAAACACATAAAGGTATTCCAAAAATCTTCGGCGAATTGATCCCCTGATACTGAGTTATCTTTTTGCAATCCAAAAATAACATAATCTTCATCTTCATCGAGCTGTACTAAGCAATTATTTATGCCATAATTATGCTCGCAAAGAAACGGTATTTCGTTATAAATGAATTCGAAATTTTGAGCCGCACTGCTATGAAAATTAATTTGTTTCAATAGCATTTTTAAAACCCTACAGATAAGCCGGTTTCTTTTTTGATCCCATGAAAGGTCATAGGTACAAAAGCTTTTATGAGTTTCAAACATGGACTTCCCTACTTTCTATGTTAATGTTCTTTTATTTTAATATATTTAAACATAAATATTTATAACTGTCAATAATGCCCTTTAATCCTTTGACTTATATAAAATGACATAGTAAAATTTCTCTACGGCCATTAGGCCCGCCGCTTAACTCTGCTTAAGACGGCCTATTAATAAGAACAACCTATGTTGGACGAACTCAACGTCAACGATGTTGTCGCTCTCGATGGCGATGATATGGACGAAGAGGAAGGAAACGACAGCGAAGAAGGCGGCGATGACGCTGATTTCGACGCTGACGACGACACTGAAGAAGAAGAAACTTCTTTCTAGTCTTTCCGTCTCGCAAATAATATGGTGGCAGCCTCTGACGGGGCTGCCATTATATATTTAAACTTGGTATACTATATCTATGTTCGACATTGTTTCACTCGCTAAAACAGCCGGCTATGCCGGGGTATCAGGAATTATTTTTGCCGAATCCGGTTTACTTATCGGGTTTTTTTTGCCGGGCGACAGCTTGATTTTTACCTGCGGATTTTTAGCATCACAGGGTATTCTTGATATTAAGATTCTTATTCCCCTTCTCTTTTTGGCGGCAATTATCGGAGACAGCGTTGGTTATTCTTTCGGTTTCCGTTTCGGTCCCAAAATATTTAAAAAAGAAGATTCTCTTTTATTTCATAAAGACAATCTTTTAAAAGCGCAGGCCTTTTTTGAAAAGCACGGCGGCAAAACCATTATTTTGGCGCGCTTTATTCCTATCATCCGAACCTTTGCCCCGATTTTGGCCGGTGTCGGCAAAATGCGCTATGCAATTTTTGCGTTTTATAATATTATCGGTGGCTTACTATGGAGCGTCGGTTTATTATTACTCGGATATTATTTAGGTAAAGCCATTCCGGACATTGATAAATATTTATTGCCAATTATCTTGGCGATCATAGTAATCTCCGTAGCGCCAAATATTATTCATATTTTACGTGATCAAAAAATGCGTACGCAACTTATTGAAAGTTTTAAAAAATTAGTGTTGCGTTTCTTTGGAAAAAGATTGTAAACACGAGTTATATCTTTCAGCCTGAATATTATACTGTTCAATTTTTTCTTTAATAAGTATAACTAACGCATTAAACTGTTTAATACGACTGTTATATTCATCAACCATTGCGTTGTATCGCGGGTTTGCCTCGGGATCAGAGTTGTCTATCTCTGTTTTTCGTTGATTTAAATCCGTTTCACGAGCGGTTATTTCAGTTTTACCCGCGTCAATTGATGCGGCTAGACTTGTATCAACGATTGGGCAGGAATTTTTAGGAGAACCGAATTCTTGAACGGCCAACCACACTGTTTTGCCTTCAAAGATTCCTTTACCTACGGCAATACCGATTTCACTATAACTTGATCTCAATATATTCTCTCGGTGGCCCGGACTATTCATCCAAGCGTTTACAAGCTCTTCATCTGAGGAAAAATTTCCTAATGCTAAATTTTCGCCGACAATAATAAAATCATAATCAGAAGCCCGTGCTAAGTCGGCCGGACCTTTGCCAGTTGGCGAAACATGTTCAAAATACTGATTGGCAAACATGTCGCTAAGTTTTGCCTGAGCGGCGTTTGTTAATTCTGATGATGATTTTAATATGGGCAGCCCTTGTTTTTGTCGTTCTTTATTAGTATCAATTAAAACTCCGCTTTGAGACAGTTTGCCAGTCGGAGTTTGTAGGGATATTCGTAAAGGCTCGGAAGTAAAAACCTGGTCAACGACACTATTAATATCATGTTTAAATGACATGATCGACGGATCAGTGGCGGCAAAATCACGGCCGCTTGTACTCACTTTAAAAATTTCATTCTTAAATATGATAAAAGTTGCTCCAATGGCCAATACAATGAGGAGAATTAGAGTTGATTTTTTTATCATAATGAAAATTGTACCATATATGCTATACTAAAACCATGAAATCAATGAAATTTATAGGAATTTACGCGGTGGTTATTTGCGCCATTTTCTTTGTTATCGCAATGCGTGAGGGCATGTTTAGCCTCCAAACGGATAAGGCTCAAACCACAAAAACCATTCCAAAGAATTTTAAAGAATGTGTGGCCGCTGGTATGCCGATTCAGGAATCATATCCGCGACAATGTCGTGTTTCAGAAACTGTTGTATTTACCGAGAACATTGGTAACGAACTGGAAAAGAGCAATCTGATTGTCGCGGAAAGCCCTCGACCAAACGCCATAGTCGGCAACACAATTAAACTTAACGGTCAGGCACGCGGTCCATGGTATTTTGAGGCATCTTTCCCGGTTACGGTTGTCGACATGCAAAGAAATGTACTGACGAGCGCTATTGCACAAGCACAAGGTGATTGGATGACAGAAAATTTTGTTCCGTTTTCATCAACCGTAACTATCCCCTCGTCATTTAGCGGCGAGGCAATTCTCATCCTTCATAAAGACAATCCGTCAGGAGATCCGACGCGAGACGATCAATTAGAGATTCCAATATTTGTCAGTTCGGACAATAACTAAAAACGACTTTGAAAAGTCGTTTTTTTAATACGGTTTAATGACTTGAATGGTTTTAGCTGATGGTAAAACCCATAAAATAAACCGGAGAATGGAATGACAAAATGATTCTAACAATCAAAAAGAATATTCCTATCGAAATTAAGGAATACAGAAAAACACCAAAAGCAAAAAGTAATTTAAACGCTGTTTCCATAGATGTAATTTACTTATAGTATACCTTATCTCCGAAGCGCAAATCAATATAGGACAACTTGGCAAAGCGATCTTTGAGCTCGGAATGAAGATAAATATCAAGGCGATCAAATTGGGGTTCCGGAGTTTGCGCACTGTTAAAATATATCATTGGCCCCTTTTCGCAGATCATTTTTAAAGTATTTGGGTCATTATCAACGGTGAGTTGTTTTAGCTTTATGCCCGGAAAACGAGTTGGAAAACCGTCAAGTAATTTTTTTGAAAAACTAATCAACAAACTTGCATCCTCAACCTTTTGATTAACTACTCGAGGCAAGCCGTTATTATAAATAGTCGCCAGTTTTTGCTCCGGTTGCATCAGGGTTGCTATAACAACCCCGGAAGCATCAAGCAAATAGTACTGATCCGCTTCAAACCATATCACGGCCGGTTGTCGTTCGGATAATTCAATAATGAGCGTTGATGGCAATCTTTTTTTAATTACAACGCTCTCCAGTGCGTATTTACTTATTAAGCCTTTAGCAAACTCATCGCTGTTAAAAATAGCCATTCGGCTTTCCGAAAAGAACAAAGCCCGATGATACTCGAGTCGTTCATACGCCGTTTGTTCAATTTCACTGCTTGATGAAAGCGACGCATTGCGAATTTCAATTTTTTTAATTGTGAAAACCGGTGAAATAAAGATGAGCCAAAATAAGGCGCCCAGTACAACAATACTCGCAATAATCCAAAACCAGGCTCGTGCCGGGACAAAAGCTAATATATTTTTTATTTTTGAACCGCCCAATGAATCCTTGCGTCGAGAATTAAAATACGGATTACCTCTATGTCGAAACGCTTTTTTGGTTTCATAAGGCCGAGGACGCGGTGTTAACGGCTTCATTGTAAAATATTAAGACCCAATTTTTTTAAACGGAAGATATTTTCGCAATACCTTTGGCACAGTAATTGCGCCCGTCTTTGTTTGATAGTTTTCCAGTATTGCAATTAAGGCGCGAGAGACGGCAACCGCTGTTCCATTAAGCGTATATACGTATTTTTTTTGCCCGTCATTATCAATGAATTTTATGTTTAATGAACGTGATTGATAATCTGTGCAATTTGAAGTTGAAGTGATTTCCGCCCAGTCGCCTCTTTTGTCTTCTTGATTTGGTTTCCCGGGAAGCCAGGCTTCTAAATCATAGGTTCTGTATGAAGGAGCTCCCAAATCGGCCGTGCAATGATCAATAACACGGAATGGAATACCAAGACCCTTAAATATTTCTTTCTCAACCTTGAGCATTTCGCTGTGTAGTTTCTCGGCTTGTTCGGGGCGGGAAAAAATAAACATTTCAAGCTTTTCAAATTGGTGCACTCTAAAAAGACCCTTGGAAAACTTTGAATATGAACCCGCCTCAGTTCTGAAACAATTGGAGAGTCCGACATATTTTATCGGCCCATTCTGTAAATCGATTATTTCGTCGGCATGATAGCCGCCCAAAGTAATTTCGGATGTTCCTATAAGACTGAGCGGTTCATTTTCAATTCTATATATTTGGCTGGATTCTCCGCGTGGATTATAACCCATACCTTCAATAAGCGATGTTTTTGCCAGGTCAGGGGTTAGCATTGCTTTAAAACCATGTTTCATCGCGACAGACAAAGCATAGTTAACCAACGCCCGGTTAAGCAATACTAATTCATTTTTTAAAAAATAGAATTTTGAACCGGCGATTTTAGTCCCCCGCTCAAAATCAACCAAGTCCAAAGCTTCTGAAAGCTCAACGTGATCTTTTGGCTCAAATTTGAACTTAGGAATAACCCCGACTGTTTCCATAACCGGATTATCATTATCGTTTTCACTAACTCGTACTTCGGGATGAGTTAGGTTTGGAACCGCCAGTAATAGTTCGGAAAAAAGTTTTTGCAGTTCCAATTCTTCAGTTTCAAGTTTTGCAATAGTGTCCCCCACTGTCTTCATCTGCGCAATTTGCTCAAGGCCTGGCTTTGACTTTGAAGCATGATTACGCTCGGTTCTTAGTTCTTGAATTTGCGATTGAAGCGATCGACGAGTTTCATCAACTGAAAGCAAACGCTCAATATCAACGTTTGATAAACGGTTTTTTGAATTTTGGATAATCAGCTCCTTGTTCTCACGGATGAATTTAATATCTAGCATAGTTTTAAGCGAATATATAATGAATTTTATACCAAAGAACCCCGCCTGTAAAGACTGGGTTCTTAAAAAATGACGAATTTCAATTTAGGAAATTTTAAGTATTTTGTAGCTGTTATCTCCCTTGGGAGTATGAACTACAACGGTCGATCCGGTTTTCTTGCCGACAAAGGCAATGCCCATGGGCGATTCATTTGAAATTTTTCCGGCCAAAGGATCGGCTTCATTGAAGCTGACTATGGTAAATTCCTTTTTTGCTCCGTTTATCTCAACCGTAAGATGAGATCCCATTCCAACCTCTCCTTTACCGTGGGACGAAACTACGGTTAAGCTTTTTAAAAGACTGGTTACTTCAGAAATGCGTCCTTCGTTAAATGCCTGCGCTTCTTTTGCGTCGGAATACTCGGCATTTTCACTTAAATCGCCAAGTTCTTTGGCGCGTTCAATTCGCTCCGCGATTTCGCGACGCTTAGTGGTTGTTAATTGATGAAGTTCTTCCTCGAGTTTGTGAAAACCTTCTTCGGAAATAATCTGCTGCTCACCCATAGGGGTTTATATATAGCGATTAATAATACATGAAACTGTACAACAATCCAGAAATTTAATCAAGGGGTCGCGGCTCCGGACTTGCCAAAACCATTAAAATCGCCAAATAGCCAAAGCCAAGCGGATGGTTAAGATACGGCGTGAACATATTTAAGGCGACGAGGCTGATAAGCGCGGCCAATACCGGAAAAGCAAGAATTGGTTTTGTCTGCATTTTTTGCCAGGCTCGCCGAGCAATCGAATATAACAGCCAAAGCATTGCAACAATTCCTAAAACTCCCAACTTAAGCCATAGATCAAGCCAGCCCCATTCAAAAGCATGAGTCGTATATGATCCATCAGGAGAATGCTGTCGAACACGCGGGTCGCTCGTAATATAGGTCAGAGCAGTTCCAAGGCCCGAGCCTTCAAACGGATGTTTGGCAATTGCTGTTTTCATCACAGGCAAAAGTGCCCACCGAGATGCGGCGCCGGCTTCAAACTCAGTTGCTCGATCAGTGATAAGCGACGCACTGATGTCGGAAATTGGTCGTGGAAATGGAAAGCGAACAGATCCATACAGCAAAAGGCTGCTTATGACGGCTATAATAAGGCCGTGGCCCGCTAATATGGGCAAGAGCCTAATCTTAGGCCTAAAATGCACTATGGCGGCTCCAGAGGCTAAAATAAGCCCTAAAGCAGTCCCCAACCAAAAACTTCGAGAAAGACTAATAAGAATGACCGATACAAATAAGGCGGCGGCTATGGCACTAGAAAACGTTGAGCTGGCTAGTTTCCATTTGGCATCGCGCAATTTTTTTACAAAGATTGCCAGAGCGATAAAAAATGATGGAATAACAAAGATTTGCGATTGCAAAAAAACGCGAGAAAAACCATTTGGCAATCGTGTAATTTCACCAAGCAAATTTAAACGCGTCCAACTATACAAACTTTCGGTCAGAGGCATTTCATGGGAGAAAATGAATAATAAGGCAAACGATTTTAACGCGATCCACAAACCGGCCGCAGCCAATGCTATTAGCAATAAACGTTGCTTGCTTGTGGCTTTGAAAGTAATAAACAATGGAATAATGGTAATTACAAAAATCCAACGTTTTAACTCGTCTAATATTAAATGTAAATCATTGGCCCGGAAATATCCGATTACCGCGGCAATAAACACTGATGCCAATAATAAGCCCAATGGTAAATAATAAGGGAATTGTTTTAATTGTTTTGACAATGTATGATTTTTTACAACAAAGAATAATTCCTTGCTCAACCATACAGTCATTACCACTGACCACAAAGCGATTCGCAAAGGCACTCTACTTGTTCCGTCGCCGAGCCAAAATAAATAACCCTGAGATCCGACAAGCAATTCAACAATAATTATTAAAAATCCGTAAAAAGGATCTTCGAGACTAAGCGCCAATGCTCCCAATAAAATAATCAAGGCGCCTAGATACGTAAAGCTCGGAATAAAATAACCGCTAAACGAAAGCGCTTCAAAGAATGCCAGACTAGCTAGAATAAGTAAAAATATTTTTTGATTATCGGTAATACGTTTCATAACAATATAAGTTTGGAGCCGACTGTAATAGTATATTTATCTATAAACCCCGCGGGCAATTCCAAGACGGTATTAATTGCGTCTGGCGATCGATACGGCGTGTACGGCTCCTGTTCCGGTGCAAGCGATTTCTCAAAGCCAATCACTTCCCCGTTTTTAATCCAGATAATATCTAGACCAAAATTCATATTTCGCATCACAAAACTACGTTGTTCGAGTGATGGAAATAAAAATATCATTCCGCAGTTATCACACAATTGTGTACGATTGCTCAATCCCTGATACCACTCGGCACTGTTTTCGGCTGTTTCTAAGCGCAACGATTGGCTACTTAATTGAGCGTTGATAAAATGGCGTTTTTTAATATGTAATGACTCGTCTATTGTAACAAAAAATAATCCAATAATAAAACAAATCATGATTGCGGCCAACCAAACTTTCATATTAAATAAGTTTATGTTTTGATTGTATGGCGGCAACGGCCTTTTGATATTTACGAACAGCCGGTAAAAACGGAAAAAGTTTATAAGCAAAACTTGGCAGCCATTGGCTAAAATGTCCGCCGCCGAGTTGGGTTGTATATAACGGCGCGTCAATCCAAACTCCTCGATGACCTTGTTCGAGCATCGTAAGCCACAGGTCCCAATCTTGTAAACGCTTTATTGCCGGATCAAAACCCGGGAAATCAGTTCGGCGAATCAAGGAACTTGTATGAATATACGGCATGGATTTCAAACGCTGTTCGTCATATTCAAAAAGTTTAAATAATTTTTTTCCATAAAAAAATGACGAAAAAGCAAAACTTGCCTCAGGATGAATTTCAAGAGTTTTTTTCATCTCGGACAGCATTTCTTCGTTCATAATAACATCAGCGTCAACAAAAATAACCATCTCGCCTTTTGAGCGGGCAAAGCCGTAATTTCGTGTCGGATTTGAGCCTTCGTTTTGTTTGCTAAAAAAATGAAACCGATCTTCAGGGATCTTTGTCCGATACTGCTCAATAAGTTCCTTAAGATGATCAGTAGATCCATCATCAACAATCACCAGCTCCCAATCTTTTTCTGCTTGCTTAAGTATTGAGTCAAGGCAGGCCGAAAATTTATCCGCTTGATTATGAATCGGAATAATTATTGATATCATATTAATTCTTACTTACTAATCGCTGATGCATCGCCATAATTTTATCTTTCCAAGAAAAATCTTTTATGGCGCGTTGTTTCCCGTTCTCGCCGAGTTTTTGACGCATAGCCTGATCTTGCGCCAACGCAATTATCGCTTGAGCAATTGCTTCCGGGCTATTTTCATCAACGGTTAATCCGTTAACTTTGTCGACCACCGCATCGGCCACTCCCCCGCTTTGTCCTGAAATAACAGGTTTGGAAAATAAATTTGCTTCAAGATAGACAATGCCAAATCCTTCATAATCTCCTTTAATTTGCCGCGCCACCATAATAAATACATCTGACAACGAGAGCCAGGCCCATTTAATCTCATCACTAATGTTGTTTAAAAATATGACATAAGGCTGAAGATGCAGTTCGGACACAGCATGCCGCAAAGCATTCTCTTCTGGTCCGTCGCCGATGATCACATAACGGATATTAGGAACTTGTTTAATAATTTCCGGCAAAGCCGAGATTACTGCATCGATTCCTTTGCGTTTCACAAGCCGACAAAAAGTAATTAAAACGAAGGCATTTTCTAATCCGTAGTTTGTGCGAATTCCATTCAATAGTTCAACACGGACTGTCGGCACGGTTTGATCGACGCCGGGATTTGCCAATACTATATTTTCTGATTGACCTAAAAAGTCCTGAACATCTTTCAATGTTTTACTATTTGCACAGAAAATAATATTTGCATTTTTTAAAACTTTTTTACATAACGCTTTTTTCCAAAAAAAAGTGGTCGCCAATGAAAAATCCAAGCCGTGAAGTATGACCGCGTACTTTATTTTTTTAAATTTTCGGGCCAAATAGAGCGCCGTCCCAATAGGCAGTACTTCACCGGCAATAAACCAATCGGGCTTAAGGTTTTTTGTAGTATTTAAAATCGTGTTAAACGCCGCTAACCATTTTAAAAATGGCAAGTGTTTACTTAATAATTTGTTTTCTCTATTATCGATGACGCTTATCTCGTCAGGCCAATATTCGACCAACTTTGAATAGTAAGTTTCAACTCCGCCTACTGACGGCGGAAATTCAAGGGCGCACAAAACTGTTTTCATACTTTTTTAGGTTTCATAAACTGCGTAAAAATCGCCAGTTCATCTTTACTGATTCCTCGAAACACAAAAAGCAGTATTGCATAGACCACGGCGCAAGCACCGATGGTTATAAGTGGATGGATCTGAGCTTTGACCAATTCAGCAAAAATTGCCATACCAAGACCGGCCGCCAAATAACGAGCGGTCTTATTAAGAATTCTTAACCAATTAACCGAAGTAATTTTAGGAACGACAACCAGGCCAAGTATAAGCATCAAAAGGCTTGTGATTAAAGTCGTAATACAGGCGCCAAGAACTCCGTAGCGTGGAATTAAGATAATATTAATAATCGCGCTTAAAACGGCTGTAATAGCCATATTGAGCGTATTACGTTTTTGCTGATCACAGGCGTTCAATAAAGATCCGACGGGAAAGCCTAGAAACATAAAAGGGACAGCTACCATGGAAATTTTTAATAAACTGGCTGCCTCTAAAAAATCTCCCTTGAAAAGAAGTACTATTTTATCAGACAAGGCAATGGCTCCCAAAGTTATGGGAATTGAAATAATTAAACAATATAAAATGGCCTGTTCAAAAGTCTGAGCCAAGCGTTCGCGTGCGTTGTGCCAATACGAACTCAGTGCGGGATATAAGGATGCAACAAAGGCCATTGGTAAAAACTGCAAAGCTATAATAATTTTAAAAGGAATTTGGTATAAACCGACCGCTCTGTCTCCCGCTAATTTAAAAAGCAAGACAGAGTCAAAATAGGTGTAAAATCGCTGTACAATCATAAACAATCCGAACGGGATTGTTAATGCAATAATATATTTAATCATTGCCTTGTCCCAGATCGGACGAGCCGAGATTTTCCAAACGGCCCGTACAATGCTGACCGAATAAACAAAATTGAAAAAGCTCGCCGCCGCAAATGTTGCCATAAGCCAAACAATTCCCCAGTGTTCGCGAAGTACCAAAAAACTCAATGACAAAATAATTACTTGTACCAGAACCGAGGAAAAGCTTTCAAATTTTAAATTATGAAATCCGCGCGCAACCGCATAAAAAGAACTCGTGAAATTATCAAAGACCATGGCGATTGCCGAAATAAAAATCAACTCTTGAATCAACGGATCATAATCCCAAAGTTTAGCCCAGGCAATCAAGGCTGAAACCGTTAATATTGTCAGCGGTAATTTAAGCGCAATAACACTGGCCAAAATTGATTTGGCTTTTTCTTGGTGTTTGGAAACTTCGCGTGTCACAACATTACCGACGCCAAAATCAATAAAAATTCCAAAAATTGAAGTTATTGAAATGGCAAAATAATACTGCCCTAAATCGGCCGCGCCGAGCGAACGGGCGTACAGGGTAAAGTAGGTCAACGAAATGATTTTTTGCACAATGAGTGCAAGGGTAAAATAGGATGTATTTCGAGCTAACGAAGGCATATATGTACCTGCATCCTAGCATTTTTGGCCGAAATTCGCAATAAAAAAGCCGAGAATATTCTCGGCTTATACAATGTTATTTTAATGATTTTACACCGCTAACTTGGCGTAACGTTTAAAGGCAATATCACGGTTTGAAATGACGCCCGTAACATCACGGCATGCTCCTAAAAATTCCGGTGTTAAAACGACTGAATCGGTCATATTGTAAAACTCATGCTCTATAAACTGAATGCCGCTTACCGGTTCTTCAATATCATCAAGCATCCAATAAATTGAATCATTCACGAAATAATTGCGGTTTTTAAATATGGGCACCGAATCAAGATCGCGATCATGTGCTAAACGTAGATAATCCATCTCCGAAATAGGATGATTTTCTTCAATACGCGCATCGGAATTCGGAATTTTAGTTTTTTCCGTGTAGTAGTACATTATATTGGAGTGATCTAATGTTACCGGCACCTCAACACGAATTCTCCGTTCAATATTTTTATCTAAACGATGCAAATACATCTGCTCTATCTTTGTTGTTACGATCCTCGAAACCGGAAGTGTATTAATAGATACTGGTTTAAGAATCTGAAACTTTTTTTCATTTTCAATCGGTTGGGGCTCGCCGACAATTGAACAAATTGCCTGTATCGCACGCTGAATCTTTTCATCAAATGAAATTGCTGTTGATTCAATACGATTAGGAATAATATGAAGATATTCGTGTCCGGTCCACGCTTCCTGGATATTTTTATCAAGTTGTCGCGAGCCTGTTATATCTTCGGATCGTGCATCATTATTATCACAGCTAAAGAACCTTTCCGCTCCGTCAGCCGCTGTAATTAAATGAATAACACCGTCATACAAATGGTGCAGAGCGCCTAAATTGAGTCCTTCATCGGCTAAAATCCAGTCAAAAATATTTCCGCCCGTATATGCTCGTCCATCAACCATTCCTCGGTCGCATAGCACAACGGCTTTTTTGGTTTGCAATATTTCCATTTGTGCGATTATAAGGCGAGCAAGAATCTCTTCATTTTTGTATTGACCGGCTAAAACTGAATGTTGCAACAGTATTTGATAAGCCGGCTGCGTATTAAATAACGGCAATTTAATACCCCAGGTATGAATCATAGTTGCCAACTCCGAAAGAATAAATACAGCAAAGCCCCGCGCTTCTAATTCTTTTTTAGCTTTTTGCATAAGTGTTGATTTTCCGCCGCAGGGTCCCCCGGTTATGGCAATCCAAAACAGACCTGGAATTTTTCGTACTATTTTCACGTTTTCTCCTTTTTAAATGTTAATGTTCTTTACGGCAATCTAGCATAACAAAAACGTCCCGTAAAGGGACGTTTTGAATTGTAATATTTAGCGTTTGCTCCACTGCGGGGCGCGTCGAGCGCGTTTCAAACCCGGTTTCTTACGTTCCTTGGAGCGAGCGTCGCGAGTCAACCAACGTTGAGCCTTTAATACCGGACGCAAAGCTTGATCAAGTTCAAGTAACGCACGGGCAATACCGTGTCGAACTGCTTCTGCCTGACCCTGTTTTCCTCCGCCATTAACTTTAGCTGTTACATCAAAAATTCCCTCCATAGAAACTCCTTTGAATGGTTCGGTAATTACCATTTGCATTAAGGGGGTGCGGAAATATTCTTTCATCGGCATGCCGTTAACCGTAATTGAGCCCTTGCCGTTCTTAAACAAGCGAACGCGAGCGGCGGCGGTTTTGCGCTTTCCGATTGTCTCAATATAATGTCCGGATGCAACAACGGCTTCTTTTGGTTTCTTTATGGTTTTTTCTTTTACCTCAGTCATACAATTTATTTGATAATCAAACGCTTCATCATTGCCGGTCGCAAACGAGTGTCTGGCAACATTTCACGAACCGCTCGGCGCAAAACATCATCCGGTTTGCTAGCAAAAAGCACCGATAGTTTTTTGGTTTTCAGTCCGCCCGGGTATCCGGAAAAATGGTGATACTCTTTTTGTTCAAGTTTCTTGCCGCTGAATTTCATTCCGGCCGCATTGCTAACAACAACAATATCTCCTTCATCTTTATGAGGTTGATAGCTTGGCTTGTGTTTACCGCGTAAAAGAGTCGCGACTTTTACAGCCAAACGACCCATCGTCATGCCGGTGGCATCGATGTTAATATGTTGTCGAATTAGTGGTTTTTGAGTGGTCATAGGTTTAAACAAGTTCAATCTGAACCATAGCGGCTCCATCACCGGCGCGGGAATTTAGTTTAACAATACGAGTATAGCCTCCGTCTCGATCTTTATAACGAGTGCCAAGTACTTCCATGGCCTTTTTAACAGCCAGCGGTTGAGGCAACTTGCTGATAAGCTGGCGACGAGCCGCTAAATCTCCTTTTTTTGAAACCGTAATCATCCGCTCCACTAATGAACGTACTGTTTTAGCCTTGGCTTCCGTTGTCTTGATTTTTTCATACATCAAAAGACTGGACGCCATATTACGAAGCATCATTTCGCGTGGTGCCTTTTTACGATCTAAAATTTTTCCGGTATTGCGGTGTCGCATACAAATTTACTTTTTCTTAGATTTAGGTTTTTCTTCATCAGTCTCGTCGGATGCCTCATCTGTATTTTCTTCAGAAGCGACTGACTCTTCTGAAACTTCTTCAGTTTGAGCTTCAACAACAGTTGCACCTGACGCGATTTCTTTCAAGCCGGTAAATTGGCTGATCAAAATATCATTGGAATGTTTAAATGCATCTTCAACTGAGATGGTTCCGTCAGTCAAGACATCAAGTACCATTTTTTCCCAGTTGACCATTTTCCCAACACGAACGTTTTGAATTTCCAATCCAACGTGCAATACAGGAGAAAAGATTGAATCAATTTCAATATAGCCAAGTTCCTTTTTTCCTTCTTCGCGGGTTTCAATCGTTTCATAACCCATACCGCGGCGAACAAAAATTTCAATATTTAACTTGCCGCTCATGTCAGTGATATGAGCGATAACAGTATCAGGATTGGTGATTTGCACACCTGCCTGCTTTTCAATTTCACCAGCCAAGACGGCTTTTTCACCAAAGGCAGCCAAGTTTAAACGCGCTTCATCAATGCCTTCATCAAGTTTAAAGCGAACCTTTTTCAAATTTAACATGATTTCAAGCACATCTTCTTTAATGTTTGGCAAAGCCATAAATTCATGACTTGCACCTTCAATTTTTGCGCCAATTACGGCAGTACCCGGCAATGAAGCCAAGAGCACGCGGCGAAGCGCGTTTCCGATAGTTGTTCCGTAGCCAGGAGCAAGCGGCTCGATAATAATCTGAGCGCGGTTTGCTTCAGCACCAGGCACTATAGAAACTTTTTTTGGCAAAGCGATTGTTTGCATATGGCGAAAATATACGCCCAAAGGGCTATTAATATCAAAATTAACGTGAATAAAATTCTACGATCAACTGACTGGAAATCGACTGATCCAAATCTTCTTTCTTCGGTTCACCCAAAATTTTTCCGGACATTTCACTTGCATCAAAGTTGAGCCAACTTGGCATCACAGCTTTTTTCAAACGCTCTTCCAGCCCCTGATATGGTTTCTTGTCTTTCTTATTCTTTCTAACTGAAATAACATCATTTGGTTTTACTTGATACGAAGGGATATTTACTTTCTTTCCGTTAACCATAAAATGAGCATGGCTGACCATTTGACGAGCTTGCGGACGAGTAATGGCTAAACCAAAACGGTATACTACGTTATCAAGACGCATTTCCAAAAGACGCAAAAGACTTTCTCCGGCATCGGAACCTTTCTTTTGACCCTTGAGGAAAGTCAACTTAAATTGCTTTTCACGCAAGCCGTACATTTGCTTGGCTTTTTGCTTTTCACGCAATTGAAGTCCGTAGGTGCTTTGTTTTTTAGGACGAGCTGAGCCGCCTGGTTTTTGCATTGGAGACATAAAATTTATCAGTGTTATCAGTGGTTTTAAACGCGGCGCGGCTTACGAGCCCGGCAGCCATTATGTGGTAAAGCGGTAATATCTTTAATATAGGTTACATTCAATCCATTGGCGTTAAGCGCACGAACAGCCGATTCACGACCGGTACCAACGCCTTTAACAAACACTTTTACTTCTGACAAACCATATTCTTCCTTGGCTTTATCAACGGCAATGCGAGTGATGATCTGAGCGGCGTATGGAGTGGCTTTCTTAGGGCCTTTAAATCCGGCCAAACCGGCGTTTGCCCAAGACAAAACGTTTCCGTCATTGTCAGTCAAAGTAATAACAGTATTGTTATAGGTTGATCGAACAAAAGCCTTGCCTGAAGTAACACGTTTCTTTTCACCCTTTTTCTTACGCTTGCCTTTAATAGGAGTACGGCTTGCTTTCTGCTTTTCAAGCTTTTTCTTAATTTCTTCAGGAAGCTCTTCCGGCTTGCCAGCTTCATCGTTCTTTGGTTCAGCAACAGCAGCAACATCATCGGTCGTTTCAACCGGTGCGATTACTTCTTCTGTTGTTTCTTTTAGATCTTGCATAATTTCAATATATCTTAGGTCTTTTGAGCAGACATCTTCTTACCTGATGTGGCTGTTCGGCGAACATTTCCGCGAACCGTACGATTATTTGTTTTTGTACGCTGACCGCGAACCGGCAAATGCTTGGTGTGGCGTGAACCGCGATAAGCCCCGATATCTTTCAAACGCTTAATGTTTGCGGAAACTTCACGACGCAAATCTCCTTCAACCTTCATATCCTTTTCAATCAAAGCACGTAATTTGTTGATATCGTCTTCTTTTAAGTCTTTAACGCGAATATTGCGATCAACCTTGGCTTTT
This sequence comes from uncultured Gammaproteobacteria bacterium, assembly GCA_964628045.1. GTDB lineage: Bacteria > Patescibacteriota > Patescibacteriia > Patescibacteriales > Patescibacteriaceae > Patescibacterium. Next base: position 73,155 of record CAZVMF010000002.1, read on the forward strand.
TCAAGAATTCGTTGAGAAGTTTTTTGGCCGATTCCATACACATACGTCAACGCGATTTCAACGCGCTTTTCATTAGGTATTACAATTCCGGCGATACGTACTGCCATAGTTTAAAAATTAATTAACCCTGCCGCTGCTTATGTTTAGGGTTCTTGCACAGAACCATAACTCGTCCTTTACGACGAATTGTTTTGCAGTCTTTGCAGATTTTTTTTACTGATGCTCGTACTTTCATGTGATTACAGTCGGTAGGTTATACGGCCTTTTGATAAATCATATGGACTCATCTCAACCTTGACTCGATCCCCCGGCGCAATGCGAATTTTAAACATCCGCATCTTACCTGAAAGATGAGCTAAGATTTCATGACCGTTTTCAAGTTTGACTTTAAAGGTGGCGGCGGGCATTAATTCTAATACTTCGCCCTCCATTTCTATAAAGTCTTTTGAATTATTTGTTTCAGACATTTAAAAAATAAAATTTTGGTAAATCCAATCTACCAAAATCTTTCCTTAGAAAAATATTG
>CAZVMF010000003.1:0-1228 GCA_964628045.1 uncultured Gammaproteobacteria bacterium
TCTAATCCTAAGATAAACCAAACAACTCTTCGTCTATAATCCCAAACAAATTGACGGGCAGAGAACGGATTACGACTAGGAAACGTAATTCGCCTCCTAGAAATAGGAAAGTTTCTCTCGGGGAAGTGAAAAAAACTTCACTTCCCCTCTTTATCAGAATCTTAACCACTGACTACACAGATAGGTTGAGGTTCAGTAGAGATTGTACTTAAATAAAAAAATAAAGAAAGGAATTACATAATGGTAAGAACCACACTCTCGCTTAAGACTAGCGACCAACTACTTGCTTCTGAAAACGTACAGAAGGTTCCTGATCTCGTTTCTGAATATCAGAAACTTGAGAATAAGGAGCATAAGAGTACGGGAAAATTTTTCCGCGTTTTAACACGCGGCGAAAACAGAGACAGCAAAACCGACGGGATCGCCTATCTCAACGAGATGATTGTTGAAGCCAAAGTCGGTAATGACTGGCAGCAGGTATACAGCACTGGCATGCAGCAATACCGTGGCGCCTACAATTGGGAAATTGACAATTGGGATCTTGCCATTTACGAACCTGTCATTTTGCAGGAAAGTAAAAACGATGCATTGGTAGCCTTCCGCACCGGCATCGGCAGAATTAAGATCTATGCCTTTACGAATAAAGGTCTTGATCGCAGCAAGATCGTTTTTAACTGGAACGACTATACGAAGCAGGTCGAGCGCATTGAGCTTGTGAAAAACATGCTCAATGATGCAAAACTATTTGAGCAATATATTCAAAAAAGCTTGCACAGCCGCTGGGATGTCCGCGAAACTAAGAATCTAAACGATGAATTGACGCTTGCCTATGCTCGGCATGCCAGCCGCGACTATGACGCGTCTACTGATCAATATCAGTTTAGCTTCCTTGTTAAAGGACGCGGAATCGCCGTTTCGGAAATTTTTTATTCCGGATTGCGTGAAACCACCAGTAAGTTCTCAACCAATTACGCCAACCTAAAGGACGTGAAACTTGTTTCTTTTGATGAGAAACAAGCAGTGGTCGAGATTGAAATGATGGCTGAGCAATACGGCTGGGAAAGCTCTCATTGCTTTGCAATTCATTTCTAAGTTTTTAAGGGGAAGTAGAAATAACTTCTACTTCCCATCTTTATCGGAATTTTGAATGACACGACAACCAGCGAGCGCGGGCGGCAATAAGCCGCGGAGATCAAGTGCGGCATGGAGGCCGGCCAGCCAGAGGTTC
>CAZVMF010000003.1:1238-57555 GCA_964628045.1 uncultured Gammaproteobacteria bacterium
TCTACTTCCCATCTTTATCGGAATCTTGATTGTCAGGATAATCTGAAATCGAGGTTCAGTAGAGGAAGAAAATTAAAAAGGAGTTTACATGGTTGAATTTATAAAAAGTTTATTTAACCTTCAAGATTCTATCATATATACTCCATACGAAGATAAAATTCGTGAGGTGTTTATCGAGATGGACAAAAGCGGCGTTGTTGTTAACAACGAAGTTAAAGAAGGCATCATTGATATAAGCGCCGAAGCAGCAGAAATCAATCCTCTGCTCATAGGAAAACGTATTCAGGTTGCGCAGCGCTGCATCAATTTAATTTTGCAGTCGCTTGTAATGGAAAAAGTATTTTAAAAATAAAGGAGAACAAGTAATGGATAACTTCAGGGGTTTAACCGGCCAACAAGCTAAGACAGAATTCTTCCTAGAGGTTATGTATCTCTCGGACACAGACGAAACAAAGGCTACTGCCTTGTTTGCCGAAGCCAGAGAAGCTGAAGTCTTACCGGATGAAGTACTCGACGAATTCGAGAAAAGAGCAAAAGCTCTTATTCCCATTTATGCGATTGAGGAAAATAAAGATAAGCGTGAGCAGGTCATAAAGTTTCGCGATGACCTAAGCGAAGCGTGCGGTATTTAAACAAGGGCGGGTCAAAACGACTCGCCTTTTATGCTATAATACGGATATATGATTACTTATAAACAAATTATTGAATTCGGCCTGGACGAAAAAGAAGCCCGGGTATTTTTGGCAGCCTTAGAATTAGGCGGCGAAAGCGTTTTGGCAATCGCAAAAAAAGCCGGCATTAACCGCGTGGCTACCTATGACGCATTGGAGACTTTAATCGCCCGCGGCTTAATCAGCACCTTTATTAAAGGCAAGCGAACCTACTATACTTCCGTAGAGCCGGATCAACTTGAACTTATTTTAGAAAAAGAAAAAGTCGAGCTTGAAGCCCGACATGAAAAACTAAAGACTCTCTTACCCGACTTAAATTCAATTTACAATTTTTCAAACAAAAAGCCAAAAGTAAGTTATTACGAAGGCAAGGCCGGATTATTAGCTATCAGAAGTACTTTTCTAAAAACACCGGATAAACAACTTCGAATTATTTATCACTATTATAAATTCAGTAATGTCTTTACAAAGAAAGAACAAGAAGATTATCAATCCAAAAAAGTTAAAGCAGGCATTCAGGTAAAATCAATTGCGGTTATTAGCGATGAAACCCCTGCGCCAGAAGAAAGACTTGTGAATGTTAATCGAGTATATTTAGACTACAAAGACTATCCAATTAAAAGTGATATAACTATTTACGGAAATCGAATTGCCTTTGTGTCGATTAAAGAATTATTTGGAATTATTATTGAGAATCAGGAGCTTGCTGACACAATGAAAACCTTTTTTGATTTAGCGCAAGGTGTTGCTAAAAAGAATATTTAAATTAATAAAAAAGGGGAAGATTTCTCTTCCCCTAGATAATGAAACGTTTTACGTTTCTTTTTTTACCTTTACAGCAGGCAACGTAAATCTTTAAAACATTTTTTTGTTTTAGAATAGTCGCTGCCCTACTGCTTGTGACCATGCAATTCATTGCTTCAGCACATTAGCCGGAAGCGTGAAAGTATGGTCTTTGCATTGTCCTTTTCATCAGATTCCTTTCGCCTTTTTTATTGAAATCTGCTTGAATCTACATCTACTGCTTTTGATTATTTGGAGTCGCCCAATAGGCTACCCATCCTTTCTATGGAAGCAAACCTTGATGACTAACAACATTTGTCCGCTTAATGCTGGACAGAGGTTAACACTCTTTTTTACCTCTGCCCAGTCACGGAAAATGTGTCATTCACCCATGATCACCTCCTTTTATGTTATTAAATAACTTCAGTTAGTTGCTTGTATTATATACTATATTCAAAATATTGTCAAGTCTAGGCAATTTTATATTACATTAATTCACTAATATTAGCTAAATATATAGATAATTTCAAAAAATGTTAGTAAAATATAACAATTTTATTTAGCCATTCTACTATTGACAAACTCGGGATTAAAGTGGTAAAATATGGTAAATAAACTGTTATTAAAGGAGGAAACATGACAGTTCTTTCCCATTTTGACCAACTTTCTTCGAAGGAGCTCCTTAAGTCTGACCCAGACTTAGGCGGTTCTTTAACTATTCTCAGTGACCACGAGCTTGTGGAAGCCATATATATTCCTGAGGATAAATCATATATTGCCATAAGATTCTTCAAGCCCCTTGATTGCGGTGCAAACAATGAGGATATTGAAGATGCAATGGATGATATTGATGAACACATTCCCCTTGAAGAAAAATATGGTTATTCTACTACCGAAGGCAGGCGATTTGTTATTGAATTAGTCAGAAAACTCAAAATCTTCCAAGTAGCAGTATTTAATTGCTGCGAAAAATTGGATGATCGGGAGATTGCTGACGATCAATCTTCAAAAAACCCTTTTATAGTGAAATTCTTTAACGGATATCACTGGCCACTTAGTACAAGCAGGCCGTTACTTGATCCGGAATTTTCAACTGAGATTCCGATCAACGTCCCTGCACTAAAAATCCACAGAGATTTAGGGGAATAATAATCCCTTGTAAACTCTTTAAATTACGTCTCAACAAAGGCGTAATTTTTTTATTCATTGAACTTGTTTGCTATTTATACTAGAGTGTAAGAACTATGTTTACCCTCCACTCCTCTTTCAAGCCGACTGGCGATCAGCCGGAAGCGATAAAGAAACTTGTAAACGGACTTTCCAAGGGTTTTGATAAGCAAACCCTGCTTGGCGTTACCGGATCAGGAAAAACCTTTACAATGGCTAATATTATAGCTTCAGTAAAAAAACCGACCCTGATCATTTCTCATAACAAAACCCTGGCCGCTCAGCTCTACAGCGAATTCAAACAATTCTTCCCTGATTCTGCCGTCCATTACTTTGTCTCATATTACGACTACTATCAACCGGAAGCGTATATTCCTCAAACCGACACCTATATTGAAAAAGAAGCGACAATCAATGAAGAAATTGATCGCTTACGTCATGCCGCTACCCAATCTTTAATAAACCGCCAAGACGTCATTATTGTGGCAAGCGTTTCGTGCATTTATGGTCTTGGCGAAAAAATGGATTATTTGGCACTGAGCCAAAGCTTTAGCGTTGGAGAAAGCTTAAAACGAAATGATATTTTACGCCGGCTCGTTAAGATCCAATATGAACGCGATGACAAACAATTGGCCCGCGGACAATTCCGCGTTCGCGGCGACCGTATCGATATTCACTTAGCCACCGGTGAAGCCATTGTTCGACTGAGCCTCTTCGGCAACACCATAGAAAAAATCCAGATCTTTACAATCACTCCAAGCAAAGAAGCTGCCTGGATCACTGAACTTGATGATGACAAAGCCGAAGAACTACAAAAGATTTCTATCTTACCGGCCAAGCATAATATGACCACCGAGCCAAAACTGCATGAAGCAATGAAGGCAATTGAAATCGAACTTGAAGAACAATTAAAAACTTTGCGCGATAATGGGAAAATCGCTGAAGCGGATCGACTTGAACGAAAAACAAATTATGATTTAGAAATGATACGACAAGTCGGTTATTGCTCTGGAATTGAAAACTATTCGCGTCATTTAGCCGGACGCAGCGCCGGAACTCCCCCGGAAACACTCATCGACTTTTTCCCGGATGACTATTTATTATTTGTTGATGAATCGCATGTTACGCTTCCGCAAATCCGCGGCATGCATGCCGGCGACCGATCGCGCAAAGATACACTTATTGATTTCGGATTTCGTTTACCGAGCGCCCGCGACAACCGACCGCTTACTTATGATGAATTCCAAACCAAAGTAAATCAAGTTATTTACGTAAGCGCGACGCCGACTCAGTATGAAATAAGTAATTCAAAACAAATTGCCGAACAAATTATTCGACCAACCGGCTTATTGGATCCGGAAATTGAAGTCCGTCCGACCGAACATCAAGTAACAGACTTGATTAAAGAGATTGAAATTCGTGTTGCCAAGAAGCAACGAGTGCTAGTGACGACTCTTACCAAACGCATGGCCGAGGAACTGACAGATTATTTGTTAAACGAGGGCATTAAAGTAAATTATATCCATAGCGAAATCGACACCTTGGAGCGCGTGGAAATTCTAAAGGAATTGCGCAGTGGAAAATATGACGTCCTTGTCGGTATTAACTTATTGCGCGAAGGATTAGACTTGCCTGAGGTTTCCTTTGTCGCAATTCTAGACGCCGATATGTCCGGATTCTTGCGTAATGAAACGGCCTTGATTCAAACAATAGGTCGCGCCGCTCGCCATCAAGAAGGAAAAGTTATTATGTATGGAGATCGAATAACTCCGGCCATGCAATTTGCCATCAGCGAGACCAATCGACGCCGCAAACTACAAACTGAATATAATACAAAACATCACATCACTCCGAAAACTGCCGGCTTAAAACCCTATCAACAACTTGGATCAATTGACTAAGATATGAATGAAACTAGCACTAATTTTAATAACACAAAATATGCCGATCACGTGGCGCTAGGTGCGCCGAGTTCTTTCTACTCGGACAATGTCTACTTGTATAAAATATTTCGCGAACTGACCAATACATTTCCGCATGCCGGAGCAAAAGTATTGGAACTTGCTTGTGCGGACGGTTCATTTTGCAGTTTTTTAAAATCCAAGGGTTTTGATCCCAAGGGTCTCGACATTGCCGAGCAAGCGATTGCCAAGGCCCAGGCCAATGGAGTTAACGCGCAAGTTTGTAATTTTGAAGATGGCTTCAAAGAAGTGGATCAAAGTTTTGATGCGGTCATAGCCTGCGAAATTATCGAGCATTTATATGACACTGATTATTTTATTTCAGAAATTAAACGCGTTTTAAAACCCGGCGGCTATGTATTTATTACAACGCCGAATTTAGCCAGTTTAAAAAATCGCATTAAATTGCTATTCGGCGCTTATCCGCAATATAGCGAATATAACCTGACGCCGACTTCAGCCGGACATATCAGAAATTACACGCCGCGAACCCTGAAAAAACAATTGCGTGATCATGGTTTTGAAATCATTACTTTCACATCACCGAATTTTTATTTTCCAATGGCCAAGCCCTTTCCGTTGTTTATAAAAAAGATCGCCATGTTTCTTGGCGATCTCTTCCCCTCCCTTGGTTCACATATTGTTATTGTGGCTAAACAGTAAATTCTTTTTTCTGCAAAAAAGCTTCGTAGAGCTGGACCTTTGCTTTTGTTTCTAAATCAATGGTCGGATTATGCATCATGTCCTGCAAGAGATCGAGCAAGGCCCGATTTTTGTTATTCCTAAAATCAAGTAACGCATTTCCCCAGGCACTGCGTTGAGCTCCATCAGCCGCGCTTATTTGAATATCAACAAATGCTTCTAATTCTTGGACTAATTCCGATTCTTTTTCATTATAGTTTTTAATTATTTCTTCTTTCTTATGTTCATGATCATCCCCACCAATAAGCACTTCTTCTATTCTTTCCAGGGCGTAACTAAGATCTGGGGCATCTGTGGCGTATCGTTCGCTCATGCGTTCTTGCTCAAGAATTGAAAAAATTTGTTGCCTTTTTACCGGATCAATTTTTGCCAAGGCTTCTTTCATTCTGGATTTTAATCCTGAAAAATTTGGTTCACTCAAGGCGGCGGAATCTTGATCATGTTCATCTGCCTCCCATGATTGTTGAATATACTCAAAATTAAGTTCTGACAAGATTTCTTTGATCTTAGCGAGAGCTTTTTCTTCTTCGGTTTTAATGTCTTCTGCTTTATTAGCAACTACATCTTCTAGAATCATTTTTTCCATATGTATAAAATAATTTATTCTAAACTAAATGTCGCTTTAACCGTAATCATTACATCCTTATCAGGTTTTGAGGTATCATAGGTTCCGTAATCGGAAATATCAATTGAGTTAACCGATGTAACTTGAGTAACGCCGACGCTTGCCTCCTTAAGACTTCCCACCTTACGTCCACCGGCGCCGGCAATTTTTTCAGCGCGAGCTCGCGCATCATTAACCGCGTCTGACAACAAATCAACTCGTGCCTGTGGCAACTCGGTATAATAATATTCCGGCGCTCCCGGAGAAAATATTACTCCCTGATTAATAAGCGCCTGAGTATCTTTGGCTAAGTCAGTTAACTTCTTAATATCCTTAATTTGCAATTCAACGGTTTGACGCAAATTGTACAATTGCGGCCCCTGATTATTTGGATCTTTATATTGTTGATCAAGATAGACCGGTGAAATAACCAAATTGGATTCTTGAATTCCTCGATCAGCAAAAAACTTTTTAACTGCTTTTAAATCAGCCGCCATTGTTGAATAGCCGGACTTAAGATCGCTTTCGGCAACAGTACGTGAAAAACTTGAATTCCATTTTGCTAAATCGGCCGTAACCTGTTTTTTGGCTGAACCCGTTACCGTCAAACTGCGATCCATGCCTTTTACTTTATAAAAAACACCGGCACTGATCAACGCACTAAGAACTAAACATAAGCCCAATATCCAGGCTACGCGAGTTAAGTTATTTGTTTCAGACATATTTTATAATTATATACATAGTATATACCGCCATAAAAACACTTACAAGCTAATTATTGACAATTTTGGCTATTTTGTTTATACTCTTATTACTTTCAATTATATTGATTTTAACGATTAAACACCACTATGGCACATAAGAAAGCCGGCGGTTCCACTACTCTTGGCCGAGACAGCGCCAGTAAACGTCTCGGTGTCAAATTACAGGACGGCCAAATTGCCCACCCGGGCGCCATTCTCGTCCGCCAACGCGGAACAAAAGTCAAAGCTGGCACAAACGTACGTCGCGGTAAAGATGATACGCTTTACGCGGTTGCCGAAGGACTTGTTAAATTTTCTACTAAGAAATTACCAAGCTTTACCGGTCACCTAAAGACAGCTAAGGTTGTCAGCGTTGTAAAGAAATAAAAACTTTTTCTCCACCCCTTACCCCTCCTCGCGCTAAGCGCAAGGAGGGGTTTTGGTATAAATTATTTTATGAGTTATAAAAACAAAACTCTCTTAGCTCGAGAGCTTCGAAAAAATATGACCCCGAGCGAACGTAAGCTCTGGTCATTTATAAGATATAAACAAATATTGGGCTATGGCTTCAGAAGACAATTCACTATTGCCGGATTTATATTGGATTTTTATTGTCCGAAACTTAAACTAGGCATCGAGGTTGATGGCAATATTCATATACTTAATAAAGAGAACGATCAAAATCGTGATAGGATTCTTTCTGAACATAGCGTAACTATCTTAAGATTTTCAAACCAAGAAATAGACCTTAATATACATTGCGTTATTGAAAAAATTGAAAGATATATAAAATCAAAATTCCCCTTCTCATCGTAAGATGAGGAGGGGTTAGGGGTGGAGCAATTTAAAAAGCACAGAGTTAATTACCCTGTGCTTTTTTGTTATACATGTGCAAATTATTTATTATGCAGCTTTAACATCGCGGGGATGCTTTGCTACATATTTTTCAAGCGCATTTTTGATGAGCTCTTTACCAGCAGGACCCAACTTCTTCATTTTGGTAAGTTTTGCATTTACCAAATCTTCGATAGTTTTGATCTTGTTGATTTTAAGAGACTTCAGCAAATATGTTCTTGCTTTACTTTTGGGACCAAATCCCAGATCTGTTACCTTTTTGGCATAAGCCGGGTCAACGTTCGTGTTTGTTTCGGCAGCCGGTGCTTTAGCTGCATCTTTTTTCTTTGAAACCTTGTTCTTCCTGGTGTACTTTCTTTTACCTGTTTTCTGAGCTGCCGGAGCAGATTCGGTGTTTACAGCCGGCTTAGAAACCGCTGCGGTAAAATGCAGATCACTGCCAGTAATTACTAATTTCGCTTTATCCGCCGTGGTCAATTCTAATGCCTTGGCTTTGTTCCAATTAAAAGATATGCCGTCCGGCAAAGTAATTGATACTGAATCCACTGAATCGGGTACTACGAATTCTAATGGTTTTCCCATTTTTCCCTCTCTATATAGTTATGAAATATGTTAATTTGCAAAAAGACTGATTGAATATTTAATCATAAAACCTCACTCGTGTCAATATGCGTTCGAGCAATGCTTAAGGTAGCTTTTTCCATGCGGCTACAACAGATTCTTCATAGTTTTTACCACCGGACTTCCATTCAAGTCCTTCGCTCGCAAATTCACGAGAAGCATCAACCATCGCAGTATGTTTGTCGCCGTTCACCAAAATAATTTCATATCTTTGGCCGCCGTACATTGTCGGAAATCCTTCATTAAAAGGAAAGCCCGGGAGACGCTGGCGAGGCATTAACGTTTTTAGCTCTTCTTCAGCCTTGTCCCAATGCAAACTTTTGTTTTCGTTTATTGTATTTTTTGCAGTATTCATTATATTTCTTTCTAACTATTATTTATTTGGAATTGTTTTGCTTCTTTTATAATCGTATACCAATTCATCTATATCAAGAATCATTATAATCGATAGTACGATCAAATATACAAGAACAGTAACTACCGCAACACAAAGCCCCGTAGAAATAAAAACGCACAGTGGCGTTATTAACGGAATAAATCCAAAAAGATGTATAAAGAAAGAATCAAACCACAGACTAAAAATCGGAGTCACCCATATCATTAAACCCAATAAAACAATTCCAAAAATAATGGTTCCAAAAACGGTGCGTTCTTCTTTTTCAAGCCGCCACCAGCAATATGAGAGACCGAGAATAATAATAATTGAAATGATGTCCATTTTGCCTCCAAACTATTTTTATTAATGTACTTTTGCACGATAATATCATTTTTTTGAATAATCGTCAATAGTAACAAAAATCCCCTTGCGGGGATTTTTACTTGCTCGCCGTAGCTTTAGCGAAGGCCGGATTTCTTCTTCTTTCTTCCTAAACAAACTTTTACAAACTCAACGAATAACGGATGCGGATCTAGGGGGCGTGAAATATATTCAGGATGGAATTGCGTACCGATGAAAAACGGATGATCAGTCATTTCAATCGCTTCAACGATCTTACCGTCCGGCGATGTTCCACAAATTGTTAAACCTTTCAATTCTAACAGTTCACGATATTTTGGATTAAATTCATAACGATGACGATGGCGCTCGGAAATGATACGCTTCGTACCGAATTTCTTGGAATAAATTTTTGCCATTCGCGTTCCCGGAACTAAACGACACGGCCAACCGCCGAGACGAATGGTTCCGCCAAGTTTACCTAACTTAATATTTTCAATTTGTGATTCCATAACATCAATAACCGGATAACTTGTTTTCGAATTTACTTCACGACTGTTGGCGCCTTTTAACCCGGCGACGTGCCGAGCAAATTCGATAACCGCCATTTGCATACCGTAACACAATCCGAAGTACGGAACTTTATTTTCGCGGCAATACTTGATTGTCTTAATCTTTCCTTCGGCACCGCGAGTCCCCCAACCCTGCGGCACAATAATTCCGTCAAACTGTTTAAGTAATTTTGATCCTTCTTTTTCAACTTCTTCCGAAGCTAGCCAATGAATATTTACTTTGCAATGATTGGCGGCGCCGGCGTGCTTAATGGCTTCTAAAACTGAAATGTATGAATCAGTCATCGTAAAAGCGCCGGAAACAAAATATTTTCCAACAATACCGACATTCACTTCTTTTTTTGCAGTCTTAATGCGGCGAATCATCGCTCGCCATTCAACCAAATCTTTGCGACGCGGTCGCATACCAAAACGCTCCAAGATCCGTTCTCCTAATTTTTCTTTTTCAAAGTTAACCGGCACATCGTAAATTGATTCAATGTCAGGGGCGGCAATAACATCTTCGGCTTTTATATTGCAATTAACTGCTATTTTTTCGCGACGCGGCTGGTCTAAGGCCGTTGACGAGCGGGCAATAATAAAATCGGGTTGAATTCCGGCGGCATTCAAGGTATGAATCGCATACTGCGTCGGCTTTGTTTTCATTTCACTCGACAAAGATGGAATCGGCAAATAACTGACCATGACAAAGGCAACATCGCGTCCATAGCTCAACTTCATCATACGGGCCGCTTCCAAGAACAAGAGGTTTTGATATTCACCAACCGTCCCGCCGATTTCAATAAGCATTATTTCCGCTTTTGTTTTCTTAACAGCCCGTTCGATTCTATCTTTGATTTCCAAGGGGATATGCGGAACAACTTCAACGCATTTTCCTCCGTATCCCAAATTTCGTTCGCGTTCGATAACCGACTGATAGACGCGTCCGGTAGTCATATACGAATCACGGTAGATATTCGTATTTAAAAATCGTTCATAATTTCCAATGTCCTGATCTGTTTCATCTCCGTCTTCGGTTACAAAGACTTCTCCATGTTCAATCGGATTCATTGTACCGGCATCAACGTTGATATATGGATCAATCTTGATGGCCGAAACATTAAATCCCTTGCCGGTTAAAATACGACCGATGGACGCGGCGGCGACTCCTTTGCCGACACCGGACATAACTCCACCAACAACAAAAATATATTTAGTTGTAAGTTTTTTCTTTTTTTTCATTGCAATTTAATAAATGCCAAATACCAGGAAATTATTTTTTCTCCGTATAAAAGCGTAATGGCACCGGCAAGGGATAAAAATGTCCCGAGCGGCACCATTGAACCCATTTTCTTTTTTCCCATTCCTAACATGATGATTCCGACAATCGCACCGATTGCATAACCGATGAAAATTGCCGCCAGAACCCCCGGCCAGCCGAGCGCCAGACCGAGAAAAAGGCCGAGACGAATGTCTCCGCCGCCAATCCATCGTCCTCGAGAAATAAGATATTGAGCGAGAAAAAAACCAGTTCCTATTGTAGCAGAAATTAAAAGCTCCTGCCAGCTCACTCCTCGATATAGGTTCACAATCAGAGCAACAACACAAGCCGGTAAAGAAATTTTATCTAAAATAACATACCAACGGGCATCCATGATAAAAATAACAGTCAGAACCGAGAGAATAAACCAATTTCTGGCAATAAGCAGCCAATCAAACGGCGTAGCCAGATAAGCGGCCACGAACAACAAAGCCGTTATGGCTTCAACCAAGGGATATTGCCAAGAAATTTTTTGCTCGCAATTACGACACCTTGCTCTTAGCAGAAAAAAACTTAAAACCGGAATATTATCATACCAGGCAATAGTTTTTTTACAAGCTCGACAATGCGAACGACCGTTCAAGCTTTCTCCTTCATATGCGCGCCAAGCCAAGCAGTTTAAAAAACTTCCGATCAATAAGCCGAGGACTCCACTGTAAAGTATATAAAGCGTATTCATATTATTTTATAGCTTTAACAAAGAGATTATATCCAAACTCAAAACTGCCAAACTGCAGAGATTTTTCTTCCCAGCCGGCTTTGACAAACTGTTCCCGTAATAGCTGCTTGGTGTAAAACTGTTTATGATCATGTATCTCTTCACGAGAAATAATACGCAGTGCTGCGAGTAAACGCAAAAGTCGATCGGCGCCGGCGCTCGGCGTTGTTATGACCAAAATCCCGTTTGTCTTTAAAACTCGTTTAGCTTCTGCCAAGATCTGTATCGCACTTGATTCAGTAAGATGCTCTATGACAGCAAGCATGGTTATCGCATCAAAATAATTATCATGAAAAGGCAATAATCCTTGTTCAAAATCATGAGTCTGCACAGTAACACCCGAAGCTTCATTGACGGCATGTTGATCGAGACCAAACTTTTCGTTAAAATCAATGGTTTTTAAAAAGTATGGATACGAGCCGCAGCCGATATCAAGAATGCGATGTCGTGAAGCGATGCAATACAATAAATTCCGTGCTTTGGCTGAACGCCAAAGAGTTAAGATTCTATCGAGCGGTCCCCAACCGCGCGTTACGCGACGTTCAATATACGAGCGCGGAGCGATTAAGTTAAACCAAAGAATAGCCCATAAGGCCGCTATGCCATCTTTCCAATTTATTTTTTTGCCTTCTTGATATGAGCGACCGTTATATGAAATTCCCACTTCGTAGACATGAGCTCGACCATGCCCGATCCACGCAGTTAACTCTTCGTCAATCGTAAAACGTTTTGACGTTAAACGCCCGCGAAAACGATTCACTTGTTTTTTGCTAAAAACTTTATAACACGTTGCCATGTCCGTTAAATTCAAATTGGTAAAAATATTTGAAAGCACGGAAAGCCAACGATTGGCCGCGGAGTGCCAAAAGAACAGAGCGCTTTTCGGACGTCCACCGATAAAACGCGATCCATAGACAACGTCAGCGCGTCCTTCAATGATCGGATCAATCATTTTTTGATAATCGCACGGGTCATACTCAAGATCAGCGTCTTGAATTATTACAATATCGCCCCGAGCTTTTTCAAATCCAATTTGTAAACAAGCCCCCTTCCCGGAATTTTTCTTCTTATAAATAACAGAAACTAACGGATCAGAAATACCTTCCAATAATTCGCGAGTGCCGTCAGTTGAATAATCATCAATCATGATAATTTCTAAAATTTCCGCTCCCTGCAAGGGCGCTTCTTGTACAAGCTTAAGCAAGCGCAAAACAGTATGTCGCTCATTGTATACGGGAATAATGATACTTAACTTAATCATTGGTCTGTTTCTTAAAAAGAGAGGCTGAGACTAATAACATGGAAGCCGGAATCAAGGGGATGAGCGTTCGTGAAATTGCCGTATGATCCATTGCCCATCGATAATGTTCACTAAAAAAATAAATTGCTAATAATAAGAAGCTTGCGCCGAAAAAACCAATCCATGCCGGCCACAACTGCTTATAACGATATATTTTTCTGCCAAACAACAAAATACTTGCAATAAAAACAATCCACCAGATATTCCAATTATTGCCGACGAACAGAGTTTGCGCAAGCGGTTCCAGAATTTCCGGATGCCAACCCCAGCTTCCTTGCGTATTTGCAAAACCGAGACCATACACGGCTTTTATAATAAGCCATGGCGCAATCGGTATACTCAAGGACAAAAACCCTGCCAAAGCCCGTTTAAAGCCGATTTTAGGCTTTAAAAAGCCGCTCATTAGCATTCCAAGAATAAAGCCGGCAATGTAAAAAATACCTTCATTCTTAACCGCTACGGTCCAGGCAATGCACAGGCAGGACAAGATAAGACTTGGAAATTGCTCACGCTTTAACCAATCAATACAAAAGAAAAATCCAGCGGCAACAAAAAAAGCCAAAGGCAAATCAGCGTAATTGTTATAGCTGTGATAAAAAATAAACGGCATTGATACAAAGACTAGCGCCAAAACATCACCATGCCAACCGGAAATCCAGCGACGCCCGGCTTCGATGAGTAATAAACTCGTAGCTGCTAGATATGACCAAGAAATTAAATTAACTATTCCCCCGCTTGCGCCCAGTATTCGAAACCAATATTCCAAAAGCGAAAGATGCCACGGATAATTACGCAAACTAAAAGCGGCTAAGTATGTGTCGCTCTCAGGATTAAAATCAACTCTTCCCTGCGCTAATAAGATTTTTGCGCGAGCCGACCAGAAAGCAATACTATCAAAAGCAACGGGCGGCTTGGCTAGCGCCAACAAGAAACTAGTAACAAGCAAAGCGAGAATAAGCAGACTTATAATTATGTGCAACGCATCTTCTTTTCGTACAGAAAAAGAAATTTGTCTTTTCCAATCAATTAAACGAATCCACAAATATCCGAGAATTAATGTTTGTGCAGCAATAATATAAAACAGCGCCACTGAAAACGATAAACGCATAACAACAAAGTAGACAAACAATTCCAAGCTTACCAAAGCCGAACCCAAACCAAAGGCCATGGTCACTGACAATAATCCGCGCAACTTTAAAGAACGGGCAATATATAATCCCGGGATAATAATTGAAGTAAAAAATAAAATCGCTGCTATCATACAAATTACTTAAGAACTTTAAAAATAACTTCATTAACCGCCGGTTGGCTTATTACCTCAACCTTACCCAGTGCTTGTCTTTCTTGATCTGTCACCCGATATAATATTCCTTTGGTTAATTCAAAGCGTTCAGCTGATCGATATAAAAGAATATAGTCAGCTTTTTCAACCTCATCAGTAATCTGATAAGGTCCGTATAACAGGTACCGTACATAAATACCGATATTTGAACTTAAAACATGAATAGTGGCGCCCGGCGGAACCTTTCTTTTTACCTCTTCAGAAAATGGATATAAACTGCAAAAACCGCCGCCTAAGCGCTGCTCTTGATCAATACGACAATAGCGCCAATGTAATTGTTCTGATTCAGGTGCAAAAATAAATGCATTGGTCTTAGAAAATTCAACACTGGTGCTGTACAAAAACTGAAAAGCCAAGGGCAGCCACGCAATCAGGAGGCTGATCATAAATATTGATTGTATAGTCCAGCCAAAACGCCGAGAGAGCATCAGACCGATAAGCAACAATAAAATAAAAACTATCCCGCACCATTCAACCAGTGAGAGTCGCCCGACCATTTGTCCAAGAATAACATTAATGGTACTTAAGTATTCCGGTTGGTATAGAAGAATCTTCATGTTATCGTTTAAACGTTTTCAATGTAAATATATCCCAGTCAATAATACTTCTAAAACATGCAAAAAAGAATGCGAGTTTATAAGCCGCAATCCCCTGCCGCCAGCCGCCGCTGGCAATAATTTTTATAAAAATAAAAGGTCCATCAAAAATAAGGGCTAAGAGCGGGAATTCTCGACGAAACTTTAAATTGCCGCGCCAATCGGAATATAGACAATTATACGTTGGAATCTCGGAAAAATTCTTAAGCATCATACGAGCTTGAATATGGGCCCAGCCAGTCCACTTCTTTTTAAATACTCGCCATGAATAATTATTATATTCAGGTTTATGCTCAAGTACATACGGTAGACGTTCAACTTTTCCCGGAACATCGACTACATAATGCGGCAAACCGATATACGACATGAACTTTCTTCGAAATAATATACGCTTAACGGGCCAATCTTTTGTAATATACCGTGAGCCGTTAAAGAGCGGCCAGACAACTTCATATGCATTAATAGAATCATTCTCCAGTAAGCGCGGAAAAGCATTGCGCAGATCGTCGGACAAAAATTCATCAGCGTCAATCTGTAATATCCATTCATATTGCGCCGCTTCATAACTGATAACTCTGCCATATTCGGCAAGCCCCTTAAAGGTGGGACTGACAATACAGCGGGCACCATATTCTTCGGCGATTTGTAAGGTAGTATCGGTACACGGTCCGTCATGGACTACAATCATTTCATCCGCAATAGCTGCGACACTATCAAGACAACGACGAATAAGTTTTTCCTCATTATGAACAACAAGACATACTGAGAGCTTTTGCTTTCCCATACTACTTTAGACTATCTTGAAGCGCTTTGAGCTGTTCATTCTGAGGGTCAAGTAGCAAACCCTGCATTACATAGCGTCTCGCCGCGTTCATATTGGCTTCCTCTTTATAAATTAAAGCTAATCCTAAGGGCCACAGCGAATTTTGCGGCTCAAGTTCAAAACCTTTTAGATTATATTCAATGGCTTTTTTCTTATCACCGCTTTGATATGCAATATCCGCGAGCTTTTTAATGGAAGAAGTCAATTTGGGATCAATACTAATGGCCCGCTCAAATTCAGGTCGTGCTTTGGTATAATTTTTTTCATTATAATAAGACAAACCGATGAGGTCATGAAAGTATGCTAATTGACGAGCCAAGGTTGTTGTATGTTCGGAGTTCACCACTGCTTGAGACAAATCCGGCATAACTTCAATACCCCGCACAAACAATTCACGCGCCGCCACAAAGTCACCTTGCCATAATTTCATTCGACCATAATCTTGATAAGCAACCGTGATAACCGGATTTATTTCCATCAAACGACGATAAAAGGTATCAGCTAGTCTGTAATATTTTGCATCACCGTAATATCCCAGAATAGAATAAGCGTGAGCCAAATCAATCAAAGAATAAAACTGCATTTCTTTTTGCGGAATACTCGCGGCTTGATCGGCAATATTTGCTATGATTTGTTTGCGCGACTGGTCGGTGCTGAGCGCACTGTAGCAATTTACATTATGAAACAAGTATGCGCGTGCGTAAAAATGACTAATGGAATACCATTCCATAACATTCTCCATATTCTCCAAAACCGCCGCACAATCCTGCCGCGCTTCTGCTTTTTTGACTTGCATATAATAATGATCGGCAATAAGCGGTCGAACATTATATCCGTAATATAAAATAAGCAACAAAATCGAGACTGCAAAGGCTATAACAAAACGCGACGCCGGTTGAAAAAATGTTATCTCTCGTGTCGGCTTCGTTGGCGCATCTTCCCCAATAATCCAAGCGAGCGCCAATAACACAAAAAGTAACATAGCCATGGCTGTCAAAGAAAAACTGAACATATTGTTGATGGCATAGGCAGTCAATGATGAAGCCAATGCTAAAGCAAGCCAAAACTCCGAAGCTTTTTCCGCAGCTAATTTTCTTGCTAAGGCGTGTAAGCTGCGGTATACAAACAGAACAAAAATTCCAAGGCCGATAAATCCGTATTGCAGGATAAAATCCAAAAGAGCATTATGAGCCCGATCCGGAAAAGAATTTAAACGCTCATAATATCCCCAATCACTCTGATATAAGCCAGCGAAGACGCTTGATTGCACATCCGGTCCAAATCCGAAGAGGTATCGATATACTGGTTGGCCCTTAAATGCATGGACTGCCGCATTCCAATATTTTAAACGAATTGCCGTCGATCCTCCGTTAAAATCAAGGGCGCTCACAATGCGATCTGATACCGCCAATTTGGAATAATCAACTCGTTGCAGAATAAAGTTTCTTACCGGCGCCAAGCTTATAAAAATGATTGCAAAGATTAAAATAAAACCCAGGCCTGCAGCAATTTTCTTCTTTTTATAATGTATTAATACAACGATCGCCGTAAGAACCATCGTGATCAATAATGCTAACCAGGCGCTCCGGCTATACGTAAATAGTAAACAAGCTAATTCCGCCGCTGCTAAAAGATAGTATGCGATTTTAGAAAAAATATGTTTTGCGATATAAAACGCCGCATAAAAAGCTAATGGAAGGACGACCACTAAATAATGTCCAAAGAAGTTTGGTTGGCCAAAACTGGAAAAAATTCGATCCATAGAACTTTCGGACCAGCGCAAAAAGTCTAAGCCAAGTACCTGCATCAGTCCATAACTGCAAATAATTGCCGCGGAGCAATTCAAAGCGATAATAATCTGACGAACTTTTTCTTTGGTGTTAAAAAATGTTATGACAAATAAAAATAAAATGCTATAGGCAAGAAAGTTTTGAAATCCAGCTTGACGCTCATAGGATCCGAGCAGACTGATCATAGGATGCAGCGAAAAAATCGTACTGACTAAACTTGTCGCCACTAAGGCCCACCAAGCGATATAAAGTTTTTTGGAAGCGCCTTGAGGAAGACGGCCTTTCAGTGAAACCAAAAATAAGAATGCAATAGACATCAAGGTTACACAAGCTCGTAATAACGCGGATTTGTTAAGATCAAATACGGTGTAATTCTCATGGAACCAAGCAAAATATATAGGAACAAGAAAAATAGCGGCCAAGACCGACCATTCGATTATGTAGCGCACTATTCGTTCTAAGCGTTCAGTAGACATTGTAGTTTATAAAAAAAAGATCACAACCTGAAGGAATGATCTTATGCGGCGAACCAAACTATTTTAGTTAGCCAAGCCGTTCGGGCTGGCTCGGTGAGTACCGGCGGACAAATCACCAATGGCACCACCTAAACAATAGGTAATGATATACGAGGTATTTGTTGAAACCATCGAATATAGATAGTTGACGTTAGCCGGACAGTTGCCGTCATTATTCGGACTTGGATTTGAAGGAATAACCGCCATGTAGGTTGTTGTTGCGTTGTAGGTCAAGGCGTTTCCCGGAGTAATGTTTGTCGGATAATTACCGGCGTCGTTATAGTATAGTTCAAGGGCGGAAATAATCTGACGCATATCAGCAACACGCTTTGCATCGCGAGATTTAATACGAGCACTGCCTAACGCGATAACAGCCAAGGTGGATAAAATACCAATGATCGCGATAACGACCAAAAGTTCAATAAGGGTAAAACCTTTTTGTTTGTCTTGTTTAGCAAACACAAAAAAACTAGTTAGCCAAGCCGTTCGGGCTGGCTCGGTGAGTACCGGCGGACAAATCACCAATGGCACCACCTAAACAATAGGTAATGATATACGAGGTATTTGTTGAAACCATCGAATATAGATAGTTGACGTTAGCCGGACAGTTGCCGTCATTATTCGGACTTGGATTTGAAGGAATAACCGCCATGTAGGTTGTTGTTGCGTTGTAGGTCAAGGCGTTTCCCGGAGTAATGTTTGTCGGATAATTACCGGCGTCGTTATAGTATAGTTCAAGGGCGGAAATAATCTGACGCATATCAGCAACACGCTTTGCATCGCGAGATTTAATACGAGCACTGCCTAACGCGATAACAGCCAAGGTGGATAAAATACCAATGATCGCGATAACGACCAAAAGTTCAATAAGGGTAAAACCGGATTGGCTTTGTTTTTGTTTCATAAAAAATTAAATAGACTATTATAGTATACCCTAAAATTGCCTAAACGACAAGTCTTACAAACTGCTTACTACATTATACATCGGTAATAGGATGGCTGCAACCATAACAGCAACGCCGATACCCATAACTATCATCAATGACGGCTCAATTAAAGACATAAGGTTAGCTAGCATTGTCGTGATTTCTCTATTATAAAAATTCGTCACTTTTTCAAGAGATACATCAAGTTTTCCTGTTTTTTCACCAACCAACATCATCTGAGTTACCATTGATGGAATTTCCTTGGTACGAACAAATACCGTACAAATTGAATTTCCGCTCTGTACCTCGGCAATTGTTTCTTCCACTAAATTTTGATAGTACAAATTACTGATAACTTCACCGGCAACTTGGAGACTGGCCGAGATATTCACGCCCCCCAAGATAAGCGCATTCATTGACCGCGTAAAACGAACTAAATAAATCATTTGCAGAAGCGGACCAAAAACTGGTAATTTCAAAATCATGTAATCAAATTGTTTTCTACCCTGCGGACTCTTAAGATAAAGATGTCCGGCAACCACGGCACCGGCAATGAGCAAAAAAAGAAGCCACCAATAAGCTGTCAGAAAGCCGGAAATTGCGATTAATATTTTTGTTGCCAGCGGCAACTCACTGCCTGTCTCTACAATAATCGCCGTTAACTTCGGGACAACAAATACCATCATTAAAAAACCGATGGCAAACATCATACAGATAACAAACACCGGATAAATCATCGCTCCCCTAATCTTTGAGTTCATGTCATAGTCCTTTTCCATTTCGTCGGCGATATAATTCAAGGCATCATCAAGCTTACTTGATTGTTCTCCGGACTTTACAACGCTGATATAAAAATTTGAAAAATACTCCGGTCGCTTAGCTAAGGCACCCGAAAGATTGTCGCCACTATCAACCTCATCACTGATTTCCGCGATGATATGACGCAATTTCGGCTTTTGCGTTTGCTGTGAAAGAACTTTAAGCGCCTCAACTACCGGAACACTTGCTCCAACCATAACAGCAAACTGACGGGAAAATGCCACTAAGTCTTTAGGGTTAACACGAGAGACAAAATTTAAAAATGAAAAACGTGCTCGTAAAGAAACTTCTTTTAGAGAAATAATTTGTAAACCGCGTGCAGTCAAGATATCAATAGCACGCGCTTCGTCAACCGCATCAACCGTACCGGTTTCTGCGCGACTACTGGCTTGATTAATTGCTTTAAAATTAAAAGTTGGCATACTTATGAGTGCTTGAGAATTGCATTTGCTTTAGCCACTATCTCACTTGGATCAAAATGCATCTTAATCCAAAAGTCCTCTGCGCCGTAGATCAGGGCTTGTTCACGATACGATGGATTTGAAAGATTTGAAAGAATAACCGTCGGAATTGAAGCAGTTTCTTTCTCTCGCTTTATTTTTTTTAATAACTCGATTCCGTCTTCGTCCGGCAACATGATATCCAAAATAATCAATGACGGTTTAAGTGTCTCCAAATCTTTTAAGGCCTGCTTCGCGTTTTCGGCAACAAAAACCTGATATCCCTCGGAACTAAACTTTGTGGAATATAAAGTTATTAAAAAAATATCATCTTCAACCAATAAAATTGTCGACAATTTACTCTTCATATTAATCCTGAATAACACGCATAACTTCTTCAACGGTTGTTAATCCCTGTAGAGCTTTTAGGAATCCGTCTTGCTCCATAGTTAAGAACGGTTGATTCGACTGCACGTCTTCGGTAGTAAGCGCGCCGCGTTTCTTAAGAATAAGATTTTTCATTTCATGATTAATATCGATGACTTCTGCGATACAAATACGCTCGCGGTATCCGGTTTTAGCGCAGTGCGAGCAACCAGCGCCATGATAAAACTTAATTTTTGCCGGGTCAAAATCCGGAATATTTTGTTTAATAATATCAATCGGAATGGCTTTGATTTTTGCAATAATCTGCTCATCAAGCGTCGCATCTAATTCAAGTTCGGTTTTGCAATAACTGCAGATGCGCCGAGTCAATCGTTGGGCCAGCGACATATTCAAAACAGAGCCGAGCAAGAACGGTTCAACATTCATATCAATCAAACGAGCAATGGTACCCAAAGCATCTTTGGTGTGCAAAGTTGAAAGCACCAAATGTCCGGTTAGCGCCGAGTGGATGGCCAATTCGGCTGTTTCAGCATCACGGATTTCTCCAACCATGATAATGTCCGGGTCTTGACGCAGAATTGAACGAAGACCGCTCGCAAAGCTAAAACCGATTTCCGGTCTGATTTGCGATTGGTTGATACCTTTAACAAAATATTCAACCGGATCTTCCAATGTAACAATGTTAGTTGATTCGCGATTCAAAACACTTAAAAGCGAATATAAAGTTGTTGTTTTACCGGATCCAGTCGGACCGGTAACAAGCATAATACCGCCGGTTCGCTTCATACTTGTATTAATGCTTTCAAAGTTGTGTCCGATAAATCCAAGTTTATCAAGCGAGAAAATTCCCTTGGTTGAATCCAATACACGCATAACAATCTTTTCCTCGGAAAGCAGCGGCATGGATGAAACGCGGAAGTCGATTTCTCGATTGTTAATAACCAAGCGAATACGTCCGTCCTGAGGAGAGCGTGTTTCATCAAGTTTCAAGTTTGATAAAACTTTAATACGAGCAACGATTGATGCGTGAATATCTTTTGGCAGGATCAAGGAGTTATGAAGAATACCGTCAATACGATAACGAACGCGCGTCTCTTTTGCCAAGGGTTCGATGTGAATATCGGATGCGTTTCCTTCAATGGCGTGTCGAATAATAACGGAAACAATTTTGGCAACCGGTGCATCCTTAACAATTCCCTCAAACTGAATGCTTTCATCTTGTTTTAAGGAAACATCTTGTTTGGTAGAATCCTCTTTTGCCTTGCTTGCCAAAGCGCTAGAAATTTCTTTGCTGAAATCTTTATACTGATTAAAAGCATTATTGAAGCTAAACGTTGAAATTAAAAAGTAATCAACTTTTAATTTATGCTTTTGAGCCAAGAAATCCATGGCCTCAATTGCTTTAAAATTCTCAGCATCAACCAAACCGACTTTCAGGCGGTTTTGATCGCGATCAAATGCGATCATGCGATAATGTTCGGCAACGCTAACCGGGACAATATTTAAGATTTCTTCCTGAATTTCCTTATCGGCTAAATCAATATATGAGAAATTATAAAACTCGGCCTTGGCTTTAACAAAATCTTCAACGTTGACTAAGTTGCGTTCTAGAACTATTTCATCAACCGTTCTTCCACCGGCCTCAATGTCGGTCATAACTTCCGTGACCGTCGCCGGACTCAAAAGCTTTCCTGTTACAAGGAAATCTAGCAACTTCTTTTGTTTGTCTAAAAATGCGGGATTGCGTGCCATATTAAAAGGGTAAAAATGGATTTGAATGCCTGAGCTCTACCGGCGGACGCGTCGAAGGCTTAGCAGTGCCGGTCGGAGTATTAGGCTGAGCGACCGGAGCTTCTTCGAGATCTTGCGCTTTCAGGATAGGTTGAAGCTTCGTAAATTTTTCGTCGCTGAATAAATTAAAATGCAAATCACGTTCACTGATAACTCCTCGCGAAGCCGGAGTAAATTCACTGAGCTTGAGTTCATCATTCGGGAAAAACCAACCATTAAAATTAACAATAACAATTATCAAGATTGTTGTCACAAGCAAGGTAACCAGATAGCTGACGAGTAAGTTTTTATTTTCAGTAGACAACATACTAATGTTCCAGATAATAAGTTACTAATTCAATCGACGCTTTACGAGCAGAAGGATCAAAGGTAACCCTTGTTATATCCATAAGCCGCAAACTTTTTTCCAAATCACTCAAGGTGCGCTTAAGTCCGACGTAATCAATCTGTTCCGCTAAAAATGTCACTTGAACCAATTTAAGTTTATCAAGTAAAGGACTTTGTTTTGGCTCCTCGGCAATTTTAATAAGTTTTTCTCTCGAGTTATCAAGCGGCGTAATGACTATATTAGAAACATTTATTTTCTGCTGTTTGCCGACTTGTCCTATTTCTCTCAACAAAATAATCTTCAGGCGATCTATATCTTGATTTGCAGAAAGCATCGCATCTATTTTATCTTTATCCGATTGACTGATTGTTTTGTACAAATTTTTTACTTCATTGAGCTGCTTAAGATATGTAACCTTATCTTCATATTCACGCTCACGGAATGTAAGTTCTTGATCCGATGAAATAAAATCAAACTTTGGTTTGATAAGCCACCAATAACCGACAATTAAAATTGTTAAACAAATTACGATAATAAACCAATTGAAAAATCCGGCAAAAAGATTAAATAAAACAACCTGCAGATTCTTTAATGCTTGACTCGGTTCGTGCTTCTTTTTAAAAATAATATTTGCCATACCGCTATTTAACAAAAATGTTAGGATCGACCGTTAAGTCAAGACTGAAGCGCAAGGCAGCTTCTTTCTCGGGCGTCGCCGGTATATTTTCACCACCGCTATATTGGACAGACCTAATCATAGTATACGCTTTAAAAACCTCAAGCTGCAAAGAAACCGCATCCAAATTACGGGCAATTGCCGGAACTGAATATTTACCGCTTAAATCACCGCTGAATTGATTAAAATATACATCTTTCAAAGTTTTTTCCTCAAGCATTGTAAAAAAATTCGTCCAATAAATATGATTGGTGAGTATGAAGCTGACGATATCGAGCTTTCGATTAAAGACTACGATCTCATCAATTTCCCGCTCATTCTTTGTAATCTCGGTATTAATGGCATCAAAGTTCGCCAGAGTTGCCTGATTATCTCGCAAGCGTTCTTTTTGCCAAACAAGCAAGCCGACATATACTAAGCCAATTGCTAAAGATGACAAGACTAAAGCAAGCGCCAATGTCAGCATTCGTTGTTTCCAGTTAAAAAACAAAACACCCTGATCTTTAATCAAGTTTGCTTTAACGCTATTATATGGCTGCCAAAAACGCTCTTCAACCTCGCTTTTATGTCTTACGGCTTCTTCTTCTTTTCGCTCCTGCGAAAGCTTCTCCGCTAAGGAACTTTTTTTCATAAAGCCTTTAAAGAACCTGGAAAATCGCGAAGCAGAGCTAGGTAAATCTGCAGATTTCGGAGCGGCGATATCAACGGTGCTCGGAATTGGCGGAGCTTCAGTTTTTTGCAAAGGGGCTTCTGTGATTTTCGGTTCAATTTTTTCTTCAAGTTTTTCTTTAACTACTTCCTTGTTCTCCTTCGTAACTATTGGAGCAGGAACTTCAAATAGCACCGGTTCTTTTTTTGGATGCAATAGCTTTTCATAAAAACGACGCTGCTTTAACAGCGCGCTATGTTCCTTAGCGCGCTCACGTTCAAGTTTTCCAATATCTTTTTTTATTTTTGTGGCGGCTCTACTTTGACGCCAATGACGCCACGTTTGATGTATCTTTTTAAGCCAAGACATATCTTACTTATGATCAAACTCTCTCATTGCTAAACCAATGGCAACAGCAAGGCGCGGACCGATCTTATCAAGAATAGGTTTTAATTCATATGGATATGCAACTCTAAACCAGGGATCGCCTACAATTGTATTAACATTAAATTGTTCAGAAAGATGCGTGGTCAAACCCGGGAGCAAAGCTCCGCCGCCGGTCAAGATAATTTTTTCAACCCGACGATTGTCCTTATTCCCAAAAATTTCCAAAATATATTTTATCTCATTTACAACCGGTGAAATCGTATCAACAATCATGGCCGGGAGCTTGCCGGCTTCACCCTGCTGATCATTATGCATCAAATCATATTTGAATTGCTCTGCTTGAGCCACCGACATATTCAAATTTGAAGCAATGGATTGAGTGATATGAATGCCGCCCATCGCAATGCTGCGATTGATTACCGGAACGCTCTTATCAACAACAAAAATATTTGTGGTCGTTGAGCCCATTTGAACTATCATTACCGGGGAACGATCGTTTCCGAGCAATGATCGGATTAATGCAAAAATTTCTGTTTCCAAACTGAGTAAGTTAAGCTGAGCATTTTTAAATACGCTTACATAATTTTGAATCAAGGTTTTCGGTGCGCCGGTTAACAGCACGCGATTTCCTCCGGCCGGAATCGCCGGACCCTCATCAATCATTTGCCAGTCCAAAACAATATCTTGCAGCGGCAACGGAATAACTTTTTTCGCTTCCCAATTAATCGCCGCTTCAACATCTTTTTTATTGACGCTGTGATTAACATTGATAATTGAAGAAAAAACCGAAAAAGTCGGTAATGAGGCCAAAGCTAAATTCGAGCTGACATGCGCCTTTAAGCAAATATTTTTTACCAACTCAGAGGCGAGACGTATATCAAGATTTCCCGATTCTTTTGAGGCTGTTTCGTTAAAACGTTCGCTAAAGCCATAGGTCGCCAAGGCTACTTTATTACCGTGTTTTTTAAGTTCGACAATTTTAACGCTTAGCGGATTAATATCAACGCCAAGATAGCTTTGTAATGATGATTTAAAAATTTCCATATAAGAGTCAGGCAGTACGAAAAATCTATTTTGACACTAGTTGATAAGACGTACTATAATTAAGAAAGATTAGCTTTATTATACCATAAAGCAGTTTCAAACAAAAGCCATGAACAACATAAATTTCAAAAAAATAGGCTTGATAATCGGCATCCTTGCGGTCGCTGCTGTTATCGGCTATTTTATTTTTACTTTTTTCTTTAAAGCAAGCCCGACAAGCACTCCTGTTGGAACAAATGAGCTGACCGGCGGCGGATCTTTGCCGCAAGCCGGCACCGGCAATCAAACCCCGACTGATGAGACCGGCGGACAATTACCTGGTACTAACGGACAAACTAGCGGCGGGGAGACAGCCACGCCGTCAACCCCGGTTACGGACAAAAACGGTGTTGCTGATCTGGGCGTTAGCGCCACCAACCTTGCTGCCGGAAAAGTGGGAGCCATGCAATTCTTAAATCAAAATGACGGAAAGTTTTATCGCATCGGCGCGGATGGAACTGCGACGGCCTTAAGCGACCAACAATTTCTTGGTGCGCAAAATGTTGTCTGGTCACCGACCAATGACAAAGCTATTATCGAATTCCCGGACGGATCAAAAGTTCGTTACGACTTTACAACAAAAGAACAAGTTACCTTGCCGAAGCATTGGCAGGGTTTTGACTTTTCACCGGCCGGTGACAAGATTGTCGCCAAAAGCATTGGACTTGATCCTAACAACCGATGGCTTGTTGTTGCTAATGATGACGGCTCAAAAGCAAAAACTATTGAGCCACTCGGCGACAACGCGGCCGATGTAATCGCTTCATGGTCCCCTAACAATCAATCGATCGCCATGTTTGTTCAAGGATCTGATTTTGATCGCAAAGAAATATTCTTTATCGGTCAAAATGGAGAGAACTTTAAATCGATTACAACTGAAGGCCGCGGCTTTGAACCGAAATGGTCACCGCAGGGAAATGAACTGCTCTACAGTGTCTACTCAGCGCAAAATGATTATAAGCCGACGCTTTGGCTAACAAGCGCGCAAGGTGACGAGATCGGCGCAAACCGTCGACCGCTCGGATTAAATACCTGGGCCGATAAATGCACTTACAGTTCCGGTTCAATTTTTTGCGCGGTTCCTCAATCATTGGATCGAGGAGCAGGTTTATATCCGGAATTAGCCGATTCAACACCTGATAAATTATATAAAGTTAATCCGAATAGCGGCGCCATTGAACCAATCAATATCGGCAACTCCTCCTACACCATGAAAAATCTCACTGTTTCCCCGGACGGGAAATACCTCTACTTTACTGATGCGCTTACTCAGCGCTTACGACGTATTACGTTAAATTAATACCGTGCCAAAATCAGCCAATCTATTTATTTGCTCAAATTGCGATGCGCAATTTCCGAAATGGCAGGGACGATGTCCCGAATGCGGTCAATGGGGCACGGTAACCGAACAACATACAAACAGTTCTGAAAAACAAACTACTCCGGCGACGGTCATCAATCTCGCGGATGTCTCAAGCGATGAAGGTTTCACGCGCCTGCAAACAAAGGTGGAAGAAATCGATCGTGTTTTTGGCGGCGGTATTGTTTCCGGATCATTAACCTTGTTGGCCGGCGAACCGGGAATCGGCAAATCAACACTCGTTGCGCAAATCGCCGATGCCATCAGCAAAAGCGGTGATGTTGTGTACGCGAGCGGAGAAGAATCTTTGCCGCAAGTAAAACTGCGCCTTGAACGTCTCAACTGCTCGCTGGAAAAATTATCATTTGTTAATGATACGGACATCGATAAAATCGCTGCGGCCGTAGAAAAAGCAAATCCCAAACTCGTTATTATCGATTCAATTCAAACCGTCCAAACCGCCTTGGTTCCGGGCGAAGCCGGCGGCATTAATCAAATCCGCGCCGTTGCCGTACGCTGCTTGGAAATCGCCAAACGTCGCAATATCGCATTTATCGTTATCGGACACATAACAAAAGACGGAACCGTTGCCGGTCCGAAATCTTTAGAACATTTGGTTGATACTGTTTTATACTTGGAACAAGAAACCGCCCGCGGTTATCAATTGTTGCGCGCTTCGAAAAACCGCTTCGGCTCAACTAATGAACTGGGAATTTTTGAAATGACGGCTGCCGGATTTATTCCGGTTAAAAACCCTTCATCAATATTCTTGGATACCGATACATTGAGCGCGAGCGGCTCGGTTATCAGTTGTATTATCGAAGGCACTCGTCCATTTTTAGTCGAGATTCAAGCGCTCGTTACTAAAACGGTATTCGGCTATCCGCAACGCAAAGCTTCGGGCTTTGATTTGAACCGCTTGCAGGTCTTAGTCGCCGTTATCAATAAACGGACAAAGATTAATTTAACGGCTCAAGACATTATCGTGAACGTCGTCGGCGGACTTGAAATTGATGATCCGGGAATCGACGCCGCAGTTGTCGCCGCGTTAATTTCTTCAATGCTTGATAAGCCGGTACACAAAAAAACTCTCGTTCTCGGAGAGCTTGGTTTAGGCGGAGAAATCCGGCCGATCAGTCATTTAAAAACCCGCACCAATGAAGGCTCTAAACTGGGTTTTGATACAATAGTCGGCGTCGGATCAGTAAAGAATATAAGCGAGCTTATTTCAAAGCTTTTCTAGTTTTTAATTGTCGCCATTTTTTTATCTCTGCGTGATTGCCGGACAACAATACCTTTGGCACACGATATACTTTTTTCCCGAGCTTAATCGCCTCGGGTTTTGTGTATTGAGGATATTCTAATAATCCTTCTTCGGAATGAGATTCACTAATAATACTTTCAGTGTTACCAAGTACTTTCGGAATCAAACGGGCGATCGAATCCATGACAATCAATGCACCGAGTTCTCCCCCGCTCAACACATAATCGCCAACGGAGATCTCTTCATCAACCAATTCCAAAACACGTTCATCAACACCTTCGTATCTTCCACAGATAAAAACTACAGATGAAACTGATTTTGCATACTTACGAGCCAATGATTGATTCCAGGTTTTGCCGCGAGCTGATAATAAAACTATTTTTTGGTTCTTAACTTTTTTTAACGACTTCAAAGCTTTGTAAATCGGCTCGACTTTCATGAGCATGCCGGCGCCGCCGCCGTACGGCGTATCATCAATCGTCTTATGCTTGTCCGTCGTCCATTTTCGCAAATCTAGCGCCTCGAGTTTAATTATTTTTTTCTTTATAGCACGACCCAAAACACCGGTGTTCATATAACCGGTGATTAGTTCGGGGAAAATCGTGATGACTCGGAATAACATAGCGGAAAAAACAAAACCCCTATGCGGGGTTTTGTTGTAAATTATAGTGTGAGATTTTCAATCGCAGAAGTATCGAGCGGATCTTCAAGATTATCTTCTTTCTTGATTCCCGGACGATCGTTTCGTTCAGTGCGTTCTTTACGAACGTGAGTTGAACCTTCTGGTTCATGAATCTTCAAATTAACGCGGGCGTTATTCTTTGCACCGACAATCTTTAACAGAGTGCGGATGGCCTGCGCAGTTTGACCGCGACGACCGATAACATAACCCATATCTTCCGGGTTGATTTTCAATGTAAGTAGAACGCCCATTTCATCAACGGTGCGATCAACTTCAACGTTCTCCGGATGGCCTACAATCGCCTTAACGATTGTTACCAAAAAATCCTTGTCTTGCATGTCTGACATATTGCTAAAGTACTTAATAGTAAGTTTTATTATTATAGCGCAGAATTGCGCTCTTGTCAATGTTTTAAGGGAATTTCGAACAAAACTTTAAATCCAAAGTTTTTAGCTCTGGTCTGTGCCCAAATCTTTCCTTTATGCGCATCAATGATCAGCTTGCACGCATATAACCCTAAACCAAAACCTTCTTGATCAGAACCTTCAACGCGAGGTCGGGAAAATTTCTGAAAAATCGTACTGAGATATTTTTTCTCTAGGCCCGGTCCGGTATCCTCAACCGAAACTTGCAGCGCATTGGCAAGGACAAATGTTCTGACTGTTACCGTCCCCCGCTGCGTATACTTAATCGCATTATCAAGCAGATTAAGGATTACCTGACGCAACATTAATTCATCCGCGCAAATATGAGAAACTTTTTTATCCAATTCTGTTTTTATTTCCAACCCTTTGGCCAGGGCTTTATGTTTCATTTCTCCGACCAGTTCCTTTATCAATGCTGCGATATCCATGGTGGCACATTCTAAGCGCAATGTTTTTTGAATTTCCAATTGAGAAACATCAAGAAGATTATCAACCAAGCGCAATAAGCGTTCATTGGCTTGATACACCGCGGTCATAGCCGCCTGTTGACGCTTGTTCTCGATCTTACCGAAATCGCCGCCGAGTAACATTGAAATGTAACCACGCATAATTGTTAACGGTGTGCGTAGTTGGTGCGAAGCGATGGCCACAAAATCATTTTCCCGAGCATGCGACGAGCTCCGATATAATTTGTACGAAACAAAAATAATTACCAGTACCAAAAGTCCCGTCGTCACTAATTCAAGATAATCAAGCATGATGTAGTTCATGTCTTAAGTATAACAAAAAGCAGTAGAGACGCGCCATGGCGCGTCTCTACTGCTTTTTTAAATGTTACTTAGAGCGAATAGCGGATGAACTTTTCGATTGTCGCGCCGTTAAGGATGTCTTTAACTTTCTTACTGTCATCTTTGACATATTCTTGGTCAAGCAGACAAACTTCTTCATAATATTTATTCATCTTACCGACAAGAATCTTTTCGATCATTTCAGCCGGCTTGCCTTCCTTCAATAATTGCTCGCGGTAAATTTCTTTTTCCTTTTCCATTTCAGCCGGATCAACTTCGCTTGAATTGATGTAACGAGGCGAAGCGGCGGCGATATGCATTGCAATGTCGCGTCCCAATTCACCTGCTCCCGGAGTGCTCAAGGCAACCAAAACGCCGATATTTCCTTGCGGATGAGCATATGCGGCAACAGTTCCGTTTGAAGTCAAACGTTCATAACGACCCAAGGCGATCTTTTCGCCGATCACGCCGGAAAGATGCTGCAAGGCCTCATCAACGCTTGATCCGTCAGCCATTTTAACAGCTAACAATTCTTCAATTGAATTAGGAACATGAGTTTTAGCAGCCTCTA
Organism: uncultured Gammaproteobacteria bacterium; assembly: GCA_964628045.1. Classification (GTDB taxonomy): domain Bacteria; phylum Patescibacteriota; class Patescibacteriia; order Patescibacteriales; family Patescibacteriaceae; genus Patescibacterium. Next base: position 31,593 of record CAZVMF010000003.1, read on the forward strand.
AGACAGCCTGACCCATGGTTTTGAATTGATCATTGCGAACCACAAAATCAGTTTCCGCATTCATTTCAAAGATATAGCCTTCTGTGCCCGCGTCGTTAACGGCAACGACAATGGAGCCTTCCTGAGCTTCACGGTCGCCGCGCTTAGCGGCCTTGGCAATTCCTTTTTTACGTAAAATTTCAATGGCCTTTTCAAGATCGCCGCCTGATTCAGTTAAGGCGTTTTTACAGTCAACGATACCAGCGCCGGTTCGGTCCCGGAGCTCTTTGATGTGTTCCATATTTTTATTTTAAAATTGTAATTTTTTATTACTCAGTTTTTCCTTCAGCTTCAACAGCCGAGGCTTCAGCCTTTGCTTCATCAGCATGGATGCGGGCTTCGTTAATAGTATCTTTCAGGATGTTCAAGATAAGAGTGATGGCTTTGCTCGCATCGTCGTTAGCCGGGATCACAAAATCGATTCCGGTCGGGTTAACGTTCGTATCGCAAACCGCAACGATCGGGATGCGCTTTTTCTTAGCTTCTGCCAACGCAGTTTCTTCATGCTTGATGTCCCAGATAAAAATAATATCCGGAGTACGATTCAAGCCAACTAAACCGCCGACGCTCAAAGAGAGCTTGGCGATCTGACGATCGAATTGGATGCGTTCTTTTTTAGTATACTTTTCAAGTTTGCCGCTTTCCTTTTTCTCAAGCAAATCAACGTAGGTACGGATCGAGTTGCGGATGATATGGAAATTGGTCAAAGTTCCGCCAAGCCAGCGTTCGCAGATATACGGCATGCCGCATTCCTGTGCCGCTTCTTGGAGCTGCTTCTTGACCTGGCTCTTTGTTCCGACGAACAAGACATTCTTGCCTTCGGCAACTGCTCGGGCAATAAAGGTCAAGGCCGCTTCAAGCTGAGCGCTTGTCTTTTCTAAATCAATGATATGAATCCCTTTGCGGGCTTCAAAAATATACGGCTTCATCTTCGGGTGCCACTTATAAGTTCTGTGGCCGAAGTGCATGCCGGCTTCGAGCATTTGCGCTACGCTTGGTAGCGATGCTTTAGTGTCTTTTTTCATATTTTCCTTTAATTCCTCTGCCCCTATTATCTGCTAAGCTAGCGCCTAGTTCAGACAAGGAAAAACCATTAGGACATGAGAGATTGTTAATAAAATTCAACCATGGAATTCATGATTGAGTTTGTATTGTAAGCTATTTTTCTTAATCTGTCAATATTGTTTTGGTCCAGCTCTCAAGCTATACTATGAGCAAAGGAGGGCTATAATTTGAAAATCCCAAAGCCAAAATCTATCGAAGATCTCTTTATATTGATCATTTCCAAAGCCATCAAACAAAAGCGTAAAAAACGCAAAACAAGATGGCCAAAAAGCTTGTTCTAAACAACAAATGTATTAATAATCAAAAGCCAGTCTTACATTAAGACTGGCTTTTTTTAAAAAAATTGAATTAAATTTTGAAGTTAAAAATAGCTTCGGCTCCCAAAAAAACTACTATAGATAAGGCTCCAAAAAGAATGATTAATATAGTGACTGCCCGCGCTGATAAAGACACACCAAAATACTTTTTCACCGAACGAACAATAAAGGTATGCTCGTGAGTTAATCTGAATTTATTATCTATTCTAGTCCTATAATAGTTTTCTAAATAAGTTAAAGGACAACCTCCCCATATAAACTGGGAAACTGATATAGTAATTAGAAAAAATAACGGGATGCGCGTTAAGAAGCTGTAGCCTTTGTCTTGAGTATTAATCATTAAATAAATACCCACGAGCGAACTAACAATACTTAATCCGTACAAAATCACATATAAGGTATGTAGCGACTCAATTATATCCGCTATTCGTTTATCTGATAAATGGAGCTTATTTAAAAATCTGTTTTTCAATATATTCTCCTTTTTTAACAATGTGCATTATTTTATAATATACAATGTATAACTTGTATATTTTGATTTGTCAATAAACTTTAAATACTTTTTATTGTATGTATTTTTTCTTTTTAAAATCTTTCGGCCAATAATCTTGATCCTCTTTATAATCAAAGTTCGGCGAATATTTATAATCTTTGCCATAGCCCAAATCTTTCATCAGTGATGTTGGTGCATTACGCAAGTGAAGTGGTACGCCCTGATTACTTGTTTCACGCGCATCAGCAGCTGCTTGCTGATAGGCCACATACAATTCATTTGATTTTTTACAACGCGCCAGATACACAACAAGTTGAGCAAGAATAACATTACATTCCGGCATGCCGATTACATTGCATGCTTGGAATGCAGCCATTGCTTGCTCTAAAGCTTTAGAATTAGCCAAGCCAATATCTTCGGATGCAAAACGAACCAAACGCCGCGCAACGTACAACGGATCTTCTCCAGCCTCTAGCATTCTCGCTAACCAATATAGCGCAGCATTTTCATCAGAGCCGCGCAGTGATTTATGTAAGGCTGAAATTATATTGTAATGCTCTTCTCCGACTTTATCATAAAGCAAATGAGATTTTTGCGCCGCTTCTTTTAATGTTTCAATTGTCAGGTCAGAGCCTAATAACGTTGCCGCTTCAATAATATTTAGAGCGGCGCGCGCATCACCTTGGCTGATACCAATTAAGAAACCGAGCGCCTCTTCATTCATTGAAATATTCTCAATCTTTATCGCCCGTTCAATAATCGCTTTTAAGGCCGGCTCATTCAAACTTTTTAAAACGATAACCCGGCAACGCGAAAGTAAAGCGCTGCGTAATTCAAAGCTCGGATTTTCCGTTGTCGCGCCGATTAAGATTAAAGCACCTGATTCGATATGCGGTAAAAGCGCGTCTTGTTGCGCTTTGTTCCAACGATGGACTTCATCAATAAATAAAATCGTCTTCTTGTCTAAAATCTGATTCTCTCGCGCCCGATCAATTGCTTTGCGCAAATCAGCGACGCCTTGCGTAACAGCAGAGAAGCGGATAAATTCAGCGGAAATTTCTTTGGCGATCAATAAAGCCAAAGTTGTTTTGCCCGATCCCGGCGGACCCCAAAATATCAACGACGGCAATTTGTCTTCGCTAATGGCGCGACGAATTAAAGTTCCCTCTTTAGCTATTTCATCCTGCCCGAAAAACTCCTCGAAGCTTTCGGGGCGTAAACGGTCAGCCAATGGCGCATGCTTGTTTGTCATATGTGTCATCCTGACACTGCGAGAAGATTATTTCAAGCTCTCAAATAAAGCTAGATAATCTTTAGCTGTTCTTAGCCAATTAAAGTCTTTAGCTCGCTCTAAGCCTTTAGTAGACAACTCAGCGGCTAAGCCAGCATCGTTTAAGACCAGTTCTAGACCGCGTTCCAAGGAAACCGGATTATACGGATCAATCAAAATACCGGCGTTCCCGATCGTTTCCGGTAAAGACGAAGTCGTGGCTGCTACGACCGGAGTGCCGCAAGCCATTGCCTCTAAAGGCGGAAAACCAAAGCCTTCGTAAAAGGAAGGATAAGCAAAAACTGAAGCGAGATTATATAGGGCCGGGCGATCGGCTTCATCAACGTAATCAAGGATCTTAATATCTTGTTTAAACGGAGAGTTTTCAAGCATTGAAAAAATCGGTCCGGATTTCCAGCCTTTGCCTCCGGCAATAACCAATTGCAAATCCTTGAAGCGCTCTTGTTTTTTTAAGGCGTTAAAAGCCAGGCACAACGATTCGATATTTTTTCGTGGTTCAACGGTTGCCAAGGAAAGGATAAAAGGTTTTTCTAAGCTGTATTTTTGCTTTACCGTTGCAAGACGCGCATCAGCTTTTTCATATCTAACAAAAGATTCATCAATGCCGGAATGGATGACGCTGATCTGCTCAAGCGGTAAATTGCATAATTGCGCAATATCGCGCTTCGTATGTTCAGCAAAGACAACAACGCGGTCAAAACGCTTAACCAAAGTTTTTACATCAATGAAAAAGTGCCATAAGTTTTTCCAAGCGCTAAAAAACTGCGGTTCGATTACGAATGAGAGGTCATGCACGGCAATGACTTTTTTTACGCCTTTAGAAACGGAAAAGTAATTCAAGTGCGGCATGAAAAAGATATCAACCTTCTCCCCTACCCATTTGTCAAAACGCGGCAAATGCAAAAGCCACAACAACGGATAATTTAAAATGCGGTTCGGAATATTTTTGCGTACAATTTTTACATTAGGAAAATCGAATTTTGGCTCGCGGACTTGAGAAAAAGAATTGTATAACAAGATATAGCGATTCTCGCTATCAATCTTAAACAGAGCGTTAAGCAAGCGGAAAATATATTCCGATACGCCGCTGTAGCGTAAATCCATTAAGGGGCGGATGTCGATGAGGATGGTCATTGGTTCAAAATTTGTTCCAACTCTTCTTTGCACTGCTTTGAATCTTTAAAAATAATCGATTTGATTCCGAGCGCTTCCGCGGCTATAGTATTTTCTTCCATATCATCAATAAAGACGGTTTCGTCGGGTTTTAATCCAAGCTGCTCAAGCGTATGCATATAAATCTCCGGATTAGGCTTTCTCATTTTGACGTTATATGAACTGACAACGATATCGAAGAGATGATAGATATTGAAGATATCATTCAAAAACATCTCTAAGCCGGCAGTGAAATTTGAGAGCAAGGCGATCTTATACTTTTTCTTTAATTCAAGAATATACTCAACCATTTCCGGCCGGACATATATAGTAGTATTCGCTTCATCAAATATTTCATTGAGTTCCTGGATACTGAGGGCGATCGGCGGTTTGGTTTCTTCAATAAAGTGAGTAAGCGATTGAAAATTCCCCGTCATTGCTTCATGTACATATCCTTGCAATACCGTATGCAAAGCGCCGTTTTCGAGCTTATGCTTTTCCTCATGCTTTTTGTACACATCAAACATGCCGCTTTGCCATTCGACAATCGGACCGCCAAAATCAAAAATAATTGCTTTAATCATAATATTACTTATTGCTAAATCTTACTTTCAATTGATTATAGCACTCCGTTAGCTCTTGTCTAACATCGTCAAAGCAGATCTTATTATGATAATCGCGCTCTATTTTAGCTAATGACCATTTCGCTATTTCTTCAAAACTGCTTGTTTTGCTTCGTTCCTTAGAAGCATATTCATAAAAATCCGAATTTAAGTGAATTGCTCCGTCCGCCGTCGCTAAGATTTTCCCTTCAATAGTTTGCGGGCGTTCATTGTCATGACAGCCGTGAAAACACAAAGCATCATCGATAATGATTTTTATTTCAGCTTCATTAAAGCCGGTTTTTAAAAGCAATTCTCTTGCTATCTCATTATTTTTAGTTTCATGTTCAGTATCTTCTCTTTTAACAACAGCGTCGGCAATGTCGTGCAACAACGCCGCGGCAACAGCTAAGTCATTTTCTACTTTTAATTTCTTTGATAATAGTTTCGCGTAATCAGCCACTAAAAAAACATGATTGGCGTATAACCAATCAGACCAATCCGCCCGGTTCGGATTTTGTGCTTCGTATAATTTTCGAACTTCTATCTTAAGATTTTCTATGCGGGACATACAAATTCATTCAAATCCTTTCCTAACGGATTTGCAATCGGTTTAGCTAGACGCGCAATATCTTCATCGTTGGTTAAAAAGATTCCGACGTTCGGCTGCAAAGTATACATCGTCGCGTGCGTCGGCGGATACGGAATTGCCAAATTATATTTCTTATTTATAAGATCGAAGAACTCATTTAGATTTTCTATATCGCACATGCAGACAACCGCTTTTTTGTTTTCCTCTTCCACAAGCTTAAATTCATCACGAAAGCGCGTTAGTTTAATTTCGTGCTCAGCGACGAACTCACTAAAATCCTTATTTAGCTTCTCAATAAAATCCGAATCTTCAACTTTAAACTTATCTTTAATCTTTTCACTGCACACTAAACTAACGTGAAACTCATCTTTCAGTAACAACGTATTCCCTTCAACTTCAATAGTCTTAGGCAAGCCGGAAAAAGTTAAAGGCAAGCCGATAACAAAGTATGGAGATGTGGCGAGATGAAAATTAGACATAGGGATAGATAACTTTTAAATTTTATTTTCTTATCAAATCCTCGACTGTTTTGCAAGAATTAATTTGTTTTTCAACATTATAATCATTAGCACTAGTTATGGGCGAACCTAATACATAATTAGTGAAATAGCCCTCTGGTATAATGTCCAGATAAAAATCCCTCCAACTTCCACCATAAAGTTTTGCAATTATCTCATTATTTTCAAAAACTCGAACAATTGATTTTTTTTCAATTGCAAAAATTTTTGGATAATCGGGTAACTTAATTAACTTTACTCCTGGCTTATAAGTTACGTTACCTCCTATTGGGATTGAAGATAATTGCGAATCACTAATTTCGTAAACTTTAATGGGTTCGCCCGCTGGATACCAACTATTAAATGTACCCGCTGTTGGGAAAACATATCGTTTCCGATCGCTTCCATACCAAAAATATCGTTTATTATCTGAGGTTATAAGAGAACCCAACGGAACCTTATCTAATTCAGTACGAATAACTCTAGAATTATCTCCTAGAGGATTAATATTTATGGCAAAGTTATTTGAATTAACAATATTAGTTAACCCTTGAATTTCCTTTTTTATATTATTGAGCTCTTGTTTAAATTTAAGACCAAATAATTCAATTTCGGAAAATAATGGGGAAAGTATCAAGGCTGACAAAATAAATACAAATAAAAGCTTAATATTACTTTGTAACTCAATAATATTAAAATAAGCTAACCCAAGCGGGGTAGCAAAAATAATTATTAAAAAAATGAAATAAATAATCCTTCCTTTTTGTGAAAACTTAAACATAAATTTTAAAAACCTCTTTTATCAGGCCACTTCCCCGTGATAATAAACCGACAAATATAACTATAATAAGTTACTGTTGATTCAATGGAGGATAATTTAATGCTAATAAACTGAAGTGGCTTAGTTTTAAAATTTTTTTCAATAAAATCAGAGTCTTGTTTTAACATTGAAGACCTCTTTCCATCTCCATGAACTACTGCATTTCTCTTAGAGTATATGAAATCCGCATACCCTATTATTGAGGGTGGGATTTTATTGTCACGCGGAGTATATGAACTATGGATTCTTCCATCATTGGCGTTTACTCGCGGACGATCAAGATCACTATTGTCTAACAACAAACAATCACGTAGTAAAATTCTCAACTTTTTAGAATGTCTTTCACGCAAAAAATTGCTTCTTACAATCTCTTCTACCTTTTCATTCACCTTTTCATTTTGTTTATCACTTAATAAAATTTCATAAAAATCTTTCATTGAGACATTAACGTCTTTAACTTTTTCTAAAACTAAATTACTAAAATTACTAGAGTTATCAGTAGCAAAATGCAACAGTAGATTATCAATTAATACGTCAAATCTGTTTATTAGGTTAACAAAAACTAAACGCTGAAGATGTTTTCTATTATTTTCTTTTTCTATTTTTACTAGTTCTTCAAGAGCTGAATTGATCTCAGAGGTTGTAAATTTCTCAAAGTCTTTTATTAATTTTTCTATAATTGTCATAAAAAACTAGTTTACTAAAAAATTTTTCTTAACCCCTCCACCGCTTCCATTATCTTTGTTTTAAAATTCTCCACCGAATACGCTTCGGCTTTTGATCGGATGACGTTTTGGTTGAATGTTAAGGAATTGAATTTTTGAACCGCTTCTTTTATCGCTTCCGCCGTTTGCTTTTCAAAAAATACACCGGTCACTCCTTCTTCTAGAGTCTCGGTCGCGCCGCCCTTGTTATAGGCAATAACCGGCCGTCCGGCAGCTAAGGACTCAATAACGGTAATTCCGAAATCTTCTTCTTGCGGATTTAAAAAAGCTTTGCAGTTTTCAAAGAGTCTTACTTTTTCGTCTTCAGAGACGCGACCTAAGAATTGAATATGCGGCGCTCCCCCCGCAATTTTTTGTAGACGCTCTAGATCCACTCCCGAACCAAAGACTTTTAATGGCAAACCTAAATCGCGAAATGCTTCTACTACTATGTCGACTCTCTTATAATTTGCTAAGCGCCCGCCGATTAAGAAATAAGCGCCCGGCGCATTTAACACTTTATACTTAGCAACTTCGACCGGCGGATAAATAACTATCGAATCGCGCTTATAATATTTTTTAATTCTCTTCTGAACTGTTTTAGAATTGGCAATGAAAAAATCTACTCGATCAGCCGCCTGTCTATCCCAAATGCGAACATAATTTAAAACAAGAGAAATTATTTTCTTAAAATATTTATTGTAGCCGAGTTCGTTGATGTATTGATGAGTGTAGTCCCACAGATATCGGGTCGGCGTATGACAATAACAAATATGAACCGTTTCCGTTCCGGTAATAACGCCTTTAGCAAACGCCGAGGCATCGGAAATTACAACGTCGTAATCCGACAAATCAAAAAACTCAACGGCCATCGGCATAAACGGCATGTACCATTGATAATGTTTAATGCCTCCCGGTAACTTTTGAATAATTGAGGTCTGCAAACGTCCCGGAAACTTCTTCGCCATTTCCGGCTCGGCTAAAAGCGTATAAATCGGCGCTTTCGAAAACATATCGGCAAAAACGCGCAATACTTTTTCCGCGCCGCCGTCCTGAGCCAAATGATCGTGAATCAATGCAACCTTCATACGCCTTCTTGATGTCGAGGCCGCAATACAACAAGCGGCGTTTTAAGTAAGATAATAATATCGAGAACAATGGACCAATTTTCAATATAGTAAATATCAAGTCGCACTTCATCTTCAAAGCTCAAATCGCTGCGTCCTGAGACTTGCGCCAATCCGGTAATACCCGGCTTAATTGTCATAACTTTTTTATGACGACTTTCATACTTGGCAACTTCTTCAGGCAAATGCGGGCGCGGGCCGACCAAGCTCATTGAACCGCGCAAAACCAAGAACAATTCGGGAAGTTCATCAAGTGAAAAACGACGGATAAAACGACCGACGCGAGTAACGCGCGGATCGTCTTTGATTTTAACGATCGGTCCGTCGCTGCGAATATTTTTATCAGCCAACTCGTTATAGCGCATGCTGTTCATTCGATTGAGCATTGAGCGGAACTTCAAATAGCGAAACGGTTTTCCGCCCTGTCCCATACGAAATAACGGCGAATCATCATCAAGACGAGAGAAAAATACCGGTCCCCGCGAATCTAATTTAATGGCAATAGCAACGAGTATCATAACCGGACTCGTAATCGCAATTAAAATAAGCGCACCGACAATATCGACTACGCGCTTCATAACGCGACCCCAACCGTCGAGCGGAGTTTTCTTTACTTCAACAACCGGAATACCGGCTAGTTCATCAACTTCAACACGCAAAACTTTTGTTTCGAGCAAGTCGGCGGCATATTTAAAAACAATATGATGTTCATCGGCAAAGTCGAACAAACGCAAGCGATCGGCTTTTGATAAGTTCGGATCAGCCTGCAAAATTTCATCAACTTCTTTTGTTAACAAATACTCTTCAAGTTCTTTAGACGCTTCCAAATCAAATTCATCAAAACGCTTAACAACGGTAAAACCGAGCCAACGGCTTGTGGCAAATTCTTTAACAATACGATCAGCCGTCGCACCGGCGCCGATGACGACAACCTTATGAACGCCCAATCCGTACTTATAAAAAAAGCGACGGACATAGGTTAAGATAATACGACCGATAGCAACATAGAGAATTGAAAAAACCCATCCGGCCAAAACAATAAAACGCGATGAAAATAATTCGCGGTAAAAGAAAATTAAAATAACAACCGCTACCAAACCGAGCGAGCAACCGAAAACAACTCGCTTCAACTCGGTTTTAAGACTGCCGAGATCACGAACATTGTATAATCCCGCAAAACTAAAAATCACCAACCACACAAGGGCGATGACTGACAAAATTTGCAGATACTCTGAAACCGGAAGACTAAAAATTACCGGACGAATGTCTGTTGAGATTTCTGAGAAACGAAGATAATAGGCGGACAATCCGGCAAGGACCACCATTATAAAATCAATTGGCAATAATATCACTGAAAAAAATAATTCGGATCGTTTCATATATTGTTTAATAACTTCTCGCAAGTTAAACACCGGGTAAGCTGTAAGCCGGATTCTGTATTCCGCAAATTGAGAGCGGAACGACGACTATCTATCTGCGTCCCCGATTGCCCGTGGACTTGAGCGAGCTACGTTCCTCTTTTTCATTCTGAAAAAGGTTTGCTCTTGCTCCAGGCAGGGTTTACCACGCATCTTCGTCACCGAAGCGCGAAAGCCATAGCCGTTTATCGACACTGACTTACTTTTCACCTTTCATTATCCATTTTATTGAACAATTAGTATTGTCTCTGTGGCACTTTCCCTAAAATTACTTTTGGTGGGCGTTACCCACTGCCCTTTTTCTGGAGTCCGGACTTTCCTCTACGCCTATTTAGGCGCAGCAGTCGTCCGCTTACCCGGCGATTAGCTTGCGACAAGGCATACCATATTATACGAATCTGAGTTCTAAAAGTCAAGCTCTATTTCGTCTGATGTTAGCTAAATTTTATCTAAAATTACTTAAAAACTCGTTTAGAAAGCGCAATTAGAGCTTCCGAGTCATCTTGGGGAGAAACGCGATTTGTCAGCTGTTTTGCGCATTTTTTACAGCGATGGACGATTTCCTGATTATGGCCGGTTATCAACAACCCGACCGGTTCCATCAACCCTGCGCATTCCGCCGCCCGATCGCCCGGATTAGTATCGACGTGTTTGGACCATAAGCACTTAGGGCAATGGTTCGTATAACCGTTGCCATGCACAAGCGTCCCGCATTTATCGCAGGTAAAATCTTCTTTATGTTTTATGAATTTAGTATCAGCCATATACGACAATCTTATTATATAAAATAAAAAGAGTAAACCGAAAGGGGTCTACTCTTTAACATTTTGAGATTACTGAAGATAAATATTGTTATACTTATTTTGCCATGCAAAAATATTTTTTTGTGCGTTTAAAAATGCGACTTTACGTTTTATTTTACGCATATTGTTTTCATGATCATTGGTGTCCGGAGTGATAAGCATGTTTCCGTTAATTAAGTTATTACACGTAAAATTCATGTTGTAATACATATCATGATCAAGAAATTGCGGTGGAGCGAATAAAGATCCCCAGTTAGGTAACCACCTCTCCTTCTTTTTAAGAAGCATTAAATGAATGTAGCATGAATCTTTCGGCCAGTGAGAATGTCTTATCTCAACAGTAGCCGCTTTCCCGTCATCGTGGAAGCCTATAATATTAACTTTCAGATTATCGACTGGGTATTTACTATCAAATCCAACCGAATCCTTTGATAGTTCAATAGCAATTAATCTCAGCTGATTAAAAAATAAAACAATTGCGATATCAAGCGAGTGGATTTCCCGCTGTTTTTTTATATTTTTCATGACGTTCCTTTTGAGCCTTTCACCCAATTATTGTTACAGCCTTTCGCTGTTAAAGAACTTTGCTCAGAATTTAGTATAGAAAAACGGTTTTGTCAATAATGACTCACCCCTGCCCCCTCTCTACCCTAAAGGGCAGAGAGGGGAAAACAAAAATAAAATTTTATAAAAAAGTCCCCCTCTTTATGCGAAGCATAGAGAGGGGGTAGGGGTGAGTTTTATAAAATATTCTTCGTAATCCCAACCACTTCTTCAACATTAAAATTTATTCCGTCGCAAGTAACTTTTACATAGGCGCCGTTTGAAACAGCGCTTACTAATTCTTTATAGCTTCCATAACCGATATGCGTTAAGAACATACGGATTGAGCCACCATGCGCGACGACTAAGACATTTTTTCCGGGATAGGCAACGCTGATTTCCCGCAATTGACGGATAAAACGAGCAACGACTTCTTCTTCACTCTCATCTCCCTCGCCTAATTTTACGGCTAGCCGCTGCGCTTCATTTTCCGCTTCAGTAATCATTGATAAAAGTTTGCCGGCATACGTTGCTATAGCCTGACCTTCGTACGCGCCGAATGATCGCTCGCGCAACAGTTCGGAAGTTTGAACAGCAAGCTCGCGTTCAAGCTTTGCAATTTCCGCCGTATGTTTGGCGCGTGAAAGATCCGAAGAAAAAATTGCGTCGAACGCAACTTCTTTTAATCTTTCTCCTAAGGCTCTCGCCTGCTCTTTGCCTTTATCGGTTAAGGGTGAATCGCCGTGGCCTTGCGTCAGCTGTTTAAGATTCCATTCCGTTTCACCATGCCGAGCGATATAAAGTGTACAGTAATTATTCATAATTTTGTTCAGTATCCGGTTTATAATCAAAATGAAAATATTCTTTCTTTTTTCCTAATCTAAATCCGTGAGCCTGCATTGTAGTAATTACAAAATCTTGTAATTCCTGAAACCGTTTTGCGTCATCGCTTGTTTTATCTTTATAAAAATTAATAAAACAACCATCAACGCCATCAGCCTTGTCTCTCATCATAACTTCAGTATCGGTCACAGGATCCCAAAGAGCAATATCAACCGTCTTACCACTCGCATGCGGCATGTCTTTCATATTTATTAATCTATCAGTTTCTTCTTTGCCAAATTTTTCACAACGACGCTGATACATTATTTCGTATAAAGCCTTAGATCGATAACCTTCTTTAATATACATTTGAAAACCACGATCATTAAAAATCTTATTGACGGCTTGTAATGGTTCAATAATATCTTTATGAACTTGCGCTCGCCCACTCGTTAAACCGGCAGACATTATATCTTCTTTACTTAAACCTTTTGATTCGTAATTATACCAATAAAAACTAATTCCTTTTAAGCCATGCTCGTCAATATATACAAAGTTTTCCATATATTTAAATTCCTCGTACTTCGCCTTGATCATCGCTCTTAAGCTCCTGAGCCGAATCAAAGAGACGGACTTTAGCTGACGCCCAAAGCTCAGCCGATTCTTCGCTCTTAAGCAATGAACAAACTGCGATATACACAATAAGACCGAACAATCCGGCGATCGCCCCTTGAGTTAAAATTCCCCAGAATCTGCTCATGTCAACATACGGCCAAACCAAGAGCTTCATCGCCTGAATGCTTAAGGCCATAGCAATTCCGGCCGCTGAAAATTTCAAAGTCGAAAATATAATTTTCTTTTCGTCCAAAGTTCCTAGTCGACGATGCAAAACTGAAAAAAGTAATACAAAGTTTAAAATAGTTGTCAGTGAAAATGAAAGCGCCAACCCGGCGACGCCGAACTTTTTAATAAGATACAACGCTAAGAAGATATTAGCGACATCCGCAAAGAGCCCGATAAAAAATGGGGTTTTAGAATCATGCTGCGAATAAAAGCCGCGCGTCAGTAACGGAATAATGGCTTGGGCGAATAATGAAATGGCGAAAAAGCCGACCGTACTGATCGTCAGAGTCGTGTCATTCCAATCAAAGCGTCCGCTGCCGAGGATTACACGGACAATCTGTGCGCGTAAAATTATAAGCGCGACCGTTGCCGGAATGATGAAGAATAAAATCTGACGAAAGGTATGTGAAAAACGATTAACAAAATCTTCTGTGCTCTTTGATGCGGAAAGCAACGGAAAGACAGCTACGGCAAAAGAGATTCCAAAAATGCTGACTGGAAAAGATTGGAGATTGTTCGCCAGGTTAAAAATACTTAATGATCCGGACGGCAAACGCGAAGCTAAAACTGTCACGACTGTTAAGTTGATCTGCGTAATCGCCAATCCCAAAGTACGCGCCGTCATCATCCCGTAGACGGTTCGCATCGCCTTATCTTTCCAGTCAATAAAAAATTTGTAGCGGAAACCTAATTTAAACAATGCCGGAACTTGAATCGCGAAATGACAAAACGATCCAAGCACAACGCCCCAGGCCAAACCGTAAATGCCGTAACGCGGAGCCAGGTACAAAGCGCCGACAATAATGCCTAAATTATAAAAAACCGGAGATAATGAATAAATGAAAAATTTATGGAAAGACTGAAGTATACCGCCGACAATACTTGAAAGACCGAGAAAGAACGGCGACAAAAACATAAGCCGCGTTAAAACTACAATCATTGAGCGCGCTTCAACAGGAAAGCCCGGCGCAATAACGTTTACAAGCAACGGTGCGGCCACAATGCCGATACCGCAAACAACAAGCAATCCGACACTAAGCGTATTCAAAATATTATTTGCCAAAGCCCAGGCGCTGCTGCGCTGTTCTTTGTCCGCGACTAAACGCGCAAAAACCGGAATGAACCCGGCTGATAAAGCTCCTAAAACCAACAAGTTAAAAACCAGATCAGGCAAACGAAAAGCGGCATAATAAATATCAAGCGTTTGCGTTGCACCGAAACTCGAAGCCAAAATACGGTCGCGAACAACGCCGAGCATTCGACTGGCAATCGAGAGAGCGCCAATAACAAACGCCGCCGAGGCGACGCCGGAAACCGGAGCTCTGAATAAACGCTTAAGAGGGGTGATCATATTAAATAAGCTTTTGACCGGTCATTGAACTCGGCGCGTTTAAGCCGGCCAATGCTAAAATTGTCGGAGCAATATCGACTAACGAACCGATCGGAGAAACGGCGCTCAGGTTGCCTCCGGCCGGCTCCGGCCAACCAAGATTAAATCCCTGATATACTTTTGAAACCAATGAAATTAAAACCGGATTCTGCGAATGAGTACGAACCGCTAAGCCGGTAGCCGGATCGATTAAGCGTTCGGCAAAGCCATGACTCGAACTGATTATTAAAATACCGCCGGCCGCTTCGGTAGCTTCCGCCATCGCTTTTACCGCACTGTCAAGCGTCTCGACAATCGCAATAACTTCTTCTTTGCTGCCGTGGTGAGCAACGGTATCTAGCTGGGATAAGGTCACGGCAATAAAATCATAATTTGAGCTATGTACCGATTCAATGAACAAACGCTTTATTTCACGAATTGAATCAGTAAGACTGGCAACGATATTATTATCAGCTGCAATTGGAACAAGTTTACGTTCCACAGTTTCGTTATATAATATTTTTCCGCCATCAAGCCAAAATCCGGAACCGCTATACCCGGCGCTATCCCCGATTCTTAATTGACGCAAGCCGCGCTCGACAAATATCTGTCCAATTGAATCAGCCTCAACCGATACTGCAAATAAAGATTGGGTTCCGGAAACTTCATAATCAGTCAATGTAAAAATTGACAGCTTAGAAAATTCTTCAAGCAAAACTTGAATCAACTGAGAAAATGACTGGCCATTATGATTCCAGGCAATTACAATATCAGATTCTTGAATAAGACCGGAGCGATCATTGGCAGGTCCAATAATAGTCGGAGAAAATTCTTCATCAAAAATCTTTTTCTCATATGCTTCGCTGCATGCTTCTTCAACAGAATCCGCATAATTAGCTTCACCATCGCATAAAAGCGCTTTGGCTTTTTGCGTGCGTGCAATATTATTTTTTGCATCAAGTCCGTACATTCTTCCGATCAACGAAACAACTCGTGCCCGTGGATGGAGCTTTGCCATTTCTTCAATTTCCTGAACTAAGCGCTGGCCGGCAGTCGCCGCACTTTCCCGCCCATCAAGAATGCAATGAATAAAAACTTCAACATCGGGATATACACACAAAAAATCAATCAAACCTTTGACATGACGCGAAGAACTTTCTTGATCAACATTTGAAACTAAACCTGTAAGATGAATTCTTTTCTTGCCATTGGCAATGGCATTGCGCAAAGTTTCAAACCCATTTTCATTTGACAATTGATTTTGCTCAAAACGTTCGCTGATAATTTGCGCCGTATCAATCCAGGAACGACCGTGGCCGATGCAGTAATGACCGGTCTGACTGTTGGGCGCAATACCGACGGCTAAACCGACGGCGTCACCCGATGCCTTAAGCGTTCCGGTTGGATAACTCGAAACAAGACTATCAAAAAAAGGCGTAGCCGCACTCGCAATGGCGTTTGCTTCGCCTTCCGGAGCTATGCCGAAACCCTCGATAACCATTAATACAATAGGGCGAGGATGAGATTTTTTTGCACTGGCTTTAGCCATGTTTAGATAAAATAGTTTGTAAACCCGGCATAGTTTCACCGGCCAAGTAAGCCAATGACGCACCGCCGCCGGTTGAAATCCAACTATAGCGTTTCGGGTTCTTTCTCGCAAGCTGAACGGTTTCACCGCCGCCAACTAAAGCAAAAGCTTTTTTTGCCACCGCCTTACTAATCGCGGCGCTGATCGCCTTCGTTCCCGAATCAAAACCCTTACATTCGATCATGCCCATCGGACCGTTCCAAATAATTGTTTTGGCTCCGGCAATAATGTTTGAATATTGAATGATTGTTTTTGGTCCTATGTCTAGAATTATTTCGTTATTTTTTACTTCATCAGCCCAATGAATTACTTTTTTTCCATTTGATAAAACTGCCAAGTCAAGCGGCAAGATAAGACCGGCGACCAACAACTTCTTACTCTCTTTAAGTTGGTCCGAATCATATAATGATTTACCGATCGTAAGTCCTTGCGCCTTCAATAATGTATTGGCAATTCCGCCACCGCTTAAAATCTTTGTCTTAGCACCAATAAACTTTTTTATTAACGGAAGTTTAGTTGAAATTTTTGCTCCGCCCATAATAAGAACAAGCGGTTGCGCACCCGATTTTGCTTTTTCAAGATTTATAATTTCTTTCTTAAGTAAAATCCCGGCTAGGCTCGGAAGAAAATTCTGAACTCCGGCGACGGACGCGTGTGCACGATGCGAAACGGCAAAAGCGTCATTAACAAAAACATCAGCCAAGGACGCCAGTTGCTTGGCAAAACTTTTATTATTCTCTGTTTCGCCTTTAAACAATCGAATATTTTCAAGCATGACAAAACCACCCTTTTTCAAAGCAGCGGCATCATGTACAATTGATTGCCAATTCATCGAACTGACAAGAATCGGTGTCTTAAGTTTTTTTGATAGCCAGACCGCCAAAGGCTTAACACTGGTTCCCGACTTTGGAGCTCCCGGCTTAGGTTCGCCAAGATGAGTAACAATAATAACGCGTGCCTTTCGTGCTTTAAGAAAAGCTAGAGTCGGCAAAACAGACTCTAGTTTATATTCATCAAGTATTTTATTTCCGGAAACCGGAACATTCAAATCAAGCCTTAACAATACCGTCTTTCCGGAAACTAAAGATGCACGGTCTTCAATAGAAACTATTTTCATAATGAATCAAGCGTCACTGTTATTTTTTTTGTTTCTTGTCCGCGACGCACCGTTACAGTAACTGTATCACCGGGACGATAATCAGAAAGTAAATCAGCAATGGTATTAAATTCATTGAGCGTCACATCATCAAACGAACTTATAATATCGCCGGCTTTAATTCCGGCTTTGGCCGCCGGACTGTCCGGAACCACGGCCGGTTCTTTTGAATCCGTACTAACAAGCGCTCCGGCTTCTTTATTTGGCGCAAACGCATCGGATAAGTTCAAATAACGAATGCCAAATCGGGCTCGCTTAATGGAGCCGTCGGTAAGCAAGTGTTCAAGGGTTTGACTGATACCATCCATTGCCAAGATATTCTTATTTCGAATCACGCCGATCATTTCTCCAGCGGCATCAAAAATATAACCGTCGTGATAACTGATGCCGGAAACCGCTAAACGAGGGACAAAGCTATCGCTCGAAATTATTTGCGGGCCCGGACGAGACAATCGGCCAACTTCAATGGCACCATCAAGTCCCAAGGCAATAACCGTTTGACCGGTTGCCAATTCATTGCGCAACACCAAACTGCGAACCGGAAGATTTTGCGCTCGTGTTAAATGAACAAAAGATAATCCGGTAAATGAGTCAACGACAACTTTTTCAATGTCAAAACGACGTCGATCAGAACCCACCGCTTGATATGACTTCCATGTTCCGTCTTTGTCCGGATTCAATGCGGTGCCGGTCAATATCCAACCGTCATTAGTTATAATTGCACCAACGGCTACGGCATCCTTTTTTTGATAAATGGCCGTGGCACTTTGTTTTTTAAAAATGGTAATGAATTCGGGATCGGCCGAAACAATCGCTTGAGCAATACGATTATCCTGCTCGGCAATCACTTTTTTCGCATCGCGAACAACAACTTGAGAGTTCGGCGTTCCGGCCAGATAATTGCCGCCCGGAATTCCGTAATATTTATCAAGCAGATAAATAAAAGCCCAGTTGCCGAGTATGCCGCCCAATAGGCCGGCAATAACAATACAACTGAATACTAACCAAAATTTTGCACTTTCAGATATTTTCATAACAAAGTTATTGTACCTTAAAACCAACGAGCTGTCAGCAACGCGGCTAATAAAATTACTAAGCTAATTACAAGCACTAATCGCACTCGAGTCAAGTTCAACGTTTTTGCCAACTGATATCCGAGTAATGTTGAGACAGCATACCAAACAATGGCTACGCAAAAACCAAGAAGATGAAAGTTAATCGGCAAATACGCAACAATGACAAAAACTTCGCTGACAACTAAAAATGAAGTTATGCCATACACCCAACCGAGGGCAAACGGCACTTTCTGAAACCAAAGCCATTGAATACTCATTGCTGCAAGCACCGCGCAGATTCCGCCAAACAATTGGATGTCCGGTATGTTGAGAAAAATTTTAACACCGAACAATGCGGCGGCGGCAAAGTAAACTGTCAAAAACGATAAGTATGAAGAAAGCCGCTCAAGCGAAAACGGACGATACAGTGATTGCTTAAAAGTATAAAGAAACACCAAGCGCCAATATAATATCGTACCTATTACGGCAATCAAGACAACGCCGATGGCGATGTTTTGAACACTTATTGTCAGAGCGTAGCTTAAGCCGGAGGCAAAAAGAAACAATGGAAGCAACGCAAAAATCAACCAATCTTTTCTACTACGAGTAAGCCACCACGCAGAAACAATTGAATGAATCAGAATGGCCAACAAGAGCCAAAAAAAATCTTCAGGCCGCACAAACCACCAGGCACCGACAAGTACGCTATAGATGACAGTTAAAGGAAGAAATATAAGTCGTAGATCCATAAGCTAAGAGCTTATCGCGTTGCGGCCGGTTCCGCAAGTGGCATTGGTTTCCCTTGTTGAATGACCGGCAAAGGCAAAGCAAGCGACTTAACCGTAGCCAAAGTTTCAAGATTATTAATTTGAATCAAAGCCTGAGAAACCGAGTACAAATTATCACCAATATACATAGTGCGTTGAATTGGTTCAGTCGGCGTAAAGCCGGCGGCTTTACGCTCGGCGCTTGCCGCATGATAAATACGACCGCGCTCGGCAATACTGTTCGGCGTTATTCTAAACACAAGCGCGCCTTGAAATTCTACCGAATAATCCTGAGAGCCAACTTTAGTTAATGACATCGGCAAAACCAAAAGCTGTTTATCAGCTGAGAATAAGAATGCCTTATGGTCATACAGAACATTTGAATCGCTACCGCGTCCGCCTAAAACTATATTGGTAATTTCTTTAGGCGCGGCCGGATCAGCAACGTCAAACAAGCTTACTTTGATCCCGCCTGTTTCAACGCCGCGTTCTGCATTGTCCGTCGCTTCTTTGCCGACGCCAATCAAAATCGTATCTGAATACGGGTGAAGATAATTTGAAAAGCCCGGCAATTTTACTTCGCCAATCACCTTTGGTTCTGAGGCATTTACCAAATCAATGACAAAGAGCGGATCAGTCTGTTTAAAGGTAACGACATAGGCGCGATCATTCATGAAACGCACCGAATAAATCCGTTCGCCCTTTGCTAAATTCTCGAGAGTCCCTACCGTATTCATTTTTTCATCAAGTACAAAAATATTGTTATACGATTCCTGAACCGGAGTCTGCGGTGCGATCACTTTTTGAGCGATAATTGGAAACGGAATAAACCACGATTGTCCGCGCGTTGTCGCTATACGGAATGTGCCATTGTTCTCGTCCATTGAAAACTGATTGAGAATGTGCCCGGAGACTTCACCTGAACCTTCGTATTGCAATGCGCCGTTATTCAACGAAATTTTTTGAATGACCGTTGTTTCCAACTGCTTATACAAAGCCTGAAAACGCGAATTAAATTCATCATTGATTTCTTTTGCTACGCTCTCCTGCTCTGTATCCGGCAAAGCCATAATATAATTTTCAATAATCTGATTTATTTTATATGACTTTTCGTCGTTAGTCAGAATAAAAGAATCAACCAATGAAATGGCATTGATTTGTCCGCGTTCTTTCTGCGGCAAACGGTTAAGCATGATATCACGAATAACGGCCATCCGAATTTCGTATTCGCTAACATACTTTGTATAGCTCAAATACAGAGTTCCGCGTGAAGCGTATATTGTTTGGCCTGACGGCATGAAGTAGACATTGGAATGCAACGGCTCTTCCAGCGCATCAAGATTCAACACAGAAACGCTCGTTGCGTCAAAGTTTGCCGGAGTATCTACATAGTAAACGTCCGGATTTACTGAAAGCTCTTTTCCATTCTCATATACTTTCGGTAATTTTACATTATCAACCGGATAATAATTGTAATTCGAAGTAACTACATACACGCGATTATCAATCATGCGCGATGCATTATAGCCGCCGTCGAATTTCAAAGTTTTGATTACGGCTGGTTTTGTGCGATCGCTAATATCATAGACTGTGGTAAAAACCGAAGGAGTCATCGGCCGAAATACCGGCTGGTTCGGGTTGTACACGACTTCATCATAACCAAAGACAACCAATTTATCGCCGTTAATATAAAATTCCTGCGGGCGTCCATCTAATGAAATCGTTGCAATAATGGCCGCATCTTTAGCCGGAACGGCCGACGCAATAACGATTTTTTTATCAACAATCGTATAAATAAACTTACCGTCGGTTTTGGTTACATCAGCTTCGTCAACTCCTTCAACCTGAACATTGGTTGCCGAGTATCCGCCACCTCCGCCTCGGCCGGACGCTTCCGAGGAAATAGCATCCTTAGATCCTAAAGCCATTGGTGCCGCTACTGCATTTAGAGAAACGGCTTGACCGGCGTTTTGCGGACGCTTTTCAAAGAAGGCTTTCATTTCTTGCTCATTGGCAAATTTCTTTAACTCGCCCTGCTTTTCAAGAATCGAGTTAATACTTTGCTCTTGTGGTTTTGGCTCTATCTTTTGCTTTCGTGCAAACGGATTAGTACAGCCGGCGCTAATGACGACTGCTAAAACCAAGGCGCTCATTAAAAAATATTTTTGTTTTTTCATATTAATTAAATAATTTATTTTCAAAAGGAATCCATTCGCCGGTCGCATCATCGAACTTAAAAACGTCTAGTGAATGAGTTTTTTCGGTTGGGCTATATACATATTCAACTTTTGTTTCCGATCCAATGCGTTTTGAATATTTTGTTTTAGTATCCAATAGCAGCGGCTTTGTAATAAACTCTAAACGGATGCGACCCAAAGGACCGGTGAACTCAAGATATTGCGTATTCATTCCCCCCTGTTCATCGTCGTCATAACTCCCCTCGTCTTCCACTTCAAAAGTCGCTTTTATTTGATCTACTAAATCTTGCCAACGTTCTAGTTTCATATGGTTAATAATCACGTAATGTCATAGTAATACTAGTATAGCATAAACCCCATTATCATTGACAAAATTACTGTTTTTATTAATAACAAAAATAAAACAGCTAAAACAATAGCTGTTTTTAAATTTCAAAATTTATTTCACGCTCAACGCTTTGTAGATGGCATCAGCGGCGACTGAACCTTCACCGACGGCAGTAACAACTTGATGAAAATTATTTGAGGCATTGGAAGAATCGCCGGCGGCATACACTCCCGGAATATTCGTCGACATATCTTCCTTAACTTTAATATAACCAAAGTCGGTCGTTTCAACGCCGAGTTTTTTCGCTAATTCAGTTTGCGGTACAAGTCCGATTTCTACAAATAGTCCATCAACACTGATATTTTCTGAACCGTTATCAAGTTCGAGCGCTTCAAGTCTTTGCGCGCCAATCAAGCTTTTAATATTTGCATTAGGAATAATCTGGACGTTTTCACGCTTCTTTAATTCCTCGCGCCACACCGGCTCGCCTTTTAGGTCATCACCGCGAACAATAACGTAAACTTGTTTAGCAATATCAGCCATATACAACGCCGCGGAAATAGCGGAATTTCCACCGCCGACTAAAGCAACATTCAAGCCGCGGAACAACATTCCGTCGCAAGTCGCGCAATAAGCAACGCCTTTGCCGGATAATTCGTCTTCGCGGGCAATGCCAAGATGACGATGCTTTGTGCCCGAAGTAAATAAAACAACTTTACAGGTAAGTGTTTTTCCTCGTTTGGTCGTAACGGTAAATCCCTTTTCTGCTTTTACAACATCAGTGACAATATCGGAAAGAATCTCTCCACCCGATTCTTTGACGTGCTTAGACATTTTGTCCATCAATTCAAAACCGGTAATACCCGGATCGCCCGGCCAATTATAAATTTTATGCGCTTCGGTTGTTGTCCCGCCAAGAATATCGCCGATAACAACATTCTTCAAGGTATACCGTGAAGCATAAATCGAAGCGGTCATGCCGGCGGCGCCGGCGCCAATAATGATTAAATCGTAATCGTAGTTCATATTATTTAGTAGGTTTCCAATCGCCCTGTGTGAACCGATTGGTTCCGGTGCGATGCCAATCATGAGGATTGGAGTTATAAATTTCTTTCCAAAGCGCCTTAGCGGTTTCCGTAAACAGCAAACTTGCTACTTGTTCACGTTGAGGTTTAAAAACTTCAATTAATTTATTTCCATTAAACGACTGCTCAACTAACTCCATATCAACATCAAGCGTATCAGCGTCTTTGACAATTCGCGCTTCTAGCGATTCACGCTTTTCATATTCTTCCCAAAGTACTTTAATTTCATCTTCTAATAAAAATCCGTTCGTCATATCATCAATCGCTTTTTTCTCATCACGCTTCGTATAGAGCCGAGACATATATTGAACATCACCCGTTCGCGTTTCCGTAATATCATGCATCAATGCCATCGGGACAATTTTATTCAAATCCCCGCCTTCGCGTTTAGCCAGATACAAAGCGATCCACATTACGCGGAACGTATGTTCGGCGGTATTCGCAAAATCAGGTCCTAAAAATTGGCGCCAGGTCCGGTCAACATAACGCAGGGTCCCGAGTTCAAAAAGGAAATTAAGGTCTTTTTGTGAGTCCATATATATGAATAGTTCTCCAATCATAGCAACAGATTGTGCCTTTATGCAATATCTCGTAAAATGGAGATATGGAAACGCTTTACTACCGCGCTTTTGGCACCAAGCCTCCCTACAAACAGTTAGCCGAGATAGTTTTTGTTTTCCATTTGCTTTGGACCTGGATGTCTTTATTCCAAATTTTCTTTTTGCTGTACTGGGGTCTTGGCTATGCGCCGTACTTCTTCTTATACATCCTCGTAAATATTCTCGCACCTTTGCCGTGGAAAGCATGTCCGATGACAAAGCTTGAAAAACATTGGCGCGCAAAAATCGGTGATACAATGGATTCCGACTTAACCTTTAATCAGCGACTCATTAAACGCTGGTTCGGTTTTACGCCTAAACTATGGTATGTGCATATCGCGCATGGAACTTGTTATGTAATTTCACTGCTCATTATTCTCTATAAACTAATTTAAAAATCAGGCAAAGGGCTTGATTATTTTAAATGCTCATGATAGCATTCTTTATTAAAACAAAAAAACAAAAACTAAATAATCGAGGTGCTCATTGAAACAATTAACAATATTTGTAGGCTTAGGCAAAGGCTGGAAAAAAGGCAAGGATTGGAAAAAAAATCCGCAGCCTAGTGAGGATCATAAGATAACCGGCATTGCAATCGGCTTGCTCCTGCTTAATAATCCGAACTCAATTGCGATTTTAAGCGGCGGCTATACGGCTGGCCCGAATAATCCGTCTGAGGCATTAATGATGAAAGAAGCAATCAACTCGAATTTAAAAAATGCACGCAAGATCAGTGAATCAAGAATTATTCTTGAGGAAAATTCTTTAGACACGATCGATAATGCCGAATTTTCTAAAGTGCTTATCAGCAACAAATTTCCGGATGCACAGGTTATTGCCGTAACAGCCGGTTTTCATATGGCGCGAACTGAAAAAATATTTAAGCGTTATTTTCCGAAAATTTTAGTCATGCCTTCTGAACCATTGTTAATAACAGAAGCAAGGGCCGATGGTGATAACACCATATTCTTAAAAATAAAAGGCCGGGAACGCCCAATAGAACATTCGTATAAAATTCTTCAATTTAAAGAAAATATTATACGAGCCATTTCCTGGTTTAGGAAAGGAGAAGAACTCCTCCACTATTTATCACGGCGAAGAAAAAATTGAACATTATAAAAAGGAACGACTGAGTCGTTCCTTTTTAAGTATGTAGTCCCAAGGGGAATCGAACCCCTATTACCAGGATGAAAACCTGGCGTCCTAACCATTAGACGATGAGACCGTGTCAGCCTTTTACTGAATTATTTGATGTTAAAAAAAGACTTTTCCCAGTATAATAATAAAAAGGATGATTGTCAAGATTATGATTGTCTTGACGATAGACCAAATCTAGGATAGATTAACAGATTGATTTTAAATCTCCTCATGCTGGCCATAAATTCAATACGACATGAAAACAGTGAGCCAACAAATATATAAAGCCATTGAAGACGCGAGCAGCGTCCTTATTACATTCAACCGGACTTGGCCCGGCGACGCCGTCGCGTCAGCCTTAGCCTTGCGCCTCTGGCTCACGAAGCTCGGAAAAAAAGTTACAATCGTCGCTGAAAAGCCGAGTGTTGTTTCGCCGTATTCTTTCTTACCGGGATTTTCTCATATCAAGCCGCAACTTGATAATCTGAGAAAGTTTATTATTTCACTCGACATTAGTAATGCCGAAGTCGGACAAATCGAATACCAAGTCGAAAAAAATAAACTTGATTTTATCATCTCTCCGAAAAATGGGATCTTTACCAACGAAGATATTTCTTCACGTTCAAGCGGATTCAACTTTGATTTGATCATTACGCTTTCAACGCCTGACTTTGAATCACTCGGCTCGATTTATGACGGCGATACCGAATTCTTTTTTAAGACCACAGTAGTTAATATTGATCATGAAGCTTCTAATGACAACTACGGTCAGATCAATGTTGTTAATGTTAATGCCGTAGCGACAACCGAATTGTTATATGAATTTTTCAAAGATGAAAATATCGAGATTGATGCGGATATGGCGACTTGTCTTTTGACCGGCTTAATCACTGAAACAAAAAGTTTCAAAACTGCCAATGTTACACCGACAACATTAACACTCGCTTCGGACTTAGTCAGTCTCGGGGGACGCCGGGAAGAAATTATTAATGTGTTATATCGCTCACGCCAATTAAATGTTTTGAAGCTCTGGGGTCGACTTTTAAGCAACCTGACAAGTCGGATGGAAAACCGCTTGATCTGGTCAATGGTAACGGCTGAAGATTTTATTGCTACGGAAACCAAACCCGAAGACTTAGCCGATGTTATTGATGAACTTATTGTCAGCTTGCCGCAGGTTCAGGTCATCGTCCTGACCCATGAAATCCAATCCAAGGATGGTAAACTTGAGGCTCGCGCCTTAATACACAGCGTTAAAAACCTTGACGCGCTCTATTTGGCACAACCTTTTAAAGCGGAAGGCACTCGGCATGAAGCTTTAGTGATGCTCGATAACGGCTTAGTAAAAAGCTCGGAAAGCTTTGTCGCCTCAGTCGAGGAAAAGATAAAACGCCTTGAGTCTTAGACAGACTTGAAAGGAAATTACTGCTATGATATCGTAAGATACGTTATGACCGTTTAGCTCAGTTGGTTAGAGCGTTACGTTGACATCGTAAAGGTCAGTGGTTCGAGTCCATGTACGCCCACCAGAAAGCATCTCTTTAAAGAGGTGT
>CAZVMF010000004.1:0-55931 GCA_964628045.1 uncultured Gammaproteobacteria bacterium
AACTCTGAATACTTCATCCAATGTTGTTTCGCCAGCCATCGCTTTTAGAATTGTCATGCATCATCAACATCGAACCTTGGTCGATAGCCAGGTTCTCGATTTCCAATTCAGTAACTGAATCCGTTTGAATTAATTTTTGCATTTCCGGTGTCATTGTAATTGCCTCATAAATACCAACGCGTCCTTTATAACCGAGCTTGCCGCACTTTTCGCAACCAACCGGTTTATAGAACGAATAATCTTTCGGAATAACAATCTTTGTATTTTTTGAAATACGTGCGAGCATCTCATCGACTTTCTGTTTCATTGTCGCATCGATTTCCGTTTTTGCTTTGCAGACCGGGCAGAGCTTGCGAACAAGACGCTGACCAATAGAACATTCCATCGAACTTGAAAGCAACGGTTTATCTACGCCTAGACCGACAAAACGAGAAATTGCTCCGGCGGCTGAATTCGCGTGAATTGTTGATAATACCAAGTGTCCGGTCAAAGCCGCTTCAATGGCTACTTTGGCGGTTTCATCATCGCGAATTTCTCCGACCATGATAATATTCGGGTTTTGACGCATTAAGGAACGTAAAGCCGCAGCGAAGGTATAACCTTCTTCAGTATTTACTTGAGTTTGAATTATTCCTTCAAGATTATATTCGATTGGATCTTCAATAGTAATAATTTTAACGCTCGGATTATTAAGCTTATTAAGCAGTCCGTAAAGTGTAGTTGTTTTTCCGGATCCGGTCGGACCGGTGGTTAGGATAATACCCTTTGTCTTCTTAATTGAGCTGTTGATTGTTTCAAGTGAAACTGAGCTGATACCAAGTTTTTCTAATTCCAAAGTTTTTGCTTGTGATGAGAGTAAGCGAATAACTGCAGTTTCACCGTAACCGCCGATGATGATTGAAATACGGCAATCAACTTTTATATCCGGTCCGTAAATTGTAAAGCGACCGTCGTAAGTCGGTTTTTTAATATTAGCGGCAAAGCCGGCAGTATTTTTTATTTCTGAAAGCAAAGGAATATAATGTTCGCGTCCGAGTTTTGCGATATCGTGCAAAATACCATCAATACGATAACGAATCGTAACTCCATCTTCGTTCGGATCAATGTGAACGTCGCCGGCTTCGGCTTTAAGCGCTCCGGCCATGACGATATTGATGATTTCGTTGGTGTGATGATTTTCCAAAAGCTTGGCGCTGTCTTGTCCGATCGCTTTAGTAATTTCTTCACCAAAGCCCATATCAGCTTCGGTAAGCTTAAGCCCGCGGCCGATTGTTTTAGAAACGACAATGTCATAGAGCTTGTCGACATATTCCATTTTGCCGGCGGCTTCATAGACTTCTTCAAGTGAAGTAACGCCTTGCAAAACTTTCAATACGCCATCTTGCAGCATAGTAATCATGCCGTTTTCAATCGCTTGTTCAAGAATTTTAAATGACGGAGCATTTTGACTTGTCAGTTCTTTGATATTTGAATCCATTGTAAGAACTTCATAAATACCAATACGTCCTTTATAACCGAGATTATTGCATTTATCGCAGCCAACCGCTTTATAAATTTCCGGAAGTTCTTTGGGAACATCAACATTGGCTCGGGGGCTGATAACAGCAAGTATCTTTTTTATTTTTTCTTCCTCCTCGGGCGTAACAACTCGTTTTGTTTTACAGGTCGGACATAATTTTCGAACTAAACGTTGACCGACAATGGCGTTTAAAGCCGGAGCCAATAAATACGGTTGAATTCCCAGATCCAATAAACGCGGAATAACGCCGGATGCGTCGTTCGTGTGCAAGGTAGAAAGCACCAAGTGTCCGGTTAACGCGGCGCGTACGGCGATTTCCGCTGTTTCAATGTCGCGTGTTTCTCCGACCATGACGATATCAGGGTCTTGTCGTAAAACTGAACGCAAGCCCGAAGCAAAGGTATAGCCTTTTGCTTCTTCGATTTGGCTTTGATTAATTCCTTCCAATTGATATTCAACCGGATCTTCCAAGGTAATAATTTTTGTGCCCGGCTTATTTAATCGGTTAAGCATCGCGTAGAGCGTTGTTGTTTTTCCTGATCCTGTCGGACCGGTTACCAATACAAGACCGTTTGGCTTATCAACTTCTTCAGCAAGTTTTTCATATTCTTGTTTCATTAAGCCGAGTGCTTCAAATGAAAGGGCGACGGAGCTTGATCGCAAAAGACGCATAACAACGCTTTCTCCAAAAGCGGTTGGTAAGAATGAGGAACGAACGGCGATTTTTTCATCGCTTGTTAAAATATCAAAACGCCCGTCTTGCGGTTTGTCTTCAATATTGATTTTTACTTTTGAAAGAATCTTTAATCGAGAAATAATACGTTTCCACTTGTCTTTATTTATTACCGCAGCTTCTTGCAAAACTCCATCGACACGCAAGCGAATAACAACGCCTTGTTCTTCTGCTTCAACGTGAATATCTGATGAACCTATTTTTAGGGCGGCGGCAATTAAAAGTACAAGGACCTCGCTCATATTTACTTCATTGACCTTGGTATTTAAGCTATGAAAATCATCAATTTCTGTTTTAAACTTTTCAAGCTCTGTTTCACTGATTTCTACGGACGGCGCCGCAGCTTTAATTTTCGGCAAGCTCTTATAGAGCCAGAGAGCATGCTCCATGCTGTGTGAAGAAACCATGTAAACTTCTCCATTTTCAATAAAAAGCTTGCTTTCGAGCTCGGTAAGCTTGGCTCGGACTTCGGCTGAAAGAGGAGCTAAAGCCGCTAAACGAAGGCGTTTTCCGTCAAAATAAAAACAAACAAGATTGAGTTTTCTTGCCTCGGTTTCGTCAATAAGCGCCAATGCTTCTTGGCTTATCGGAAAGCCGTTTAAATCAATATAAGGCGTTCCGGCGCTTTGGGCATGGGTGGCGGTTAAGCGTTCAAGATCTTTGAGTTGAATTTCGCGTTGCTTTTTGGCAAATTTTCCCTCAAGTGTGTCCTCGTCAGCCGTGCCGCCGGCTTTACCGGCGTCTATTAAATCTTCGATGGATTGGATACCGTCGCTCATAAGATAACAAAAAAATAAAGAAGCGATTTGTCTTAATAGTGTACCATGACAAAGGCGTTACTTCAATTCACAGATTGGCTTATTTTATGCTATACTTTCAATATATTTAGACTTTTAGGTCTTGCGGTTTCTAGCTATGAAAAAGATTTTTAATCTGCTTTCGCAAACTGAAGATTCATCAAATGCCCTCGTTCTTAATAACGGGGCTAATGGCGAGCACTCCTGGCTTAATTTTGGCGAAGAAGAAGGTCAGTTAGCGGTTGATATTTATCAAAATGACGAAGAGGTGATTGTGAAATCAACAATCGCCGGTGCTCGCAGTAAAGATATTGAAATTTCTTTGGTCGATGATATGCTGACTATTCGCGGCACTCGTGAATTAGACGAAGAAGTTCCTAATGACGCCTATTTATTCAGAGAATGCTATTGGGGAAAGTTCTCTCGTTCAATTATCTTACCGGTAGAGGTTCGCGGTGATAAAGTTTCCGCCTCTTTGCACAATGGAGTTTTGACGGTTAGTCTGCCAAAGGCCAAGCGATCAAAACATACTAAAATTCGGGTTAAAGAAAATAGCTAATATGGAACACAAAGGAGTAATTACTGAATTGACAGAGACGGAAGTAGTGATTGAAACTGCTCCCGGAGAATTAAATCGTCTTTCTAAGCATCTTTTTGTTTCGCCCCAAGTCGGGCAAAGCGTCTACATCTCGATTTCTGACGAAGCGGGAAAGGCGCCGCGCGAGATTTTAAATGAAATAGTAGGGAGCAATGAAACTTAATCATTTGCACAAAATAACACCAACGTGGCTGCTTATCACAGTCGCTGTTTTTGTATCGGCGGTATTTTGTTTAGCTATTGCCGGGACGATTTTTGCCAACAGTTTTAAGGACAAGATTATGCCGGGCGTGTTTGTCGGTTCAGTGGAAGTTGGCGGTAAAACTCCGGTTGAAGCTCGTAATGCAATCGAACATGAAGTTGAACGTTTGCAAGAAGGCGTAGCTGTTCGTTTTGCTGACAAACAAATAAGGGTTCCGGGCACAACAATTTCTCCAAATCCTGATATTCCGGTACTTGAAACAGTTAGTTTTGATGTTGATGAAACAATGAGAAAGGTTTGGGCGCTTGGTCGCAGTGGTAATTGGCTTCTTGATATTGTTGATCAATCTCGAGGTTTGTTCGTAAAACGACAGGTTCCGATTGTCCTAGAAGCAGATCAGACAGCTATGCAAACTATGCTTGAAACAGAATTTTCAAACTATAATAAACCAGCGCATAACGCCTCTCTTGTTTTTGAAAATAATATTCCTAAGATCGTTGCAGAGGAAAACGGGCAACGTTTAGTTTTTGAAAAAACCATTCCGCAGATAATTAAACAATTAAGCGCCGGAAATCTTACTGAAATTATTATTAAGTCCGAACAAGACATGGCCGAAGTGAGTGCTGCCGAGGCGACCAGTCTTATTCCGGAAATTGAAACATATATTGATTTGCCATCAACTGAATTGTGGTATGGCGAACATAAATGGACGCTTAAAAAAGAAAATGCCAAGAGCTGGCTCGGCTTTGCCAAAGAAAATAATAAAGCAGTCTTGGCGTTAGATAGAGAAAAGATTACAGAATATTTAACAAAAGAAGTCGCGTCAAAGATCGATAAAGAACCGGTTGAGGCGCGTTTGGCAATGGAAGGGGCCAGAGTTTCTGTGTGGCAGTCCGGTCAAGACGGTTTAAAATTAAACATGCAGCAGAGTGCGGAACGTATTTCCGCTTGGCCCATTGAGCGTCCTGAAAGAATAGAGTTAGCCGTTGAAACAATAGCCAGCAATTCATCCTCTGCTACTGCTGAGGAACTTGGTCTTAAGGAAATTATTGGTACCGGAACTTCGCAATTCGCCGGATCTCCGGCCAACCGACGTCATAATATTAAAACGGGAGCAAACGCTCTTAATGGGTTACTTATTAAACCGGGAGAAGAATTTTCATTACTTAAGGCACTTGGAAGAATTGATGGAACAAACGGATATCTGCAAGAATTGGTAATTAAGGAAGGCAAGACTATTCCTGAATACGGCGGCGGCTTGTGCCAAATCGGAACAACAGTGTTTCGAGCGACTTTTAATTCGGGCTTGCCCGTAACTCAACGAAAGAATCACTCGTATCGCGTTGTCTATTATGAACCGGCCGGAACCGATGCAACAATTTATGATCCGGCGCCGGATTATCGTTTTGTAAACGATACCGGTCACTATATTTTGATTCAAGCTCGAATGTCGGGAAATTCTTTAGCATTTGATTTTTGGGGAACAAAAGACGAACGCAAAGTAGAAGTGTCAAAACCGGTGATCTATAATATTGTACCGCCGGCTCCGACCAAAATTATTGAAACTAGCGATTTACCAGAGGGTAAGAAAAAATGTACAGAAAGCGCTCATGCCGGAGCGGATGCATATTTTGATTACAAGGTTAGTTACCCCAATGGTGAAGTAAAAGAAAAAAGATTTACATCTCATTATGTTCCCTGGCAAGCGGTCTGTCTTGTTGGTGCTAAAAAAACAAATGAGGGAACAATTCCTCCGCCATCCACCAGTACAATAACCCCGAGTGCTTCACCAGCCCCCTAGACTTGATTAATATGGGTATTTGATGTATGCTTAGAACCTAAGTAACTAAATATAAATACATGTTACATTTAGATGACGCAGCAGAAGAAGTAAAGGAAGGCGAAGAAAAGCCTGTAGAAGCTGGTGAAGAAGTAAAAGAAGGAGAAGAAAAGACTGAAGCAGCTGCTGAATAATACGTAGCTATCAAAAAACCCGCCAAGTAGGCGGGTTTTTGTTTTTTTACACAACAAAAAACACCCTCGCCAAAGGCTGAGGGTGTTTCTAGTCTCTCAAACAAAAGTTCGATTGAAGCGGGTAGGCAAGAAATTTTCATCAGAAAGAATCTAGTCGGAACCGGATTGTTTCTGACGAAGAAATCCCCATGCTTGTCGTGCCTAGCCCGCTTCAAGCGACCTTCTTAGCTTTTAATGAGTGATACACGATTCTATCATGGCTATTTAAAAAAGTCAAGTGTCCCCAGAACCTAAAAAAATAAAATAGCTAATATTAAATAAAAAATCAGAATTTCTTCTGACTTTAGCACAGTTTTTCCACCTGTTTTACACTAATGAGGAAATGATAGAATCTAGCTTTCTGTAGATGGCATGCACGTCTTGTTTTGGGCGTTTTTTAAGATTTTTTCGATATTTTTCAAGATTCTTAAGAAAGCCCTGAGCTTTGGCGGCGGTTAATTTTTCAGACCAATCGCCAAAACCAAGCTTTTTAATATAAAGCGCATTGATAATTTGCTCAATTTGACCGCCAACCGGAACTGCAAAGTAGGGTTTATTGAGCCAGAGGCTCTCAGAAATCAAGCTCATGCCAGCTGTTCCAATAATGGCTCGGCATTGCGCCATGTCTTTTTCCCAGTCTTTATTATGATAATTTTTTAAGATTAAATTACCCTCCTTCTTTGTCCCCGGTCGACCGCTGTATATAATAAAAGAATATTTTTTTAATTTTTTTAATTCATCCAGAATATAGTCAAAGTCCGAGTTTTGATATACGAGAATAAAATCTTTTACAACCGGTTTTAGCTTTCTGATTTCTTCACGAATGATCGGAGAAAATAAAAAGCTACGGGCTTTGGTGATTTTTGTTTTAAAGAATGAAATAAATAAATAATAATTCGCTCCCCATACCATTGACTTGGTAACAAGTTTTATTGTAGCAAAGCTCGTTCGAAATTTTTTCGGAACAGTAATACTTGAATTGGTTAGTTGATGTTGATTATCAATAGATATTAATGGCAGTTGTTCAAGATGTGCAAAGGCGGCTGATAAAGGTTCAAAATCAGTAATTATCAAATCAGCCTTAAAGGCTTTTAATTTTCTTCGCAATGACGGCCATTTTGTAGTGCTTTTAATGAGAGTTGTCGCATTGTCATAAATTGTTCGCCAATACGACAACTTATTGTTTTGATAATTTAAACCAAGTCCGGGAATTACAACGACCGGAAAATCTTTGCTCAGCATGTCCGCGGACTGCTTGTAGCCTAAAACCATTACTTTGTGTTTTTTTCGTTTTAAATGTAGCAGCGTTTCATGACTGCGTGCGGCATGTCCGAATCCTTGTCCGGCGACTCCATAAATGATTCGTGCCATATTATCCAAAGTAAACTTTTAAGCCATACATAACAGCGACGCCGACCGCCAGGAGAAGTAGTTGCAATAGAGAATGTTGCCAACGAGTTTCTTTGCGCATTTCAGGCAATAAATCGGAAACAGCAATATAAATAAAGCCGCCTGCCGTTATTGGTACAACGAATAAGCCGAAAGAATCGGCGGCTTGTTGTCCAATTACAAAAACAACAATAACGCCGAGAAAAGATGTTAGAGCGCTAAAAAAATTCCAACTTAAGGCTTTGGCCTTTGAGTAGCCGGCGTGAATCAGTACGCCGAAGTCGCCGATTTCTTGAGGAATTTCGTGAAGTATTACGGCAATGGTTGTTGCAACGCCTAGTTGCGTATCAACTAAAAACGAGCCGGCAATCAAAGCTCCATCAAAAAAATTGTGAAGACCATCGCCGACAAGGTTCATGACTCCTACAGGATGAGGATGCTTATCAGAGGTTGGAACATGGCAGTGTCGCCAATGAATTACTTTCTCCAAGATGAAAAAAATACCAATACCGGCAATCACCCAGATCCATAATCGTTCATCGCCGGTACGAACGATTTCCGGTAGCAAGTGAATAAAAACGTCGCCGATTAAGGTTCCGGCAGCCAAGCTAACCAGTAAAAAAGAAAGCTGTTTAAGTTTTTTTTCTGATAAAGACAGAGCAAAAACACTGATAAGGGAGATCAGGGATATTATGAGTGTGGCAAGAAGGGCATATATCATAGTATGGTGATTATAGCTGTGGATGTTTTTCTTGACAAGCTGTAGTAAGGGGAGTATTCTATATCTTATGTTCTTAATCGTCCTTTTGAAGTCGGGTTCTCGCTGTAACGAGAGCATTAAAAGGCAGTTCTAGCCTTGAGGCAGACCGACTTAACATAACAGGGAGGTGTTATGTTTTAACAATAAGTTTCTTTAAATTTTTGCCGTATTGTCCTACCGAGAAGTAATAAAGCTGAACAATATTTCCCCATCAGCACCCTCCTCTTCACAGGCAATATAGTAAAAAAATGTTTTTTAAACGATTTTTACTGTTCAAAGTCTTCGCTTTAATGCCATTAAGCGAGGACTTTTATTTTTGTAAATATTTTTTCCTCTCTTTCTCCGGGAACTTTTCAATTGCATATCGTAGCATGGTCCGTGGCATTATCGCTGCATACTGATCAAGAAACTCTTTCAATGGTGATAAAGATTTCTTTCCCATTTCTCGCAACATCCAACCAACAGCTTTATGCATCAGGTCATGCTTGTCAGTAATTAATAGCTTAGAGAGTTTCAGAGTTAACGCAAAATCATTATTTTTGATTCGCGGAAAGCACGCGAGAACCGCTACCCGGCGCTCCCAAAGATTTTTTGATAAAGCCAAGTTCTCTAACACTGTTGTCGGTTTGTCCAAAAACCAATCCCCTAAAATCTTGTGTGATGATAAATCAACTAAGTCCCAATTATTAATATATTTTAAATGCTTAAGATAAAAATTAACGAAGAGTTTTTTGTTCTTGGCTTTAGTATATTGTTCGACTAATAGTAATAATGCAATCAACCTGATTTCATGGACTTTTGATTTTAAAAGTTTAGAAATTTCTGTAAGAGAAAGTTCGTAGAATTTTTTGGCAACACTTCGTGATTGCGGAACGGTTAAGCCCCAGAAAATATCGCCTTCGCCATATTCTCCTTTTTTAGTTTTAAAAAAGCCCTGAAGTAACAGTGCTTTTTTTGTATCTTGTAATCTTTTGACGCTGGCGATAACGGACGCTGCTTTGTTCATATTTATCCTTGGAATTGAACTGAGAAATTATACATACCCATGCTGCATAAAGCCTTTAAGGTTGTGCCCGCGGCTTGAGCCGGAAGTTCTATGTCGGTAGTTCCGCTTGGTGGTAAGTTTTTTGAATAGCCAATCGAAGGAATGCGCAGGGCCGAAGAGCAGTCAAAAGTACTCGAGGTTTTAACTCGCAAAACTGTCGGTATGTTGGCTTTGGCCATACTGATACGCGGTTCATAGCCGCCCTTGGCTGTAATCTCGATAACTTGCTTGCTATTTTCAGTGCTAACATTTTTGCTAATGCCAACGGACGCGACGGATGAATCGGTTTTGACTTGCTTATTTGCAAAAATCATCCAACCCAAAACAATGATTGCGATAAACAATAGGCCGATAGCAAGATTCTTTTTCATAATGATTTCAGTATAGCGCAATTTATAGATTGAATAAAGGCGGAATAATTCCCAATGCTGCGAGCGCATTTATAATATTGAATAAGGCGAACAATATAACAACAATGCCCATCACCTTAAACAATTTTCCGGATTTTGTTTGTAAACGCTCGATATATTTGGATCCAAAGCTGATCATGCCGAGTATCGGAAGAGTTCCTAATGCAAATGAAAGCATAATACCGCTTGCCGTAGTAAAGCTGTGGGTGCTTAAGGCATAGAGTTGCATTGATTGCGTAAAGCCACAGGGTAAGAAGAAGGTTAAGACACCGATTGCAAAAGGCATGACGCTTGAGTTAAGCGAAGAAAGAGAAAAAACTTTACGACCAAATGATTTTGGAATGGTAAGTTGAAATCGACGCGCCCAAGGAAAAAGATCCAATAAGTTGATTCCCAAACCGATCATTGCCAGAGAAATAACAAGACTCAGTATGGAAGTTCCAAGTGCGCCAAGTTCAAAGGCCCCTCCGACCAAACCAATAATTCCTCCCAGAATAAAAAATCCAATAAGTCGTCCTGAGTGAAACATAAGATGTGGACGAATTGAAGAGCCTTGTTTTGCAAAAGTTCCGGAAAGAGAAAGAACTAATCCGCCGACAACGGCCATGCAGGTAGAAAGGGAGGCGATGATGCCGATGAAGAATGCGGTGCCATAGCCCACCGAAGAGGCCGTGATTAAATTAGCCAGTCCGGCTTTTTGTAAAATCAAAACTAAGGCGAAAAAAAGTATGGCAATCGGCAGCGCCCATTTAAAATCAGTCCAGGCTGCATTGTGATTTTCAGGAGCTTCTGACAATGAATAACCGTAACGTGTTAATGCGGCGCTTAGTTTTTCCCGAATTGTATCTTCGTTTTCATTTCCAAAGTCTCCTCTAACAACGACGGTATTTTTTAGTAAGCTCGCTGTTGCTTTGGCGACGCCGGGAATATTGGTCAGCTCGGTTTCTGTAAGAACGACACAGGCCGCACAGTGCATGCCTTTGATATGGAAGCTATAACTTTGCATATTATAATTTCTTAGTTTTTAACCGTAATGAATTTCCGACAACTGAAATACTTGAAAGTGCCATAGCCATTCCGGCAAAAATTGGATTAAGTAGAATCCCGAAAAACGGGAAAAGAATGCCGCCGGCAATTGGAATGCCAATAACATTATAAATGAAGGCCCAGAACAAATTCTGCTTAATGCCTCTCATCGTTATGCGTGATAAATTAATCGCTTTGGAAATTTTAGCAATGTCGCCCTCTAATAGTGTAATGCCGGCTGATTCTATGGCGACGTCTGTTCCAGTAGCCATCGCAATTCCAACATCAGCCTGGGCTAAAGCCGGCGCGTCATTAACGCCGTCGCCGGCCATCGCGACAATTCGTCCATTGCTTTGCAGTTCTTTAATTTTTTTCATTTTATCTTCCGGGCTAGCTTGAGCAATGACATCAGCAATGCCGGTCTGCGAGGCAATATAGCGAGCCGCTAGTTCATTATCACCGGTCATCATCGTAACATTAATATTGAGCGACTGAAGTTTCTTAATAATGGCAGCTGATTCGGGTTTAATCTGATCAGAAACAAATAAAATGGCCAACACTGAATCAAGGCTAGCAAAAACAACCGGAGTTTTTCCTTGTTTAGCTCTTTCATTAATTATTGTTTCATCAAAGCTTATGTTGTTATCGTGCATAAATTGCGGGCTGCCAACAATATATGTTTTTCCTTCAATAATTCCTTGAATGCCCTTGCCTTTAACGCTTGTAAAATGCTCAACGGCATGCAAGTTAATATTTTCTTCGCTTGCTGAATTAACAATGGCATGGGCAATTGGGTGTTCAGATTTTTTTTCAAGTGAGGCGGCCAACGAAATTATTTCCTTATCGTTTAATTTCGATCGATTTATTATTGAATCAATTTGTGGCTTTCCGCGTGTAATTGTTCCGGTCTTATCAATAACTAAAGAATTTACGGAACGAAGTTTTTGCAGGGTTGCCGCATCTTTAATTAAGATTCCCTCGCGTGCGCCTTTGCCAACACCGACAATAATGGCGGTTGGCGTGGCCAGACCGAGCGCGCAGGGACAGGCAATAACTAAAATTCCCACGAAAGATAGTAAGCCGTAGGAAAGCGATTGGGTAAAGCCAATGTATTGCGGACCGACAAAAAGCCAAGTTCCCAAAGAAACAAATGATAGGATTAGAACAATGGGTACGAAAACTGACGAAATCTTATCCGCCACAGCTTGGATTGGCGCTTTGCTTGATTGCGCCTCTTCTACCATGGCAATGATATGGGACAATAACGTGTCTTTTCCGACTTTAGTGGCCTGCATTGTAAATGAACCGCTTGTATTAATGGTTCCGGCGGCAACTTGATCGCCAATTGTTTTAGAAACAGGGATTGGTTCACCGCTAATCATGCTTTCATCAATATAACTCTCGCCTTTAATAACACGACCGTCAACTGGAATTTTTGTTCCCGGTTTAATAATAATATGATCGTTAACAACAACTGCTTCAATGGGAATTTCTTGTTCCTTCCCATCGCGTATTACCAAGGCGCTTTTAGCTTGAAGCTGCATTAACTTTTGAATAGCTTCGCCTGTTCGTTTTTTAGAACGCGCTTCAAGAAATTTTCCTAAGGAAATAAAAACAATAACAACAATCGTTACGTCATAATATGTTTGCGCGCCATTTACAAATCGCGGCAAGGTTTCTTCAAAAGCGCTGACTAAAAAACTATACATAAATGCGACGCTCGTACCAAGTCCGATTAAGGTGTCCATATTGGCTTTACCAAAACGGATAAAGCGCCATAAGCCTGCAATATACGGTCGTCCAAGTGTAACAAAAATATACGTTGCCAGTATCGGCCAGAGATGATGAAAAAATTCTTTGGCCATCAATGACATTTCGGGCAAGCGATGCAAGGCGATAAGAGTGTCCCATGCCATCATAATAATACTTAAAGCGGCGATGACTAATGACAACCTTAAGTTTGTTTGTTGGTTTGGTGTTTCGTGCTGCTGTCCTTTTGCTGCGTCATCGATAATCAGTTCGTATCCAAAAGGTTTTATTTTTTTTGATAAATTCTGCGGGCTTATTGTTTGATCAAAATCAATTTTTACGCTCTCAGTTGCGTAGTTGGCGTTGACCGAAGAAACTCCGGGTACTTTTTGTAAAGTTTTTTCAATGACATGAGAGCATGATGCGCAATGCATGCCGGAGACTTTATATGTTTTTGCCGTAGACATATTATTTTCTTTTTAGGCGATAGACTTTTAATATTTCTTCAGTCGCCTGCTTGTCATCTCCTTTTTTGACTTGATGTACCAAGCAACTAGAAAGGTGACTTTCCATTAAAGCGTCTTCAACGCCGGAGAGCGCCTGCTTAACTGCTGAGGTTTGTGTGATCACATCGATGCAGTAGGCATCTTTGGTAATCATTTCTTGTAGGCCTCGAACCTGACCCTCAATGATC
The DNA here is from genome assembly GCA_964628045.1 of uncultured Gammaproteobacteria bacterium. Taxonomy (GTDB): domain Bacteria; phylum Patescibacteriota; class Patescibacteriia; order Patescibacteriales; family Patescibacteriaceae; genus Patescibacterium. The sequence continues at coordinate 12,936 of CAZVMF010000004.1, forward strand.
TTTAAACGTCGCACTAGTTTTTGCTTGTCTTGTTTCATATAATTTTAGTTATACCCTATGGGGGTATTGTATCAAAGCGCCTATAAATAGGCAAGGGAATTGATACTATTGACAAAAGTGGTGTTTTGTGATATGATTCTGTATCAACTAAGGATTGTAAATTACCAAAAAAATATAGAGAAAGGAGAGCATCATGCTTTCATTACGAATGAAAGCTCTTGTGAAAAGCATGCCTTTCTTAAAAGAGGCTGAAACACGAGAGACGTTTTTTAAGCGCATAGCTAAAATTTATGTACCAACTGATAAGAGGTATAAAAAGATTGAAAAAGCTTACAATTGCGCTAAAGATGCTTTCCGATATAGAAAAAGGGAAAGTGGTGAAAGATACTTTGAGCACCTAAGAATGGTCACGCTCATAGTCATCGATTACCTTGGCGTAACGGACTATAGAGTTATCATTGCAGCTTTATTGCATGATATTGTCGAGGACAAGGCAGAGTGGACAATAGAACGAGTTGCTAAAGAATTTAATTCTTATATAGCATACTTAGTTCAATTGCTTACAAAGCCCCCTGAAGAAGAATGTTCAAGTGATCAGGAGCGCGATGAAATATATCATCAGCGTTTCGAGCATGCACCAAGAGAATTCTTCTTAATTAAGATTCCGGACCGTTTTCATAATATCACTACTATCGGTTACTGCAGTGCTTCCAAGCGCCGCAGAAAAATCCTGGAAACCGAAATCCATTACATACATTATGCAAAAAAGCATAATATTATGTTTTATGAATTAAGGGAAGCCGTTGCAATTGCAAAATTAATTCGGCGAAGGTATAAAAAAGTAAAATAGAAGTACATTGATTAAAAAAGAAGGACGAGACTATATAAATAGCTCGTCCTTTTTTCGTTTCAAGAATTAATAGGCTTTTGCAAAGATGGCGCGGATAGTCGCCGGTTTGCCGGAATACACGCAAGTTCCGGAGCTTTCGCCTTGATCAAAGGGTATACAGCGGATTGTTGCCGTTGTTTCTTTCTTAATCTTTTCCTCAACTCCGGCGTCCCCGTTCCAATACGCCAATACAAAGTTATTTGCTTCTATCGCGCTGACAAACTCTTTCCAATCAGTGGCCACGACGGTTCGTTTCTTGCGCATTGAATCTGCTTTATATAACAAATTCTTTTGAATGTCATCAAGCAAGCTTGATAATTCTTTCGTAATAGATTTAATAGCGGCTTTGGTTTTTTCTCCGCTGTCCCGACGCACCAAGACAACTGATTTTTCAGCAATGTCTTTTAAACCGATTTCAATACGTACCGGCACACCTTTTTTCTCCCATTCATAATACTTTTCACCCGGACGCATATCTCGGTCATCAAGCTTTACGTTAAACTCAGTTTGTAATTCATTGAAAAGTTCAGTGGCTTTTTCGAGAACCTCTTCCTTGCTTCCGTCATCTTTCCAAATTGGTACGATGACCGCTTTGATCGGGGCGATTTTCGGAGGCAGGACTAGTCCTTTGTCATCAGAGTGCGTCATAATTAAACCGCCAATCATACGTGTGCTTACTCCCCAACTTGTTTGCCAAGCAAAATCTTCATTTCCATTTTCATCCTGAAAACGAATCTTAAATGCTTTGGCAAAGTTTTGTCCGAGGTTATGAGAAGTTCCGAATTGCAAGGCCTTACCGTCCTGCATCATCGCTTCGACCGCATAGGTTTTTAAAGCGCCGGCAAACTTTTCTGATTCGGACTTGATTCCCGGAATGCACGGTATAGCCATAAAGTCGGAAGCGAAACGTTCATACACGCCGAGCATCATGCGCGCGCGCTCATCAGCTTCTTCTTCGCTGGCGTGAGCGGTGTGTCCTTCTTGCCACAAAAACTCGGTAGTACGCAAGAATAAACGAGGACGCATTTCCCAACGAACAACATTGGCCCATTGGTTGATCAATAACGGCAAATCTTTATGCGAGCGGATCCATTTTGAAAAAGAATCATACATGATTGTTTCGGAAGTTGGACGTATGACGAGTGCTTCGTTTAATTTTTTCCCGCCGGCATGAGTAACAACTGCGACTTCCGGAGAAAATCCTTCAACATGTTGTTTTTCTTTATGTAAAAACTTTTCAGGGATTAAAAGCGGGAAGTAAGCGTTTTGTACGCCAGTGGCCTTGATTTGAGAATCAAGTTCGCGTTGTACATTTTCCCAAATAGCATAGCCATAGGGCTTGATAATCATCGTTCCTTTGACCGGTCCGTAATCAGCCAAATCAGCCGCTTCAATAATATCCAAATACCACTGCGAGTAATCGTCGCTGCGCTTGGTTATTCCTTGATTTTGTTTAGAATTTGTATCATTCATACCACTAACAGTATCGTAGCTTAGCTTTCGAGTCAAGCAAAAAAGCGGACCCGAAGGCCCGCTTTTTTAATCTCACACAACGGTTACGAAGCGGATTCCGCTGCCTCTTGGCCGTCTTCTAGCATAATATTCTCCGACCCGCCGCTTGCTTTTTGCAGCTGACCACAGGTCTTTAGATCGGATTTATATTTAGTCCATGCATCCAGACGCGACTTTTTCATATCAGAGTTTGCTGCTTTAGCAGAGGCTTTAAAAGTTACCAAACAAGTTTTATTAGCCTCTCGCTGTTCTTTTACAGTTGTTTTATCAAGAGCGGCTTTTTGGCAAGCTGAACGCGCATCAATTGCGGAATTCATAGCAGTAGCCTGAGCGCTAATGGCAGTTTTTAATGAAGCATCTTTTGCGTCGATTGCGGTTTTAACGCAAGCCACTGCTTCTGGTCTTACTAAAACTTGATCATTATTACGACGATGACCAAAAAGGTCTTTACCGCGCTTTACAATGTCTTTAAATTCATGAATCATTGAAGGACCAGGTACACGTTCCCGATCGTCATTTGATTCATTTTCGCGGGCAAACGCGACAGAACCAAAGATCAATGAAAAAGCGATTAAAGCTATGAGTGTTTTCTTCATATTTTTTATTTTTTAAACCCTTTCGGGTTATTAATAAGTATAGCACATAAACTAAAACGCTCGATACATTGTTATGTTACGGTTCTTTCTCGCTTTAATAGCTCCATGATAAAGAAAACACTAATTAACGTGCAAAACCCAGCGGCTACAAGTGTTAATGAAGGAGCAATCACAAAAATAGCCCCAAATAATAAAGGACCAACAATCATGGAAACTGCACTGATTGAAGAAAGGGCGCCAAGCGCTGCTCCTTGTTTCTTTTTATCAGCTCTTCCGGCAAGGTCGCTCAACATTGTTACTCGAAAAACCGGTCGACTTGATTGTTCAATAAGATAGCCAAATAAAAATATTGACAGAAAAGGAACGGCCATTAAAAAGAACCCTAGTGTAACAGCAATCGGCAAGAGGAAAATTATTTTTCGCTCGCTAAATAGTTTAAACCAAAAATGTTTTATGCCGGGGTTTTGGCTAAGTGCCGTAATTAATCCACCGGCCGTGAAAAGAAAGAATATATCTTGTGCCGAAAGAGAAATTATTTCTTTCATATATAAAGTAAAGACAGTGTTAGTGCCGGACATTGCAATACCAAAAATAAACCAAGCGAAATATCCCGGGACTAAAGAGATGTGGGGCTCAATTTCTTTTTCATATGAAAATGGAATTGCTTTTTGAGCTGTATATTTTTTGTTTTCATAAAAAAAGAAATACAAAGCAATAGTTTCAAGAGCAAAAAATCCTGCGAGAATATAAAAGAGGTTGGAATACTGATCAGAACTTAAAAAACTGGCGGCTAAAGGCGCAACAATTGCTGAAAGTCCGACAATCATCCCGATAGTGCCCAGTGTTATGGTTCTTTTAGCTGAGACGCTCTCTTGTTGTGTAAAGAAGCTTTGGGCTACCGGTAAACAGGCTGCCGCAATTCCGAGTAAAGCTGCACCAATCGCCATTCCGACAAATAAAACTGTTTGGCCAATAACGAGCCAACCAAGCGTTCCGGCCATGGCGCTTGTTATAAGCATTGCTTTGCGACCGAAACGATCGGATAGCGACCCCAGAATATAACCGGAGATTAATAGACTAACGGAAAGTATTGAGAAAAGTATTGAAATCTCAAAAACGCTTAATCCTCGTTCTCGTCCTAATAAAGAAATAAGTGGTGGAAACAAAACACCCCCCGATGCTTCAATAAAGATTAGGAAGAAGGTAATTTTGCGTTCAAGTTTTTTAAACATAGTTTAAGTATACTACTTTTATGACGATTATGAGATAATATCTGTATGGGAACTATATTTGCAATCATTGCTTTTGCTTCGTGGGGAATTGGCGATTTTTTAATACAAAAAACAACAAGAAAGTTTGGTGACTGGATTGCTTTATGGTATATAACCGCATCCGCGACTATTATCCTTTTTCCTTTTGTATTCCGTGATATTCCTGAATTATTTTCAAAAGCGGCGCGTTTTGATTTACTCATTCTTTTGTTAGCCGGCGCAGTTAGTACGGTTGCATCATTACTTTTGTTTGAGGGTTTGAAAAAAGGTAAAATCGCCGTTATAGATCCGATATTTGCTTTTGAGGTAGTTATCACAGCTCTATTGGCCTGGTTGTTTTTACATGAAGTAATAACAGTCTCTCAGATGTTTTTAATTTTGTTACTAGTTATCGGCATTGCACTTATTTCAATCGAATCCTTCTCACATTTTAAAAAAATAAAATTTGAAGCCGGAATAATATTTGCTATTTTAGCAACAATTGCTATGGGCGCTGAAAATTTTTTAACTGGATTAGGCGCACGTCTAACAGATGCATTGATGGTAAATTGGTTTGGTGCGTTGTTTATAACCATTGCAACTACGGTATATATTTTTTTTAAAGGAAGAGCCGGAGAAATAGTGACTGATTTAAAAAAACGCCCCAGTTTAATCGCGGCAGTTTCTTTAATGGATAATCTTGGCTGGGTTGGCTACTCCTATAGTATGACTTTTATTCCAATGGCTTTAGCGACCGGTATTAGTGAGGCGTATATCGCATTCGCAGCAATATTGGGGTTAGTGGTTTCTAGGGAAAAAATTAAGGGTCATCAAATTGTCGGACTTCTTGTAACAATTATCTCAGCAATTGCTTTGGCTTTTAGCGTTTCTTACTTATAGGGGAATTCATTAATCAAATCGCCGGAATAATAAAATTCATAAGCCAGTGAACCGAAATAGTATTTGACTCCTTCTATAATAATGGTTGATCCGCCGACGCTCGGATTTTCTTTCGGTTTTGAATTGTTGAAACCGATGTTAAAAAGAGTGGCAACAACTTCGGGACGATACAATAACGGATGCCCGGCCTTTTCCCATTGAGCTTGAATTTGCTTGATAATGAGCGCGCCGTATAAATAGGAATAGTAATGATTTTTTTCATCTGTTAAGCGATTGTAACGGGTTCGTGAAATATTTGCATTTTTTGGAAAATCAAGTAAGTTTTCATATTCTTTACCAAGATAAAATGGAGAGTTTGTATCTTTAAGATGTGCCTCGGTCTGCATGGCCATCGGCTCTTTGATTGACATAACGCCCCAAGCCATTTTATTCGCATTAGCCAATATTTTTAACGGCTTAAAAAACTTTTCAAACAATTCGCGCTGCGTATAGTATAAACGAAGTTGCTCGACAATCGCTACTGAAACCAGTAAGCGCGGTTGAACATCAGCCGCATCCGCTGCTGCATAAATCGTCGGCATGTCTTTAGCCAATCCTTGGCGGATAATATTCCACGGTTCAAAATTCTGCCACGCGTAAAGATTGTCGCTTGATTCTTTTGTTAAACGATCGGCTAAGGTGCCGCGCGTAGTTATCGGTGAGAGTTGAGACTCGCAATTAAGCAGGTCTTTTTCAAATTGTGGTTTGTTTGAGATTCGTAAACTTAACGCCAACAACATTCTTCGCAAAAGAATTTCAGAATGAGAATCAATATAGGCTTGAAAGATTTTTTTCGCATTGCCAAGGCTATAGTCTGCGGCAACATTAATTTTGCACCAATTAACATATTCCGCGTCTCCGAAAACCGATTTATTTACCGGCAGTGTTTGCGGGTTTATGTTTTTTTCATGACTTAATTCTTGCTCATATACATGAGAGTTTGGATCAATCTGCCCCGAGATTTTTGTCAGATTATAGCGAACAGCAAAAAAACCCGCTGCTAACGCAGCGAGTGCCAAACAGGCGAGAACCGCGACCGTAATCAAGGAATAGCGCAGGAATTTTTTCATCTTTGCATAATTAGTGTTCTTTTGATAGTATACCAAATAAGTTAAAATAGTTCACTGACAAAAAGGAGGAACATGGAAAATAAAAACATCGTTATCGATGTTGTCGATAATACCGAAAAGCTCTACGAAGGTGATCTTTGGTATTACTTTTGGCTTATCTTTACTGCCCCGAATATTCATAATCCGTATCATAATTTTCGTCACATGCTTCATGTTACTTGCTCCGGTTATATCGGCGGAAAGTACGAACATTATCATGAAATAGAGAGCCCGAGAGACTTCAGGGCGTTTCTTATCGCCTGTCTTTTTCATGACTATGCGCACAGCGGAATGGTTGGTGATGATCCGACAGAAGTCGCTCGCGCCATCAAGGAAATGAAAAAGCATTTGTTGGAAAGCGATTGGGATTTGGTTGAGGAGATTGAATCATTGATCCGCGCTACTCAATTTCCGCATGAGGAATGCAAACAATCGTTGGGCGTCAAATTGATACGTGATTGTGATTTGTCTCAAAGTTTAAGCGATGTATGGATGCAGAATAGCGTTATAGGTCTATCAAAAGAAATGAAAATTGCCCCGCTAGAATTGTTGCAGGGGCAGGAGAAATTTCTTTCATCAATACATTTTCAAACTAACTGGGCGCAAGAAAAATTTCCTCCGCTCGTTCATCAACGAATTAACGAAATTAAAAAGATGCTAATCAGTTACCCCAAAGGTTAATTGCAGTTAGCTAAAAACCCGTCTCAAGAAGACGGGTTTTTTATTCGATAAGTTTAAGGTCTTTGGGAAATATTCGTACACATATTTGATAAATTCCGTACGAGATAAATAATGCAGAGAAAACGTCAATCGAATAGTGAAGGTGCCCCAATAAAACAGCCGTGCCGCCAATCGCCGTGCAGAGGAAAAAAATATAACGCAAATATTTTTTCTTCCAAAATATAAAAGCAAATAAAAAGGGAGTCCCAGTATGAGCTGAAAAAAACAAATCATTTCCTGAGCTTATTTGGGCGACAAAATCGTTCGGATTAATATAGATTTCTCCGAGCGGCGGTGCGAGATTTGTCATCACTAAAAAAATTGAACGGATCAAAATGAAGACCGCCAAACTTTTTACGGCAAAAGGAATGTATTTTGGTTCATAGAGCAACAGGAATATTATTGCAGCCACAAACAAAATCGCTCCTTCGGAAAAGATTAGGTGAACATCAACTGAAGGGATGTTGTCCAATATGATATCAGTAACATGATTGCTTGAATGATTGGCGGCATATATATTGGCATACTGATTCATGAAGACCGCAATGATCAAAAAAAGTATGCTCAAAAGCACATTATACAGAAATGTTCTTTGCGCCCAGAAGATTTTATGTTCGTTCCACATAAGAGTAATTAGTACTGTACTAAGTATACGACTTTTCACATAAATACAGAAATGGCAAGGTATTCGGTAACTTCTTTGTTATTTAACCGTTTTGTATTAGAGTTGATCTATGAAACAAACAACTTTAGCAATTACTATATTCATTATTATCATTGGACTTGGCGGCATTGTGCTGCTAAGGAATTTTCAAAATGATCAATCGAATCAAAAAACAGATGACGCGCAGATACAAAAAATTATTTCGCGCATGTCTGTGCAAGAGAAGATTGGCCAAATGGTTCTAATTGATAAGAATGCAATCAGCCCCGATGATGTTCGTCGTAAATCGATTGGCGGGATCTTATCAGGTGGAGGTGGCAATCCGCAGGATAATACACCAGAACAATGGTATGAGATGGTTAAAGAATTCCAAGCCGCCGCTATGGATTCAAAATTAAAAATTCCGATTTTGTATGGAGTCGATGCCGTCCACGGTAATGGAAATGTAAAAGGAGCGGTAATTTTTCCGCACAATATTGGTTTAGGAGCGGCTAATGATGTTGAGTTGGTCAAAAAAATCGGGCAAGCAACGGCAACGGAAGTAAAAGCGACCGGCGCTAATTGGAATTTCGCTCCAGTTCTTTCAATGCCGGAAGATTACCGCTGGGGTCGGGTGTATGAATGCTATAGCAGCGACAAAAAAATCGTTACAGAGCTCGGTGTTGCCTATATGAAGGCCTTGCAAGATGAAAAAATTTTAGCGACACCAAAGCATTTTCTTGGCGAAGGACAAGAAGATTGGGCAACATCAAAAGATTATAAATTGGATCAAGGTAATTTAACCATGACCTTGAGTGAGCTTAAAGAAAAGAATCTTTTGCCTTTTGAAGATGCGATTCGAGCCGGGGCGATGAGTATTATGATCTCGCGTGATTCATTGAATGGAAAAAAGATAAGCGGTGACAAATATCTTTTAACCGATCTGTTAAAAGGAGAAATGGGATTTAAGGGATTTCTGGTTTCGGATTGGGGAGCTGTCGATCAAATTTCTGATGATTATTACAAAGATATCGTTATTTCAATAAACGCCGGAATGGACATGGTCATGCTTCCGGGAGATTATGATGTATTCATGAATAATATAAGTTCAGCGATCAGTAATCGAGAAATTGAGATGTCGCGTATTGATGACGCGGTAACTCGAATATTAAGAGCCAAGCAATCAATCGGCTTATTTGATAATTATCTGCCAAGTAAAGAATTGCTTAAGACCGTTGGCTCAGTTGAACATCGTGAAATTGCGCGAGAGGCTGTTCGCAAGTCATTAGTTTTATTAAAGAACGACAAAGAAACTTTACCGATACGTAATCCTAAAAATATTTTAATTGTCGGCCGGGCGGCTGACGATATCGGCATGCAAGCCGGCGGTTGGACAATTGAATGGCAGGGTGATCACGGCGATACAACACCGGGCACCTCAATTTTAGACGCGTTTAAAAAACAATTTAAGGATTCTACCATCACATATGATCCTATGGCAGAAAAGACACTCACAAAAAAAGCAGACATTGCCGTTGTTGTTATTGGCGAACAACCGTATGCCGAAGGAGTTGGTGATCGCGAGCGATTATTAATTTCGCCTGAAGATCAAAAACGTATTTCTTCTGCAAAAAAGAACAGCGAAAAAGTTGTATTACTTATTATTGCCGGACGACCGTTGATTATTGAAGAGAGCGTTAAAGACGTTGATGCCGTTGTTATGGCTTGGTTGTTGGGAACTGAAGGTGAAGGTATTAGCGATGTTTTGTCCGGTGATTATGATTTTAGCGGAAAGCTTCCGGTAGCTTGGCCAAAGACAATGGAGCAGATTGAAACAAAGTTGATGAAAGAACCGTTATATAAAATAGGGCACGGTTTAACTTATAAAAATAATTAATCTACACATATGGATTCTTACAATTCTCCAAGTACAAAACCGTTGTATCGCGGTACGCAAGTAGTTTGGTATATACTAGGTATCTTAGAAGCACTTTTGGCTTTCAGATTTATTTTAAAATTATTAGCGGCTAATCCGCGGGCCGGTTTTAGTAGTTTTATTTACGGAGTGAGCTATCCGTTTGCAAATCCGTTTCTTAATGTATTTAACATAACGAGAGTTGAGGGAAATGTTATTGAATGGACAACGATCCTCGCCATGCTTGTTTATTTGTTGGTCGCCTGGGCAATCGTTAAAATATTTACGATGAGCAAAACGGTATCGACGCCGGAAGCGGCAGTTAAATTAAACAAAGAAGAATAAGTAAATAAAAAACAGCCCCGAGCAGGGGTTGTTTTTTTTGTTTGATGATAGAAAAGATGATTGACAAAATAAAGAGAAAGTGATATTTTTGCTTATTAAGCACCTTAAGAAATATTGTTTTAAGTTAGTTTTTCTTGAACTTTTATGAGCTCAGGAATAACTAACTTAATCAATAATAAAACAAATATAATAATGAAATTATTCAATAATTACCTGGGAGCAGAACCGACCCTAGAAGGGCGTTTAAAAATTGCATTTTATGATTTGGAAATTGACGCAGATCGGCAATCGGCGATCAGGGCATTCTTGGAATTATTGCGGCTTAAAGATTTGCCTACCTATGAACATAGCATCCGTGTTGGATTATTAACAAAGCAAATCGGAAGCATTATGTTTCTTGATGCTAAAGCTTTATTTTACGCCGGCTTACTTCATGATATTGGTAAAGCACTTACTAATCCAAAAGTCTTACAAAAGACTGACAGATTTGATATAAGTGATTATGATGAAATCAAGAATCATGTTCCAGACGGATATCGCTTATTACGTGGACACTTTGATTTTACTGCGGAGGTAATGTGGTGGCATCATCGGTTTCAGCAAAATAAATATCCTGAAGAACTAAACGATCATTTGCACCAGTATAACGAAGGCACAAAAGTTGTGATTCCAATGTATGGTCGATTGCTTTCTTTAGCGGATTGTTTTGATGCCTTTCATCGAGTTAATGGAAAATTTGATGAGAAAGGTTTAAGTGGAGAGCAAATCAAAGAAAAAATGATTGGTTTTAATCCTGAGCACAAAGTACTGATTGAAGAACTGTATAGACGTAATATTTTTACAACAATTATAATTAATGATTAAACAGGAGAATGGAGCAAAGAATGAAAGAATTAATCATTTTTGATTTTGACGGAGTTTTGCATCCGGATACGGAAAAGACTATCAAGCGACACCTGGCTGTGGCTAAAGAAATGGGATTACCATTGACCCAAGAAGTTTTAGTTCATCATTGGGGGCATGTGTATGTGTCGGTTCTCATTCCGACCATTGCCAAAGAAATGGGCTGGCCAGAAGGAATGTATAAAGAATTTATTCAAATTATCCTTAGTACTGATGCTTCAGACAACAATGATAATCCCTATCCCGAGATTAAACGGCAACTTGCCTCACTTGATCACGTTGATAAAACAATTTTATCAAGCCGTGAAAAAAACACTTTGGATATGCTGCTTGATAAAATGGAAATCAGAGAAAATTTCATATATATTCAATCAGCCGACTGTAGTATTTATCACAAACCAGCAAAAGAATCGTTCTTTCCTACTTTGGACTTTATTAAGGACAAAAAATACAAACGTATTTTTTATGTGGGCGACACGATTAAATTTGATTATGCGGCAGTCAAGGACCATTTTCCGGAAATAATTTTTATCGGTGTGGAATCAATTCTTGTGAGCCGTGAAGAATTTAAGGAGGCGGGAGTTGAGCATGTCATCAATAACATTGGTGAAATAATTCACCTAATCAATAAATAAAATTTTGAGTTATTAAGATAAGACCCGAATAAATCGGGTCTTTTTTATATTTAAATTATTATTTGTTTATTCCGGAGTAAGCAATCGCCCTAATAATGTTCCAATGGCGCGCAATAGTTGGTCCAAAGTTAAATATTGAGATAAATCGTTTTATTGCTTGGCTTTCTTTTTTCAAATCTCGTGCTTGAGTTGATCTAATGCCATAACCCATCATTTTGAGAGCGTTAACATCACCAGAGTTTTTCATATTGGCATTGCGTCCATACACTAATTTGAAATTGAGATAAGCCCTGCTCTCCACAGATCTAATAATTGTAAGTGGCCAGCGACCGTTGGCAATATTTAAAACATCAACCCAGTCTGCGAGAGTTGCTGGTTGTTTGTTAAAGGCTTGTTCAAATGAATCTAGGGCAGCTTTTCTTTCTCCTGATCCAAGTTTTAAAGTACTTTGTGTCCCTGTGTTTATAAAATAACTGCGAGGGTTTTGTTGATTAAAAATTAATCCAGATTCTTGCTTAATAATTGAAACAATATCACTGGTATTTTCAGAACCTGTTGAACCATTTGTTTGAGAATTATTGGCACTAAGCGGTTTGATTGTTAATTCAATTCGGTTGTTAACGAGCCCTGCAAATGTTACTTGAATCATTTGTTTTCCATCGCCATTTAAATCAACAGTTGTACTTTGATTAAGACGTAAACGTAGGGTTTGTGGATTTGAAGATGAAAGAGTTATCGTAACTTCTTGATTCAATATATTTAAATCATTAACAGTAATTGTGTGAGTGTTTTGTTGAGTACCTGGAACTGAAAACTCTGAATGAGAATTAATGTAACTTATATAGTTGAGACCAGCTGGAGGCAAAGTGCCTAAAGTGCCCTGTTGACCCATTCCGACCGTAACTGTTTCACTACCGGTTCCACTAGCCGGTGCCGGAGTAACTCCGCCGCTACTTGGGCAAACACTCGTTGATACGGTTAACGAAATAGTGCTTGTCTCTGTTCCGTCGCCATTACGGTATTTTACCGTATACGTGTATGAAGTAGCACAGGTTAAGCCGGTATTTTGCCAGGTGTTTGTTTGCGCCCATCCTGAATTTGCTCCGCTTCTTTCAAAATAATAACCAGAAGAACCAGCAGTATCATTAGGGAAGCTATCAACCGATAGTGTTATGCTGTTGAGCGTTGATGTGGCGGATAAATTAGTTGGAGTATCGACCAGGGTATATTTTGCAGCGCTTGTTCCATAACTACTAGTATTAAGAGCGCTGTCTTTAAACTGAGCATCATATGTATATTGTGTATTCTCCGACAACGATGAGTTTGTTACTGAGTTTGTCCCGACTGCGTTAAAACCAAGTTCGGTTGTACTGTCTTTTCGGGCTTGCCATTGGTAGAGACCTGATCCGGTTTCCGTCACGGTTGAAGGCTTGATTACCTCAATCGAACTTGAACTGATTGTTCCAAATGTCGGAGCGCCAACACTTGATGGCGCTGTTGTATCAATAACAAGTGCTTTGTTCGCCGCTAAGCTTGTTGTTGGAACAAAATTAGACATGGCGTTGTTTTCACTATCAGCGATTGTGCCACCAATACTTACAATATCTAGATCGGAGCTTGTGTCACCGGCCTGTACTGTGTAATTACAAGTTCCGGTTGTTGAGCCGCTAACTGAAAAAGTGCAGGTTCTATCCGTAGCGCCTGTTTCTAAGGTTACTGTTACGTTTCCCGTTGAAGTGACGGGCTCAGAAAAAGTTACATCAATATCAATTACTTCGCCGACGCTATAGCTGCCGTTAGTTTTATCAGAAGAGACAGATGTGATTGTTGGCGGAGTTGAATCAAGTGCATCAGCCAACGCTTGCGCAATTTTAAAATGACCCGAAGCGTTATAGTGAACGCCGTCGCCGCTGTTATAAAGCGCATTCATATCCCATAAATTTCCAGGGTCTCCGCCCGATCGGAAAACTCCGACATATGAGCTTGCGTCAACAACCACTGCTTTTGAATATCCGGCTGCTAACGTGGCAAGAGAGCTGTTCCAGTCGTCACGGGTTTGCATTTGGTTGTTTGTGCCGTTTATCCATGGCAAAATTTTTAAAACAAAAATTTTAGAAACACCGCTGTCAGCTTGCGCCGCATTAAGCATGGATGTCCAGTTTGCTAAGAAAGTGTTTTTAGTAACGGCACCGTTGGCAATATCATTAACTCCTCCTTCAATAATAACTAGACGTGGATGCAGCGCGATAACATCAGCGGCAAAGCGAGCGGAAATTGAAGCAGTTGTTTGTGCGCCAATACCCATATTTTGATACGTATACCCAGTCGCCGCATTATATTTTCGTTCAATTGAAGATCCAACATTCGTTGTTTCGGTTGTTTCAAGGAAGCTTAAGTGCGCTGGGTTTCCTGATATGATTGAATCTCCGATAAACACTGCTTGCGGTGCTTGCATATATGTTTCAATCGGCATGACAAAGGCGGTAGGAGATTGTCCGGCCCAGTTAACTCCGGTCGTGCCAAAACTTTGGTTTTGTGCATAATACGTAGTAACGTTTCCTGGATTATATCCATAAAAACTTGGAACGGCGCCACCGGCAGATTCAATACGTAAGCCAACATAGTCTCCTTCTTGAACTCCGGTGATCGGAGAGGAGAGATCAATAGTATTAAAGCTGGCTGCCGTCATGTCGCTCACAAGATTATTACTTGTTCCGACTAGATCATATGTTGAACCATTTTTTCGCCACACTTTTACATACGCTGCTGACAACCCGGTTTTTGAAACTGTGTAAAAACGAACCCGATTAATTGTTCCATCTTGTCTTACTCTGTATCTATGACCAACGCCGATAAATTCTAATGAGCCGCTGCCACTCATTCCCCAGTTAGCCGTTGCGTTTGATCGAGCCGTATCATAGGGTTGTACGATTACTTTATCTGAATTTGCCGTATAGGCCGGATAGTTAACAATCGGCAATGTTGTGATCGTGAGAGTATTTGAATAGACGGTTGTTGCCGTTGCATCCGTATATGCCACGCGATAATCATACGAAGTGTTTGAAGTTAATCCGGAATCTGTTGCCGGACTGCTCGTCGCGCCGCCGATATCGGACCATGAGTTAGCGCTATGAGCGCTGCGCTGCAATTGAGACGTAATCGGAGAAAAGCCGTTTGTTGCGCTTGTCCATGAAAGCGTTGATGAGGTAGTAGTGCTTAATACTTCAGAAAGAGTTCCCGCCGTAACTCCGGCAACTAAACCGCTTGCCACGGCGTGACTTCTAATTTGCGTTATCGTTAAATCATTATAAATTGCGAGATGTTGCATTTTACCGCCGGCAAACATTGTTGTTCCGCCGCGGCTCATAACATAGAAAGGACGGTTCGCGAAGAAGTCGGTATTATTTGTATTGAAGCTACGAGAATTTGCGGTTTGCAATACACCGTCAATATAAATATTTACTTCATTGGTTGAAAGAGTTTTGTCATAGGCCGCGACAAGATGATGCCAGTTTGCTGCGGAAGGCGGAGTGAAGCTTGCTAAACTGTAGCCGGCATTTCCTACGTGAGCGGGACTCAAGGCGCTTGATCCGGTATCAAGATAAAAATCATCGGCGCCGAGTCCGCCGCCCAAGCTGTGTTCCCAGGCTAAATGGTTGCCCGACGGGTAGCTGTTGAAGTTCACCAATGCTTCAACAAATATTTTATTATAGGAGGTTAGATTAAGATTTGAAGCAGTAACACCGAAGTTGCTTGCGCCATCAAATGAAACTGAGTTGCCGGCCTGACCTGATTGGCCGCTTGTCGCACCGGTTAAGTTTATCGCAGTGCCGCCTACCGTTGCCGCTAATGTTGATGCGCCAGCGCTCTCGTTCATTTGCCAGTAATACAGTAAGTTGGATTCGCCTGCGATTGTGTCGCTATAGGCGGCTTGCGCTATTTTTATATTCGAAAAAGAAGAAAGCACAAGTGAAATTGTGCAGATAAAGACGAGAGGTTTTTCAAATTTTTTCCAGGACATAAGTAATGTGAATATTATAAAAGTATAGCATTTTTAAAGAAAATCGTAAATTTGCCATTGACAGATCAAATACATATGCTAGTATGTCGCTGCCAAGAAATAATTCTTGGCACTAAACTAAGAGAATCTCAGACTTTTTGAGCTCTTTAACATTTCGAAAGGAAATAAAAATGAAAAAGTATGCTGTGCTTTTTTTGTCTCTTTTTATGTTATTTATTCTTTCCAGCGGCTTTTTTGGCTGCAATGATGATGCTTCGGTAGTTAATGTTCCCTCAACTCAACAAAATATAATAACCCCAAGCTCATCACAGGAGGTACCCATAGCTGACCAGGTAACCGGCGGTGCTACTAAGAATGAAACAGATGGCACTCCCACCAATGTAATTACAATATTGATTTATGAAAGAGTAAAAATATATAGCGACCCTTTTTATACCCACTATGTTACAACTTTTGACAGACTTATTGGTGGAGTATCAAAAAATTCTCCCAGTGGAAACTATAATACCTCAAGTGTTGGCTTTACTCCTGATAAAGGAACCGTTGTTGTAGGTGGAGATATGGCAATGTTTTATTGGCATGATGGCACATCAGCATGTAAATATTTCTATCGTATTGAAGGAGCTTGGAGTCAGTCATATAATACTGCTATTGATTGGCGCATGTTTATCCCTGGTAATTCTTTCCCGGTGGGGTCACGCTATATGTCTTTGCAGCCAAGCGGTACCATTCTCAATCCATTTGATCAAATACTTGATTTACCAGTTCCTAATTCTTCAAGCAGCATTGATAGAATTGAGCTAAACTGGCAGTAATACAAAATAAAATTAAAAAATTTAGGCGACCATATAATGGCCGCCTATTATTTTTTATATTAGGATCGATATCTGTATCGGTCCTTTTTTTATTTTTACTCCCACTACTGTCTAATACTTTTATAACAAAAAACAGCCCAAAAAGGGCTGAATTTTAATTGGGTCGTTGATGAATTTATCTTATAAAATTATATTGTCGGTCTTTTTATTATAATCTCTTCCTCAGGTTGCCCATTTTCTAAGTTAGTAATAATTTTTTCCGCAACATATGATGGCTCCATATAGGAATCATAATTTTCGGGTTTTTTTTCATCAAAGAAATGTGTTTTCATGCCACCCGGATATATTGAAATAATTTTTATATCACTTCCCTCGGTTTCCTTTCGTAACGATTTAGTGAATCCAGTTGCGCCGTATTTGCTCGCACAATATCCAGAAGATCCGGCACGTCCCTCAAGCGCGCTTGTTGAAAGGATATTAACAATCATTCCAACTCCTTGTTTTCTCATTTGAACCAAAGCATGTTTTGAGCCAATGATGGTTCCAATAATATTCACTTCATTCATTTCGCGAACCCGGTTTATGTCCAATTTTTCAATGGGACAGTGCGGTACCCAAATGCCTGCGTTATTAATCCAAATATCAATGCGGCCAAATTGATCAACTACTCTTTTTACTAAACTTCTAATTTCTTCTTCATTACTAACATCAGCTTTGATGAAATCAAAGCCCTGCTCATCATATTCTTTTGATGAACAAATAATAACATGAGCTTGTTTTTGTTTCAGAGTTTCTGCTAAGGACCTACCAAGTCCTTTTGTGCCGCCTGTTATGACGACTATTTTATCTTGAAGATTCATATTTGGGTCGTTGATGTATTTATCTTATAATTTATAGCCTGTGTCTTTTGATCGAACCAATCCCACAATAGCCACAATTAAACAAAATGTTTGGTATAGAGAAAAAATATATTGTTGTTTGCTAAGCGTAACATAGATAATAACTATATGAGTAATATTCCATATGAACCAGCCGGTTCTATTTTTATTATGTGCCAAAAAGTAGATACCCAATAGTGAGCCGATAGAAGCAGCGAATTCAGTGATGGTTAAAATTCCAGTAAAAGAAAGGTATGCTAGCATAAAACAAAAGATGCCAGTACCTATATTAATGAAGTTGTCGATTTTCTTTGTTTTTGTTTTAAGCAATCCGTAGGCCATCAAAACAGTTAATCCAACTTCTAGACCTGAGAATATAAAGAGGCCGATTGAATAAAAATAAATAATAGATAATACGGAAGCGACAATACCTAATATCCATGCAATATGTCTCTCTTTTTTTAAGAGGAATATTTTATGGACAAACGATAATAGTGAAACGAGTAGCTCAAAAGTCATATGTAATTAAGTATAACAAAAAACAGCCCAAAAAGGGCTGAATTTGAAGTGGGTGCCTAGAGGGAGTTGAACCCTCGCTAGCGGGACCACAACCCGCTGTTCTACCGTTAAACTATAGGCACCATGTATTTAATTTTCAGCTCGCTCGCAAAGCCGAAGCTTTTGCGAAGGCTTGTGCCCTCGGAAGGAATCGAACCTTCATCTAGAGATTAGAAGTCTCCTGTTCTATCCATTGAACTACGAGGACGTAGTTATCCGCGAACACTCGTCTAAAAATAGCAATAAAAATGGTTTTTGTCAATCATCTTTATTTTATTTTTTTCGCCTTTTTCCATGAAACGCTGAATAGACATCTCGTAACTGCTGATCGGTGATATGCGTATAGACTTGGGTTGTGGTAATTGATGAATGCCCAAGCATCGCTTGCACGCTCCTAATATCGGCGCCGTTCATCAATAAATCTGTAGCGTAGCTATGGCGCATTGTATGAGGCGTTACCCGTTTCATAATTCCGGCCAGTCGCGCGTAACGAGAAACTAATCTCTCAATCGAACGCGGTGTTATCGGAAAAATTAATGGATTAGGATCATGGCGTTGTTCAAGATATTTCTTGATCCAATGCCGCGCCGTTTCAGAAAGGAAAACTAAACGCAACTTCGAGCCCTTTCCACGCACGGTAAATTCCGGCTTATTCAAATTGATCTCTTCAACTTTTAATTTAGCAAGTTCACTAACACGCAATCCAGTAGAGAATAATGTTTCTAGCAATGATTTGTCGCGCAGTTGCTGTAGCGGATCTTTCGCGTGCTGCAAAGGCATTTCTAACATGCGTTCCAGATCAGCACCTTCGAGAAAATCAACTTGGCGCGGCGCTTGCTTTGATAATTCAATCTTATCGGGACTCAAAGTTTTAACATCGTTCTTATTCAGATATTTTAAAAAGGTCCGTAGGGCGATGAGGTGATAATTTTGTGTATTCTTCTTTATATTGTCCTGTGTTCGCGCCGGCAAGCGATTAAGATGCAGCCGGAATTGATGGACGAGGATTTTTGAAATGCCTTCCGGCTTGGTAACGCCACGTTCCCGGGCGAAATCGGCAAAGCGATGCAGGAAAAAGCCGTAGTTACGCAGGGTCAGATTGGCAAGGCCGCGTTCCACCTCAAGATACTCCAAAAAGTCGGTAATGGAACGGTCTAATTGGTTGAGTTTTTGGGCATTTTTTTCGGTCATACTTTACATTGTACGACGTCTTGATTTATTTATCAATTTGTTGTACACTAAGCCTACTTATTATTAATGTACTGGCACTCGGTTTTACCATTTAAAAGGTATTTCTTGGTCCAGCAAACGACTATGCTAGACAAAAAAGCAAAGCAACGCTTAATTAACAAGTTCAAAGTGCATGACACTGACACCGGTTCGCCTCAAGTTCAGATCGCTATCTTGACCGAGGAAATTAATCAGCTGACAGACCACTTGAAAATGCATAAGCACGACTACTCTTCCCGTCGCGGTTTATTGCGCAAGGTCGGTGAACGCCGCCGTTTGCTCAAATACTTGCAACGTGAAGACGAAAAAGCGTTTATGGAATTAGCGATGAAGCTTAAATTAAAGATCGCCAAGAAAATGATTGAAGAAGAGGAAGAGCGTAAGGCTATTGAGGCTGAATTGCTTTCCGATGAAATTGGTGATGAAGTTGAGGTAGAAAAACATGACTAATACTAAACGGAAGCGGGCCCAAAGCTCGCTTCCTGTGCTAACTATGACAAAACACAAAGCTCAGCGCGTCGGAATTTTAGTTGATGCTGCAAACATGTATCATTCAGCTAAAAATTTATACAAGCGCCGTGTTAATTTTAAAGAAGTATTAAAAGCCGCGATCGCCGACCGTGAGTTGGTGCGTGCAGTTGCCTATGTTATTCGCGGAGCCAGTGAAGAAGAAGAAAACTTTTTTGAAGCATTGTCTAACCAAGGCTTTGAAGTTGTAATTAAAGATTTACAAGTTTTTTCCGGCGGCGCCCGCAAGGCTGATTGGGATGTCGGCATCGCTATTGATGCGATCAAGCTTTCCGAGCACGTTGATGTCATTGTATTAGTTTCCGGCGATGGAGATTATATCCCGTTGGTTGAATATTTGCAGGCTGCCAAAGGCTGCCGCGTTGAAGTAATCGCCTTTAGACAAACAACATCTTCAAAGTTGATTGAAAGTGTTGATGATTTTATCAGTTTGAGCGACAATCGAAAGTTTTTGATTGGACGCTAGTTAAAAATTTATTAATTAATTTAGTCTGACCGACAAACAGACAGAACTGCGGTTTTTTTCCTCAGTCCTTTAGTTTGTTGGCCAGACACAAAAAAATGTATGACCAAAGAACATGTGTTTAACTGCGACTGGCTCGGCCGGCCGCTCAGTTTTAGAACAGGTAAATTAGCGCGTCAGGCCGACGCCGCTGTTACTGTTCAGTACGGCGAAACTGTCGTCTTAGCGACAGTCGTCCAATCCAAAGAAGCTCGTGAAGGAACGGATTTTTTTCCGCTCATGGTTGAGTTTGAAGAACGTTTGTATGCTGCCGGTATTATTAAAGGTTCCCGTTGGGTGAAGCGTGAAGGTCGCCCGACTGATGATGCGATTTTAACCGGCCGTATGATCGACCGTTCTGTTCGTCCGTTGTTTGATCAGGAATCACGTCGTGATGTTCAAGTTGTTATTACTGTTTTATCAGTCGATCAAGAAAATGACTATGACATCGTTTCATTGGTTGCCGCTTCGGCCGCTTTGTCTCTTTCGGGCGTTGATTGGAAAGGCCCAATCGGCGGTATCCGTGTTGGCCGTGTTAATAATGAATTTACTTTTAACCCGACCTATAAGGATCGCTTGGAAAGCGATTTGGACTTGATCGTTGCCGGAACCAAGGAACGCGTCGTTATGATTGAAGCCGGAGCCAAGGAGGTTCCTGAACAGGTGATGCTAGAAGCGATTTTAGCCGGACAGAAAGAAATGGGACCAGCAATCGACTTGATCAATAAGATGGTAAGCGAACTTGGCGTAAAGAAACATGAACGCGTTGTCCGCAAAGCCGAAGCTAAGATCGATGAATTAAAAGAAGCCGCTTTAACTAAGGCTGGTGAATGGCTTTCTGAAAACGTTAAAAAGATTTTATTTGATAAAGTATATTACACAAAAGGTGAACGCAAAGCCGCAGTCAATGCGATTAAAGATAAGCTTGATGAATTCTTGGCTGGATTAGAAATCGACGCTGCCTATCGCAAGGCTGCGATTTATCAGCTCGTTGAATCAGCCGTTGAAGCTGAAGTTACCCGCGCAATTTTGGATGAAAAGAAACGCGTTGACGGACGAGCCTTGAATGAAATTCGTACTCTTGAAGCTGATGTTGAAATGCTACCGCGCAATCATGGCGCCGCCGTATTTTCTCGCGGTGAAACGCAGGTTATGTCGGTGGTCACACTTGGCGCCCCGGGTGATGAACAATCTCTCGAAGGATTGGAAGGCGAGGCAAAGAAACGTTTTATGCTTCATTACAATTTTGCACCGTTTTCGGTTGGCGAAGCTAAACCAATGCGCGGCGCCGGTCGTCGTGAAATTGGCCACGGAGCTTTAGCTGAAAAAGCAATCGCTTCATTAATTCCGCCAAAGGAAGAATTTCCTTATACGATTCGCGTTGTTGCTGAAACGTTATCTTCAAATGGTTCTTCATCAATGGCTTCGACTTGCGCCGCATCACTCGCTTTGTTTGACGCCGGTGTACCTTTGAAAAAAGCTGTTGCCGGAGTTGCTATGGGTTTGGCTTCAGTGCCGGACATGAGCCGTTGGGAAGTCTTAACTGACTTACAAGACTTAGAAGATGGCGAAGGTGGAATGGATTTTAAGATTACCGGAACCGACGAAGGTATTACCGCGATTCAGCTTGATACAAAAACAATCGGTTTGGATAAAGCTATCATGGAAAAAGCGTTAACTGAAGGAAAGATTGCTCGTTTGCAAATTCTTAATGTTTTGAACGGTGCTTTATCGGCGCCGCGTCCGGAACTTTCGAAGTACGCTCCGCGCATTACGACTATGAACATTGATCCGGAAAAGATCGGAGAAGTTATCGGTTCAGGCGGAAAAGTTATTAATGAAATTATTGATGCCTGTGGCGTTACAATTGATATTGATGATGACGGATTAGTTATGGTCTGTGGTACTGATGCAGAAGGCGTTACAAAGGCGCTTGATTGGATCAATAATATCGTACGTGAATTCCAGCCGGGTGAAACATTTACCGGTAAGGTTGTTCGTATGCTCGACTTTGGAGCATTTATCGAACTTACTCCGGGCCGGGATGGAATGGTTCATGTCAGTGAAATGGCGCCATACCGCGTTTCATCTCCGTCCGACTTTTTCGCCGTTGGCGACGAAGTTACCGTAAAAATTAAAGAAATTGATGAAAAAGGACGCGTTAACTTAACAATGAAAGGACTTCCCGAAAACCAGCATTTGTGGGAAAATGAAAAAGGGAAACAGACCGGCGACTTTGCCGCCCGTCCGCCGCGCCGTGATTTTAACGGACCGCGCAAGCCTCGTTATTAAGTAAGCGCGCATAATTATGCGCGCCCTACAATATATGTCCGACGAAAAAAAATCAACTCGTGTTACGTTAACAACCGGAAGTCTTGTTAGGGCCTTGGTTGTGCTTTTGTGTTTGTACTTTGCCTATCTTATTCAAGATATCCTGGCGATTATTTTCGTTTCGGTGGTTCTTTCAAGTTCAATGGAACCGGCGATTGAATGGATGGAAAAAAGAAAAATTCCGCGTACGCTCGGTATCTCATTGATTTATATTATCTTACTTGGGATTATTGGTTCGACTGTCTATTTGATCATTCCCCCAATCGCTAGCCAGTTCGGTCAATTAGCAAACGATTTCCCAATGTATGTTGAACGTTTGCAAGGGCTTTTCTCGGGGGTGAAAGATTATACCGCAGCTCACGGTTGGCTTGATAATATTCAGTCTTCATTTGGTTCAACGGCCAGTAATCTGCAAGCGGCAGCCGGTAGCTTGTTTACAACAGTTGTTAGTTTCTTCGGCGGGATTTTCTCTTTCGTAATTATCTTAGTAATTAGTTTTTACATGGCCTCGGAAAAGAATGCCATCAAGAATCTCGTTTGGTCGCTTACACCGGAACATAAGCAGAGTTACGCGATGGATTTATTCAATCGTATTCAAAAGAAAATCGGACTATGGATGCGTGGACAATTAATTCTTTGTTTGGTTATTTTTATTTTGACATATATCGGACTTTTGATTCTTGGAGTAAAGTACGCATTGGTCATCGCTTTGATCGCCGGTTTTACGGAATTCATTCCATATCTCGGTCCAATTATTGGAGCTGTGCCGGCGGTCTTTCTCGCTTTTACGCAATCACCGACCTTGGCATTGTTTGTCGCAATTCTCTACATTATTATTCAGCAGCTTGAAAATAATTTCCTAGTTCCAAAGATCATGGAAAAAACTGCCGGTTTAAATCCGATTGTTAGCATCGTTGTTTTGATGGTTGGATTTTCTGTTGGAGGAGTAATGGGCGCTCTTTTGTCCATTCCATTAGCCACCGCTGCCACTGTTGTTGTTGAAGATCTTATCCATAAGAAGCAAAACGCCGCTATTTCAAATAACTAGGAATTACTTAATCTCTATTAAAAACGCCCGAAAGGGCGTTTTTTAAGTAAAAAAAGGCTTATTTTAGCTATATTGACAATATTTAGTTAAAATGCTATAATATAGGTAATTAAAGTTAATATAAATTAAAGTAGAAAGGGCTCGTCCTTTGAAAAAATTAATAGTTATTGTCATATTCTTAGTTGCTACAACAGGGTTTTGTTCACAGTATACTTGCGGTAAAGCCGAAAAAAAGATTATTCATACGGCTATCAAGGAATCAATTTTTGAAAATAAGGATTATGGAGTTATTAATAACGAAATTTTCTTTATTAAGAAAAATTTATTTAATGAAGTTGGTAAGCTGCAATTAGTAGTCGTTGATTACGCTACAGAGAAAGATCCAATTAACCCTGAAATTAATGGACGGTTGAGAGTGAAGGAGCAATTCAGGGAGAAAGAAAATAGAGAATTTGCTTCAGTTCATGAATTAGGAGCTTATTATTTCGGTACAGTTGAAGGTCATTATATTGAACCAGCCTTCTATTTCAAATCAGGTTTTCTATATTTCCCTGCTCAGTTTTTACTGGAGGACCCTAATAAGGTTAAGGCTGAAGACATAATACTAAATCAGTATGATGGAAAATTATTTTTGCTTAAATAAAGTTTAATTAAAAGGAGAAAATAAATTGAAAACAATATTATTTGCAATAATAACTTTCGTTGTCTTATGCACTGGTTTTATTGAAGTGTCTGAGAGAATGACAGAGGGAAGTTCGGCTGCCATTCGTGAATTTGAAGAAGGGAAGCCATATGTTATTTACTACGATCTAGAGAATACTTTAGAAGCTCGTTTCTATGGTGTATTAGCTATTCAGGATCCTGTTCACTATAAAGGTGTAGTTTATACCGGACCGATACTTACTTGGTATGAGATGCCAAATTATTGGTGGAAAACAGCTTGGAACAAAGTTAAGGAAGTCGCTCCGAAGGTTTTGCTAAGTAAAATTACGATACTAGTTTTGGTTGTAACCAGTTTGTTGCTTCGCTTAATAAGCCTTGCTGTCCGGGCAAATATATTCACAAGAAAAATCAATTAAAGGAGAAAATAAATTGAATAAACAAATGTCAGACGTGGAATACCTTTTTTTAAAGGATTTCATTACATCAAAACATGATTTTTCCAGATATGAAGTGTTTGATACAGCATTCTATATTTTTTTGGGCATGAGCATTGCATCTGGCGTGTTAGCATATATAAAGATAAACGAAAACATGCAGAGTTTTTTTACGGTTATCATTGTTGTAACAGCGGCTTTATACGTAATTAAATTATTGGTTGCGCCTGCTTTGAAAAGGGCAAAGGAAAAACTCCAGAAAGAACTAGCACTTGTAGATGAAGTTTGTGAGCTTCGTTCAAAGGGCATTGCAGCTTCGTTGCGTGATTATGAAGAAACTGCCCACTACTTCAAATCTGTTACTGAATCTGAAGAAGAAGCGGATGATCAAACATTACTAAACAATAACTAAAAAGGATAAAAATTGAAAAGAATACTAATAAGTATTTTCGTAATTTGTCTCTTGGTACTAAGTGCCAATGCAGGACAAAAACACAAAAAGCTTGCTGACAAAATGACCGGCGAGTACGGAATTACAAAAGACGGTATGTTTTTTATGAGTGAAAGGTATCTTGAGCAGGAAAGAAAAAAATATAAAGAAAAAAAGAATTTTTCTTTTATGATTTCAGTAGCACCGTCATTTGTGAATACTCAGCTTCCCGACTATCCGCCTCATTGGGCAAAACCGGGTCTTGATTCACTTAGTTCAGCTAGATTAAAAGAAAATCGCTTTGGTATAATGGATAGTGATTTTGGGCTCATTGATTATTATGACCGCAAACACAATCAGGCTGAAGCTTGGTATCCGTGGTATGTTCATGCTTGGGGATTTTATTCTGAGTTATGGAGTACTAATTATTTGGGAGATAAGATAATAGCAGTAATATTTGCACTTATTTTTTTGGTGCTATTACTGCTGCTAAGTACCGGTTTTTGGAGTATAACTCATCTTGGGCATGAAGATCATACTTACGAAGATACGGATGATACAGAAGAAATTGCGAAATTAAGAAGTTCATTAACGTAATAAGACTTACAAGGTTAACTTGTAAACTGCCACAGAAGAAATTCTGTGGCTTTTTTATTTTCTTATAGGCTTGACCTATATCAAATAATATGTTAGATTCCGTTATTAACTAAGTTCTTTAAATTAAAACAAAATACTATTGATGAAACCAATTTCAAATCTTTCCAGCCCTGAGTTGAAATACGAAATAGAAAAGTTTTCCTGGCGATGTAATGATGAAACGCGAGCAAATCTTATGAAGGCCATTGAACTGGCCGAGGAGTTTCATCGGGGACAGATGCGCACTGACGGTCCTCACTTCAAACATGCACTGCGTGTTGCGGTTCGTTGTATTGCCTGGGACTCAACGGATGCTGATGAAATTATTACAGCGCTTTTACATGATGTCCCAAAGGATCAGCCACAAAAAGTATTGAATTTTTTTGAGTCGCTTTATACGTATTCATTTTCGAAAAAAGATTCGACCCTTTCACGCGTCCTGACAATATTTGAACAATTGTTCAACAAAAGAGTTGCGTTTAACCTTTTGTATCTTGTTAATCCTGACATGAGAAGCGTAGACAGTTTTACACGTAATCTTATTTATACAAGTTACGTAGAAGAGATTATCAACTCAGGTCATTTTTGTTCGCGCATTAAACTAGCTGATTTTTTTGATAACGCTTTAAATATTGCGTTAATAGAAGATGAACGTCTGCGAAAAAGGCTTTGTACAAAATATGTCACTGTTTTTCCGATGTATATTAAAGCAGTTAAAGAAAACAAAATCAACGTAAGCGGACATAAAGTTCGGGTATTACTTGAACTGGGAAATGCTTATGAGTATGTTCAACAACAACTAAGTTAAGAAAATAATACTATCAATTAAAAAACCCGTCTTACAAAAGGCGGGTTTTAAATTTGCTTTGAGATTTCCGGAAGCAGTGTCGTCAGTTTTTTTTCTTCATCAAGACTAAATCGCTGCAGAACGAAATTTTCAGTGGGGATTTGTTTGCGCGTGTCATTGGAAATACCGATGCGGATTCGTTTGAAGGTTTTAGTTTTAAGATGATCCATAATCGATTGAACGCCGTTATGTCCGGCGCTCCCCGAGTTAAGCGAGACTTTAAAGTCGCCAAAATTTAAATCAAGCTCATCATGAATAACCGTAAGAACTGACGACAAGTCAGTTTCTTTTTTTATTCCGAATAATGAACTTGGAATCAATTTATAATATCGTAAAATAGTCAAAGCGCTTTGTCCGGAAAGATTCATAAAGGTTTGTGGCTTTACAAGGATGAAATCAGTTCCTTCAGTAATCTGCGCTTTGAACTTTTTATTCTCTTTCCAACTTAAGCCGTTTTGCTGCGCAATAAGGTCAACGGTCATAAAACCGACATTATGCCGTGTTGTTTTAAATTTGTCGCCCGGATTGCCGAGGCCGATAATAATTCTCATATATTAACTGTTATGCAAGCCATGAACATCGCGTCCTTTTTTCACCCACATCGAGATAGGTGTGCCGAGGAAGCCGAACTTGGCGCGTAACTGATTTTCCAGGAAGCGAAGATATGAATCAGCAATGCTTTGGCGTGGTCCGATTTGCACCATAAAGCTTGGCGGGTTAACGCTCGCTTGTTTGAATTCATAAATACGCGGGTACTTTGTTCCTTTGCCTTTGGTTGGTTTGTGCTTGCGTACAGCCATTCGTAATAAGCGATCAGTTGCTGAATCAGGCAACATGATATAACGCTGCTCAGCGACATTCAAGATCAAATCAAGCAACTGGTCGATGCGAGCGCGGTTTTTTGCTGACAAGAATTGAATCGGCGCATAAGTTGCGAAAGGCAGTTCGCCGTAAATATAGTTGGTGAACTTTTTCGGATCTTTTGTTTCCGCCAAATCCCATTTGTTAGCGACAAAAATCAAGCTCTTATGGCGTCCGGTAATCTCTTCGATCAGGCGAGCGTCTTGCTTGGTCAACGGTTCGGAAATATCCAAAACTAAAATAGCAATCTGGCATTTATTAATTGCAGCCAAGCTTTTATCCATGCTGAATTTTTCGAGGTTATCAACTTTGTGTCCGTGTTTAGTGATACCGGCCGTATCAACGAATTCGATTTCCTTTCCTTTATATGTGAAGCGGGCATACTGCGGTTCACGAGTCGTGTGCGGCATCGGGGAAACAATAACGCGCGGGAAACCGAGAATGGCATTGATTAAACTTGATTTGCCGACGTTCGGTTTTCCGATAATTGCGACTTTAAGACGCGGTGCTTCTTCTTTGTCGATTTCTTCTTGCCGATCACTCGGATCCATTTTTGTATAAATAAGATCAAGCATGTCGCCGGTACCGGTTCCGGTCGCCGCGGAAACCGGAGCAACCTCGCCCAGTCCCAGTTTCATAAAATCTATCGACGCCGAACTTGCCAAAGACTTTTTATCAGCTTTATTGGCAACAACTAAAATATTTTTTTTATTTGGAATGATGCGCTTTACGATGCTTGCCATAGTTTTATCTTGCGGCATAAGACCGTCGCGCGCATCAACGACAAACAATATCAAGTCAGCTTTTTTAATATAATCACGGGCTTGCTTCTGTACAAATTCATCAATAGTTTCAGCGTTAATTTTTTTAAGACGTAGAAAATCAAAGTCCATAAAACCGCCGGTATCGACTAGGTCAAAACTTTGTCCGCGCCAGACAACGCTTGAAAGGTTGGCGTCGCGGGTTGTTCCTGGAATATCAGAAACTAGCGCGCCGTGTCGCTCGCTCAAGCAATTAAATAAAGTAGATTTTCCAACGTTGGTTCGTCCAAAAATAACAACGAGCGGTGATTTTTTTGTGGGCATTTAATTAGTATTTTCCGTGCCGGAAGCATTTGAGTCGGCATCGGTTCCTAGAATAAGAATAAAGTCTGGTTGCGTGCTGTGCTGTTGCGCATTACGTTCTTGCAGCTCGGTTTTAAGCCAATCCGGCAAGGTTGGCGCAATATTTGCATCGGTCTTTTCTTTAAGATACTGAAGGCTCTCACGCTTTGCGCCAAACGTTAAATCGTAGATAACTGATTTTTCAAAGTTATGACGGCTTGAATTGGCGATTTCAACAACATCAATTCCTTCGCGTTCGAGATCAACCGCCTTGCGGCTGCCGAGGCCGTTAAGCCAGGTTCCATTAAATATGGTTACTGAAACATCCGCGTTTGATTTCTTATTAGAAGATGAGCTGGTTTTTTCACTCGGCGTTCCAAAAATATTATTGAACAAATATTGGATTTCTGAAAAATCTCCGGAACGAGGACTTAATATGTAAGCGCCGTTATCGCCGCGACCGTCAACCAATAATCCGCTTGGGCTGTTGTCGAGAACACGGTTGATAATTGCATCGCTATCAATATCTTTTACAAAACTCCAAAGTTTTATAATTTCCCACACCTTCAAGTTGGTTGAAATGTTTTCACTTAGGGTATTTATTAAAGAAGAAATTTGTCGCGGATTAAGGAGGAAGTTTGCGCTGATAACTTTTTGTTTAACGGCTTCAAGAATTTTTTGTTGACGTCGGGCACGAGCAAAGTCTGAGCCTTCTCCGCCAACACCATGACGTGAACGAGCGAATTTGAGCGCCAGTGATCCATCCATATGTTGCCAACCGGTATCGACGTGAAGGTGTTCGTAGCGGCTGTAATAGTTTGGATTATCTTCTTGTCCGAGAATCGGATAGGCATAATCATCCAAGGTGTTGTCAACATAGACATCAACGCCGTCGATTTGATCAATGATTTTTTCAAATCCTTTAAAGTCCACGCGTACGTAATAATCAATCGGAGATTCCAATAAATCGCCAATGGCTTGTGATGAAGCCAGTCCGCCGGAACCCGGATCGCTTTGCTCGGCAAAGGCATTAACATTATTTATTTTTCTCCAACCGGCATTTTCAATCGGAATGGCCAGGTCACGCGGAATGGAAAGCATCGAGGCTTGTTTTGTCGATGGCTTAACGCTGCCGACTATAATCGTGTCAGTTAACTGACCGCCATCATGTCCTTTTCCGCCCACTCCCAATAGCAATATATTGATACGATCTCGAGATTCGCCCTTTAATTCACGATCAGAGCTTTCTGCCAAATGCTTTACCTGACTGATAATAGGAAGATGGTCAACCCAGGTCTCTTTTACGCTTGGAGCAAAAAGATCTTTTATATAAAAAAAGGCAAAGAGCAATGCAAAGAAAGCAATGATAAGTAATACCCAGCGGAGCCAGCGTCGGCGTTTTGGTGCCGGCCCATTTCCAAGGGCTTCAAGGTCATGTAATAATCTGTCGTTATCGTACATAAAATATTTCAACGTATGTCCATTATACCGTATTACGGCGATATAACAAATAAAGCATAAAATCAGCGAAAAATCAAGTACAAATTGATTGACACAAGCCCCCGTATACCATATAATTAAGAAGTATTCTTTTTAGAATTTTTTTATTATTCCATGCAAATTACTTGGTTTGGCCACTCTTCGTTCCGTATTCAGGGCAAAGTCGGCGCTGACATAATTACTGTTGTAACCGACCCTTTTTATCCGGAAAAAGTTGGCTTAAAATTACCTCGGCTTGAAGCTGAAATTGTTACGATAAGTCATGATCATGATGATCACAACAATAGCGACGCTGTAAAAGGCGAACCTTTTGTTATTCATGGTCCAGGCGAGTATGAAGTTAAAGGAGTTGTTGTCGACGGAATTCAATCGTTTCACGATACGAGCAAAGGTGCTGAGCGCGGCGACAATATTATGTATCGATTTGAAATTGAAGATATCGTCGTAACGCACCTGGGAGATTTGGGGCATGAGCTTGATGATAAGCAACTTGAACGTCTTGAGGGAACCGATATTTTATTGGTACCGGTTGGCGGAGTTTTCACGATTGATGCCCAGAAGGCGGTTTCAGTGATAAATCAGATTGAACCGCGCATAGTTATCCCGATGCATTATCAGATTCCTGGTTTAAAGCTTTCAAAACCGCTCGGCACGCTTGAACAATTCCTGAAAGCTATTGCGGTTAAGCCCCGAAACGAAGAAAAATTTAAGATTTCAAAAAAGGATTTGCCGCAAGATGATATGGAAGTAGTTGTTTTAGAGTTTTAAGATATGCCACGCGCAGCAACACAAACAAAAAAGAAAAAAATTCCGACCAAGCGTCGATCCAAGACAGAAAGCGGCGCTCCCCTTGTTTCAATAAAGCTCGACAGTGAACCATTAGTTCACGGACACAGTTCTCATGATGATTCAGCTCATATCCGCTCGGCTCATGAAGAGAAGAATCAAAAATTGATTATGTGGATTGGTATAAGTTCACTGATGACACTTATTGTTGTTTTGTGGATCATGAACTTAAACCGTATTGTCGATGCTGAAGAAATTTTGCCGAGAAAATCCGACAATCAAAATGTTGATTTCAGTACACTAAAAAAAGATCTTAGTGAAACCCTAACGAAAGTAAAGAGTGATATCAAGCAATTTAACCAACCAGGCACAGTCACTACCACTGCTGTTCCGGAAACTGCGCCTATTACTAATACGGCGCAGCCTAAAACTCTTCCGAATTAATTTTATATTGTATGCCACGAGGCGCAAAAAAACCAAGTGAATCAAAAGAAGAAAAAAAGCCATCTCCCAAAGAAGAGGAGATGCTTGTTGATAATGTAGGAAACGTTGAAGCTCAGCCGATTGTTGATGAAATGCGCCGTTCGTATCTTGATTACGCGATGAGTGTCATTGTTTCTCGCGCTTTGCCTGATGTCCGTGATGGTTTGAAACCGGTTCACCGTCGTATTTTGTACGCGATGTGGAACTTAGGCTTGCGCCCGAGCGCTAAATTCAGAAAGTCAGCTACTGTCGTCGGTGAAGTGCTTGGTAAATACCATCCGCACGGCGATACTGCGGTTTACGACTCAATGGTCCGCATGGCTCAAGAATTTTCTTTGCGTTATCCATTGGTACGCGGTCAAGGAAACTTTGGTTCGGTTGACGGCGATAATGCCGCTGCTATGCGTTATACCGAAGCAAAACTGGCGGCGATTTCCGAAGAATTGCTTTCCGATATTGATAAGAAGACCGTTGACTTTATTCCTAACTATGACGGCTCACAGCAAGAACCGCGCGTCTTACCGGCTCGTTTGCCTAACTTGTTGTTGAATGGTGCGATGGGTATTGCCGTCGGTATGGCGACAAATATTCCGCCGCATAACTTACGCGAAGTTTCCGCCGCCATTGTTCACTTGATCGAGAATCCCGATGCGACAGTTGAAGATCTGACGCAATTTGTTAAGGGTCCAGACTTCCCGACCGGCGGCGTTATTTATGACCGTTCGGAAATCAATCGGGCGTATGCGACCGGTAAGGGCGGCGTAGTGATGCGCGGCGTTGCCGAAGTCGTTGAAACTAAATCCGGCGGTTTTTCCATCATCATCACTGAAATTCCTTTCCAGGTAAATAAAGCGACCTTAGTAGAAAAGATCGCTGACTTGGTCCGCGAGAAAAAAATCGATGGCATCAGAGATTTGCGCGATGAATCTGACAAAGACGGAGTCCGCGTTGTCATTGAATTGAAGAAGGATGCTTTCCCAAAAAAGATTTTGAACAGTCTCTACAAACAGACTCAGCTCCAGGAAACTTTCCACATGAACATGTTGGCTTTGGTTGACGGTATTCAGCCGAAGATTCTTAACTTGAAATCTTTCTTGGAAGAGTATATTAAGCATCGCGACAATGTTGTTCGACGCCGCACTGAGTTTGAATTGGAAAAAGCTCGCGATCGCGCTCATATCTTAGAAGGTTTAATGATCGCTTTAACCAATATCGATGCTGTCATTAAAATAATTAAATCTTCAAAGGACCGCGAAGAAGCCAAGCTTAATTTGATGAAGAAATTTAAATTAAGCGATCGACAAGCTTTCGCAATTGTTGAAATGAAACTCGGATCCCTTGCTAACCTTGAACGACTGCATATTGAAAATGAACTCAAGGAAAAGAAAGCGTTGATAAAAGAATTGGAAGGAATTTTGAGCTCCAAGGCCAAGATTTTAGGAATCATTAAAAAAGAATTGATCGAGTTGACTGAAAAATACGGTGATGAGCGCCGGACCGCAATTGTTGAGCATGGCGTTAAGGAATTCAGCGTTGAAGATCTTGTGCCAAACGAAGAATCGATGATTGTCATGACCCGCGACGGTTATATCAAGCGTTTGCCGCCGGATACTTTTAAAGTGCAAGCGCGCGGAGGTAAGGGTGTTATCGGTTTGACGACCAAAGAAGAGGATATGGTTGAGTTTTTGTTCACGACCATGACACATAACGATATCTTGTTCTTTACGACCCGCGGCCGTGTATTTCAACTTAAAGCGTATGAAATTCCGCCTTCTGCTCGAACCGCCAAGGGACAAGCAATTGTGAATTTCTTGCAGCTTCCGGCTGAAGAAAAAGTAACTTCCGTATTACCGCTTGATAAACTGACTAAATATGATTATCTCTTTTTCGCGACCGAGCGCGGCGTTGTTAAGAAAGTTCCGCTTGATGAATTTTCAAAAGTTCGTCGTTCCGGTTTGATCGCCATTAAGATGCGTCCGGAAGATAAGTTGATCTGGTCAAAACCAACTTCCGGAAAAGATGAGATTCAGTTGATTACCGCCAAGGGTCAGGCTATTAGATTTAAAGAAAGCGCCGTTCGACCAATGGGCAGAAACGCTTCGGGAGTAATGGGCGTTAGATTAAAAAAAGGTGATTGCCTGGTCGGCATGGGAGTAATCTCTTCTGACAAAGAAAAACTTAAGAAATATCAAGTCCTATCAGTTATGGCCAATGGATATGGAAAACGCACGCCGGTAAGTTTGTATAAAGTTCAAGGACGCGGCGGCTCGGGAATTAAGACGGCTAAGGTCACTGATAAAACCGGACCGTTGACCAATGCTTTTGTTATAAATTCAGAAGTAATGGCTGACAAAGATTTGATTATTATTTCAACAAAAGGACAAGTTATTCGCTTGCCATTTAAATCGGTTAATGAGTTAGGACGCGATACGCAGGGAATTCGGTTAATGCGCTTTAAAGAAGATAAAGACAGTGTTGCGTGCGTTACTTGGATATAGGGTAAACCATTGACCCTATTTAGCTCGTAGTTTATAATTAGGATACTTTACTATTAATCCTCATACATATGGAGCAAGAAACTACTACTCATCGCAGCGGACGAAAGTTCGATGGTAAATCAAATTTGATAATCGGCTTAGGCGCCGTTGTTGTCATTTTGATTATTGTTGCCTTTGCTAATTTCGGCGGCTCGATGTTCTCTGGCGGGAAAAAACTTTCTCCGGATGAAGCAAAAGCTAAAGCACTTGATTTTATTAACAAGAATTTGGTTCAGGGTACAACCGCTTCGATTTCATCGGTTACTGATTATAGCGACAGTCTCTACAAATTAAGCGTTCAGGTTGGTACAAACAATATTGATTCATACATGACTAAAGATGGTAAGCAATTCTTCCCTCAGGCAATGAATATTGATGATGTAAACAACGGAACCGTCGCCTCAGGCGACACAGCGGCCACCCCATCCGCTCCTGTCGTGCCTACTGATTTGCCAAAAAATGACAAACCGAAAGTTGAGTTATTTGTTATGAGCCATTGCCCATATGGAACACAGATTGAAAAAGGAATAGTTCCTGTTATGAAGACTTTGGGTAATAAAGCTGATATTCAAATCAAATTCGTTAACTACGTCATGCACGGTGAATCTGAATTGGTTAACAATATCGACCAGTACTGTATCAGCAAAGAACAGCCTGAAAAATATACTGATTTCTTGAGCTGCTTCTTGAAAGCCGGCGATGCTAATGGTTGTATGACCAGTACGGGTATTGATAAGAAAAAACATGATGCTTGCTACAGTGCAACAGATAAGAAATTTAACTTAACTGCTGATTTCAACGATAAGAGCAAATGGAACGGAAGTTTCCCGACTTTTGCGATTAACGATGCTGAAAACAAGGCCTACGGCGTTCAGGGATCTCCAACTCTCGTCATCAACGGAAAGCAGGTTGAATCAAATCGCGACAGTCAGAGTCTTTTGACAACGATCTGCGCCGCATTTAACAATGCGCCGGATGAATGTAAAGCTAAGCTTGATACCGCTACTCCTTCCGCCGGTTTCGGTGAAGGAACTGCCGCCGCTGGTTCAGGATCAGCCGCAGCTTGCGCCCCAGCTTCCTAAGAGATTGATTTAGAGAAATAAAAAAGACCGGAATTGTTTTTCCGGTCTTTTTTAATGAACTAATTATTTTTTACTGTGTCCGATTTTGCATAAGATCGGAAACACTTTAACTTCTTGATAGCCAACAATTTTGATAATTTGATCTTCAATTTCTTCGGCTATTTCATCTTGTCTTTCAACTCGTTCTTTAAAATCATACGCAAAGATATCAATTTCTATTTGGGCAGTATCTGAGTTAAAATCAAGATCAAGATGAGGCCCGCGGGTACGAATATCGTCTGAAGAAGGTTTGCTTTCTGAACAGCTTAAAGCTTTTGCAATAGCGGCCTTAATATCTTCTAAATGGCCGCATACCTTTCCTTTTATACTTGATTCCGAACAGTGGATATATGCGAGTGGCATTGCGCCTCCTTAATTAAATTTCTTTTTCGTTTTTTCAGTTGCGATGCTGAGTATTTGATGTTCAATGGCATATGTTTCACTCGTGCCACACAACGGCCCGCCTGACTGATGATAAAAATATAATAAACGTCCTAAGATGACTTCTTCAAGTAGCATATCAAGAAACTTTATTTCTTTTTCAGAAAGTTCATCTTCTCGTAACGTCTTCGTTATTTTAACCATTTGATAGGCGGCTAATGCGCTTTTAAAATCAGCCTGATCAATTGTTTCGAGCAGTATAGTTAGTTTATTAATGAATTCTTCGGCCGGTGCATTGAGGAAGTTTTTGATGGCCGGTAAGAAATTACTCTCATTTTTCAATTTATTCTCCTTTTTAAACAGCTATTAATAATTCATTAAAGTATCATGTTATTTGATTTTTGTCAATAATCCTAGGCTTTTTAGTAGTGCTTGATTTTTCTTATTAAATATGATTAAATAAGCAGGTAATAAAATCGAATACCGCCATTATTAATCTTTCGGCAAGGCGGGCCGGAAGGCCATCTGTAGCTTTAGCGCAAGATGGTTAAGGACTTCTTTTTTATTTTATGAGTGAAAAACAAACTACAAACCAGGGCGATTTTGCTTCCTTAATGAAGGAAGATGCTTTTAAGATTCCGCAGCTCGGAGACACAGTTTCCGGAACGGTTATCGCTTCGTCAAAAGCCGAAGTGCGTTTGGATATTGCCGGTCGTTTAGTCGGCGTTGTTCGCGGTCGCGAATTATATTTTGATGGCGGCGAATATTCAAGCTTAAAACCGGGCGATACTGTCGATGCAACCGTTGTTGACGTTGAAAATGAAAATGGCGAATTGGAATTATCATTCCGCCATGCCGGTGAAGAAAAGACTTGGGCTAACTTAGAAGAAATGTTTGCTAAGAAAA
The DNA here is from genome assembly GCA_964628045.1 of uncultured Gammaproteobacteria bacterium. Taxonomy (GTDB): domain Bacteria; phylum Patescibacteriota; class Patescibacteriia; order Patescibacteriales; family Patescibacteriaceae; genus Patescibacterium. The sequence goes on from CAZVMF010000004.1 coordinate 48,991, forward strand.
CTCCGATCATGGTTCGCATTAATGCTGCTAACCGCGGAGGTCTTTTAGTGAGCTTTGCCCAGGTACCTGCCTTTTTGCCGGTATCTCAGTTGTCACCGGAAAATTATCCGCGTGTTTCAGGCGGTGACAAATCAAAGATTCTAGAAAAATTAAAATCACTTGTCGGTACCGAAACCGAAGTTAAGATTATAACCCTTGATCGAAAAGACGGTAAGTTGGTTGTCAGCGAAAAGGATGCTTGGCAAGAAAAACAAAAAGATGTTATTTCCCAGTTTAAGGTTGGCGATATTGTTGAAGGACGTATTATTGCCGTAACAAGCTTCGGAGTATTTGTAAATTTTTCCGGTAATCTTGAAGGCTTGATTCACATCAGCGAATTGGCTTGGCAGCGCATTGAAGATCCGTCTGAAGTATATAAAGTGGGTGACATGATCAAGGCGCAGATTATCACTATCGAAGGCGCTAAGATCTTCCTTTCAGCCAAACGTCTTTTGGCTGACCCATGGGAAGGTGTAGAAAAGAAATATGCAGTCGGTCAAACTGTCAGCGGAACGATTCTAAAAATTAATCCATTTGGTTTATTTGTAGAATTAGATTCTAATATTCACGGCTTGGCGCACGTCAGCCAGCTTGGCTTGGCGAGTGGTGAAAAGATTGAAGATACATACAGTGCTGGACAAAAACTTGATTTCTCAATTATTTCTCTCGAGGCCAATGAGCATCGTTTAGGCTTAGCCATTCCGGGCAAAGCAAAAGAACGAAAGAGTTCAAAAACTAAAGCGAAAAATAAAGACTCGAAAGAATCAGAAACTGAAGAAAAGACGGAAGAAAAGGCCGAAGAAGCCGCTTCTGAATAATTCAAACGCCTGCTTTTAAAGCAGGCGTTTGTTTGTTATACTGTCTATATTAATAATCATTACACATATGGTAAATATATTAGACATGGCGCGACGGAAACTGGCCGAGATCCAGCGCGTTTTTATTGTTAACGGCATAATAATGTTGGTTTTAGCGGTTTTGATCGTTTGGACTAACGTTGTCTTGCAACTCTTGGTCGGTTTAATGGTGCTTTTGATTGCATATAGCTTGTTCTATGTTGCCTATAAGGTACATAGTATTCGCAAATTGATCGACTAAGAAGGTTTTTATTCACTATTTTTTGCGCCATGAAACCATTGGTTAAGAATTTTTTTATATTTTTTGTAGCGTTTCTATTATTAGCAACGTTACTTTCGATGTGGAGTGGTAAAAAGGATCAGCCGGCAGCTATTTCGTTTAATCAAATGGCCGCGGAAATGAAAGATAACAAAGTTGACGCTATTTCCGTTGATAAGGAGACTTTAAATATCACTTTAAAAGATGGTACAAAGCAACGTACCGTAAAAGAATCTGGCCAACCATTAACTGAGCTTCTTGCTTCACTTGGTGTCAGCAGTGATCAGATAGCGGCAACAAATATTTCGATTAAAACTCCTTCTGCAACGGAGAGCTGGCTGAGCTTGTTGTTGCCTTTCTTGTTGCCGATTATTTTAATTGCAGTATTTATTTATTTCATGATGCGCTCTGCTCAAGGAGCAAATAATAAGGCGATGATGTTCGGTCAATCGCAGCCGCGCGAATCAAATTCTGAAAGCCGCAATAAAGTTACTTTTCAAGATGTTGCCGGAGTTAAAGAGGCTAAGGAAGAATTGAAAGAAGTTGTTGATTTTTTGCGCGAGCCGGGAAAGTTTACTGACTTGGGCGCAAAAATTCCACGAGGCGTTTTGCTCTTAGGAAGTCCGGGAACCGGAAAGACTTTGTTGGCCCGGGCAGTGGCTGGTGAAGCCAATGTTCCTTTCTTTAGTATTTCCGGCTCGGAATTTGTCGAAATGTTTGTCGGTGTCGGCGCTTCTCGCGTTCGAGATTTATTTAAACGCGCCAAACGCAGCGCTCCCTGCATTATTTTTATAGATGAAATCGATGCCGTTGGTCGCAAGCGCGGCTCGGGTATGGGCGGATCGCATGATGAGCGCGAACAAACATTGAATCAAATACTTGTTGAAATGGATGGTTTTGAAACCAACGCCGGCGTTATTGTTATGGCCGCGACAAACCGTCCGGATGTTCTCGACGCCGCTCTGATGCGTCCGGGAAGATTTGATAGGCAGGTCATGTTAGATGAACCGGATATTGCCGATCGAGTTGCGATTCTAGAAATTCATGCTCGTAAAAAGCCTTTGGCAAAAGATGTTTCATTGCGACGCATTGCCGAGCGCACTCCGGGCTTTTCCGGCGCCGATCTCGCGAATGTATTGAATGAAGGAGCTATTCTCGCGGCGCGTCATAATAAAAAAATTATCCCGATGATTGATTTGTTGGAAGCAATTGAAAAAGTAATGCTCGGACCTGAACGAAAATCTCGTGTTCTAATGCCAAAAGAAAAAGAAGTTACAGCCTATCATGAAGCCGGTCACGCGGTCGTCGCTCACTTTTTGCCTAATGCCGATCCGGTACATAAAGTTTCGATTATTTCCCGTGGCCGCGCCGGCGGATATACGCTTAAGCTTCCTTCCGAGGATCGTCATTTACAGACTAAGTCTTATTTCTTGGATGAGATTGCCGTACTGCTTGGCGGTTACCTGACTGAACAAACGATGTTCGGCGAGGTGACAACCGGAGCGACTTCTGATTTACGCCGAGCTACCGCCTTGGCTCGCCGTCTTGTTACTGATTTTGGAATGTCAGACAAGCTTGGACCTCGTACTTACGGAGAAAAAGAAGAAATGATTTTCTTGGGGCGCGAAATTCATGAACAGCGTGATTACAGCGAAAAAGTAGCTGAATCAATTGATATGGAAATCACGAGTTTTATAAAACAAGGAATGGATAAGGCTGAAAAAATCATAAAAGATAACCGTGAAGAAATTGAAAAAGTAGCTCAGCTACTGCTTAAACAGGAGACAATTGAGAAAGAAGAATTTGAGGAGCTTATGGGAAAGGTGCTATAATATAAGCACATTTATTTATCCCATGCCTATGTCATTGTATCGATCTATTATCCGGCAATCGTTTATCATTGCTTGGAAACATAAATATCTTTGGTTTTTTGGTTTGTTCGCGACATTGTTGGCGAGCAACTTTGAAATCGAATTGGTAAATCGTTTTACCAACCGCCAGGCTTCCACGATTTACGATTGGGAACGCTGGGCACAGACCGGAATTTTTAATCCGTCAGCTTGGATGCGCCTCGGAGAATTGGCCGCGACTGATTTGTGGTCATTCATTTCTTTGGTCGTTGTTTTACTTGTCATTATCGCGTTGGTTGTTACTTTAATTTGGCTTTCTGTTGTTTCTCAAGGCGCTTTGGTGTATAACGCAAACAAAGCTTTGAGCGAAAATGGCAAAGTTTTGTCAGCGGCAGAACGCAAGCATGATACGTCAATCGGTTTTCGCGAAGGACGTAAACGCTTTTGGCCGATTATCGGAGTGAACGTAATTGTCCGCGTTATCGTATATGTATTGGCATTTGTTTCAATCTTCCCGGTGGCAATTCCCGGTTCGGTTAATGTAACGATGTCATTGCTATATTTTATTATCTTTATTGTTCTCTTGGCTGTTTCGTTGGTTTTGGCCTTTATTACAAAATACGCCATTGCTTTTATCGTTTTGAAGGGTCAGCATATCGGTCAATCAATGGTTTCGGCCTGGAAATTGTTTAAAAAGAATTGGTTAGTGAGTTTGGAAATGACCTTTATTCTTTTCGCCGTTACAATCGTTGCCAGTATTGCTTTGATCCTTGCAGTATTGCTCGCCGCAATTCCGGTCGCCATGCTTTATTTCCTTGGAGCGTTTATTGGTTCATGGCTCTTATTCTTTGCAAGCTTGGTTATCGGTCTGATCGTTTCTTTGGCCATTGTTATTATCGGCGGATCAATCGTTACGGTTATGCAAACTACCGCTTGGGTCGCCTTATTCAATCAACTGGTTACCGGTAAAGCTCCGGAAAGTAAGCTTGAACGAGTTTTCGGGAATGTAATGTAAAAGATATTATAAAAAGCCGTCGCTACTAGCGGCGGCTTTTTTAGTTATATGTATTTCTTAATTATTCTAAAGTCTTTTTTTAGTACCGGTCTCATTGAGCCGTTATAGAGGGCCAGGGCCGGATGATAGAGAGCAACGATCGTAACGGGTCCGTATGAAGCTTTGGCATTAAAGCTTTTGCCATGCATCTTTCCGATTGTTTCTAGTTTCTCGCCCAAGCCGAAATAGTCAAAGACAAAGTTTAGCGCAAAGCGACCGAGTGGGACGATTATTTTCGGCTTGATGATTTCAAGCTGGCGGCTTAAGTAGGGAGCGTACGCTTTTATTTCTTTCGGTAACGGATCGCGGTTTTCCGGTGGGCGGTCTTTGATGACGCTTGTGATATACACATCTTCGCGCTGCAAATTAATAGAAGCTAATAGTTCGTTCAGTACTTTGCCGGCGGCGCCGATAAAAGGCCGGCCGGTTTTTGCTTCGTTTAAACCAGGCGCTTCTCCGATAAAGATAATCGTAGCGTCATGATCGCCTTCGCCAATAACCGGAAAAAATTTGTTTTTAGTTCGATACGAATAAAGAGGCAATTTCTTGTCTTTCGCAATCTCGTTCTTTATTTGTTCGAGCGCTTGTTTTTTGGTCATATTCTCATATTATAGAAATAAAGGTTTTTTGCCAAATAAAAAACCGCTAACAAGTAGCGGTTTTTTTAATTGAGCAAATCTTATCTAAGAAATAGCCAGAGAACAAACAGCGTGATCACTATATCAAGATATAAAAATAAACGAGGCACCTGGTGTACTGTTGTATGATCTGGTTTTTGTTTTATATGGCGTATTTTTAGATAACTTGCGGTTGCAAAGAACATCATTGGAAAACCCTCCTTATAGTAGAAAAATGTATCATACAAAAACAGACCCCGTCAAGGGTCTGTTTTAAAGTTATGTTATACTCGGATAACTACCGGCAGCAACATCGGCTTGCGCTTTGTTTGCTGATAAAGGAATTGCCCGATTTCAGTTCGGATTTTGTTTTTTACATAATCGTCTTCCGTAACTCCCGGCTGCGGCGTTGGTCGTCCTTTAACAATGCCCTTGATCTTCATACGTGTCTTTTGAATCAGTTCCTGATTCTCTTTCATGTGGACAAAGCCGCGTGAAATAATATCAGGCGAGCCGATCAGTTCGCCGGTCTTTGAATCGATTGTCGTGATGACAACGACCATACCGTCTTCAGACATCATTTTACGATCGCGCAAGACAACATCGTTTGAAGAATCGGTTACACCCATGCCGTCGACAAAGACGTAGTTGGCCGGAACCTTTTCTTTGGTGATACGGCCGCCATGGCGGTCAAATTCAATGACTTGTCCGTTATCTGGGACAAAGATGCGATTCGGGCTGAAACCGATGCCACGAGCCATTTTCTCGGCTTCCTTAAGCATGTAGTGGTTGGCATAGACAGGAATATAGTAATCCGGACGTACTGTCTTAAGCATATAGGCAATATCATCTTTGGTTCCATGTCCGGAAATGTGAATATCCATCAAGTTCCCGTGAATAACATTATCGCATTGGCGGTACAAGTTGTCTTTCAGCCGCTGGATTGATCGTTCATTTCCCGGAATAACTGATGATGAGAAAATAATCGTATCATTGCGCTTTACTTTGATGTGACGATGGCTGCCTTGAGTAATTCGAGTTAAGGCTGAGTTTTCTTCGCCTTGGGCTCCCGGACAAATAACTACAACTTTGTTTTCAGGTAAGTTGTGAATCTGTTCAACCTTAATCAATGTTTCTTTCTTACATTTGATATAGCCGAGATCTTTGGCGATTTCAATATTTGTTTTCATGCTATAGCCGTCAAGCGCCACGCGCTTTCCAAGCTGTTCGGCAATTTGTATAATCCAACCGACACGTTCAATCTGTGAAGAGAAGGTTCCGATAATGACTCGGCCCGGCGCCTTGGAAATTAATTCGGTAAGATGAGCTTTTAATTCTTCGGAAGTTGGAGACGGCTTGCTTGAAACCATGCCAAGACTTTCAAGCATTAAAGCTGTCGGTCGAGGAAGCTTTGCCAAATGCGTATAATCGACTAGCGGCTTGCCGTCTTTGCCACGTTCCATAGTCCAGTCGCCTGGATGAATAACCGTAGCCACCGGAGTTTGCAGAACAACACCAACTGCGTCCATGATCGAGTGTTCAATTTGGAAGAAGCTGAGTTTGAAGGCGCCCAGTGTTAATTTGTCGCTTAGACTTTTAACTAAAATCGTTTTCAATTTTTTTGAGCTGTTCGGCTTATAGTCTTCAACTCGATGTTTGACCATAGCTAAAGTCAGGTTACGACCGATGATCGGCGGATTCGCTAATTTTTCCAACAAGATTGGCGCGGCGCCGATATGGTCTAAGTGACCGTGAGAAAAAATAACACCGCGAATATTTTTTTCCTTACCTTTTAGATATTCGATATTCGGAATAATATAATCGATTCCAAGCATATCTTCTTCAGGGAATTGCAATCCCATGTCGAGAATAACAATATCATTGTTATATTCATACACGGTCATGTTACGACCGACTTCTTCGCAGCCGCCGATCGGAATGACGCGTAATTTATTGTGATTGTCTCCGGACTTTATCGCTGCAGCAACTGGCGCTTTAAACGGAGTCGAGTGAGACGGTTTCGCGCGGTTTACCGGCGCCTGCGGCTTGCCCTTTGGGCGTATGTAACGCTGTTGGGCGTTGCTTTTGTATTTTGTGTTCATAAAACATTGTCATCCCCGCGAAGGCGGGGATCTATTCATTTATTTAATAAAATATTAATTATAAGATGTCACTGCTTTGTGCCGAAGGAGGGACTTGAACCCTCATGAAGTTGCCCCCACAGCGCTCTGAACGCTGCGCGTCTACCAGTTTCGCCACTTCGGC
>CAZVMF010000005.1:0-51852 GCA_964628045.1 uncultured Gammaproteobacteria bacterium
AAAATAAAATTTTGGTAAATCCAATCTACCAAAATCTTTCCTTAGAAAAATATTGTGAAAAATTTAATATTTCAATATTTTTACGTGTAAAGCTATTATAGATGTAAATTAATTTAGTGTCAAGCATTGGGGCTTTCTAAATACGACTCTTATAATTTATTTAATATTAGCCATTATTTTAGCGAGGCTTTAATTCGGCGAATTCCGGCTGAAGAGCTTTCCTCTTTCAAAATATGAAATTTGCCTAATTCTCCTATATTTTCCACATGAGGTCCTCCACAAATTTCCTTACTCACATACTCTAGATCATTGCCAATAAAATAGACCTTAACCATTTGTTCGTATTTTGAATCAAAGACTCCAGTGGCTCCAATTTCTCGAGCTTCTTCCAATGGCATTTCCTCAAATCTAACCGGCAGCTTGGCCTCAATCGCCTCGTTAACCAAGCGTTCAACTTCTTTAATTTGCTCTTCAGTCATCTTTTCCGGATTTGGAAAATCTAAACGAAGTCGTTCCGCCGTAATATTGCTTCCCTTTTGGTAAACATGATCACCCAAAACTTTTTTTAAGGCCGCTAATAATAAGTGGGTTGCCGTATGCAATCTTGTCGTCTCAACACTATGATCAGCCAAACCGCCTTTAAATTTCCCGGCCGAAGCGGTGCGCGAAAGAGCCTGGTGCTTCTCCAGCTCTTCATAAAAACCTTTTTCATCAACTTGAACGTTTTTTTCTCGGGCCAGCTCAAGGGTCATCTCAATTGGAAAACCATAGCTTTGATACAAATCAAAGGCTTCAATACCGCTGATCGTATCTCCCAGTTTAACAAACTCCTTTTCTCCTTTTTCAAGAGTGGCTTGAAACTTTGTCTCTTCTTTGCTTAATTCTCCAATAATGAACTCTTTATTATTTTTAAGCTCCGGATACACATCCGCATAGTTATTGATAAAAATTTGAGAAATTTCATGAGTCCATTGATGTGAATGAATGCCGATTTGTTTTCCGAAACGAACCGCCCGGCGAATTAAGCGCCGAACAATATAGCCCTGATCGGTGTTTGACGGGCCAATCCCCTTTTCATCGCCCATGATAAAGGTTGCGGCCTTAAGATGGTCCGCAATAATTTCAAACGGTCGAGTATCATCCTCGTACTTTTTTCCGGATAATTCTTGAATTTTTTCAATTGCATCATTAAACAAATCAGTTTGGAAAATATTAGGTTTGTCTTGCGTAACCATACACAAACGTTCCAATCCCCCGCCAAAATCGACGTTTTTACGATCCAGCTCCTTCCATCCGCTTTCGGTTTTTTGATATTGCATAAAGACCGAGTTGCCGATTTCGATGTATTTTCCGCAGTCACAATTGATATGACACTCTTCGCCAAACTGTGGATTATGGGCCTTGCCTGTGTCGTAAAAGGTTTCCGAATCGGGGCCGCCAAGTTCACCGACGGCGTCGCCGCGCTGCCACCAGTTTTTCTCGCGATATTCGAATATTCGGTTTTCGTCATCGACGCCGTATTTATTAAAAATCTGTTTTACTATTTCAATTGATTCAGTGTCTTTTGGGATTTGTCCGTCTTCAGAGCCGATATAAACGGTTTGGTATAAACGATTCGCATCAAGCTTTAGTTCATCAACCAAAAATTCATACCACCAATTCAGTTGTTCTGATTTCCAATAATCCCCCAATGACCAGTTGCCCAACATTTCAAAGAAAGTATTATGTCGATTATCACCAACTTCATCAATATCTTCTGTTCTAAATGACTTTTGACTGTTAACGAGACGATTGCCGGCCGGATGCGTTGCGCCCAGTAAATATGGTACCAATGGAAACATTCCGGAATTCACAAATAGCAAAGTCGAATCATTTTCCGGCAATAACGAAGCACTCGGGATGAGCGCATGCTGCCGAGCCTTAAAAAATTCAATATATTTTTTTCGTATTTCAGTTGATTTCATATATATTGACTTTATCGTGTTTTTGCTATATTATCAAGCCAGTTCTTGATAAGAACAACGTATCAAGGGCGGATCTCTCAATGGAGAGACACTGATCAAGGGAGCGTCAAGAAGCTTTGGCGCGCCCAGTTTATTTAAAATAGTACATTAAATCAAATATAATATATGCCATTTAGTAAAATTCTTCTCACTGAGGTTTATTCAAAAGACGAAACAACAAATACACTGCCACAAGCAACAATTGGGATTGATGTTTTTAGCACAGGACAACAAATTCCAATTTCTGCAAACACATCCTTAGAATCACAAAAAGAGATTTACAACAAACAATATGGCGTTTTAGATGATTATCCGATATAAATCGGAAAATTACCCTTTTCGACGCTCAACTTTCCGTTCGGATGATTGAGATTCGAAAAACCCTGGACTAAGATATTCAGGGTTTTTTGTTTATATTGACAAAAACAGTATTACTATATAAGATTTTGTCAGTTCTTTGGTAGAGGCTAAACCAATACACATTCCTGTATAGGAATGGTAAAGTATTGGACATCGGACAAAGTAATGCAACGATGCGGTAGTTTGAAAAACCGGGCCAACAGCAACGCGAATGTAGCGCGCGGTTCATCGAGCACAGACCGAGGAAGGGTCACAGTTTTTTAAAATGCCTACCGGAGGCATTGTATCTTTAAACTGGTGCTCCCAAGAACAGCTATAAACCCTCGAAGCAATTCGAGGGTTTTTTATATTTATAAATTTATTTACAAAGATTCCACAAGCCTCGTTTGCCTAAACGAGCTTCTTTTTCAAGCTCTATAAATAATGTTGATTTTGCAATATCCGGCGGATAAGCGGCTGCGTGAGCAAAGCCATTTTCCACCAAGTGCATATTAACAAAAGTCCCGTCTTTTAAATACACATAACCTAGTAATCGTCCGTACTTATCTCGTTCGGAAATATCTTTTTCTATTCGTATATTTTGTCCTTCGACTAAGCGTTGATTTTCAGTCGTTGCTTCAAGCGCAAAACATTCGGTCGCTTCTGTTTTCCCGAGTTCAGGCGCATTAATTCCAATGTATCGAAGTCTTTCTCCATTCTCAAGCAAGACTGTATCTCCGTCAATGACACGAGTTACTTTAATGTAATCACCATATTGATATGGGCCCTCATCTTTAAAATATTGGGTGATATTTTTTAAATATCCCGAAACAGTCGTACCGATACTTGAAAGTGATGTCGGTTTATCTTTAAAAATAAAAACCGAAGTACCGACGCCTAATCCGCCTAGTATAAGTAAAGAAAGAATGATTTTAATAAGTCGTAGATGCATACAGCTATATCATGACACTTTTTAAATATTTTTTCTAATTTCCGCCATTAACCTTAAATAAAATTCAAGATTATTTAAAGTCGCCAAGCGTTTGCCAAGCGGCTCGTTTATTTTAAACAAATAATGCAGATACGCACGAGACAAATTTCTCAGTTCAGGAATTGTAGAATTCTTAGAAACCGGGGTCTTGTCATGTAGGAATTTTGCATTGCTGATCGTTATCGTATCGTAAAAACTTTTCGAAGCGAAAGTTTTAGATTGTAAAAGTTTCTTTATCATTGCCGAAGTTTTTGAGTTCCATGAGAATAGTCTTCCGTGTCTTCCCTCTCGCGTGGGAATAACACAATCAAACATATCAACGCCGCGTTTAACCGCTTCGATAATATTTTCAGGATAACCGACGCCCATCAAATAACGCGGTTTATTTTGTGGAAGTGCTTCAGCCGTGTAATCAAGCACCTTATACATTTCAATTTCAGTTTCTCCAACAGCCAATCCTCCGATATTGTAACCATCGAAATCAAGAGATGATAACTCGGATGCGCTTTTTAAACGCAAATCTTTTTCCGTACCGCCTTGAACGACGGCAAAAACCAAAGGCTTTTTTCCTTTCATTTTTTTATAATACTGCTTGGTTCGTTTTGCCCAGGCGCTGGTCATGTCAACCGATTTTTCTAAATACTTGCGCTTCGCGGGCAAAGCAACGCATTCATCAAGGACAACAGCAATATCAACTCCTAAATCAGTTTGAATCTGCAGTGACCGTTCCGGAGTTAAGAAATGTTTTGAACCATCGACATACGATGAAAAACTAACGCCTTTTTCCGTTAAGTTTACCAAGCTCTTACCACTTTTTGTTTTATTGGCAGCCAATGAGAAAACCTGGAAACCGCCGGAATCGGTTAAAATTGCTCCGTTCCAATTCATAAATTTATGAAGTCCGCCGAATTTTTTTACAAATTTTTCGCCAGGACGCAACATTAAATGATAAGTATTGGACAAAAGGATCGGCGAATTAAGTTTGCGAATATCTTCCGCGGAAGCAAACTTAATGGTTCCCTGAGTTGCAACGGGCATGAAAAATGGAGTTTCTAAAACGCCGTGTCCGGTTTTAAGCCGGCCACGACGAGCTTTAGATTTTGAACTTGATTTTAGTACTTTAAACATAGACTACTGAACAATTCCATTGGTATCGGCAATATCGTCATTTTCCAATTTAGTAGTTTGCGCTTTAAGAATTTGTGAGATTTCATAAGTTGTTTGATTATCGTTTGCCTTCAATGTTGTTCCCGAGACAAGAATAAGCAACTTATTGCGGTCAGTCGCCCTCGGCTTGATAGAAATACTAAACTGCGCTTCTAAGTTTGTTGCTGAAAGCGGCAAGCGCCCGACTTCCCAGGTAACCTCATTGGTCGACTCGTTGTAAAACAGAGTTCCGGCATCGGCCTGATCTTTGCCATCCCAAGAAACATAGTCGGGAAGCTTTGTCGTTATTTTAAGAGCTCCTAATTCATGAAGAGAGTTCGTAATTTTCCAATAAACCTTAAACGTCGACACTTGACCTACTTGTGGCGGCAAAGGACCCGTGCCTACGGCAATATTATCCTGATCAAAATATCGAACAGCCTCGGCAAGTGAAGTATCACTATTAACTTTTACACTTAATTGATTTGAGCGGTTTGCCTCACTCTCCGCCGAAAGATCTTCGGATTTTCCGCTCACCGCAAACTGCGCATAGCTTTTTATTTCAAAATTTCTAATAATTCCAGCTTCGGCAACTGAACGAACCGGGATTGAAAAATCAATTGTCCCCTCTTGTTCTTTGGTTAAATTTTTTAATTCAGGAATTTCATCTTTCGTCCATACAATCGTTCTGCCGCTTACTTTTCCGTTATTTTTATCAACTAACTTTCTCCAATCCAATGCCTCGCCGTCAAGCACGGCCATGATAATAACATCATTCATAGCTTCATCGCCCTTATTAACATACGAGATTGAATAATTGGCGGTTTGTCCGAAATTAATTCCTTGATCCGAGGCTTGTCCATTAACACTAACCGTTAAATTGAGTGAATTTTTAACAATCTGAATATCAAAAGTTTTTTCTCCAAACACAAAGGTTTTGCCGTTTTCATCAGGTGTAAACTCGTATGAAATCTTTAATTTCTCGGTATCATTCTTTTTGTCCTTAAATTTGTATTTTATTTTTAATATTTTTTCTTCACTGTCGAGAGAACTGACATGAAACAGACCCGGTTCGGTCATTGAGACATCTGCGCCATAATCGGCTTTTGGAAACTCCAAATTATCAACTTGATCAAAGCGAATTGAAAAGTTATCAATAGCGTTTTTCTCATTCTTCTTATAATTCAATAATAATTCGGTTTCTTGCCCCACCAAGGTACTCGAAACGGTTTCAGCGTTAATCGTCAACCCAGTTTCCGAAACTACCAAATCTTTACTGGCTGATTTTTTAAATTCACTTGTGATATTTGAAGGATGATAGGTCAAATCGGCAAAAACCAAGTTAGAGGCACCAACCGGTGCAATCAGTCGACCGGTAATGGTTACTGAACCGCTTGCAAATTGACGCAAATTATCAAGTTTCCATTTATTATTATTTTCCGTAAGCTCCGGAACGCTGCTTTCAAATATAAAGTTATCAGGATATACGACAGTTAATTCGAGGTTTTCAAGGGAACTTGCTTCTTGATTCGTATAATCAATTGTATATGAAAAGGATTCATTGGCAACAATTGAGTCAGGGGCATTAATTGCCACATCAAGCGTTGAAGTGTCGGAGTTTCTTTTAATAACAAAATAATACACTCCAAAAGCAATGATTCCGAGAATTAATGCGTAAAAGAAGACAATACCGAGCCAGGTGAAAAATCCTCGCTTTGGTTTTATATTTACCTGCTTAACATTTACACGTTTTCCGGTGTCGTCTTGATAAATTTCCGAAAGGCTTTCATTTACTGACGCACTGTCCACTCCCCCTTTTAAATACCTATCAAATGATTTTTCTGGCGAAGCTTCGGGGACCGGACGAATTTCAAAGTTTTTATTTTTTTTGTTTGGCATAATCACTTTTTATGAAATAACACAATTGAATAATTATCAGTTTGTAAATCTTGCGAAAGCTCCCATCCATTATTTGAAACTTGCAATGCGTCCGAATGTTTCCAAACAGGCTCCCAACCATTGGCAACGCTAAGCTTTGAGTTAAGTTTCTGAGAAATAACTCCCGGTTGCTTCTGAACAAGCAGACTGTATTGATAGCTTGGATCGGTTTTAAAATATGACCAGACTGAATTTTGCCATGAACTTACCTTTCTTGTTTGCAAGGTAAACGGCAATTCATACTGAAGGCGCAACTGTACGGTTTCACCAGGATCAAGCATTGTCCAATTTGCAAAAACTGTTTTTCCGTTTTCAGAATAGACTTTGGTTCCGCTCTCCGGATCAGTGGTCGCTGTGTTTTCATTTTTCAAATCGGGGTCTTCTTTCCAGGAACTGTCAGGTTCATCAAAATAATGAGCGTCCGGTTGATGAAAACCGCTTGCGGAAATTAAGCGACTATGTTCAGGAACATAGACACGCAACCAATCAACATTACGAACTCCGGTAAATAACTCTCTATTAACTCCGTTATGCTGTCTTGTAAGTATAAGAGTATCAATTATCCTACCATCGGGCAAGATTTCCGTTTCAAGATTAATCTGTTCCGAAATCACTCGGTCTGTTTTTTGACCGCCAATATTTGTTGAAGTCACCATTAAGTAATCTTTATCGGTATTTTTTATTTTACCGTCCCAACCGAACTTCGTTACTGTCTGCTCGAGATCTTTATTGTTGAAATATAAAAGAATATGTTTTTGATCAAGACTGGATTCAAGCATCGAAATTAATGCAAAAGTTTTTTCCGGTGTCATATTTTTCGGCAAATCCTCAACCAATCGAGTCATGAGATCGCCGATGATTTTTTTTGGTTCGGTAGTTACGCTTGGTTTTTGTTCGGAAAAAGTTTGCGTGACAGTCCAAAAATTTTCCGCACTGATAACAACGCCATATTCTTTAGTCATATCAACCGGTCCGTGTATCGCCAACAAGCGTTCAATAACCGTCGGCGTTAAACTAATAACGCCGTCAACAGTCGGGCCGTCACTTTTTTCATAAAACCACTGAAGTTTTTTGGCGGTGGTCGGCCAATCCGGCCACCAATTGGCGTCCCAAAAATGCCAAAGCGGATTTAATAACCACAGAGGCTTTGGTGCAACTATTCGCTCTAGTAAACCCGCTTCAGTATCATAACTGCCACCTTTTGGCACAGAAATATTCTTAATACCGCCGCGACTAATGTCAACCAATGCGTAGCTGCCCATAAAACCGCCTGAACCGCGCAATTCGGAGTTATTTTGAAATACCAACAAATAACGCTTATCCATCTGCTGTCCCAGGAATTCTGACGCTTGTTTTGAAAGTGCCACTGCTTCTTGAAGACTTGGAGCCATGTACTTGCTTTGATCGCGAAGTTTTATGAATTGATCGCGATATTGCTCGGGTAACTTTGTAATATCTATTAAAGACAATTCGTGTTCAAGTGATTGAGCTTCTTCAACTGATGGTCCAACCAATGCGGCAAAACGCGTTAAAAAGCTTGTCAGATCGGTATTTTCCTTGGGGGTCGCCGCGGTTGTTAGATTGGCGCCGAGCTTTGCCGACAAGCGACCGGCCGCTAAAATATGTCGACTCTGAGACGCCAAGCGAAAATTACTGTCCGGAACCAATCCGGCAATGCTTAACAACAAGCTGTTTATTTCATTTAAATCGGTTTGAGCTTTAAAAAAGTTATCAGCGGCGGATGAAAATGCAAGCTGAGCGCCTGCAAGATCCTTTTGTTCGATTAAAGATTTTCCAAAAAATAAATTGTTTACGGCCTTAGTAGTCGACCCCAAGACAGTGGTTCGAATTTCTCCGATGTTGCGCAAACCAACATAGAGAAAAAATGGAATAACCACTAAACATAATATAAGAAAAAAATTCGTAAGTTTAAAAAAAATTGATTTTGGCGAATGTTTCTCTAGAGAAATTGATTTAATTTCTCGTTCCACGCCCTTGGCAACTCTGTGCGAAGTTTTTGTAAATAAACCAGATACAGAGCGCACACTCCCCTTACCCAAGGACACAAACAAATCAGAGAGAGTTTCAATTACAACAACCACGCAACGATATGCAAGATGACAAATCGCGATTACAATTTTTACGGCGGTCAGTTGACGCCACGAAAACCGCTTCGATTGAGGTGTTTGTCGCAAATCAATAATCTGCCCCGGACGTCCGGAGTTATTATTTGAGAATGCCCTCATATATTTCTTTTGTTTGCTGAGCACAGCGACGCCAATCATATAGCGCTACTCGTTCATATGCTTTTGCTATAAGTGAAGTACGCAAGCTTTCTGTATTTATCAGTTGCTTAATTCTATCAAGCCATTCAATTTCATTTTCCGGGTCGGCAAACAAAACCGCGTCGCCCAAAACTTCCGGCAAACAAGTTGCATTTGAGCTGATTACCGGGCAACCGTGGGCCATAGCTTCTAATGGTGGCAAACCAAAGCCTTCAAATTTTGAGGGAAAGACATACGCCAGGGCATGAGAAAACAAGACTTCCAATTCTCTGTCAGGCACATATCCCGGGAAAATCACAGATGAAGCGGAAATTTCTTGAGCATATTCAGCCAAACGATTATAAAAATAATCTTTTTTACCAACCAGCACCAACTTCAGATCAGGAAATTGTAACTGTGCTTTTTTAAATACTGAAATTAAAAATTCAAGATTTTTATGAGGGTAGGCGTTGCCAACATACAACAAATAGGGCTCAAGGATGCAATAGCCGGACAATATTTCTTGCTGATTTAATTTTGCCGTAAAACGACTGTCTTGACCTTTGGCTAAATTTGCAACCCCTTCATACGTAACGATAATTTTGGAAGGATTAACTTTAAATTTTTTTACAATATCATCTTTAGTAAACTGTGAAATCGCGATAACTTTTTTTGCACGTCGTATACCCTGGTTAATTACAAAACGGTATCCGATGTTTTTTAAAAAGTATTTGATTGGACCCAAGGTCGTCGCACGCATCGTTGGAAACTTGGTCAAAATAAGATCATGAATTGTAACAACAAAAGGCACCGGACAAAACACCGGAACATTAAAATGCGGAAAATGCATGAGATCAAGCTTTTGCTCTTTAATCAAACGCGGCATTGCAAATTGTTCATACGCGGTATACCAACGAACATCAGCCAAGACTTTAGTCACTCGTGAGCGAGGAATCTCAAACTCGTCAAAATTTTCTTTGCTTAAAAAAATAACATACTCATTGCTGTTATCGATTGACAGTATGCCATCAACAATTTCTTGCGTATACCGACCCAAACCCTTGCCTAAAGGGCCGTAAAATCGAGCGTCTATTCCAATTTTATAAGTCTTTTTTTCCATACAAGCATTATACCATGAGCCTATCAAAAAAGCCGTTCTGAATGAACGGCTTTAATAACTTACTAAATACTAAAGCTTATCTGCGGCAATATCCCTGTAATACTTTTGCACTTCAGGAGGCTCATTTTTTAATTTTGCGCTGGGCTCTGTTATCAGGACAATTGAATCCTTATACTCATTGGGAATTGTACTCTCTTTTTTCTTATAGTTAAATTTAGAATAAATAAAAAGAGAAATTATACAATTAGCTATTGGCAATGCAATAAGCAGTATTTTTAACCAGCTAAGTTGCGAATTATCAAGGAGCCTTAATCCAACGACAATTACATACAAGATGAATATACCGGCATTCGCGGATAGAAGCAATCCGTCAGATGTTTTTCGCCTATAAAAACCTATTGTGATGAAGCTAAATGCAAATATAATTATCCACGTTAGCCACTTGGTCAAAAATACGCTGAATATAGTCATTTCAAAAAGTGCTGTTCCTATTTTTACGGGCTGACCTAGTTCGTACTGAATATTATAAGCGATTTGGCATGCACCGGTGAACAATATAAAAATAATTAACAAAACCGACAAAAGACCTGAGGATTCATTCTCTTCTGTAAATGAATTAGCTTTTTCCATCTAGTATTCCCTTCTATATATGAATTTAATGAACCATTACATCCGATTAAACCAAAACAGAGTCAAAATGTCAAATTACCGTTCGATCTTTTTAGCAATCTCCAGTTTATATAAGGTAAATCGTGAAGTTATTGGTTTTACTTCAGTTAAGGTCAGTCCTTGTTCCCTTAAAACACCGGAGTTTAAATATTCTAAGTCCGCGCTCGTATATGAAAAATTATAATAGTAAACCGGAGCCCGCGCCACAATATGCGCATATTCAGCAATCATATTCGGATCGTTAAATAAACCGATCACAACCTTGCGTTCAGGAAACAAAAGCTTGTCATGATACCTGGTAATGATTACTGAGTTAGATTCCGTGGCCGCAAGCACTTGCTCAAATTCAGAACGTGATTCGTTTTGTTTTTGTATTGAAACCGCCAAGCCTTCGGCCGGATCATTCCAGACAAATTGAACTGATAAAATAACAACAACCGTAACGGCAATCGCTCGCAACGCCCATTTCGCCGCTTGATTTTTTATACATCGAGTTACGCTTATCAGGGACAAACTTACCAAGGGAATAGCTCCTAAATATAGTGGTAGCCAATAGCGAGTATAGGAATTACCGATGGTAAAACTCTTCGGATCCGGATTATCATAAAATATCCAACTACCATAGTACAAAACTAAAATTGCCGAGATACAAATCCATGCCAAGAGATAGAGCCAGCGTTTTCTTGAATACTGCTTAACAGAAATTAGAAAAGCGGCGACGCCGGCGATTCCCGCCCAATACAACCATGGGAACATTCCCTGAACATAGCGAGTAAACATTCCGTAACTTTGCATCGGCTTAAATCCGAAATGAAAAATAGTGGCCTTAATGTTTCCCAAAAGCGTCCGCAGTTCAGCAAGCTTACCGGCGGCGGCACTTGAAGCAAGCGCGGACCCATTTTGCTGTAAACTAAATAATGAACTTGTTAACTCGGGATAACCGCTCGAAAAGGCCGATCCGTATAACACCGTATTCCAATACAAAACCGGAAAGAAAGCGGCAAAAATTCCATACGCGAAAAAGAACAAACGAATAATTCCGATTTTTCTAATATTACACAGCCATAAAACTCCAAACAAAGGGCCGACCCATAACAGCTCTGAAGTACGTGCGGTTAAGGCAAGCCCGACGCATAGACCGGCACAGAGCGCAAATATATATCCCAAATAATGTTTTTTTAAAAAGCTCGTTGCTTCTTTTTTCTGTTCGGACATGCGAACCGAAAAATACAGTCCCGCAATCAACGCCGCGGTAAATAGAATATTATGAAACATACTGCGGGCGGAAAAATAAATATACACCGGGAAAGCCGCCGCCAGTACCGTGGAAATAAGTGCGTTACTTTTACCAAAAATTCGTTGAACAAACAAATAAAAAAATGCC
Source organism: uncultured Gammaproteobacteria bacterium (assembly GCA_964628045.1). Lineage (GTDB taxonomy): Bacteria > Patescibacteriota > Patescibacteriia > Patescibacteriales > Patescibacteriaceae > Patescibacterium. The sequence continues at coordinate 11,855 of CAZVMF010000005.1, forward strand.
AAACCGAGCGCACCGATAATAGGCGTTAGATACGGCAAAATACCTGATCCAAATAATCGAGCAATTTTCCCGTAATATATCGGCAGGCCCAAAAAACTGACCGGCTTAATTGTCCCCCAATCAGAACGAAAGCTTCGCGGATGTATTATGTCCTTACTTACCAAATTATATTTCTCAAAAAACGCCAAGCTTTTAGTTTCAGCATAGAGCTTCGCAACAGTATAATTTGCCGTTTCATCCGGTGAAAGCCATTTTACAAAATTGTTTGACTGAGTTTTATAATTAAAACTTGAACTTAGCAAAAAAAAGGCCGCCATTACTGGGGCAATGACAAGCCATGGCCAATACGGCTTTAATGTATTCTTAATCTGTTCAAGGCGATTTTTCATGGTTTAATAGTAACAATACTTGCAAGTATTATCAAATAAGATTTTTCTGCTATGATTATAGGTGTTTATGAAAATACAAACATTATCTAAATTGCTTCTGCCGTTGGGGATTTTAGCTCCAACAGTCACCGCTCTTGTCGGAAGCATTGTATACGTAGTCTACGGTCTTACGAGTACTGGCGCCTGGATAAGCTTTTTTGTCTCAAGCGTTATTATTATTTTTCTTCTGAGAATGCTGCTGCGTGAAGCAACACCAACAGCGCTCATAAAAAATAATATAACAAAAGCTGAATGGTATGCCCTGGGACTGCAGCTACTTATGTGGATTTTATCGATATATCTTTTGCGGAAGGCTCAAAGCGCGCGGGCAATTCTTACTCCTTGGCAAGTCGTCTCTTCGTGGTATTTCTTTTGTTTTGCTATCAGCATGGCCTGCTTACTCTATTTAGGAAAACAATCCTCACGGCTACTTAATGTTTCTTTAATCATCCAAAGTTTTTTGTTATGCATGGTAGCTGTTATCGTTTATCGCGTAAGTTATGGTTTTGATCCTTTTATTCATGATGCCGCGGTTAAAGAAATAATGCGACTCGGACAAATCATTCCCCTGACTCCCTATTATCTTGGCCAATATAGCATTGTTATTGTTCTTCAAACCATAACTACGGTAACGGCAAACGTTTGGACAAAATTATTGGTTCCGGGAATGAGCGTATTGCTTATCGGCCCGCTCATGCTCCGTTGGCTCACAAAACATCATGGATCTGAAAAAGACTGGGGCTTGGCGCTTGTTGCCTGTTTCTTCATGTCGGTAAGTCTATTCATAGTTACGACACCTCAAAGCTTGGCGTATTTATTTTTATTACTAGTTATTTTATGGCCATCTCCTCGGCCAACTCAATCAGAAAAGATTATTGTTTGGCTGGCTGCCCTGGCGGCACTCGTCACACAACCAATTGCCGGCATTCCGGCTTGTTGTATTGCCGCTTATGACAGTTTTAAAAAAATACAAAAAAACAATACTCTCTATAAACTTTTTTTAGCTGTCTTATGTCTCGCCCTTCCTCTGGCTTTTTACTTTTCAAGTGTTTTGGATTCTTCAATCGCGGTATCGTTAACTTGGCCGAACATTAGTTGGCTTACAAACTTCTTGCCCCGCAATCCATATCAAGACAATTGGTGGCTTAACGCCAGCTATTTATTCGAAAGCCTTCGTCCCCTGCTCATTACCATACTTATTATCCTGGGAGCCAAGGTTTCATTTTCCAATCATTCGTTCGAATTAAAACGTCGATTCTTTTGGCCGGCATTGTCATTGGTTGTCAGCTCCTTGATTGCCAGCTCGCTGAACTTTCACTTTTTAATTGATTACGAACGATCAGATTATCCCGAACGACTTCTTGTCACCGCAATTCTTATCTCACTTCCGCTTCTAATAAGCGCTCTTCGCCAAATCGCGGTACGTTTAGAAAGCAGCTCACGTTTAGTACTTATTAATGTTTCAATTATCATTATTTCATTGTCGCTGGCCAATCTCTACCTTTCATACCCGCGCTTTGATCATTTTTATAATAGCCACAGCTACGCAACTTCTCAAGCGGACATTTTAACGGTTCGTTGGATTGAAGCCGATGCACATAATAAACCCTACATTGTTTTGGCAAACCAACAGGTCAGCGCGGCGGCGTTACGAGAATTTGGCTTTGCTCATTATTATAATGATTTGTTTTATTATCCGATTCCAACCGGCGGACCGTTGTATGCTTATTTTTTAGAAATGACAAAAGCACCGTCAAAAAAAGTAATTGTTGAAGCAATGAAAAAAGCGGGCGTAAGCAAAGCGTATCTCGTACTCAATTCCTATTGGTGGGATTATAAAACAATAGCTCCGCTAAGCGAAGCTATTGCCGAAAAATCACAGGACATCGGAAACGGACAAAACACAATTTATTCTTTTTCTATAAATTGATTTTAATTTTTTCAGAAACGATATTAAGATATTCGTCGCTTGATAGCATCGGATATTTTTTTTGTGCTTCAAGAAAATGATTGGCAAGCTCGTTGTAATGCTCGAAGACATCTCGTAACTTTTTTTCAAGACTCTCTAACTTGGGAACAAAACTTAATCTTTCATCTCCCAAAGCTTCAACAATCCCGCCCAAGCGAGAACCGATTGCCAAGGTTTTAAATAGCGCGGCTTCTAAAATAACCGTTGGCAGATTCTCATAACACAAGGAAGGAACAACGAGACAGCGGCTACTCGCGATGTATGGCAAGGGATTATCAATCCGGCCTAAGAATCGAATATTTTTTTGTGAATATTTTTCCTTGAGGGCAGGACCGAGCGACCCCTCACCGATAATCCACAGGCTTAATTGCCTGTCGGAAAGACGCATAAAGGATTCTAAAAGCAATTGTGGGCCTTTATGAGGCTCCAATTGGCCGACAAATAGAAAATCCGGCCCTTCGCCCATAAGAGGCTGCATACCAAGCTCCGGCAACTGATTTCGCAGAACCAGTATATTCTGTCCGGTCATGTTGAATCTGGCGTACATTTTTTCTAACCAATTGGAAGGGAAAATCTGCACTAGCTCTTGGGGAGTATAGATCCTAAGCAACACTCTGTAGATTCGAGCAAAAACGCTTGTAAGTATCTGCTCTTTTCCAAAGAGCATTAAGCCGGAAGGATGGAGGAATTGAATATCATGATACGTTTCTATAACTTGAACTTTTTTTAAAGCTAAAAGCATAACCATGCCAAAACCAACGGTGTTATGAACCCACACCACATCAAACGATTCTTTTTTAAAAAGAGAACGATACCGATGATACGCACTGATATTAATAAATCCAAAAAGATGCGTACATACACGCCACAATATTGAATGGTCACTCCAGGTTGTATATGAGCTCGGAACTTTAATGACCGTAATAGGGTTCTCTGTATTTTTTTCAACGCTTTTGCTTCGATGAGTTGTAAGAACGGTCACGTGGTGATTCCGACGCAACAAGGCAATGGCCAAGCTGTTAACCATTTTTTCGGCACCGCCGCGAGACTCTTCGGCGTATATATTATGTACGAGGCAAATTTTCATGATGGTTGATTAAAGCAAAGGCAATACGTAAATAGGCCGCCTCAAGTCGCTCGCCTACCTTGTCCCAACTATAACGCTCTTCAACCCAGCGCCGTGCCGAGTCTCCCATAATACGCGCCTGACTCGGATTGCTGACTATATACGTTAATTTTTCCGCCAATGCATCAACATCTCCGGGTTTAACTAAAAACCCATGTTCGTGATTATGAAATACATTACGAACACCCGGGAGATTGGATGCGATAACCGGAGTGGCGCTCGACATTGCTTCCAAGAGAACCAAACCAAAGGCTTCACTTTTATTTATGGACGGCAAAACCAAGACACAAGCTTTCTTATACCATTGAGCCAAATCTTCATCGCTCGCCGTGTTATCTATAACAACTTTATCTAAAATATTTTTTTTCCTGGCCAAGGACATATAATGACTTTCCAAGTCCCCTTTTCCGACAAGCACCAAACGAGCTTCGGGATTGCGTAAGCTTATCTTAGAAAAAGCAATAATAAGCTCCTGAACGCCTTTAAAATAATGCGCAACATCAAGCGCGCCGACAAATAAAATAATAGGCAATCGTTTCGGCGTTCCCGGCGTAAAATGCTGCGCATCAACACCAAACGGTATTTCCATAAAAGACGATTCATGATTAAGACAATAGGCTGATAAAGCTGACTGTCGAATATAATCGAGTGAAGCGCAAGTAATTACCGCCGCCAAGCGCGTAATAATAGGCAAGAAAAAAAATTCATATATTTTAAAAATCAAACCCTTAACACCTTTGGCGACTGTATCCATATGATAGTGCATTACAAGCTTTCCTTTGAAAAACAATCTTGCCAAAACAATTATGTCAGCAGTTCCAAAAAATGGATAATGCAAATGGACAATATCAAAATTTCTTAACTTCCATAAAAGTTGCGGCAACACCGCAGCGTTACCAATAGAAAAAAACGGCCTAAGCCGCACGACTTTTGTATTTGTGCCGATTAGTTCCTCACCGATTTCCAAGCCTTTGTACGCCGGTGTAAAAACGATGCTTTCATGTCCGCGCCAGCCTATCTGAATGGCGGCATGATAAACACTATTGCCCATCCCGCCTTTATATGGAGGAAAAGTTGAAATGACATGAGCTACCTTCATAGTCCCTTAATTTCATATTCTTTATTTTTGTGCTTAGCCGATTGTAGAGAAATGGTTCTTGTTAATTTAGTTATATCTTTGCTCATTTCCTCAATTGTTAAACGCAAACGGAAAATCCAATAAAAAAGCAGCGCAACGGAAATGTACAATAAAAGTTGAATTCCGCTACTTGAGAAACCCAAGCGTTCGGCTATTGTATCGATTGATCGAATAAAAATAATTAATAATCCCGCAATGAACCAAAACGCCACCCAAAAAATAAATTGGCCCTTTGAAACTCGATTAGTGTAGTACTGCCACCCGAGTCGCACAAGGAATAAGATAATAATAGCCAAAGCAATAATTTCTTGAATCATATTAATTATTCATTTTAGCAAAAAATAAATCACGCAATATTTTAAAACCTTCGCTAAAGCGTTGTCCGTATTCATCATACAAAACGGTAATCGGAACTTCGACAATCGGTAAACCGCTTTGATGAGCTGCCACTAAAATCTCGCTACAATGGGCCATTTCATCTTGATGCCAATCGATTTTTTGTGCGGCTGTACGACTGAGAGCCCTAAACCCACTTTGCGGATCGGTTGTTCGTATACCGAACAAGAAGCGATTGATAAACCGAGCTAAGGGCATGATCACTTTCTTTTTAAACGGCGGCATCTTCGTTGAATCATCAAGAAAACGCGAACCGAAAACAATCTCGGCCCGCCCTGCACGGATAGGCTCAATCATCTTTTCAATGTCTTTAGATTGAAATTGCCCGTCAGCATCAAAATGCACAATAATATCCGCACCTTGTTCCAATGCGTATTCAGTTCCGGTTTTTAGGGCCGCTCCCTGTCCCCTATTAATTGCATGAGACAAAAGATGAGCATCTAGATTTTCGGCAACCTGTTTAGTAAAGTCTTTTGAGCCATCTTCAACAATAACAATCGAATCAACTTTTGACTTTAGTTCTTCTATAACTCGCGGCAAAGCACTCGATTCAATTGTTTCGGCTTCGTTCCAGGCAGGTATGACGCAAACGACTTTCATAGTTAGGCTCCGTAACCGATACGTTTAATTCCTTTGTTGGCGCGTAAATCCGCAATAGTTTTTTCCAAACCATCTTTAAGACTCACTAGAGGCATCCAACCTAAAAGATCTCGGGCCTTTGTCGTGTCAGGCAATTTTAACGGTGTCATGAATAAAATCGGTTCCGCATAAACCACTTTTGATTTTGAATCAAGCATTGTTATGACCATGTTTGCCAAATCAGTTACATTAACATCTTGATCAGACCCAATGTTAATTGGACCAAACAAATCAGACTGCATCATTTTGAAAATCGCATCGAGACAATCGGTGATATAACAAAATGATGAAGAAAACGATTGATCTCCATAAATGATTAAATCTTTGTCATCAAGCGCGTTGCTAATAAAGTCAGGCAACATATGTCCTTGATCCAACGGCATACGAGGACCATAGGCACGGAACAAACGAATTATCTTTGCGTCAATCTTGTATACATCTTTATAGGTTTTAACCATGCTTTCCGCAAAACGTTTTCCTTCGTCATATGAACAACGATCTGAAAGCATATCAACGGTTCCGACATTTTCTTCCGTAACCAAACGATTATTTGAGTCGCGGGATCCATAAACAACAGAAGAAGAAAAATGCATGAACTTTGCTTCGTACTTAACAGCTAAATCAAGGGCATTTTTTATAGCGTAAGAGTTTGCCAATAAATTGGCGATGCGATTTTTTTCAAAATGAATCGGAGCAGTTGGACATGCCAGATTATAAATTTCTTGTAAACCCTGAAATTCTATTTTAAATTCTTGCAGTTCCGGAAAGGACTCCAAATCGATCGCTTCACTCATATCATGACGAATAAAACGAAAATCAGGATGAGCCAAAAGCTCGTCAATATTTTTTTCATCACCCGATGAAAAATCATCGATACAAATAACTTTGGCGCTCCCCACCAATTCACTGCAGATATGCGAACCGAGAAAGCCGGCGCCGCCTATCACTAAAACATTCTTTTTATCAAAAATCGCTCGCTTCATAAAGAAAAAATTATTTAGTAAGAAATACTGCCGCCCTGACTCCCGTACTTGAATCGGGGTCAAAAGCATAAAATGAATGCAGAATCATTCCGGTACGGTCAAAAACCCTAATATGAGGTCCACCGCCCATACCCGGCACTGTAATGATATCGGTAAAACCGTCTCTATTCAAATCTGCGGCAATTACCCCAGTATTTCCAGCAAAAGGCGCATCATAAGTATTAAAACGACTGCGTAAATTTCCCCGAAAATCATAGAGTGCTACTTGGGACGCTCCGCTCATATGACTGACAATAATTTCAGCCGCTCGACGACGCGGTGTTCCATCAATATCCGCCGCGGCGACGTTCAAGCCGGAAATATCCGAACGAGAACCGGCAATAAAATTACTAAGCAACGTGCCTTTTGATGAAAAAACTTTTACTTGCGGGATTCCGCCTTTTCCGGGCGCGGTAACAATCTCTTTGCCTGGCGCGCTCGTAATATCCGCAACCGTTAAGGAAATACCGTTTTTAAATGTTTTTGGATAAGCTAGAAATGACTTCAACAGAGTTCCATCAGCTTTAAATACTTTTACCAGCGCTTCCGAATTGGAAGCTGGCGCCGTTATAATTTCTGCGCGACCGTCGCCGTCGATATCCGCACTGCTAAGAACAACGCCGCCTTTGAATGAATATGGATATGCCAAAAAATGATTAAGCATAGTGCCCGAAGGATTAAAAATCCTAATGTCACTTTCTTTGCCGGATCGCGGTGCTGTGATAATTTCATCAACTCCGTCTCCATTAAGATCACCGGCTGCAATGTTAATTCCTCCAATAAATTCTGAAGGATAGGCTAAAAACGAACGTTCGGCAAATCCGTTTTCATCCGCAATAGACACCACCGGTAAACCTACCGAGTCTGAACTAAATGCAAAGTGAGCTTTTTTATTTTTTAGTTTAAGCGCTGCCTGCAATACTGCCTCTGCAACATTTACTCTTCCTTTTCCGAGCTGGTTCCTAAAATCTGGATTTAGCGCGTTTATATTTTCGGCAGTATTAAGTAAGACCGACAAAGTTTCCTGCGGACTTAAAGACGGATTTGTTCCTTGAATAAGAGCCAAAGTTCCGCTGATAATCGGAACGGCCATTGATGTTCCGGACCAATACCCGTCATAAGGCAAGTTGAAAAATCTTCCGGCTGCCGATTTATTAGGAGCATACACCGAGGTACTATAGAAACTTACACCCGGTGCAGCAATATCAATACACGAACTGCCATATCCGGAAAAAATTGTTTTTTGATCAAGTGCATCGGTCGCGGCCACTCCGACAACCATTTTGGCTCCGGCTGCGTCACGATAGCAAGCGGGATAGAGCGGATGTTTATTTAAATCAACACCGTTCGAAGCGGCTTGTTCATTTCCGGCGGGAGCGACTACTATAACTCCGGCATCGCGAGCCGAACCTATTGCCTGTTCCAAACCTCGACTGTAGGCAAAACCGACAAAACTTAAGTTGATAATATCCGCGCCTTTGGCAACGGCATAATTAATTGATTTGATAACGGCGCCCATATCACCATTTCCCCTGTCATCAAGAGCCTTAAGGGCCATGATTTTAGTTTTCCAGGTAATACCGCTGATACCTATGCCGTTGTTACCAACGCCCGCCGCAATTCCGGCAATAACTGTTCCGTGAATAATTCCTCCTTCAGTAAAATTACCTTTAAACTTTGGCGCAGGATCGGCGACATTATTTACAAAATCCCATCCATATATATCATCGACATACCCATTCTTATCGTCATCTTTTTTATTCCCTGAAATTTCAAGATTATTTTTCCATATATTTGGAAAAATATCAGGATGGGTAACTTGTATACCTGAATCAATAACCGCAATAGTTATTGTCGGACTGGAATTATTAATATCCCAAGCCTCCTCGGCATGTATTCGTTTTAAATACCACTGGTTCGTGTAAGAACTGTCCGAAGGAATTGCCGAGGCTTCAACAATGTAATTGGGCTCTGCGTATTCAACCTTTTTTAATCGTTGATAACGCTTGATAGCCTGCGCAACGCTCTCTCCCCTTTTTAGCGCCACAACTTTAATCTCTGAATCATTTTTATATTTAACTAAAATTGAGTCGCTGCGAGCCTGTGAATCTTCAAAAGTATCAATTGCAAAAGCAGGCAAACTGTTGATTAACAGTATGCTTATTAAAACTAGTGCTGTAATTTTTCGAAAAAGACTCATAATTATTGTAACGATTGCAGTAGATCAAGCATTTTTTGCGCCCAAATATCTTGACCAAATAAAACAATTTGCTCGCGTCCGGCGACAACTAGCCGCTTACGCTCCTCCTCATTAGTTACTAACGTATGAATGGCCTCAGCTATTTCTCGCGGCTTGCTTGGATCAAACAAAATCGCTGCATTACCGGCAATTTCGGGAATTGAAGCCGCTCGCGATGCGGCAATCGGGGTTTCAGTAGCCATTGCCTGCAATAAAGGAATTCCAAAACCTTCATAATTTGAAGGAAAGACAAATCCGGCAGCTTCGCTAAAAATATATGGTAAATCATTTTCCGCAACCCATCCGGTTGAAATAACATCGTTTTCCAAGCGAAATCCATGGATAGAATATTTAATATCATCAAAACCAAAACTGGCATCACCGATCAAATACAATTTATGCGGCAATTCAGGCCACTGACTCTTAAAAAAATAAAAAGCCTCTACCAGAGCTGCAATATTCTTTTTCTTTTCCAAGCGTCCAACATAAAAAATATACGGCTGCTTAATTCCATAACTGGCAATAACATTCTGCGCTGTTTGTGTATGTGGCAACGGTTTATATAAATCACTGTTATAACTATTATGAATTACATGAATTTTTTCCGCCGAAGCCTTATATACATCAATTAATTCTTCTTTAGTAAAATTGGAGATGGCAATAATCGCCTGCGCTTTCTGCAGAGAAAACTTTGTTGACCAATCAAGATAATCAAATGTGTTTGCCCCGAACTTGCCCAAGGTGACCGTTCGCACCAAACTATTAATCAAACGCAAGCGCCACGAACTTTCCGCACCAATATTGGTGCGTTCATATAACGCCGCTTCACGTCTGAACCCGATATCATGAATCGTAACAACGCTATGCTTTGGGTGGATAATAGGCAGGGCGTGAGCCGGCACAAAAAGCACATCGGGTGCATTGAAAATCATTTCCAAAGAAAGTCTTCCTTGGGTCCAGAAAAACTTCCATGGCCATTTTAAAACCTTGCCTTTAACGTTGTTGTGCGGACTTTCAATAACTTGAAAACCTTTTTTATAATGCGGCTTACGCGAAAGATCAGATGCATTATCTGTTAAATCAGCCAAACCGCCGACTAGCGGCGTATCAGCGTATAAAATATATTGATTTGTAGAATCCAATCGTACCAACGCACGAATCGCATAATACGAATACCATTCCGTACCGCTTTTATGCGGGCGGTTGGCCCGACTGGCATCAATGCCAATAATCATGAACGTTATTTAGTAGCAAAAATACTGCGCTTATATGAATCGAGGTTTTCAAGCGCAATGCCGGTTCCTTTGGCAACGCAAAGCAAGGCATCGTCGGCAACATAGGCCGGCACATCGGTTGTTCGATATAATAATTGATCAAGGTTACGGAGCAATGAACTGCCGCCTGAAAGAACCATACCTTTATCCATGATATCAGAAGACAACTCCGGCGGAGTTTCTCGCAAGACATTTTTTGCCGCGGCGATAATCGCTTCCAATTCATTCTGAATCGCTTCGGTAACATCGTCTGAAGAGACGATGATATTACGAGGCAAACCGGTAATAATATCGCGACCGCGAATTTCCATTGTCAATTTGTCTTCTAAATATAATGCACTGCCAATACCAATTTTTACTTCTTCAGCCGTTCGCTCGCCGATAACAAGATTATATTTACGGCGGATATAATCAATAATCGAGCTGTCAAACTTTGTTCCGCCAACGCGAACGGAAGTTGAAGTTACAACTCCACCCAAAGAAATAACTGCCATTTCCGCTGTTCCTCCGCCAATATCTACGATCATATGACCTGACGGCGAACCAATTGGAATATCGGCGCCGATAGCGGCTGCAATCGGTTCCTTAATAATGTACGCGGCTTTGGCGCCGGCGGCAATGGTTGCATCAATAACGGCGCGCCGTTCGGTTGAAGTGATTCCGGCCGGAACGGCAACCATTACTTCCGGTCTGAATAATCTAACTCCTGATAATGCTTTGTTAATAAAATAACGAAGCATGGCTTCGGTTGTATGATAGTCGGCGATGACACCATCCTTAAGCGGTTTTATTGCGACAATATTTCCCGGCGTTCTGCCAAGCATGTCTTTAGCCTCATTACCTACCGCTAAAATCTTTTTATCGGACATTGAAATTGCCACCACCGACGGCTCATTAATAACAATTCCGCGACGCGGAACATGAACGAGTGTATAGGTTGTGCCAAGATCGATGCCGATCCGTTTTATAAACATAGTTAAAATTTAACAAGGAAGCTTCTGTCTATCTTTAAATCTCCTCGAGCATTAAGCTTTTTATGATCAGCCGTTTCGGTATAAAAGCTCGCAGGCTCATAGGATTTTATCTCATTTTTAAAGCCTAAGTCAACGTTTAACAAACTTACCTGCTTTCCGGGCTGTTTTTGAATGGTCAAACGATAATTATGAAATTGACGCATATTGTCAAACATCGATTTTGGCAATTCATACTCAAATACCATTTCACCGATTTGTCCGGGTTCGACACTTAAAAATGCCCCGAACCAGGTCTTACCAAACTCATCACCGGTCGCCACTGCGCCCTGACTGTAGCCGGATACTTTTAATAAATGACTGCCTTGAGGTACGAATATTCTGGTGTAACTTCGATATCTCGTTGTCTTCCAATCGAACGAGCCGTTATGCGAATAGCGCAAAGTTGCGATCGCTTTTAAACCGTTTTCGGTTTCTTCAAGACGATAACTGATTTGTCGATCTATAACAGCATCGGTTTTTAAGGCGGCCATGTTGGCATCAACCACCATTAAATAATCTCCCCAATCATGTCGTACTTCACCCGACCAACCTTGTTCACGAATTAAGTTTTGCAAATCAGCGTTACGTGAATAAAGTAAAATATTTTTTCGAGCAACATTGTCCGAAACAATGTTTATCATTTGCGGCCAACGACCCAAAGGCATATCAACTAATCGCTGTTTTATAACTTTGGCAATTTCTCCGACAACTTCTTTACGTTGCCATGATGAAACCCCAAGTTGCTCAAAGCCACGCTCAACTTTATACTGCAATAAATCAACAAAATTTTCCGGAGTATAGGTATCTGTACCAATGGTTACCGGACCGGTAAATTTCATTAGATCGATGATCAGCTCGGGCGTAATAGCAATCACACCATCAAACTCAGAAATAGGATCGGGTTTTACTTGCGCGGCATTTTCTTTCTTGTAAAAATCAGTAATGGTTTGCGCGGCGCTTGGCCAATCAGGCGCCCAATTCGAATCACGCATATACCATTTATCAACTCCCAAGTATTGCTTGAGCGGAGCCGGCGGCGCAATTGAAATTTTATCTTTCACCGGCATGTCCAAATGGTAAATGTCATGTGTTTCAAAACGTTCAAAATCGCCATCTTTAGTTTGAATAATTCCGTAGGTTCCAATGAATCCGCCGGTCGGTCGAAGCTCGTCGCTATTTTGTAAAATGAGCAAATAGCGAGCAGTATCCGGATATCCCAACATCGGCGGCAAAAGTCGAGTTAACGGCTGGGCTTCGGAAATTGTTTTTTGACCGTCACCGACTTTGTCTTTTAGTTCTTCAAGTTTTACGCTTAAGGGTCCGAACCAATCAAACGATTTAATTCCCTGCAAATTAACAAGACTTTCATCAAGATGTTTATTCACAGAATTAAGGGTTTGATCTGCGTTATAAATACTTGCTAATATCCGGCGACGTTCATCGCTTGGCAATTGCGAAAAAGTAACGGTGCTGTTGCTCTTGATAATATCACCCAAATCATATGCATACGCCGTTGCCTCGGTCATCGCCTCGGCTAAAGATTTTCCAGCCACAACTAAATGCTCGGCATCGGTTTTATATCCCGAAAGAACCTTGATATATGCCAGAGGACCAAGTCGAATTGCTTTAACATCCTCGGCTGCCTTTGAAAAAGAATTAACTGCCAAGTCCGCTGATTGATTGGCAGCATGAAAATCTGAAGCCTCTGCTTTATTTAAGGCTTGCTCAAGCGAAGACTTGCCCTGATTGACGTTTGTATAAATCGAAGCGACATGCCCCAAGTTAAATCCAACCAAAATCAAAACAAGCGCCAAGGCAGCTAATCCAAGTCCGAAAATTGTCCATAAAATCTTTGAAATCATACTAATAGTATAGCATATGAGCACTATTCGGCTCGTAATGATTCGATTGGATCTAGTTTGGCCGCGGCGCGAGCCGGAGTTACTCCAAAAACAATTCCAAAGAATGCACTAAACGATAAAGCAATAACAAAAGCGCGTAATGGAATTAAAAACTCCCATTCAAATCCTATTAATTTCGCTACTACACTTATTCCATACGCCACAGCACTGCCGAGAGTGCAACCGATGACACCGCCGACAAGCGTTAGTAAAATTGCTTCGATTAAAAACTGTCGTAAAATACTAGACGACGTTGCTCCGACGGCTTTACGTAAACCGATTTCCATTGTTCTCTCGGTTACCGAAACATACATAACATTCATAATCCCCACTCCCCCGACCACCAATGAAATCGCAACGATTGCCAAAAGTAAAAAAGTAAGCGCATCAGTAATCGTATTTAATGTATCCATTGCTTCGGCCATTGTCGTCACATTGAAATCATCTCGTGAAGGATCGGTGATATTATGACGTCGGCGCATCAAATCATTAATATCCTCAACCGTGACTTGCGCATTGCTCGGATCTTTCATTTTGTGAATCATGTAAGAAATGTAATCGGTTCCCATTAATTTTTTCTGCAAAGTTCGAATTGGAATATAAATATAATCATCAAAGTTAAGAAACATAACAGCTCCCTTTGGTTCGGCTACGCCGATAACCGTAAAATCTTCATGTCGCAAGCGTATTTTTTTACCAAGCGGATCAGAATCTCCAAATAATTTTTCTTTCATTCCCGATCCCAAAACAACCACTGATGCCAATGAATGATCTTCGGCATCTGTAAAAAATCTGCCCTCGGCAATTTTTGTAGAATCAATGTCAAGATAGGTTCCGCTAATTCCGAATACAAACGCATTACGCAGCTCGTTGCCGACACTAGCTTGCTCCTGACTTAAAACAGCGCCGCAACCGCTAACAATATTGGGTAGCTTTGAAACCGCTTCAATGTCGCCCAAAGTCATTGACGTTACTTGTACGCCGCCCGCAACCGCGTTGCTTGATTGACTGTCCCTGGCCGTACCGGTTTTATTGTTTGGAACTTTTATTTCCGTATTAATCGTATCGGTACCAAAAGCATCAAGCTGACCCAATAATAAACCGCGCACTCCTTCTCCTGCCGAAAAGACAATAATTACGGTCATGATACCGATAATTAAACCGAGCAATGTTAGACCGGTACGCATCCGGTTGGCGCGCATTAATTTTAATGAATTGGTAATTGAAGAAAAAATAGTCATATTATTCGTAACGCAAAGCTTCGATCGGATCAAGCTTACTCGCTTTTGCCGCCGGATATAATCCAAACAATAACCCTACGACGATTGAAACAGAAACAGCAACAACAATCGCCGAAATAGAAAAGCTGAACGGCCACTCATACCCAAGCTGTTGAGCAATCAAGGCGATTATTACCGAAAATATTTCGCCTATAATAATTCCAAAAACTCCACCAGTAACCGTTATAGCCGTTGCTTCGGTTAAAAACTGAGCCATAATATCAAATCGACGCGCGCCCAAAGCCTGACGTAAACCGATTTCTCGCGTCCGCTCTACAACGCGAATTAACATAATATTCATAATGCCGATTCCGCCAACAAGCAATGACAATGCAGCCATTGCTCCAAGGAAAAATTTTAAAGCGTTAGTGACGGTTGTAATCGTATCAATGGCATCTCGAGCGTTACGTACGGAGAAATCATCGCTTTCGCCGCTTTGGTCTTTAATGCCATGTCGTTCGCGCAAGGTTTTTTCAACATCTTGAACGGTTTCATCAACATATTCGGCCGAGTCAACTTTCATGCGAAGCAAGCCCAAATGATGAACGCCGGCGATTAATTTCTGCATTGTAGTCACCGGCAATAAAACCAAATCATCATAATTTTGAAAAGCGACTGTCCCGCGTTCTTTCATTACGCCGATAACCGTAAAGGTCGTATTTTTTAAACGGACATTTTGTCCGACGGCATCCGACTGACCGAACAATTCATCCTTGACCGTCGATCCGAGTACAACAACGCGAGCAACTCCCGCTTCTTCCTCGGCCGAAAAGAATCGCCCCTCGGCGACTTCCCCGCCCTCAACAGACATGTACTCGGAGCTTGTACCGTGAAAATTTGTATCGTAACTTTGATTGCGCCAAGTTACCGAGCCGGCGCCGCGCGTAAAAGGCGCAACGGCAACCGCGTGCGGGACATTACTTTTCATCGCCAATGCACGAGCATCATCCAATGTCAACGTAGTAATTGAAACTCCGAAAACTGAGGCCGGCGGACCATTCTTTTCGGATTTTCCCGGCAATACGCCGATCAGATTTGAACCAAAGGTTTCAAATTGCGACAAAATCAAAGACTGGGCGCCTGCGCCGATGGCAATAATAATTATAACCGCCGCTACACCAATAATAATGCCGAGCATCGTTAAGATGCTTCGGCGACGAGTGGCATTAAGGGCGCGAAAGGCGCCCGTTACTAAGTTGTAATAATAGTCTTTTCTCATGAACTTACTTAAGCAATTCTCCCTCCTTGGCAATTCGTCTGTTTGTAACTAATTTATCTCCGATAATTAAGCCGTCTTTCATGCTGATAATTCGCTTGGCGTGTTCCGATGTATAGGTTTCATGAGTTACCAATATAACGGTATGACCCTCATCGTTAAGTTTCTGCAAAATGGACATTACTTGCGTACCGGATTTTGAATCAAGGTTTCCGGTTGGTTCATCGGCAAAAATAACCGACGGATTATTAATTAAAGCGCGAGCAATGGCCACGCGTTGTTTTTCTCCGCCCGAGATTTGATTTGTAAAATAATCCAAGCGATGACCAAGACCGACCGCTTCCAATGATTCTTTAGCTCGTTTTACCGGATCCGGATGTGCTTTGCTTGTATAGAGCAATGGTAGTTTAACATTTTCTAAAACGGTGGTACGTGGCAACAAGTTAAAAGATTGAAACACAAAACCAACTTTTTCATTTCTAAAACTTGCCAACTCATCATCGCTTAAGGAACTGACATTGCGTCCTTCAAATTCATATGTTCCATCAGTCGGCCGATCAAGAAAACCCAAGATGTGCATAAGCGTCGATTTGCCCGAACCGGAAGGTCCCATAATAGAAACAAACTCGCCTTTTTCTATCGTAAACGAGAGGCCGTGCAGCACATTAGTCACGACCTCTTCATTGATGTAATCTTTTTTGAGGTTAGTTAATCTGATCAACATTTATTTTTTGCTTGAGTCCTTGACGAAGGTTACAACTTTATCTCCTTCATTTACTCCTGATACAACTTCAACCAAGCCGTTGTCTCCCGACAATCCGACGGTAACTGTTGATTCACGAACCGTATTATCAGCTTCGAGAATTCTGGCTATTTGCGCATTATCTTTTTCAATAACAGCGCGAGCCGGCATAATTAAAACATTGTCTCGTTTATTTGTTTGAATAACGGCCGTAGCGGTCATGCCCGGTTTAACGGCCTGCGTGCCCGGATCAAAGCTGATCTTAACCTTATAGTAGGTCACGCCTTGTATAACAGTAGCCGCCGGTTCAATAAAGTAAACCTTTCCTTCAAAGGTAACATCTTGACCTAATGCGTCTAAAGTTATTGAGGCCGTATTGTTCAATTTAATCTTTGAAATATCAGTCTCGGAAATATCAACTTCGATTTGGTAATTATTTTCTGTCAGTACCGAGACCAATGCTTTTTGAGCAGTTACCTGCTCGCCGATTTCATAATTAATTTTCGTAATAATTCCCTTGATCGGAGAACGAAGAGAATTGTCACTTAATTGATTGGAGATAAGCGCCAAACTGGCTTGTGCTTGTCCGACCTGTGCTTGTGAAATTGACAATGCTGATGAAGCACTATCAATACGGCTTTGAGCTGAAGCAAGCTGCTGATCTTTATTCGACTTAGCAGTCGATACTGCGTTTCGAGCAGAAATCAATGCATTATTATAGCTAACCCGTGCCTGACTGATATTTTGTTCAGCTGCAAGAACATTAGTATCGTACGCTAAGCGCGCGTCATCATATGATTGACGAGCAGTTTGCAATGATGAAATTGCAGAGGAAATTGTTGTGGTGTGACCATCAATAGTTGCTTTGGCAGCATCAATTTGCGCCTGTGAATAGTAGGTATTTGGAATCGAGTTTTCCAAAGCACTGAAACAAAAGTTTAAGGTATTAAAAGTTTTACTCGCGACAGTTTGGGCCGCATCGTACGCCGCAAACAGCGCTGCTTGATTGCGTCCCATTTTAGCAATGGTTAATTTTGCATTTGCGGTAATTAATAAATCGCGAGAAGCGTCGTAGCTATTATTCAAAGAATTTAAGACGGCTGAATTTTTTACACTGAAAGTCGGCTTTAAATTCTCATCCGTTTTTATCCGATTTACCGCATCCAGCGCGGTGGTAATGGCTGACAATTTATTTTCAATCGTCAATTGCAACGAATCGTATTTATTATCAATTGATCGTTGGTATGTTGCTTTTGTTGTTACTAAGCTTGATTCAGCCGTGGCAATTGCTTGTTCATAGGTTGTAACCGTGCCCGGACCCGTGTCTTCCAAATCGCTCTTAGTTTTTTCAGCCTGCTTTAAGGTTTCGGATAAACTGGCGTTCGCTCGGTCATAGTCGCGTCGTGCCGAATCAAATGTTGATTGAGCTTGGCGAACACTGGCCATAGCCACATTAACATTGGCCGATGCTTCTTGTTGCTTAATTAATAAGTTACTTGTATCAATTTGACCAAGTACCTGATCGGGCATAACCTGATCTCCAACTTTCACATCAAGACGCGTTAGCTGTCCTGAGCCGTTAAAGTTAAGCTCAATCTCTTTAGCCGGTGTTATGGTTCCGGTTTCGCTCACGGTTTGAGTTAGAGTTCCGCGCGTTACCGCAGCGGTAGTATATTCAATCTTTGGAGCCTTCTTGCTTAAAGCAAAAACTGCGCCGCCGATGATAACGACTGCGCTGATAGCGATTATGATATTTCGTTTCTTTGTTGTCATATAGTTATGCACAAATTATATCATTTTACAAGGGAAATGTCTAGTTTTATAAAAAAACAGGCAGTGTACATACACTGCCCAATAAAACCATTTTTTTGAAATTTATAAATCGATTGGATTACGTCTTCTGCGCGCTGCTCGTATACGCTCTCTTTTATTATTTTTAAGAGTTATTTTAACCTGCGTTATAAAAAATGCTATAAACGAGGCAAAAAACGCATATTTTCCATGTAGAATTGTTTCGCTGTTTTTGTGGTAATACGTACCATCAATTAACATTGAAACCCCCATAATAAAAGCAACCGCAAGGACCAAATACCAAAATGCCAAAAGAACTTTCCTGTTTTCTTCCACTTTAGTCTCCGTTAATTAATTATCCGTACAATAACACGAATAATAAAATAAGTCAATAGGTACTAAAATCCAAGGAATTGGACCTCTTCTTCAAGGCTTACCTTATATTTTTGAAATACTTCTTCTTTTACTTTAGCAGCCAAGGCCTTCACATCAGCGGCTTTTGCATTGTTAGTATTCACTATAAAATTTGCATGTTTTTCACTCACTTGAGCTCCGCCCATCTGCTGTCCTTTTAGGCCCAGCAGTTCAACCAAATAACCGGCGCCGACCTTAGCTCCTCTGACTTTTCCGGCGCTTTCGATGTTCGTGGCTAGCTGCGGATTAACATTGGCAATATCGGCAATAAATAAATTTTTAAACATACAACCGGCGCTCGGCTCTTTTGGCTGAGAATCAATTCGGTATTTTTTATATTGATCTATCAACTTTTGTGCTTCAGACTTGTCTCCCGTAGCTTGCAAGCGAAGGTGGAGTTCCCAAATAATGTAATGCGGTTCAGTTTTAAAACGACTCGAACGGTATTCAAAGGCGCAATCTTTATTTTCAAACGTTTTCCATTCGTGCGTCAAAGAATCAAAAACTAAAACAGAATCGACTGCAGTATCGTAAGATCCTCCGTGCGCACCGGCATTACCTCGAATAGCGCCGCCGACCGAACCAGGAATTCCAATCGACCATTCAATGCCAGACAAATCATTTTCAAAAGCTTTTTCCACCAGCTCTTTTACAACAACTCCGGCGCCACAAACTATTTCAGTATCATTACATTCTAACGTTTGATTATGCAATTTAATAACGAGACCTTTTACTCCGTTATCACTAATCAAAACATTACTTCCGCCACCTAAAATAGTGATGGGAATATTTTTTTCCTTTGCCCAAATCCACGCTTCTTCAACTTCTTCTTTAGTCTCGAGCTCAACAAAATATTCAGCCGGTCCGCCAATTTTAAAGGTTGAAAAATTTGCCAATGGATAATTATTTTTTATTTTTTCTTCAATCATCTTTTATTTATTGAGGTCTTGAAACTAAACGTTCACCGATTCTAAAGACATCCCCTGCTCCCATTAAGAGTATAAGATCTCCTTCCATAGCCGTTGTTCGCAGGTAATGTTCAACTTCATCCAAAGTACCGAGATATTTTACAAGTTTTTTAGGGCCGAGATTTTGCGAAATGTATTCGGCAACCTGTTCCCCGGTGATTTCGCCTTTTTCTTCGCGAGCCGAGCTATAAATATCCAATACGATTACTTCATCGGCTTTTGAAAAACTTTTGGCAAAATCATCAATAAGCGCTTGCGTGCGGCTAAAGGTGTGCGGATGAAACACAATTCGCAATTTTTTATTGTCGTATTTTTGTTTAAGCGCCTGAAGCGTCGCTTTGATTTCAGTCGGATGATGAGCATAATCATCAATAATAATCGCCTTATTAAACTCGCCCATTTTTTGCATACGGCGAGCGGTACCGGTAAATTCTCCGACCGCGCGACGGATAAGATGTAAATCGGCGTTTAATTCGATGGCGGCGATGATAACGGCAGCGGCATTATGAACATTATGCTCCCCGTTTAACAAAATTGAAAATTCTCCTACATCAGAGAGTCCTTCATCATCACGCATTTGTAATTTAAAATATTGTTTTTGTCCGTCCCATTCAATCCCCGAAATGCGATAATCGGCATCATCGCTTTTGCCATATCCGATAATACGAGCATGACAGTACGCCTTGCTCAGTCGTTTCACGATTTCATCGTCAAAATTGGCAATTAAGATTCCGGATTTTGGTAATTTAAAAATAAACTCGATAAAGGCCTGTTCATACGCCGCTTCGTCTTCATAAAAATCAGGATGATCAAAATCAATGTTATTGAGTAAAATCATTTTTGGATTAAAGTATTGAAGTTTATTCTGATACTCGTCAGCTTCAATCACTAAATAATTTGAATCGCCCGTTAAGCTCGCTCCGCCAAATTGCGGAACTTGCGCGCCGACCATGACGTTTGATTTGATTCCGCATTCAGCTAGGACGTAACCAAGCCAGGCGGTTGTCGTAGTCTTGCCGTGCGAGCCGCAAACGGCAACGCCGTGACGGCCATTAAATACTTCTCCTAAAGTTTGAGCAAATGTTGCCACTTTCATTTTCTTAGCAATTGCTTTATTCAATTCAACATTATTCGTTTCGTTATACGCAGTTGAGTACACGACTAAATCAGCATCTTCGTTTAAATTAGATTCGTCAAAACCTTGGAATACCTTAATCCCCGCCTTTTGTAAAACCGAATCAGTCATAAAAGTTTCAGCCGTATCGGAGCCACTAATGCTAAATCCGTCGTGCGCCAAAAACTCAGCCAGCATGGTCATTCCCACGCCTTTTATGCCAATCATATAAATTGTCTTGATCTTAGATAAGTCCATACCTTTAGCCTAACAAAAAACCCCTTGAAACACAAAGTAACAAGAGGTTTTTAAAAAGATCAATAATTATGAAACCACAAACATATGAAAATCAGCGGGCGGATCATCATGTTCTTTTGGGTCCCAGAAAAAACCTCCCTGCATAAAACCATAATGCCAACCGCAGAGTTTAATTTCACGATTTAAATTAGGAATAGTTTCTTTATAATAAGAATATAATTCATCTTGTTCAGTTTCCGACAAATACACATCATCCCATTGCAAGGTAATAAATGGATGATGATACGCATTACGTGAACAACGCTGCGGATTCTGAAAAGTCGGAATTAGAATTCGGCAAGGCCCATTTTTACGGTACGCATCAAGGCATGCCGGATCTTCACGCATCATAGTGTGCACAATGCCAAGCGCATATTCATTAAAAATTTCGGAAACAGGATCTAATTCAGGGTCATCAGTCCCAAAATACTGTCCGGACATATCAACAATTTCTTTATTGGTAAAACCAAAGCGATGAACTGTTGTTATTTGGATCTTTGCAGCAAATCCGCCATGACGGATTGGCAAAAAATTCCAGGGTGACTCAAAAACATTCCAGGATGTTGGAAAATATTTTAATCCCGCGCTTGCCGGGTAAAAAAAATATTCTTTTTCTGAATCAAAAACTAAATCTTTCGGACTAGCCGGAACAACCAACGGGATGATATCATCCTCAACAGTAAAGGTTCTTGGAACTTTTACTGTTTTTTTAAAAAGTATCTTTCCGAACACTTCATCAGAAGAGTGAATTGTGGACCTTTTATTATTAGTATTCAATGTATATTCCTTTCTTAATGAACTTCTAAAATAATTGCTTACATCCTATGACGGCGATACTAATCTGTCAATTAATCGTACAATCCCTTCATTCGCTCCTTGCTTCATCGCCTGTTTCATATTAGAAGCAAGTTTTGTCCGCTGCTCGGGATTAAGTATCATCTTTTTCAAGCCGCCGACAAATACTTCATCATTCAAATATTCTTGATCAAGCACAAAGGCCGCTTCATGCGCCGCAAAGTAGCGAGCATTATCTTCTTGATGCGAATGCGGTATTGGAATAATAATTGTTGCTTTACCCAAATACGCCAGTTCCGACAAGGTCCCGAGTCCGGCGCGGGTCACGACTAAATCTGCATCATTAATTGCTTTGGCAACATGAACCGTATCAAGTAAATCATATGATTGATAACCGGGCAGATCATTTGTTAGTTGCGATTTAACATCATGCTTTCCGGTAATATGAACAACTTTACCAAACTCAAGAATCTTCTCAATATTATTTTTTACAAATCTATTTAATGACTCTGAGCCGGTTCCACCGCCTAATACTAAAATCTGATTACTCTCGGTTTCTTTGGGAGAAAGATTTTTAAAAGCACTACGAATGGGGTTTCCGATCCAGCGGGCTTTTTCGCCATAATCCAAAAGACTTTTTTCAAACGCAGTCGTGATAGTCGTTGCGCACGGGGCCATCAATTTATTCGCCAAGCCCGGACGAATGTCTTGTTGATGAATCAATACTTGTATATCAAGTAATTTAGCGGCCCAGGCAAGCGGCACGGTTACAAAGCCGCCGGCACTGATTACTAATGATGGCTTTAATTTTATTAATATATTGAGAGATTGAAAAAAACCGGCGATAATATTAATAATGTCAATAAAATTCTGTCCGGAGAAATATCGTCGCAACTTTCCTGCAGCGATTGCGTGATATGTAAACGAATAACTATCGGTCATGCGGCGTTCAATACCTGTGGCCGTACCAATCCAATGAAATTCAAAACGCTCTGGAAATTTTTCCATTAATGATTCGGCAATAGCCAATAACGGCGTTACCGATCCACCGGTTCCGCCACCACTTAACACAATACGTTGTTTATTATTTTCCGATTGATTCATAATACTTTTTCAAAAATAGTTCATACTGTTCTCGTCGTGTACGACTCACCGTTTGCAATAAGCTGTCTACTGAAACCCAACGGTAGCGACGGTGTTCAAAACGATTGGTTTTAACTGCACTTGGTTTACCATTATATTTAATAATAAACAAGCTTTGGCGCTGGCCCTTGTATCCATGAAGCGTATAATATTTCGGCCAATCAAATTTATAAATATTAAGATGCGAACTGACAATTGAATATTCGGTTAAACCGGTTTCTTCTTTAATTTCTCTTCGAATCGCTTCTTCAATGCTTTCATTTTTTTCAACTCCGCCCTGCGGCAAGCTCCAATAATGAGCTTGTGAACGGATCGGATTCAAAAGCAACACTTCATTGTTCTTATTAACGATAAAGGCAGCGACGTTCTTGCGGTAGCGAAAACGGCGTATCTCCCATTCAATAACCGAAAGCGGGAAAACAACAACAGCGTTAAATATGCGCTTGATACGCCACGGTTGCTTGATTAAGCGCCATAACCATTCAAAGCCAAGCAACTGTACAATTGCAGGCGCGCGCTTTAATTTACCGGTTAAGAAATCAAAACTTCCGCCCACTCCCATCGCCAAACGAATCGTCGGAAGATCTTTTAATAAACGCGAGCGAATAAAAATATCTTGTGAAGGTGCGCCAAGACTTACAAAAACAATATCAGGCTGAAAGGCTTTTAGCCGTTTCACGTCATAACTAAAATTATCGCGATCCAAAGAAAACACATACGTCTTTAAATGAGGATGACGTTTTTTTATCGCCTCAACAATTTCTTCATTGCTTGATAAACCATTACGCCAATTAGCGACCGCCACTCGTCCTCGTTTTTGGTTTGCAACATCAAGCAAGTATTTTACCAAGTTTGAACCGCTGTAGCGGTGCAGATTTACCCCCTTTAACCAACCAGCAAATTTTAAACCGATACCGTCAGGAATACTTAAGTCGGCGTTTTCCAGCACAGAAAAAAATTCCTGGTGCTTTTGGGCCAGGAGCAAGAATTCCGGGTTTGGTGTAACGATATGTCCGCGTCGACGATATAACAAACGACGGATTGCTTTGGAAAGCTCGTTCGGAGTCGCGACAGTTATCGGTACACCTAAAATAAAGGTCTTGTCCATATCTGTCGAAAAAGGTAAAATTAGCGCAGATTATTACTATTTCAGTATAGGCCAAGTAGCTTGGATTGACAATTAATATTAGCAGTCTTATAATAGGAGTGCTAAGTTATCACATATTCACTAAACATAGTATGCTAGACAAATTCACCCACAAATCACAAGAAGCCATAATTAACGCCCAGGTTATTGCCCAAGAATACGGCCAGCAGTACATCAGCGGACTGCATATGCTTTTGGCTCTATTGGAACAAAGTGACGGGCTCGTTAAGCCGATCCTTGAAAGCCTTGGTATTGATACCGAAGAATTACGCGAATTATCAGAATCAGAGATCGAGAAACTGCCAAAAGTTGAAGTACAAGCTCCGGTCGGCATGGTTCAAGGCACAACTGAAATGGCCGGCATTGTCGAGCGTTCGATGAAAGAAGCCAATCAAATGGATGACGAATTTGTTTCAACCGAACATATTCTTTTGGCCATGCTCGAAGTTAAGTCAGCCTGCCAGAAAATTTTACTTGATAAAGGCTTGGTCCGAGCGGAATTGCTTGCCGCAATTAAAAAAGTTCGTGGAAATAAAAAAGTTGATTCCCAAGAACCGGAAACTCGTTTCCGTGTCATTGAAAAATATACAAACAATTTAACGGCCATGGCACGCGACAATAAACTTGACCCGGTAATCGGTCGCGATGAAGAAATTAAACGCGTCATGCAAATACTTTCTCGGCGTTTAAAAAACAATCCTGTACTGCTCGGGGAAGCCGGAACCGGAAAAACCGCAATCATTGAAGGGTTGGCGCAACGCATTATTTCCGGCGACGTTCCGGAAAGCTTGAAAAACAAAGAATTAATTTCGCTTGATCTCGGATCCTTAATTGCCGGCGCCAAATTCCGCGGCGAATTTGAAGATCGACTCAAGGCCCTGATAAAAGAAATTGAAGCCAATGAGGGCCGCATTATTTTATTTATCGATGAGCTTCACACCATTGTCGGCATGGGACAAGCTGACGGCGCCGCCGATGCCGCCAATATGCTTAAGCCGGCTCTGTCACGCGGAACCTTGCGCGCTATCGGTGCGACCACAACAAGAGAATATCAAAAATATATTGAAAAAGACGCGGCGCTTGAACGTCGCTTTCAGCCGGTCTATGTCAGTGAACCATCGGAAGAAGACGCCATTTCAATTTTACGCGGAGTTAAAGATAAGTATGAATTGCACCATGGCGTTAAAATTACCGATGAAGCCGTCGTCGCGGCCGTAAAACTTTCATCTCGATATATTGCCGATCGTTTTCTACCTGATAAAGCGATTGATTTAATGGATGAAGCAACCTCGGCTTTGCGTATGGCCATTGACTCCTCTCCTGAAGAACTTGATGTCTTAAAGAAAGAAATACGGCGTATGGAAATCAATAAAGCCGGCCTTATTCGCGATAAACGCAATGATGCCAAGCTTAAACTCCTTAATAAAGAATTGTCTGATATAAAAGAAAAAGCCGCGCAACTTGAAGTACGCTGGCAAAACGAAAAGGATATTATCAGCCGTATTCGTTCCTACAAAAATCAAATTGACGAACTCAAAGCGCAAGCTGATACGATTCAACGCAAGGGCGATGATCTAACTCGCGTTGCCGAAATTCGCTATGCTCTTATTCCGGAATGCGAGAAAAAAATAAAGAAAGAAGAGAATGAATTAAATAAATTAAACACAAACGGAGAAAAAATCCTTAAAGAAGAAATTGACGAGGAAGATATTGCGCGCGTCGTAGCTCGTTGGACAGGCATCCCGGTTACAAAAATGCTTGAATCAGAAGTAAAGAAACTGGCACGAGCCGAGGAAGAATTGCAGCAGCGCGTAGTCGGACAAGACGCCGCTATCAGTTTTGTCGCCAATGCCATCCGCCGTTCGCGCGTCGGAATCAATGAAGAAAAAAAACCGATGGGCTCATTCCTTTTTGTCGGGCCGACCGGTGTTGGTAAAACAGAATTAGCCAAAGCCTTGGCGGGCTTTATGTTCAATGACGAAAGTTCATTAATTCGTTTGGACATGTCCGAATATATGGAAAAGCACAGCGTTTCAAAAATGATCGGCTCCCCTCCTGGCTATGTCGGTTATGATGAAGGCGGACAATTGACCGATCGTGTTCGCCGCAAGCCGTATAGCGTTATTCTCTTTGATGAAATTGAAAAAGCTCATCCGGAAGTTTTCAATATTCTCTTGCAAATATTGGATG
The DNA here is from genome assembly GCA_964628045.1 of uncultured Gammaproteobacteria bacterium. Classification (GTDB taxonomy): domain Bacteria; phylum Patescibacteriota; class Patescibacteriia; order Patescibacteriales; family Patescibacteriaceae; genus Patescibacterium. The sequence goes on from CAZVMF010000005.1 coordinate 38,097, forward strand.
ACGGTCGCTTGACCGATGCCAAAGGCCGAACTGTTAACTTCAAAAATACGATTATTATCATGACGTCGAACTTAGGCAATGAAGTTATTCGTGAATACTCAATCGGTTTTTCCGATCAATCCGATGCGGAAAAAGTCAAAGTGATTCAGCAGGAAGAAATGCGAGAAAAAATTGATAAAATTTTACGCTCACATTTCAAACTTGAATTCTTAAACCGTATTGATGAGATTGTAATATTTAAGAGCTTGCTCAAAGAAGACCTTGTTAAGATTATCGACCTTGAACTCGAGAAAGTTGAAAAGCGCTTAGGCAATCAGGATATCAAAATCCGCATTGCAAAAAATGTTAAGCAGCTTTTGGCTGAAAAAAGTTTTGACAAAACATTCGGCGCCCGTCCCCTTAAGCGCGTAATTCAAAATATGATCTTGAATGAACTTGCTTCCGAGATCGTCGCCGGACGCGTTAAACATGGCGATAAAGTCAATATTTCTCTTGACTTAAAAAATAAAATATTGGTTTCAGTGAAATAAAAACATTAAAACACCGTTATCTTTATATAACGGTGTTTTAAATTGTCTAAAAGCCGTTTTTACGATATACTATCAAAACAATTATGCGCTTCAAATATTATATAAGCATTCTCGCTCTCATTATTTCCGGCAGCTTTTTCGCAAGCTCGGCGGCATATGCGGATTTTAATGCCGAGAACATTATTTCTGATGAAGAAATTCTTAATCAGAACGCGATGAGCCTGACTGAAATTGACGCGTTCTTACGAGCGAAAGGTGGCTATATCGCAAACTATATCGTAACAGACCCCAACGGTTTGACGATGAGCGCCGCGCAAGCGATTTATGATCGAGCTATCAATAATCACGTCAATCCGCAATTCATTTTAGTCTTGCTGCAAAAGGAACAAAGCCTAATTGAAGATACAAGCCCAACCCAAAGTCAGCTTGACTGGGCTGCCGGCTATGGTTGCCCGGACGGTGGCGGTTGCAATGAACGTTGGCGCGGACTCTGGAAACAAATCAACTCGGCCTCTTTGCAATTTCGAGATTACATGGACAATCCTCAGCTCTATCGGTATCGAGCCGGGCAAACCTACACCATTACCAATACCGGACGCGATCCAATGATCGTTACCCCCCAAAACCAAGCGACAGCAGCTTTATATAACTACACGCCTCATGTCTATAACGGCAATTACAACTTCTGGAAAATCTGGCAACGTTATTTCACACAAGATTATCTAAACGGTTCATTGCTTCAGGCCAGCGGTGAAAGCGGCGTCTGGCTTATTGAAAACGGCGTTAGACGCGCGTTCCTGACACGTAGCGCCCTGACATCACGATTTGATCCGTCACGTATTCAAATTGTTTCTAAATCCGACCTTGATAAATATCCAACAGGAGATCCGATCAAATTCGCCCAATACTCGATCGTTCGCATTCCGAACGGAAGAATCTACTTGTTAGTTGATAACCATAAGCGCCGTTTTGTTAATCCTGAAGCATTTAAAAAAATGGGTTTTAATCCAGCCGAAATTATCAATGCCACTGAATCTGAATTAAATTCGTACACCGAAGGTACGGCACTTACACCAACCTCAACCTATCCGACCGGTTCACTGCTGCAAGATCGAAAGACCGGCGGAGTCTACTGGGTTAATGAAGGAGTTAAGCAACCCTTGCTCGATGCTTCATTGTTAAAAACAAAGTTTAAAGGCAAACGCATAGTTCCAAGCACCGCCGCTGAACTTGCCAACTATACATTAGGAGACCCTGTTCGCTTAACTGACGGAGATATTGTTCGCACTGCCAGTTCTCCGGCCGTATATATTATTGAAAACGGTACCAAACGAGCAGTATTGTCAGCTGAAGCCTTCACTCGCTTGGGTTATAAATGGAGCAACGTCTTTATTGTTTCTGATCGTTTGCTCGGCATGCATGCCGACGGTTTGCCGGTAGCGAGCTCTCTTTAATATATGTCACTAGTTTTAGCGGCCGTAATGCCGCACAGTCCTCTTCTTGTTCCCAATATCGGCAAAGAACATACCGTTCATTTTTCTGTTACTCAAGAAGCGGCAAAAAAAATTAAAGAAGCATTGAACACGGTTCAACCTGACGTCATTATTGTTTTAACAACTAAGGGACCTTCCAAAGAAAATGGATTCACAATTCATAACGCAGAAGAATATAAAGCAAACTTTGAGTTATTCGGCGACCTTGTTACCGATGTTCGATTTAGTCCGGACATTGAGTTAATCGGAACACTGCGAGAAAAACTTGAAACGAAGTTCCCTATTTTTGTGGTCGCTGACAAGGGTCTTGATTATGCTTCATCGATTCCCCTGCTCTTACTTGAAGATGCCGCACGCAAACCAATCATTCCAATTACTGCATCCCGTGTCGCCTTATCAAACGCCGTTAACTTTGGGCATGAACTTCAAAAAATTATTTTAGATTCACGGAAAAAAATCGCCGTACTCGTTTCAGCAGACTTGTCACATCGTTTAAGCAAGCAGTCACCGGCCGGTTATTCTTCAAAAGCAAAAAAGTTTGATCAACGCTTGATCGAAATCTTAAAAACTGCGGACAATAAATCTCTTATTGAATGCGAATCAGCCGCCACTGATGCGGCCTGCGAGGATATGCCGAGTCTCGCCGTTTTTCTTGGTATCCTAAATGATGTGGGATTTGATGTTACGGTTTCGCAGTATGATCCGCAATTTGGCGTCGGTCACCTGTCGCTGCTGTATACGCTTGGCCGCTCGTAGCCACAACTTTAAAAAAATACTTCCATTGATCACCGCTGACACAAAGCTCTTTTGTATCGGCAAGACAACGTTCAATAACCGATCGTGGATAATCCTTACAAACCTTAAACACGGCACTGCGCTTAAAGGCCGGGATATGCAATTCCCGTTCAATTTTCAATGCCAAATCCTGCCATACATACGCCGGCGCTTTAACAGCGCTTTTTTTATTACTGACAATATCTTTGAATGATAGGGGTTCGGAGGGTTTCATATAAACTTAGTATAGCAAACTAGAGCTTTGGGGCGTAGAGGGTTGATTTTTCCGCCTATTTATATAATACTTAGGCTAGTATGAGCCAAATATTACCGCTAGTATTTAATCCTGACCCCCGCTTGCGCGAACGGTCCAAAGAAATCGACCTGAACGAAATTCCGGGTCTTTTGGGTTTGTGCCGCGATATGGAAGAAACGATGCGCGCCAATGACGGAGTCGGTTTGGCGGCGCCGCAAATTGGAAAGAATATCCGCCTTATTATCGTGCTTACCAATGACGGAGCCAAGCCGATGTTCAATCCGGTTATCCAAAAGCAATCATTACTTAGCGAATGGGGCGAAGAAGGCTGTCTTTCAATCCCGAAAACTTTCGGCGATGTTAAGCGCCATAAGAAAACGGTCTGCAATTATATTGATGAACAAGGCCAAGCGCGTACTATTGAAGCCAACGGCTTACTCGCCCGCATCATCCAACATGAAATCGATCATCTTGATGGCATTTTGTTTATCGACAAAGCGAAAAATATCCATACGGTTTAAAACACATGAAACCATTTCGTATCGCCTTTGCCGGCACTCCATTAATCGCCGTCCCCTGTTTATCAGCACTCATAGATGATTCTCGTTTTGAAGTTGTCACTGTTGTAACACAACCTGATATGCCGGCCGGACGAAAACTCGAACTCACTCCCCCGCCGATAAAAACTTTTGCTATCGGTCACGATATTCCGGTTTTGCAACCGCAAAAAATATCATCAATCATTGATCAATTGCGCGATCTGCAACTTGATGCGATTGTTGTTGTTGCCTATGCGCAAATCATTCCTGAAGCCATCTTAAACTTGCCTAAATTCGGCTGCGTTAATGTTCATGGCTCATTATTGCCTAAATACCGCGGCGCCGCCGTCCTACAGGCTCCTATCCTTAATAATGACGATGAAAGCGGTGTAACGATCATGGTCATGGACAAGAATCTCGATACCGGACCTTTATTAGCGCAAACCTCGTTTGCGTTAGCACCGGAGGAAACGGCCGGAAGCCTTGGAGAAAAAATGGCTAAAGCCGGCGCGGCGCTTTTGCCTAATACATTGGTAAAGTATTTTGAAGGCACGATCGCTCCGCAAGCTCAGGATGAAAGCCTGGCTAATTATGTCGGACGACTTGATAAGAATGACGGGCTTGTTGATTGGACAAAAGCGGCAAAAGAGATAGAATGCTTTGTACGGGCGATGACGCCCTGGCCTTCGGCCTGGACATGGATCAGCGGCAAGAAGATAAAGATATTAGAAGTTGATCCGACTATTGTCGGACTGACAATGCATAAACCCGGCAAGACTTTCATTTATAATTCAACGCTCGCGGTGCAGTGTGGCGAAGGCTCGCTCATTATCCGCCGCGTGCAGCTTGAAGGAAAAAACGCCATGAGCTCGGAAGAATTCATGCGCGGTTATAAGGATTTGATTGGAACAATTTTGGGTTAAAAAAATAATTTGGTCCCATCGTCTAACGGCTAGGACACCAGGTTCTCATCCTGGTAATAGGGGTTCGATTCCCCTTGGGACTACAAACAATATGGAACACTTATTTGGAGCCCTAGTAACAATTAGCATGTTTACCATGTTATTTATTGCGTGGCCGACCCAAATTATAAAAAATTATAAAGAGAAAAGATCAGGTTTTTCACTTGTAATGATAATTATTGGAACATTACTTTTAATCTTTCGAGTAATATATACATCAATTAGAAACGACTTATATATTCTAATTCCGGATATTATTGCTCTTTTAATTCAGAGCATACTTTTTTATCAATATTTTATCTACAAAAATTATGTGGCAAGAACAAAATAATAAGTTGGTGAAGGAGTTTGAGTTTAAGGATTTTAAGGAAGCTTTTGCGTTTATGACTAAGGTCGCCGCTATTGCCGAAGAATTAAAGCATCACCCGGAGTGGTCCAATACTTATAATAAGGTGACTATCAAGCTGTCGACGCACGACGCCGGCGACATTGTTACTGAAAAAGACAAGGAATTGGCGAAACGAATTGATGAGATAGTTTAGGCTCAACTCACCCCTAACCCCTCTCTACGCTACGCGTAAAGAGGGGTATTTTGTATTTATATTTAATTTTAAATTTTTTTATGAAAATACAAAAAATATTAATGGCCAGAGAATTAAGAAAAGCACAAACTCCTAGTGAAGCAAAACTATGGCAAGCTCTAAGAAATAGAAAAATATTAAATCTTAAGTTTCATAGACAATATATAATTTCTGGTTTTATATTGGATTTCTACTGCCCAGCCTTGAAACTTGGAATAGAAGTTGATGGCAGTATCCACAATCTAAAAGATAATAAGCTATATGATCTAGAAAGAGAAAACATTATTAAACAACAGAATATTATAATCATCAGATTTACAAACAAAGACATTCAAAACAATTTACCAGCGGTTATAGAACAAATCAAAATACAAATTTTCAATTCCCCTCTTTGCCCCGAAGGGGTAGAGAGGGGTTAGGGGTGAGTTGAGCCGGGTCGGAGGAAGAGTTGTTGTTAGGGGTGAGTTAAGCCAGGTCGGGGGAAGAGTTGCTTTGAGAGGTAATTTGATTTTGTAAAAGAAAAGACCGAATAGTACGAGCTATCCGGCCTGATTGAACGATTAGCCCCCCTGTTGCAGCACATTACGGCTACGAGACTAATCTAATATTTAGATTAGCATCATATTGTGGACATTGCAATGTCATCTAAATTCATCCGCAAAACAGTAAAACCAGGTCCAAATTAATCACTATTGACAAGTTATCTTAAAAATGTTATTGTATTATTCTAATACGAACATTTAAAAAGGAGAACTCGCTTGAAGAAAGGACTTGATATTATCTTGATCGGCGACTTCCCCGATCATGCCACTTATGTGTATGCTTGCATGATAGCGCAAAAGAAAATAGATTCTCTTGGGCTGCCTCATAAAGTTATTATTCTTGATTCATGGGAAGATCGTGAAAAGCAAAAAAATAAAGCCGACGACTTAATTAAGGAGTTAGCGGCTGATATGCAAAATCTTCTCGAAATAGAAAAGGAAACTAGGGTTCATTATGAGCCCGGACCAAGCAAGCTAAAAAAGCGTAAAATAAAGAACGAATTAAAAAATTACGCTCAACACAAATTCAAGACTAAAATAAAGAGTCTTAAAAGATAAAAGCCAATCCCTCGGGACTGGCTTTTTTGATATTTAATTTTTTTCTTAATCTCCTCTTCCCCACCATCGTCCTCTACCGCCGCCCCAGTTATTATTGTTGTTGTTATTGTTTCCATAGGTAGTGCCTCCGGCTGTACGAATCGAAGCCCGGCGTCCGTCAGCTGTGATATAGACAGCGCCGCTCGCGGTCGCGCCGATTTCGTAGCCACCTCTCCACCACGGTTCAAACGCTTTTAAACTGCTTGTAATAGATCCAGTTGAACTGAAGACGCGTATATCCGGTCCCCCTTTTGAAGCCGGTGCCGTAACGATCTGAAAGCTACCGAATAAGCTTGGGTTACTGATTACTGAAACTTTGACGCCGCCGCCAAAGGTATCGGGATACGCAAAGAATGAAGCGTCGGGATTTCCTACACTATCAAACGTCCGCACATGCGGTCCGCCCTTGCTTAAGGGCGAAGTAACAATTCGTGCGGCTGAACCCAAAGAACTTGCTTTTACCGCAACGTCAACGCCGCCGCGGAATGTCAGTGCATAAGCCATAAATCCGCTCATAGGAGTTCCGTCCGCCTTAAAAACTCGAACATGCGGTCCGCCACCAGGTCCGGCACCCGTAATGATTTCCGCCTTGCCGTCATTATCAACGTCTCCCGCACTGACGCGAACGCCGCCTCGGAATGACAATGGATAAGCAAAGAAGCTAAAGCGAGGCGTGCCGTTAGCGCTTAAGATTCTAACCTGCGGTCCACCGCCCGGGCCGGCCCCGGTAATGATTTCATCAGTTCCATCGCCATCAATATCTGCAGCCGCAACATCAACGCCACCTTTGAATCCGGCAGGATAGGCAAAGAATTGGCTGATGATCGTTCCATCACTCGAAAGTGTTTTTACCAATGGTCCGCCGCCCGGCCCGGCGCCGGTAACAATGCTTGCTCCAATACCGAAATTTCCCGGAGCAACTGAAGCGCCGCCTTTAAAATTTTCGTACGGTAACATTTCGTACGTTTGTTTTGGTGCTGATACCGGACTTGTAATTTTAGCGGCTGCGCGCAAACTCTCAAACGGACTAAAAGGTGTTCCGCTTGGTGTATGAATTTCAAAATGTAAGTGAGCGGTTGTTCCTTCAGCATTTCCACTATCTCCCATCCAACCAATTAACTGTCCCTTAACCACACTTGCTCCGTTAATGACATCAGGCGCGTAGGCATGCAATCCATCGCCTAAACCGTCATCGGTTCCGGGATTATCGTTATTAACGTGAAGATACCAATACTGATATCCGTCGCTGTCACGCAATGAAATCGCATAACCCCAATCAGGCTGCGGATATTGAACCCAGCTGACTACACCGTCAACCGCTGCTACTAATGGCAACATTTTTCTTCCCATCAAATCGTTTCCTTCGTGCGTATGTCCAACACGTGGAGCACCAAAGTCATCATAATACGACACAGGCCCAATTACTGGAAAAACAATCGGTCGTACTTCGGCCGCTTGTATAGACGTAACATTAAGAATACTACAGAAAAAGCTTAGAAGAAGAAAGTATGATAGTTTATTCATAGTGTAGATATAAAATAAGAGTGCAGTATTTAAACGCTTGCACTCTCTCCTTGTTACTACACTATAGCACTATTTCCATTCTTTCTCTTGACGAACGAGTAATTCATGGGCTTTTTGAGGATTAGCCATTAATCGCTTAACTATTTTCTCCATTCTGGCTGCCTGTGATCCTTTTATATACAACAAATCATCGGCCATTATTTCGGCTTCTATATAGTCCGCCGCTTCTTCGCAATTAGTAAACCACATCGAATGAACGGACGAATTGCTTAATGTTTCTGAAATCATTTTCGCTTCTTCGCCAACAGCAATAACAAAATCAGAAATTTTTTCCGCAGCAAGCGCAACTTCTTCATGACTTCGCTTACTTAACGCTCCCAATTCTTTCATTGAACCCAGGACAGCCCATAAACGTTTTCTTTTTTCCTTTGGAATTTGTTCAAGCGCATGCAGGCCTTCAAACACCGAATCCGGTGATGAATTATACGTATCATCAACAATCAACGTATGTTCAATGCCTTCAATAAGTTGCATTCGACCGGCCGGTTGCTTTACCGTGCGAATCGCTTCGGCAACTTCCAATCCGTTCATATTAAAACTTGAAGCGGTTGCCGCGGCCGCCAGGGCGGCGTAAACCGCCGGTCTTCCCAGAACGCCTGACAAAAATACCGGGATTGATGAACCGTTATAGACAAGTTTAAAACTCTGGCCGCAGACTCCGGACTGATCAATACTGAACGAGAGATGTTCGGCTTGAATTTGTGCTTTTTCTGAAAATCCAAATCCGATTGCTTGTGTATTTATTTTTTCAACGGCTTTTACCAAGCGCTCATCATCGGCATTATAAATTATCCATCCCTCTTCATAAAGTGAATGTGCTAATCTGAGTTTTTCAGCATGCAAATCTTCAATTGATTTAAAGAACTCTAAATGAGCTTGTCCTAATTTAGTAATTACGGCACGGGACGGCTTAGCAATACTTGTTAAATAATTCATATCGCCGGGATGATCAATGCCCATTTCTAATATCAGAATATCTGGATATGAAATATCTTTTTTCTTAGAGAGTGTTCGAGCTTTTTTAAAAATTTTTAACCAGCCCGAAATTGACCTTCCGGCGCTCGCTTCGCCAATAATTGTTAACGGCAAACCGATTTCATTATTATAATTTTTATAGGTTTCACGTACATTAAATTGGGCAGACAAAATCTTACCAATGGCTTCTTTGGCACTCGTTTTACCGACACTGCCGGTAATTCCGACAATCTGCGGTTTATGTAAGGCTATAATGCGCTTGGCATAAAAGCCTAATATATACTGTAATATTTTTAACATCGTGCTTACTATACTACTTCTTAGGAGAAGTTTCAATCGGTCGATCTTTCTTAACTTCCCAGTGATTTAATAAAAATCTTGTTATATCGCGAGCCAATGGCACAACGGTACTTTCGGCATACACGGCATGAGGATTATCAAGCTTGGTTAATATGACAAACTTGGCATTGTTAGCTGGTGCAAATCCGATAAAAGTATGGTTATAGCGACTGCTATAGGTTCCGGTGCTTGGATTAACGACCTGGGCCGTACCTGTCTTACCGGCAATATAATAACCCGGAGTTTTTACAGCTTTCGAGTGTCCGTTCTCAACAACATTAACAAGCATGCCTGATAAAATACCGGCGCTACGTTCCGAAATTACACGCCGTATTTGCGTCGGAGTTGTTGTATAGCGTTTTCCGTCAGCTGCAACCACGTCTTTAACAATGTACGGCTTCATCAAGACGCCGCCATTTGCAATAGCCGCATATGACATGATCATTTGCAACGGTGTTACCGTAATACCCTGCCCGAATGATGCGGTTGCCGCCGCAATATCTTTTACACGCAATCCGGTGATACTTTTAATATTGCCGGTACTTTCTCCTTCCAACTCAATACCGGTTTTCTCGCTAAAGCCAAAGCGTTTAACATAATCCGCAAAGCCACCATAGCCAACTTGCTGCATGGCGAAAATCGCGCCTGTATTTAACGATTGCTCAAGAACTGTAACCATATTTGTCTTGCCGTGTCCGCCATGGGTTTCAAAATCTGAATTTTTAATCGGTTTCGGCCAACCCTTAATCATAATCTGACCGCTGTCTTGATAGGTTGTTTCCGGTGTTACTTTTTCTGCATCCAAGGCGGCCGCCATGGTAATTGCTTTGAAGACAGATCCCGGCTCATATTGGTCAAACACTGCCGGGTTGTTAAAGACTTTAATATTCGAAACGTCCTGATAATTATTTGGATCAAAATCCGGCGCCGAACACATGGTGAGTATGGCCCCGGTCTTCGGATCAACAATAATGACACTGCCGCCATCAGCCCCGTATTTGGAAACAGCTTCATCTAGCATCTTGCAAGCCGTAAATTGCGCCGAACGATCAATTGTTAAAATCAAACTCGATCCGTCGGTTTTTTTAGTATATTGCCGATCATTAACAATCAATAATCCGCCGGCGCCCTTCTCTCCCTTGACCGAACCATAGCTTCCGAATAATTCTTGATCAAAAAATCCTTCCAAACCATACTTCCCGTGCTGTTCTTCGTTTTCATAGCCGGCAAAACCTAAAATATTTGCTCCAATATTATTTTCCGGATATAAACGAAACGGTGCGAGCGTATAACCAAATCCTTCAAGTTGTAACTCTTTATTTTCTTCTTTGGCGATTAACATTTTTTCATCCTTCATTATCAAATCATCAACACTCAAGTCAGTTCGGCCTGACAGGAATAGATAAAACTTTTTCAAGGTCTCGTCGCTTAGTTTTCGTTCGATCGGTTCATACTCGTCATCTTCCAAATCAAGTGATTTCATGTAATTCTTAATTGCCTGCTCTTTACCTTCGCGAATCATATCTTCGCGCTTTGTTTTTTGAAGATCCAAATATAAAGGATCGACTAGCAGTGCCTGTTGCTTCGTTTTTATTTCTAACTCCTTTGCTGGACGTTCTGCTTCCGGCAAAGTCGAAACCGCTTCAAGCTCAGCCTTAAAACTATCTTCTCTTTCTTTTTTTATCGCAGCATCAACTTCTTTTTCAATTAAATCTTTTTTAAAAAACTCATACAACTTTTCAGAAACAAGATCCGGTTCAGTTACTTTTTTAGGTACGGCGTAAAGCAAAGCAAAATCTTTATTAACGGCAATCGGATATAACGCGGGATTCGCGCTAAATACATTGTCCTGAATAAAAATTTTACCTCGTTCAGGTAAAAGTTCATACGAGGTCTTATGCTGATTAGCGGCGACGGATTCAAAATACCCTCTTTTCGCAATTTGCAAATAACCTAATCGTACAATCAAGCCAAGCGATAATAAAAAAACAAGCGCCGCGATAAAACTTACTCGGCCGCTTGATGGTATTTCAACTTGTTTTTTCTGATGCGAAAATCTCATCATAATCCCCTTTTTATTTACGTGCAACCATTGCCTGATCCCAGCTTAAATATGTTACCGTATCCGCACTTACCAAATGCATTGATTGAATCCGAGGGTTCAAACTCTGATAAGAGGCAAGCGTACTAACTGCGCTTTCCATTTGCTGATGCTCAGCAACTAGATCATTTGCCTTCATTTTCAAATCCTTAAAAACAAAACCTTTAATTGAAAGCGCATTCACCACTAAAAAGTGAGCAAACGCTGTTATAATCACTGCCACCGTTAAGAATCGATTGAGGCGTGATAGAAACAGCGAACGAACAGGGGCTTGAGTCATATTTTTATTTTTATTTTTTATATAGTTAGGGTTTGTGCGGCGCGGAGCTTTGCGCTGCGGGAACGTGGATTTCTAGATACTTCTTCATCGGTTGCCGCTACGGCTTTCTTGGTTATAATCTTGAGCCATGGCTCATGATCACAAACACAAAGAGGAGCTTGCGGCGGGCAGATACAATCTTTTGCCTCTTGTTTAAAAAACTGTTTCACTATCCGATCTTCAAGACTATGAAATGAGATAATAACGATTCGAGCGTCTGCTCTCAATATCGGTCGAAGTGTCGAGAGTAAGGTGCTTAAGTTTTCTAATTCCTGATTAGTTGCAATTCGCAACGCCTGAAAAGTTCTTGTCGCAAAATGGATTCGTTGACGACGGTAGACTGCCGGAACTCCTTTATGAATCGCTTCAACTAAATCTTTGGTTGTTCTAATTGGGTGCTCGCGTCGCACGGCGATGATGGAGCGCGCAATTGAATTCGCGTATCGTTCTTCTCCAAACTCTCTAAAAATTTTTGAAAGTCCTTCAACCGGCGTTAAATTGATAATTCCTTCGGTACGGCGTGATTGAATCTGTGAACCGAATGCCATACTTAATGGCGCATCTTTTAAAAAGGAAAATCCACGTGTCTCATCTTCCAATTGGGCTGATGACAATCCAAGATCGAGAACAATGCCGTGGAGCCGTTTGATCGGCTCCGCAGCCAGCTCTTCCTCGACGATTGTCGGCAGCTCGCTGAAATTTGCTTGCCTGACAATGACATTCTCGCAGCCCTCGCGGGCAATCTTTAATTTGGCATGTTCAATGGCCGCATCATCCAAATCCGTCGCTATTACTTTTCCGTTCGGCCCCACTCGCTTTGCAATTTCAAATGTATATCCGCCTCCGCCCAACGTACCGTCGACAATAATCTGCCCGGGCTGAGGATTTAGATATTCAATCGCCTCGTTAAGCATTACCGGAATGTGGCGGTACATGAAATTACTATTTATTGTTAAATTTCTCCTAAGGCTTCGGCAATCTGATTGGTCTGGCGTTCTGTACTGATTTTGTATTTATTCCAAGCGCTTTCATCCCAAATTTCCAAACGGCTGTATAAACCGGCGATAACAGCTTTCTTATGCAGCTTGGCAAATGATCGCAAGTAATCCGGCAGAGTAATACGACCTTGGTTATCAAAGTCTGCCTCAGTGGCGCCGGCTAAAATAAAACGAGCCATAGTTCTGTCATTTTTCTTGTTAAACGGGAGTGATGAAATCTTCGTCGCCAACTTCTCCCATTCTTTCTTAGGGTAAATTACCAAACAATTATCCAGTCCCTTTGCCACTACCGCTCCGCCGCGCAGTGATACGCGAAACTTAGCCGGTATAGCGAGCCGTCCTTTGTCATCCAAGCTGTGATTATATTCACCTATAAACATGAGATTTTAGGAGTGGTTTATGGTTATCCACAATTCCCCACTTTTCCCCTTTACTATTTAATTTTACACCATTTTTCCACTCCAGTCAATCATAGTTCTCCACTGCTAAAATGCTTATATTTCTTATATTTTTTCAACAAAATAAAAACAGCCGGCACTTATGCACAGCTGCTTAAAAAACTTTGTGAAAATGGTCTTATTTTTTCTTTGTCGTGATACTCGGTTCTCGTGTATAAATTGGGCGAACAATACCAAGCTTCTTCGTGGTCGGGGTTGAGATCGGAAGGCCTAAGGCATAGGCCAAAGCATTGGCCGTAGTGATGCCAATGCGCAAAGCTGTAAAGCCCAAACCCTTATCTTCAACAATGATGCCCTTGATAGAGCTTAGGCTTTGTTTATTCTGTTGAAGCAAGTTTTCAATCGCCGGCAAAAGCTTTTCCGATTGTCGATGAGACGCCTCAAAAGAACGGCGTGCGACTACCGCGCTCCCCTCTCGTAATTCCAAAACGATATCGGAATGACTTGCTGTACTGATATATAAGTTCATATTGCCACTGTAGCACAAATTCCACGTATTAAAAAACCCCGTACACAATTGTACGGGGTTCCTCTTTTAAACTTAAAATGTACTGATTAATAAATTGTAACCGAACCTGTTTTAGTATTCAGTTCAATCTTTTTCCAATTTGTTGCTAGGCACGGTTCAATTACGATAACCTTTGCATCTCCTATCATTACGACCTGGAATTGCAGCCAATTATTCGGCTGGTTATAGAACCATGATCC
>CAZVMF010000006.1:0-32972 GCA_964628045.1 uncultured Gammaproteobacteria bacterium
AGTTGCCCCCACAGCGCTCTGAACGCTGCGCGTCTACCAGTTTCGCCACTTCGGCTAGCTAACAATTTACTTGAAGCTGCGGCGGGTGCGGATATACCAATGAGCGGCATTGGAAACCCGTTCCGACGGATCATCAAGGAATGAAAGAGAGAAACCTTTTACTTTTTTATTTTGCGGATAGACGTATGCTTTCCAGAATAGCGGAATAGCCGGAATGTCTTCAAGCGCAGCTGATTGGAATGTCGTGTAACGCTTAGCAGCCTCGTCATCATTAGGAACGAGCCGGGCTTCTTCAAGAGCAGTATCGACATCCTTGCGTGACCAGCTGCTCAGGTTTGCGGCGCTCGTCGACTTCCAACTGAAGTATGGATCGCCGCCCGGAATTTCAACCGAATAAAGAAGAACTTCAAATTGACGATTAGTTGCCGCCCCGGCAGCGAGTTCTTCGGCGTCTTGAATAATAAGCTTGGTTTCAATGCCATAGCTTTGCCAAGCGCTGCGAACGGCTTCAGCAACCGCTTTGTCATTTTCACTCGCCGCTATGGTAACTGACAATGCAAGATCTTTCTTTTTCCATTGTTCGCCGATCTTTTCCCAGCCGGCGCTTTTGAGTAAATCAGTAACGCGGTTTGGATCGCTACTAAAAATATCTTTCGCTCCCGGCATGAAGGAAGGAATAAATGTTTTTGCAGGAATACCCCAACGGCCGACGCTATGTTCAACAATCGATCCTTGATCAATTGCTGCGGATAGCGCCTGTCTGACTTTGAGATCGGCGGTTACGCCTTTGCTTTTAAGGTTGAAATAAAGCGATGTTAATTCCGGTAAAGCTGATTGGTGATAATCTAAGGAATTTTTAGCGACAATAGTTTCCATATCACCTGATGCGAGATATGACATACCTGAAAGCTGTCCGTTATTTTGCGCCGCGATCATTTCTTCGGCGCTTGGGAAAAATTTAAAGGTCAATTCATCGATATACGGAATTTGTCCATAATACGCTTCGTTACGTTCAAGTACGTAGGAACGGATCGTTCCGGTTTTTGATTTGGTGAGTGATTTTAAACGGTAGGGACCTGAGCCGATCGGTTTGATATTCATTTCAGCGAGCGGAACGGTTTGCGGAGATACGGCTCCCCAAATTGTTGATGGCAAAATTCCGAAATCAAGTAAACGAGGGAAATCGCGATACGCTTCGCTTAAGGAAAAAACAACGGTACGGTCATCAATTGTCTTGACGCTTACACCGTTAAAGCGATCGCGTAACGGAGATTTGTAATCCGGATTTAAAATTGTATTAAACGTAAAAGCAACGTCATCGGAGTTAAGCGTATCGCCATCGTGCCAACGCGCTTCTTTTAAAACTATAGTGTATGTTTTTCCGCCGTCAGATACTGTATATGAATCTGCAAGATCGCCGACAATTTTATCTTCTGAATCTCTTGTAAAGAGACGAGAAAAAATAAGTTTTTCAAGATCGGCATCGGCATCATTGAGCGAAGCGTATAATGGATTAATATACTGCGGATTGCCGACAATGCCTTCTATATAAGTTCCGCCTTCAGCCGGCAACAATTCAATATGAGCGCGGTAATACAGGACACCCATAAATAACAAGGCTCCAAAGGCGACAATTAATGCGCAACTGACAATTACTCGTTCAAGCGGTGAAAGAAATTTGCCGACATACTTAAGCTGACGCGGTCCCGGAATTCGAGATTTTGAAAGGTGCAGGACTAGTGCCTGATCTAAATTTGGTTTGGCAGGCGATTTAGAACGCCAGCGACGCAAAAAACGCATACGCTCAAAGCGATTTATAAAGTAATGGTGATTATTTCCCTAAGCGGTTCGATTGAAACGCATGAACCGTTTACAGAATTAATTACAAGTTTAAGGGCGTTGATCTGAGTTCTTCCGGAAACTGCCAGTTCATGCGGTACTTTCGTTTGAGTCAGGAATGAGGCGATAATGGGGCTTGCTGTTACTCCTATAACACCGTCGGCGTCGCCGTTCATTCCTAGATCCGTGATATACCCGGTGCCCTTTGAGCTGATCGATTCATCAGCTGTCGGGACATGAGTATGAGTGCCTACTAAGGCGCTGATTCTTCCGTTAAGATAATGCCGCAAGGCGATTTTCTCAGCGGTAGTTTCAGCATGAATATCTATTATTATAGCAGAAAACTTTTTGTCTGTAAAGCCTTCTAATATCGCATCAGCTGCTCGGAACGGACATTCATAATGACGTGTCATAAAGGAACGTCCGATTAAGTTAATAAGCAGTACATCTCCTTTGGAACTCGGAATTATAGTATAGCCTTTGCCCGGCGCTCCCGGCGCGTAGTTGGCCGGGCGAAGTATGGGCAGTTCTTTCGAGTAGCATTCTTCAACCGTACTTGTTTGATCAAAGCAATGATCGCCGGTCGTAATATAATCGATGCCGGCCGCCAAAATTTCAGCAATGGTTGTTGGCGTAACACCTTTGCCATGCGCTATGTTTTCACCGTTAGCAAAAACAAAATCGGCAGAATGTTTGTCTTTCCATTCGCGTACAACTCGATTCATTGCCTGACGGCCGAGCCGTCCGACAATATCGCCGAAAAATAAAACAGTAAGATTTTCTTGACTCATGTATTAACGGGCGTATTCGATAACTCGAGTTTCGCGCAGCAAGTTAACTTTAATTTCACCAGGATATTTAAGCTCAGCTTCGATTTTTTTTGCAATGTCTCGAGCAAGTTCATGCGCTTTTGTATCGCTGACTTCTTTTGAATCGACAAAGATACGGATTTCACGACCGGCTTGGATGGCGTAGACTTTTTCAACGCCTTCGAAAGAGGTGGCAATCTTTTCCAATTCTTCAAGACGTTGAACATATTGTTCAAAGCTGTCATGTCGCGCTCCGGGACGTGAAGAAGAAATAGCATCGGCGACTTTTACGATAACTGTGATCAAGTCATTCGGGCGGTCATCATGGTGCTTTTCAATCGGAGCGATAATCGCTTCACTCAAACCGAACTTACGAGCAATTTGTCCGCCGATTTCCGGGTGAGAACCTTTTACTTCATGGTCAACGGCCTTACCGATATCATGCAAGAGTCCGCCTTTCTTGGCGATGCTGACATCAGCGCCTAATTGTTCGGCCAAGATGCCGCATAGATGAGCAACTTCAACCGAGTGTTTCAAGGCGTTTTGCCCGTAACTGGTGCGATATTTCATACGACCGATAATTTGGACAAGTTTCGGATCAAAGCCGGTAATTCCTAATTCATACAAAGCTTCTTCGCCGGCCTTTTTAATATCAACCGCTAATTCTTTTTTAGCTTGTTCAACGGCATCTTCAATTTTAGTCGGATGAATGCGGCCGTCTTTCATTAATAGTTCAAGCGCTTTTTTCGCAACATGTCGGCGAATAGCTGAAAAACCGGAAACGGTAATGGCGTTCGGCGTATCATCAACAATAATTTCTACGCCGGTTAGTTGTTCGATGGCTTTGATATTTCGTCCTTCGCGACCGATGATGCGTCCTTTCATTTCATCGCTTGGCAAATCAACAGTAGTGGTTGTCAGTTCAGCAATGAAGTTTGAAGAGATGCGTTGCATTGCACCGGAAACAAGCTCGCGAGCTTTTTCTTCCATAGCTTCACTTGTTTCATCATCAAGTTTTTTCAAACGTGATTGGAGAGCTTCTTTGCTTTCCACTTCGACACGTTCAAGAAGTTTTTCAACGGCTTGATCGCGGGTAAGCGAAGCAATTTTTTCCAAAGCAGCGCTCTGCTCTTCGCGGATTTTTTTGATGCGTTCTTTGGCTTCTTCAATTTCCGAAATTTTGTCGTATAAGCTTTGTTGCTTATCTTGAAGTTCAAGTAGTTTTTGTGAAAAGGTGTTTTCGCGTTCTTCAAGTCGTTTTTGCACTTCGGCAACTTCACGGCGTTGTTTTTCGGCGTCAACTTTGGCTTGATCAATGATCTTAAGCGCTTTGTCCTGCGCTTCGAGCATGATTTGTTTTTCCTTGGTCTTTGTTTCAGCTAACAGTTTTTCGGCGTGCAACTCGGCACTATTGGCCTGAGTTAAGGCTCGCTGTTTTCTAAACCACCAGCCCGCGCCAAAGGCCAGGACGGCGATACTAACATAAATAATATACGGCATATAAGTAGTGCCGCTGGCCGATTCTATGAATATTGGAGCTTTATGCGAGTAGCCAAAGAAACGCTAGCTAAGCAAGCGCTTTAAAGAGTTTAGAGAGAAAACGAAATTTAGAATTCTTTTGCTAACTTTAGGCATAAAATTACATCCAATGCTCAGAAACGGTCAGACGACAGAGTTTTTAATAAATTAATGCTAGTCCAATGCTACCACTATTAAGGCGCTTTGGCAAGCCGCATACCGGGCCGTGCAATTTTATGATTGGTAGGATATAATGCAGTATATGAAACAGAATCTTGCTCAAGCGCTTGGCCTTACTCGTCCCGTTGTTGTCTTTGACTTGGAAACCACCGGCTTGTCAGTTATTAACGATAGAATAGTTCAAATTGCCTACAGTATTTCATATCCTGATGGAAAGACCGTCCAGGATTGTTTTTTGGTAAATCCCGGTCGACCTATTTCGCCGGAAGCGGCGGCGGTTCACGGCTTTAGTGATGAGACGGTGGCCAATGAACCGATGTTTCAGGAAAAAGCCCCGGCACTCATGGAGCTCTTTAAAGATTCATATTATAGCGGTTTTAATATTTCCGGATTTGATTTGCCGCTTATTCGCGAAGAATTTCGTCGTTCCGGTTTTGATTTCAACTACAAACCAGAGGATATTATTGATGCCAAACTGATCTACCATTATATGGAGCCGCGAACCCTGGCCAATGCCTACAAACAGTATTGCGGAAAAGAGCACATTGATGCGCACGATGCTTTAGCCGATGTTTTGGCGACTGCCGAGATTGTCGCCGAACAGGTGAAGCGTTATGGCTACCCGGAAATTAAGCGCATTCATGAAGAAGTCTGTCGCGATTATCTTGATGCTGAAGGAAAGTTCTTTCGCAAAGACGGAGAAATTTATTTTGCGTTTTCAAAATTCAAAGGACGCACTATCAAATCAGTTGCCGAAACCGATCCGACTTTTTTGCGCTGGATGCTTCAGGCTGATTTTCCCGAAGATACGAAAAATGTTGTCCGGGATTTTTTGAAAGCAAGCTAGTATGGATATTATTTCACACGCCCTGTTAACAAATTTAGTTTTTAAAGACGCGCCATTAGAGCAACGCATGTTTGCAACCGCTTTTGGTGTCTTGCCTGATTTAGTAAGTTTTGGCAGCATGTTCAATTCGGTTTTTTTGCGAAAGATTTTATTTTTTAAAAAACCGCCGATCACGCTTTTCCCGCCCTATGTTTTGAAATTGTATGCGGCGTGTCATAGCTTAGTTATCTGGCTGATCGTATTCTTAATCTTATGGGTTGCGGGTTTTCAGATGATAGCCATTGCCTTTTGCGGTTGGGGTTTTCATATTGTGTTGGATATTTTTACGCATAGTCGCAAGTCTTTCCCAACAAAAATTTTGTGGCCGATCTCAGAGTTTCATTTTTCCGGTATTGGATGGTCGAATAAATGGTTTATGTTGTTTAATTATTTGCTGATCCTTTTCTTATATATTGTTTTTTACTTTTAATATGTCACGCATTGTTGATCCAGAAAATGTAATTGATCCGCGCGCCGAAGAAGCGGCCGAGTTAACGTTGCGCCCGCAGACCTTGCTTGAATATATCGGTCAAGAAAATATAAAGAAGAATCTTGATATTTTGATTTCAGCGGCCAAGCAACGCAGCGAGACTATTGATCACGTGCTTTTGTACGGCGCTCCCGGACTGGGCAAAACCACTCTCGCCCATGTTATCGCCAACGAACTCGGTTCGAGCTTGCGCGTTACTTCCGGTCCGGCCCTTGAAAAACCCGGCGATTTGGCGGCAATTTTAACTAATTTGAATCCGGGCGATATTTTGTTTATTGATGAAATTCACCGTTTGCCGCGGACGGTAGAAGAAGTGCTTTATCCGGCTATGGAAGATTTCGGGCTTGATATCGTTATCGGCAAGGGCCCATCGGCAAAAATGTTGCGGATTGATTTGCCGAGGTTTACAATTATAGGAGCGACGACCCGGGTCAGTTTATTGTCGTCACCATTGCGTGATCGTTTCGGCGTTTCACATCACCTGGATTTTTATACAATCGAAGATCTTGAACAAATCGTTTCTCGCAGCGCAAAAATATTGAGCATCGAAGCGGAACAAAATGCCGTGCGCGCCTTGGCCGAACGTTCGCGACGGACGCCGCGCTTGGCTAACCGTTTATTGCGACGTGTCAGAGATTATTCCGAAGTTAAAAGCGACGGGCGATTAACGCCGGAATTATGCGATCTCGCATTATCATTGTTGGAAATCGATGAAAGCGGTTTGGATCGGGTCGATAGAAAAATTCTAGAAACAATCATTGATAAGTTCGCCGGTGGACCGGTCGGTATCAGTACGATTGCGGCAGCGACCGGCGAAGACTTGGCAACGATTGAAGAAGTATATGAACCGTATTTGTTGCAAATGGGTTTTCTTGATCGAACTAATCGCGGAAGATTGGCAACTGATCAGGCGTATCGGCATTTAGGTCGAACGCGTATCTCATCACAAGAATAAGGTATGGAATTTCCTCTTGTCATTTTATTATATATTTATTTTGCTTTCCTGATTGCCTGGGCGATTTTAGGATTGGTTGGCATTTATCATCTCGTTCGTTTTGGCGGCCGGATGTTTGGAACTTTTTTTGTCGGATTTGTTTTTCTCGCCGGATCAATCGCCATTATCTTTTTGTCATACAGTTATTTGTCTCAAATTGATTGGACCGCGCAAGTTGTTTTGTTTGACCGAATCACTTTGTTTGATAATTTAAACGGTTCGCCTAACGTTTTTAAATAATATGTTATCAGTGTATCGTTTAGCCGACCCGCTACCGGGCGAAAAAGTCATTTCCGTTGTCCATCGCGATGCTTTTATTGCCGTGAAGCGCGTTATCTTTTTTCTGCTACTTTTGATCTTGCCGCTTATTATTGTGGCAATGATCAGAATTTTATTTCCCGATCTTATTTTTACAACATGGATGTGGCCGATGATTTTATTGGCGGCCAGTGCCTATTTATTCTTTATTTGGCTCTTATTTTTCTTTTCCTTAATTGATTATTTTTTGGATGTTTGGATTATTACGGATCAGCGTATTATTGACGTGCGACAACAAGGCTTCTTTTCCCGATCTATTTCAGAGATGCGTTTGAGCCGAATTCAGGATGTTTCGAGCGAGTCACACGGTTTTATGCCGACAATGCTTCATTACGGCAATGTTATTGTGCAGACGGCCAGTGATTCAAATAAATTATTCTTTGAAGAAGTCGCTCATCCTGAACATATCCGCGACACGCTCATGCGGTTGACTGCCGAGAAAAAAGAAACGCCGGTCGCGCAAGGACTATGAAACTAAGTGATTTTGATTATGTTCTTCCGCCGGAATTGATTGCGCAGAGTCCGGCCGTACCGCGCGATAAGGCGCGGCTTTTAGTTGTAGCAAAAAATGGCAAGAAGCTTGAGCACAAGATATTTTCAGATATTATTGATTATCTTCATCCCGGCGATCTTCTCGTTGTCAATAATTCCAAAGTTATTCCGGCGCGCCTGATCGGTAAAAAACAATCAGGCGGAAAAGTTGAAATATTGCTTTCACACGAAATTAAAAAAAGTTTGTGGGAAGTCATTGGAAAAAACATCCCGAAGATCGGTGAGAAAATAATTTTCGGCAGCAATTTTTTTGCGATTGTAAAAAAAATAGAACAGGGAACAGCAGAATTGGAATTTAATTGTTCGGGAAATATATTTTTTTCACGCCTCGATCGTTTCGGTTTAATACCTTTGCCGCCATATATAAAATCATCGGGAAAGAAATTAGATAGCGAGCGTTATCAAACGGTATATGCCGATAAGCGTGATCACGGGTCCGTCGCCGCGCCGACAGCCGGACTACATTTTACGCCGCGCTTGCTCAAGGAACTGAAAAAGAAAAAAGTTAAGATTGCCTATATTACTTTACATGTCGGCTTGGGAACTTTTCGTCCGATAAAAACCGAAAAAATTACCGAACATGTTATGCACCCGGAATGGATAAGCGTCAGCCAAAAAACCTTAAACGAAATAAAGAAAACCAAAAAGTCTAAACATAAAGTTATTGCTGTCGGTACGACTTCGGTGCGGGCGCTGGAAAGCGCGTGGAAAAATGCAAAAGGCAAGGCTTGGAACGGTTGGACTGATATTTATATTTATCCGCCGTACAAGTTCAAGGTGATCGATTCTTTGATCACGAACTTTCATTTGCCAAAATCCACGCTACTTTTATTGGTTAGCGCTTTGGCTGGACAGAAGACAGTCATGAATGCCTATAAAGAAGCAGTAAAACAAAAATATCGCTTTTATAGTTATGGCGATGCGATGCTGATAGAATGATTGACTTTTCTTTAAAATTATTGTAATTTTAAAGAACTTTTATGAATATCAGCGAATTAGCGCGCGTACTAAAGATTAACCCAAATGATCTTCTGGAGAATCTCCCGAAGCTCGGTTTTGATATTGGACGAAAGGCCATCAAGATCGATAACTTTACAGCCAACAAGATTATTCGA
The DNA here is from genome assembly GCA_964628045.1 of uncultured Gammaproteobacteria bacterium. Taxonomy (GTDB): domain Bacteria; phylum Patescibacteriota; class Patescibacteriia; order Patescibacteriales; family Patescibacteriaceae; genus Patescibacterium. The sequence continues at coordinate 8,702 of CAZVMF010000006.1, forward strand.
AACTGGGGAGTTTTGTCACGTCGTTTGCCAAAAGATGTCACAACTCAAAAACAAGAAGTTGTCATTAAGCCGGCCGTTGATAAGGTTACAATCCCTTCATTCATTACCGTGAAAGATTTTGCCGCCGCGCTTAAACTGCCGCTCAACAAGCTTCTCGGCGAGTTGATGAAAAATAATATCTTTACTTCGCTTAATGAAAAGATTGATTTTGAAACTGCTGCGATCATCGGTGCTGATTTAGGCGTTGCCGTAACGCTTGGTGAAGAAAGCAATTCCGAAGCAACTGAAGATTCGGCACAAGATAAAATTAAAATTTCATTATCAAAAAATGAAGATCAAGCAAAACTAGCGGTGCGCCCGCCGGTTATTGTCGTTATGGGTCACGTCGACCACGGAAAAACAAAACTGCTTGATACGATCCGAAATTCCAATGTCGTTGAATCGGAAGCCGGCGGAATTACGCAGCATATCGGCGCTTATCAGATCGTTCATAACGAAAAAGCCTTGACCTTTATTGACACCCCGGGACACGAAGCCTTTACGGCCATGCGAAACCGCGGCGCCAAAGTCGCTGACATCGCTATTCTCGTTGTTGCGGCTGATGACGGCGTAAAACCGCAAACCGTTGAAGCGTATAGAATTATAGAAGCTGCGAAACTGCCGTTTATCGTTGCAATAAATAAAATTGATAAGCCCGACGCCAACCTTGATAAAGCCAAGCAGGAGTTATCAACGCAATTGGGAATCACTCCGGAAGATTGGGGCGGAAAAACTATTTGTGTTCCATTGTCCGCTAAAACCGGCGAAGGCGTTCCTCATTTATTGGACATGATTTTATTAATCACGGAAATGGCGGCCGACACTCTAAAGGCTGATCCGGAAGTAGCCGCCGTCGGAACAATTATTGAATCACGTCTTGATAAAGGCGAAGGCCCGGTTGCTACGGTTTTAGTTCAAAACGGAACCTTGCGCGTTGGCGATCCGATTATGTTTAACGGTCTTGCTTGCGGAAAAGTTCGTTCTCTTAAAGATCATACCGGCGCCGCGCTTTCATCGGCCATTCCGGGTACACCGGCCAGAATCAATGGATTAAAATTTGTTCCGGAAGTTGGAGACGTATTGGAGGTAGGCGAAGGAGAACGAGTTAAAGCTACTAAAAAATCATTGAATGCTCCGACAACCGTTATTCCAACGGGAGAACAAGAAGCTTCAGGCGGTCCGGCGATTACTTTGATTATCAAAAGTGATACGCTCGGATCAGGCGAGGCTATTGAAAACTCACTTTCGAAAATCGACAGTCAAGGAGTTAATGTAAATATCATTTCTAAAGGACTGGGTAATATTTCCGAAGGCGATATTTTGCGCGCCGAAACCAACCAAGCAATGATATTGGGTTTTAACGTTCGTTTAGCTCAAAACGCCGAACAACTGGCCCGTGATAAAAACGTTACGGTTTCCTTGCATAAAATTATTTACGATTTGATCAACGAAGTTAAATTAAAAATTCAGGAATTAGTTAAGCCGGAAATTGAACGAGTTGATTTAGGCAGATTAAAAGTCGCGGCCATTTTCCGCACCGAAGCCAAGGCGCAGATTCTCGGCGGTCGCGTACTTGATGGGATTCTCAAGGCCGGCACAAAACTCGAATTAAAGCGCGGTGACGATCTCATTACCGAAGGATTAATGAAAGGTCTGCAAAGCGGAAAAGTAGAAGTACAGCAAGTCGAAGCAAACCAGGAATGCGGTTTGAAATTTGAAGGTAAGCCTTTAATCGAAGTCGGAGATATTTTGCTTTGCTACGAAGAGAAAGAGATTATTAAAAAGGTAGGTTAGGGTTTGAAACCTTAACGTACATCAAATTGTATGTCGCGAATGGATCAGGTCAACAGTCTCTTGCTACAGGAATTGGCCCCTCTAATAAATAAACATCTTGAACTTGATGGCGTTCTCGTCACCGTTACAGATGTGCACTGCGCCGGAGATTTATCTGAAGCAAAGGTTTTTGTTTCGGTTTTACCCGAGCGTTTTACCGGAACCGTTTTAAAAAAACTTCGTCACATTTCTGGTTCTTTGGCGCATGACTTGCGCCGCCGTTTAAAGTTTAAGCGCATGCCGGTTTTTGTGTGGGTCTTTGATGATCGAGAATCTCGCGCCGCGGTGCTTGATGAAGCATTTAAAGAATTGGCAGATGAAACCGAGCAACAACAATAATTATTCTGAGATTGCGTTACAACTTCATAAGCTTAAACGCGTCTTAGCCGTAACCCATATTAATCCCGATGGCGATGCCCTCGGGTCGCTTTGTTTTTTTAGAGAATTAATGAATGTGCTTCAGGTTGAATGTACGAGTTACACGACCGGACCTCTGCCCAGCAGTCTTGAATTTTTGCCGGGCTTTTCTGAAATTACAACTGACACGGAAAAAGTTTCAGAATATCGTTATGATGCGATTATTAGTTTAGATTGCGCCACCCCGGGTCGTACCAATCTCGAAAGTTTTATTACGCATCGCCCGAAAGATTGTTTGTTTATTGAGATTGATCATCACGTTTCGATAAAGACACCGGCTGATCACGTCTTACGAATTCCGACTGCGGCTTCGACTACGGAAATACTTTTTAAATTAGTTTCAGAAATGAAGATCGAAATCAGTTCCAATATGGCCAAGTGTTTGTTAACCGGCATTGTTACTGACACGGCAAATTTTGTTCACCCAACCGCCACAGGAGAAACAATGTCAGCAGCGGCCAGTATGCTTGAACAAGGCGCAAACCTGACGCGGATAAATGATTTAACCTCCAAAACAAAAAAAGTGGCTGATTTAAAGTTGTGGGGTATTGCGTTGTCACGTTTAACTCGTCATCCAAAGTTTAATATTGTTTCAACTGTGTTAACGGCACAGGATTTAGAAGATACCGGCGCTGAAATTGAGAGTCTCGAGGGGATCGCCGGTTTTTTAGGAGGAATCGATGCGGCAGCAGTTATGATTTTATACGAATCGGGTAACGGAATAATTCGCGGCAGTTTCCGAACTGTGCGTTCGGATGTTGATGTTGCGCGTTTAGCGAGTTATTTGGGCGGCGGCGGTCATCGTCAGGCCGCCGGTTTTAGCGTACCCGGTAAAATAGTCCGTGAAAATGATCGATGGCGCATTGTTAAGCTTTAATTGACCGTCCGGTAGCAGACAGTTACAATATATCTATGAGTTCTGAAACTATACGACGTGCCGAGGAACCGACAGTATTGCATGTTTCTCCCGGTGCCAAAAAAATATTTCAAGCAATTTACCGCGCTCAAAGCGGTTCTTCGAAAACTGATGAAAATATCAGTAAGCTTCAGGTTTCTGAGGTTATTTCGAAAATGGCTTTTTATTATGAGAAAATTAGAAATGCCGTTCATTATAATGAAGAGCATCTTTTGCGCAAAGACGCGATCGAACGAATTCTCAGGCGTCAGATAATCATTGAAAACCCGATCAAGTTCAGCAAGGTTGATATGCGCGCCTCGGCGCGGCATTTGCTTATTGAGTTGATTCGCGCCGGCTATCTGCCGAATAATTCTTTACCGGAAACTCGCATTGATGAAACGGCTGTAATTATTTCCAAATATCTTGAACTAAAACGCTTAACGGCTCATATCGGATCGGGAACAACCAACACTATTATCGGTTTGGCCGCCGCTGAAATAGAAGAATTGGTTGGACCGGATATTGTTTCGGAAACAGTAATATCAGTGATGTACGGTCTTTTGGAAAAGCGCCTCGAACTTCCGGTTTCCTTGCCATACGAGAATGACCTTTCAATTCAATTGTATCTATCCATCCATCGTTGCTTCTTGAAATTTGATGATGACATGCTGGGTCTTATTTTACTCCGTTATTTTAACGGCGATTGGAAGAATGCCAAACCGGAAACCATTAAACGCGTTGCCAAAGACTTTAAAGCCTTGCGCAGTTTAATTGAAAAACAGCTTGATCATATCTTGGCGACGCGCCTTGATAGAATTGTTTCTTCCCATACCGTTTATTTTAATATTCTTAAAGATGTTATTAGCGAAGATCCTGAAGCGGTGTATGATGAATTCTTTGAAGATCCAAAAGCATTTGCTCGACGTATTAAAAAAGCCTGCACGAAACGTTATGCATCGGCACGAACGAAATTGTGGCGGGCGGCCTGGCGAAGTATTATTTATATTTTGTTGACGAAATCTATTTTTGCCGTGGCTTTGGAAATACCGGCTTCTCAATTCTTCGGTTCAGAAGTTAATATGTTGTCATTGGCAATCAATGTTTCTTTCCCGGCCATGTTATTGTTCTTGGCGGTAGCTTTTTCACGTTTGCCAAACGATGAAAATACCAAACGCATCACTAATGGTATCGAAGAAATTGTCTTTGTTGAAAAGCGACGCAGCGACCTTATTCCGATTCGTAAGCCGATTGGGCGCCATCCGGTAATGAATGTTATTTTCGGTTTGATTTATACCGTAACCTTCTTTATTTCATTCGGCCTAATCGTTTGGTTGCTTGATGCCATTTACTTTAACTGGGTAAGCATTATTATATTCCTATTCTTTTTAACATTTGTTAGTTTTTTCATTATTCGTATCCGACGCAGCGCCAAGGAATGGATTGTTGTTGAAACCCGCGAAACATTCACGCGTTTCTTGCTTGATTTCTTCTCAACGCCGATTGTTGCAACCGGAAAATGGTTAAGTGGAAAATTCTCACAAATCAATGTCTTTGTCTTTATTCTCGACTTTATTATCGAAGCGCCGTTTAAGATTTTTGTTGATATCGCCGAGGAATGGACTAAGTATGTGCGTGAACGTAAAGATCAATTATAAACTATGTCATGGTTTGATGTTGTTATAATCGTTATTCTTGCCGGGTTTGCGTGGTACGGCTTTTTTTACGGCTTGATTCGAGCGGTCGGAAATTTAATCGGTTTGATTGTCGGAGCATACATCGCGACACATGTGTATGTCCGAGTTTATGAATTTTTAGACAAGTTCATTCCGGGCAATGCTGATATCGGCAAAGTGCTTGTATTCGTAATTATCTTCACGGTGGTCAGCCGGCTGATCAGTTGGCTTATTACTCTGCTTGAACAGCTCTTTAATGTTATTTCAATTATTCCGTTTTTGAAAACAGCCAATCGTTTATTGGGCTTGGTTTTTGGATTGGCGGAAGGAATCTTTGCGCTCGGTGTAGCTTTTTATATTTTAAATCGACATTTGCCCGAAGCCATTCCTTTGGCACGATGGCTCGGAAATTCTCATTTAGCGCCGTGGCTTATAAAAGTTTCAAAATTATTAGCCCCAATTTTGCCGGAAGTTTTTAATCGTCTGCAAAGCTTTATCTAGGTATGGATTTATTTGATTCACATAGCCATGTAAACATGGGGGCTTTTTCCGCTGATGTTGATGCGGTTATTAAGCGTGCGCTGACAGATAATACTTCTATTGTTATTCCGGGAACTGATTATAAATCTTCCAAGCGTGCGATTGATATTGCCAATCGCTATCAAGGCGGAGTTTACGCTGCCGTTGGTTTGCATCCGTCCGAGTTATTTCCGCGTACTGAAGAAGAGAACGGAGTTATTAAACAATATCCGGCTGAGCAGTTTTCATATGATATGTATGCCATGCTCACAAAATTTCCCAAAGCCGTCGCTATCGGGGAAGTCGGTTTGGATTATGCGTGGCGAGAACTTGATTCTGATATTGAGGCGAGAAAAAAATTACAAAAAGAAGTTTTTTGGAAACAGCTTGAATTGGCGCGCAGTATTGATCGTCCGGTGATTATTCATTGCCGTCAGGCTCATGATGATATGCTGCCGCTTTTAACGGAATTTAGGGAACGACATAAAGATTCGATGCCCAAGGATCGACCGTGGGGAGTGCTGCATTGTTTTTCCGGCGATGAAAATATTGCTTGGGAATATTTTAAGCTGGGACTGATTATTTCCTTTACCGGTCTTATTACTTTTAGTAAGCGTTGGGATGATTTGATCAGAAAAGTTCCGGAAGATAAATTGATGATTGAAACCGATGCGCCGTTTATGACGCCGGAACCATACCGCGGTAAACGCAATGAACCGGTGCTTGTGAAATTCGTCGCTCAACGCATGGCGGAAATTAGAGGAGTAACTATTGAACAAATCGCTGAAATGACTACAGCCAACGCTAAGAAGTTGTTTAAGGTTTAAGGGGGTATTAAAAAAGGCAGAACTAAGTTCTGCCTTTTAACATTTAATTTTTGTACAATTTACATTCTAGGAATTTCTCCCTGAAATTCAACGTGGAAAAAGCGAGTGAAATTTTCCTTTGTTAGAAATATTTCAATTGAACCGATCATTGTAATGTTCATAGTATAACCACCACTGTGATTAGGGGATAAAGAGCCATAACTTTCTGCCGCGTTATATGCCCAGCAGCTTGGATCCGGAGCTTTTTCCCATCCATTTGAGGATAAAGAATAACATGACTTTGCATGTAAGCTTACGGCTTCATTTTCGTAAGTAATATTTTCTATTCTTCCAATGTAGTAGTCACCTGATTCTTCTGTAATATAATAACCCTTGCCATTTGCAACTTTTGTATTTAAATCATCAACTTCTTTCTTTAAATTTGGATCAACTTTTACTTTTGTGTTTTCCATTATGATTTCGCCCACCTCTCTACTATCGTGGTAATGTTTTTTAAAATTTCCGGAAAGTCTCTTTCACTGGTTCCTATCCCTTTATCGTCAATTCCGAGTCTAATTAAACTAACAACAGCATCTTTACTGGGTCTGCGTACATGTTCACCAAAAACCGTTGCGCTTGTTACGTTTTTTTCAAATTCGTTTAACAGATCTACTTCCGAACAATAAAGGAAACTTGCTGATGAAATAGAGATAAGGTTTAATGAATCGTCAAGTGCGACTCCTCCGAATAAAATGACCCACCAATATTTTTTCATTTTTCTTTATTTAGTTATTTGTTTTGTGAATTAACTTAAAAATCTTCTTTTTCGAGAAAATTACTAAGCTAATTCACAAATATGGGAAGGTACTGATAGAAGAATATAACATTTTTGATAGCATATGTCAATAATGTGAATTCGGGGAGATTATTTTCAATGTACACACAAGTGTGTATGTTGTTTTTAATTTCCCCTCCTTATCATCAGATGAGGAGGGGTTAGGGGTGGAGCAAAATAAAAAAGGACAGAGTTTTCTCTGTCCAATGTTATTAAAATTTGCTTTTATAAATATTTAGTGAAAGATACTAGCAGGCATAGAAGTATTATCAAATATATTGAGTATGCAAATGCGTGCATCCTGTGAAGTGATACTGAGCGTTTTCTGGCATTAACTAGCATCGGTAACCACCCAGCCGGAGCAAGGGCATGAAGTTTATCAAGTTGATTTTTATCATGTTGATAATCTTTTTTTGCTTTTTTATATAGTTTTATTGCTCTTACTATTAGTGCAATAAGACTTATACTACAAATAATTATTAGAAGAACAAAATAATATAGCATTTTATAACCTCCTCGTTACTATTGTTTTAGTTTTCAGTGCTGAGTCTTTTTTGTTTAATTGTGTTTGATCTGGAAATATTTTTAAGAGTGAAATTCTTAGCAAAGATTTCATGCTTTTCTTTATATTCAGAACTTTGCATAAAATGTTCATATTTTCCAAGAGCTGATTGCTCGTGGAAAATTAGATTACAGCTTGCAATTATCAATATATTTAAAAAAGTAAGACCAATGCTTCTGCATACGAAAAAAAAGAACCAATTTATTTTTCCGAATTCAGCATGGGCAGGACTAAATAGATAGCTGACTGTAAAGATGGAAACAATGAAATATATTGCTAATAGCGGATGTACTAAGAAGCTTAGTACAGCTAAAACCAAAACTGACAAAAAAACAATTATTTTTATCATTTTACGTCCTCCACGAACGATATTTAATTATAAATGATGCTTTTTATTAATAATATTATATCATATATATCTATTTTTGTCAATATATAAGAAAATAGCCTATATTTCTTTATTTTTCCCTTGACTCTAGCCTATTTTTGCGATACAATCCGTAATGGGAGCCCGTTGGACTTCTGTGGAAAACCAAGGACAATCCGGTCTTTTTTTATTTTTCGCAATATGTCGACAAATCCATGGTGGCAAGATTCATTATCGATTTTCAGCCGTTTATCCGGCTGGGTATTATTGCCCTTGATTCTCGGGACTTTGCTGGGACGCTGGCTTGATCGAAAATATTCGAGCGACCCAAAATGGTTTTTCATCGTTGTCGGAGTCGCTTTCATTATTTCGATGATCGGCCTCGTGATCCAAGCCAAGAAAGAAATGAAGAAATTTACTAAATAGATATGACGCAAACGCCGAATGTGGAAACAGTTCCGCAGGCAGAACATTCTGAAGAAATTCCAGCAACTGAACATGAAGTTTCAGCTGAAACTTCGCACGAGCACACCTTGTTTGCCGAACCGATCTTTCATGTTGGAAATTTCACAGTAACTAATTCTTTGTTCACTTCTTGGATCGCCTTGTTCATTATCATCATTGTCGCCTTGGCTTTTAGGTTTTCTCTAAAACAGATTCCGGGAAAACTGCAGAACATTTTTGAAATGGCGATTGAATATTTTTTGGGAATTTTTGATGCGGTTACCGGTTCGCGAGAGCGTTCGAAGAAATTCGCGCCATTTGTTTTAGCTTTCTTTTTCTTGATTCTGATTAACAATTGGCTCGGAATTATTCCGGGCGTTGGGTCTATCGGCCGAAACATGACTGAAGAAGGACATCAGGTGTTTGTCCCATTCTTGCGCGGTGGAACCGCTGATTTGAATACGACTCTGGCCTTAGCAACCTTAGCGGTAGTCGCTTCGCATATTTTTGGAGTAGTCGCTGTCGGCGCTTGGACCTATCTCAACAAGTTCATCAATATCAAGGCATTCTTAGAAATTCCGAAAAAAGTGATGAAAGATCCTTCGGTATTATTGGTCAATCCGATCAAGGCGTTTGTCGGCTTAGTTGAGATCATCGGCGAAGTAGCCAAGATCGCGAGCTTATCTTTTCGTTTGTTTGGAAATATTTTTGCCGGAGAAGTTTTGCTGGCTTCGATGTCGGCTATCCTGGCTTTCGCGATCCCGATTCCTTTTTTGTTCCTTGAAGTCATTGTGGGATTGATTCAAGCCTTAATTTTTGCTATATTGGTTTTGATTTATGTGTCCATCAGCACAAGCGCTGAAGAGCATTGATTTAATCATTAATTTTATAATTTTTAATTTTTAAAAATTTTGAAATTATTTAAGAATTATAAAATTAATAATTAAAAATTTTAATTGTATGGAAAATGTCATGCTCGCCAAGGCCATCGCTATCGGCTTAGGCTCAATCGGTCCGGCGCTCGGTATCGGTTTCATTGGTGCTAAAGCCATGGAATCAATCGGCCGCAACCCGGAAGCCGCTGGTCGTATTCTTGTTCCAATGCTTTTGGCTTGCGCCTTCGCAGAAGCCGTCGCTATTTACGCATTGGTTATCGCTTTCAGCATCAAATAATATTTTGATTTTCTGTTTCGGAGTAATTCGGAACAGCTATTAGAACATTATTTATGGACTCACTAATCTCAACATTTCATATAGACGCTAAGTTGCTCATCGCGCAACTTATTAACTTCGCCGTGGTTTTCCTGGTTTTATATTTCTTGATTTTTAAACCGTTATTCAAGACAACCGGTGATCGTAGCGCGACGATTGAAAAAAGCCTGAAGGAAGCTAAGGAGATTGAAGAGCGTTTGGCTAAAACCAAAGCGGAACAAGCGGCGCTTATTACCGAAGCGAAAAAAGAGGCGATGGCTATCCTTGATGAAGCGAACCGCAAAGCAGAAATCCGCAAAACCGAGCTGGTTGAAAAAGCCAAGGAAGAAATCGGCACTTTGATCAACCGCGAAAAAGCCCGCATCCAAACCGAGAAAGCTTCTTCATTAAAAGAGATTCGCGCGGAAATCGGATCCTTGATCGAAGCGAGCTGGCATAAGATATTAGGAGAAAAAATGACCAAGCCGCTTGATGAAAAGTTAATTGCTAAGAATATTAAGGATTTAAAATAATATGAAATCGTCGCCGCGTAATTACGCAAAAGCATTATTTGAACTGACGCAAGAGGCTTCGGCAGCGCAAGCGAAGGACATCGCTGTAAAGTTTTTAACTGATTTAAAAAATCAGAATATGCTTTCTAAAGTTGAAGCGGTTTTAAAAGAGTATGCAGTACTAAGCGATAAAGCAAACGGCATTGTCAGAGCGACAATTACAAGCGTCCAGAAACTTTCAAAAGCTTCTTTGGAAGAAGCGTCGCAAATAGTATTGAAACGATTAGGCGGCGAGAAAGTCCTGTGGACAGAGATTATTGATCCGTCGGTTCTCGGCGGCGTCCGCATCAACTGCGGTGATTTAATTATTGATATGAGTTTAGCTAATCGCCTTGCCGATTTGAAGGCTCACATAAACGAATAACGCATATGTCAAAAACCAAAGATTTTATCATTGAACAAATTAAGGAACGCATCAGCGATTTCAAACCGAAGGCGCGCGAAACAACCATCGGACATGTACTCAAAGTCGGAGACGGTATTGCCGTAGTCTCAGGTTTGGGCGGTGTTGCGATGTCAGAAATGCTTGAATTCAAAACCAAGCACGGAACTGTTGCGGGCGTTGCTCTAAACCTTGAAGAAGATTCAGTCGGTACGGTTTTACTCGGTGATTATCAATTGATTCAAGAAGGCGATGAAGTTCGCGCTACCGGCCGTATTTTGGAGGTTCCGGTCGGACCGGAATTAATCGGCCGCGTTGTTAATCCGTTGGGCGAACCGATGGATGGCAAAGGCGCCATTGCCGCAGCCGCTCATTATCCGGTTGAAAAAATCGCTCCGGGCGTTATTACTCGTCAATCGGTTCATGAGCCTTTGCAGACCGGTATTAAAGCCATCGACGCAATGATTCCGATCGGTCGCGGTCAGCGCGAATTGATTATCGGCGACCGTCAGCTTGGAAAAACCGCCATTGCCATTGATACGATTTTAAATCAAAAAGGTCAGGACATTATTTGTATTTATGTTGCTATCGGTCAGAAAGAATCTAAGATCGCCGGAATTCTCGCTAAGTTGGAAGAAGCCGGAGCTTTGGAATATACAGCCGTTGTCTTGGCCGGCGCTTCCGCGCCAGCTCCGCAGCTATATTTTGCTCCATACGCCGGCTGCGCAATGGCCGAATATTTCCTTGATCAAGGGAAAGACGTTTTGATCGTCTATGATGATTTGTCAAAGCACGCTGTTGCTTATCGTGAAATTGCGTTGTTGTTACGACGTCCACCAGGACGTGAAGCTTTCCCGGGCGACGTCTTTTATCTTCACTCACGTTTGTTGGAACGCGCTTGTAAATTAAATGAAGATTTCGGCGGCGGATCGATTACTGCTTTGCCGATTATTGAAACCCAAGCCGGAGATATGGCTGCCTACATTCCGACGAACGTCATTTCTATTACTGACGGTCAGATTTATCTTGAACCTGATTTGTTCTATCAAGGAAATCGTCCGGCCATCAACGCCGGTATTTCGGTTTCGCGCGTCGGTTCGGCCGCTCAGATCAAGGCGATGAAGAAGGTTGCTGGTAAAATTCGCTTGGAAGCGGCTCAGTATCGCGAGTTAGCGGCCTTTGCCCAATTCGGTTCTGATTTGGATGAAGACACAAAGAACAAATTGGAACGCGGTAAGCGCTTGTATGAAATTTTCAAACAAGGACAGTATGCTCCATTGCCGGTTGCCGAACAGGTGGTAGTATTTTGGGCATTGATTAACGGACACATGGATAGCATTCCGGTAGAAAAGATGCAGGAGTTTGAATTAGGTATGCGTTCATATTTGAATACGAGCTTTAAAGACGGCTTGAAAGAAATCACTCAAAGCGGAGAATTAAGCGAAGCGAACGAGAAGAAGCTTGAAGCGGCCATCGCCGATTATAAGAATTCAATTGATTATGGCCAACACTAAGGACATCCAACGGCGCATCAAGTCGATCGGTAATACCAAGAAAATTACCCGAGCCATGGAAATGGTATCGGCATCTAAGATGCGAAAAGCCGTTGAAGCGACCTTGGCAACGAGAACCTACGCTAACTTAGGCTGGGAGACCTTATTGAATTTGACCAATGCTGCCGGAGCGAGCCATCCTTTATTAGAAGTACGCAAAGAGATTAAATCACAAGCCATCGTTTTGATAACTTCGAATCGCGGTTTGTGCGGCGGTTTTAACGCTTCTCTTATTTCTATGGTCCGCGCGCAGATTGCCGCCGGAACTGTCCCTACTGAAATCATCCTTGTCGGAAAGAAAGGGGAAAGTCTCGCGCAAACCAATACCGTCGCCGCGCAATTTCCGTATCCGGAAGCCGGACTTGATGCCGCTACGGTTATGCCGATAATTCGTTTTGTCAGCGACTCTTATTTATCAGGAAAGTACGATAAGATTTTTGTAGCCTACGCTGATTTTATCAATGCCGCACGTCAGTTGCCAAAGTTAAAGCAGTTGTTGCCGGTTTCAACACACGCTACTGACAATGATTTGGGAATTATGAGCGCCGAAGATCACATAGGATCTTCCGAACAGTTTATTGCGGAGAAAGCACAGAAGCACAGTCATCGCGGTAAATTCAGCTTTGAATATATTTTTGAACCAAAACCGGAAGTGGTACTTGAAGCAGTTGTACCTCGCTTATTAGAGATCCAACTGTATCAGGCACTGCTTGAATCATTAGCCTCCGAACATAGCGCCCGTATGACTGCTATGCATCAGGCCACTGAAGCAGCTAATGATTTAGGAGTTGAGTTAACGCTTTCTTATAACAAAGCCCGACAATCGGCCATTACGGCCGCCATTGCGGAAATAACGGCTGGCGTCGCCGCCCTAGAATAATTTTTATATATGACAGCACAAAAAAACCACGGAGTTATTAAACAGGTTATCGGCGTTGTTATCGACGCGGAATTTTCTGAAAATTTACCGGCGTTGAATGCCGCGTTGACCGTCAAGAACGGCGATGAAGTTTTAACCTTGGAAGTCGCCCAACATATCGGCGGAAATACTGTTCGCGCGGTTGCAATGGGAACAACTGATGGCTTGAAGCGCGGCGATATTGTTACTGATACGGGCGCCCCAATCAGCGCGCCGGTCGGAGCGGAAACACTCGGACGTATTTTTAACGTATTGGGCGAACCGATTGACGGAGGCGCCGCGATTACCGGCACGAAGAAATATCCAATTCATCGCGCCGCGCCGAAATTGACGGAACAGTCGACTAAAACGGAAATTCTCGAAACCGGTATTAAGGTTATCGATTTGATTTGTCCGATTCTTAAGGGCGGTAAAGTTGGGTTATTCGGTGGAGCCGGTGTCGGTAAAACAGTTATTATTCAAGAACTCATTAATAACATCGCCAAAGCACACGGCGGAGTTTCGGTGTTTGCTGGTGTTGGTGAACGTACACGTGAAGGAAATGATTTGTACCATGAAATGAAAGATGCAAAAGTTTTGGACAAGCTCGCAATGGTTTTCGGACAAATGAATGAACCGCCTGGATCTCGTGCTCGTGTCGCGCTTACCGGTTTATGCATGGCAGAATATTTCCGCGATGAACAAAAGCAAGATGTTCTATTCTTTATCGATAACATTTTCCGCTTTACTCAAGCTGGAGCTGAAGTATCAGCTTTGCTTGGTCGTTTACCCTCAGCCGTCGGATATCAACCGACCTTAGCGACGGAAATGGGAAAATTGCAGGAACGCATTACTTCAACTAACGATGGTTCAATTACTTCAATTCAGGCCGTCTATGTTCCGGCTGACGACTTAACTGACCCGGCTCCGGCAACAACCTTCGCTCACTTGGACTCCACGGTAGTTTTGTCTCGTTCATTAACTGAACTTGGTATTTATCCGGCTGTTGACCCGCTCGATTCTTCTTCAACAATTCTTGATCCGATGATTGTCGGTGAAGAGCACTATCGCGTTGCTCGTAGTGTTCAGCTTATCTTACAGCGCTATAAGGATTTGCAAGATATTATTGCCATTTTAGGCATGGAAGAATTATCAAATGAAGACAAGTTGACCGTTTCTCGCGCGCGTAAGGTCCAGCGTTTCTTGTCTCAACCATTCTTTGTCGCTGAAACATTTACCGGCCGTCCTGGAAAATATGTCAGTCTCGCTGATACGGTACGCGGGTTTGCCGCTATTCTGAACGGCGATTACGATTCGAAGAATGAAAACGATTTCTACATGAAGGGAACCATTGACGAGGTTAATTAAAATGCGATACTATGTCCGAATCCGTTCATCATTTCAAATTTGAAGTTGTTTCTCCGGAACGCGTTGTCTTAAAAACAAACGCGCGGCAAGTGTCTATCCCGACCCTTGATGGAGAAATAACTGTATTGCCGTTTCACGTGCCGCTCGTTTCATTGTTGAAACCGGGTGTCATTGAAGTTGTATTGGAAAATGGTGAACGAGATATTATGGCTGTTTCCGGGGGCTTGCTTGAGGTATTGGCCGATAAGGTCGTAATTCTCGCTGACTCCGCAGAACGAGCCGAAGAATTAGATGAAGCGGCAATAGAAGCCGCTCATAAGCGCGCGGCAGAGCTTAAGGAGCAAGCTCAAAATCAAAATGATATTGAGTTTACTCGCTTAAGCGCTTTGATTGAGAAAGAGGTTGCTCGATCTCACGCGCTTAAACGATGGAAGAATATTAGAGTAAATAATAAATAGTTCATTTATAAATATAATAATTAAGGAGAAATATGCCGTATAATTTTCTTTCCAGCCTCCCAATTGATGAAAAGCTCCAGTGGCTATTTCAACGAAACGTTGAATTTTCGGAATTATTTTGCTCGCCTGAAGAGGTTTTGGCAAGAGCTCAATATGTAGCAAAACATCCAATCTTAAAAATCATTTTTAAGTGTATGGATGGCAGAATGCATATTCCAGTAATTACAAAAACACCGCTGGGTATTTTGCAGCCGGTGCGCGCTCTGGGCGGAAGATTCGATCTTGGTTGGCCATATCTTGGTCAATACGTTAAGAACCTCGTTATGGCGGCAATTGCAAAAGGCAACGGAACCTTAGTGTTTGTTACCTATCATTTTTCAAAAGGGGATAAACACCGCGGTTGCGCCGGTTTTAATTATGATCTTGAGGCAGCGTTTGCATATACAAAAGATTTCAAATCACAGGTTGAAAGAGTCTTTGGTAAAAAGCACGCCGCTGTTTATCCGCTGATCGTTGGACTGGAAACTGATAGCGACAGTTTAATTTTTCATAACAATGGAGATAAAATAGATTTATTAGATTTTATCGACAAGAGTGAAGAAGAAATATTTGCCGCTTTCAAGAGCTTGTTCAGTGACATGTCAAAAGAAATGTTGAATGATCTAATGCCTTTAGTGAGCGGTAATATTCAACACATCATTGAGACTCAAAAGTCCGGACGGCAAATTATTGATGTTGAACATCGAGAGTTTGTGGTTGGACTGGGAACGGGTTTTGATTGGTTGCATGCGCCTAATACAGCGCTGCTAATCGGTCCTTGGAGTCCATGGCTTGATAATGATATACGCAAAGCTTTCTCCATTATTAAATCCAACATGGAGGCAAAACGTATTTCAGATGATGGCTTTGTATTAATGATTTCTTCAATGTGGCAAGATAGCACTGAGAAAGCGCTTGTTACTGAGAAGGTTCATTTTCTTAAAGCATTTGCAACTGATATTTTGAACGCAGAGTTCCCGGAAATCGCTTCAAAGATGCACTGCTTGCCAGTGATAGTTGAAGGGGCTAGCCGAAAATTCACTAAAGTGGAAGACTCGGATTCTACTCATGCGGATTCACCTCATGAATCAGCGCAACATCATACAGTCAGTCCATCGACAGACGATGAAGAAGCTTAATCTTTAAATGTTGACTAATAAAACGGATGTGTTATTCTATAACCATCCGTTTTTTATTTAACCGAATGCTCGGAGGCTCAGCCGGTTAATCACCCTCCTGATTGGCCGGCCTAGTTTCCGGGCATTTTCACCCGCTTTTTGGCGGGTTTTTTGTTTGGCGCGCTCTTTGCTATACTATAAGAGAAGATTACTAATCTAATTATGAACACAGCTGCGTGCCCCGCGTGCCATAGCGACGTTATAGTTGATGATGAGACCTATGAACATGATTTAGTGACCTGCGCCAATTGCGGCGTTGATCTCGAAATCACGTCTCTCGCGCCTTTAACGTTGCAAGTTATTTCTGACGAAGAAACTCCTGCTTAAACTGATTGCCGCGATCTTTGTAGTTTTTAAAAACTCCAAAACTGGCGCAGGCCGGAGACAATAAAATAATTGAACCGGCAAATGCTTTTTTTCGAGCGCTGTTTACGGCGTCTTTCATACTGTTTACTATGACAGTATTTTTTGTACCAAAATTTATTTTTTGCAACGCTTTGAGTAAACGGTTCGTCCCCAAGCCTTTGAATAATACAAGATAGCTAACTCGTTTTTTAATTAATTTTGCCAGCGTTCTAAAGTTAGAATCTTTATCAGCCCCGCCGGCGAGAAGGATAATCGGCTTGGAAAACGAGTTAATGGCGGTAATTGTTGAATCGGGAACAGTGGAGAAACTGTCATTGTAATATTCAATACCATTTTTTTCACCGAGTCGTTCAAGTCGATACGGAAGACCTTTGAAATTTTTAACTGTTGTGACGATACTTTTCTGTGGAATACCGATTTGGCGTGCAAGTTCAGCGGCGGCGGCAATGTTTTCTTTATTATGTTCACCAGGCAGTTTTGAATTTAGATTTGATTTTTCAAAATATATGATTTTTCCGTTTAGTTTTTCTTTTTTAATCTTTGTTTTCAATTTAGAATTTACGATAAAAATATGATTCTTGGTTTGATGGCGGCCGATTTTTAATTTTGAATTCCAGTAATGAGATAATGAAGGATGATGATTCGGGTTATGCGGATCGGCCGGCTTCAGATGTTCCGGGCTGAAATTTGTTAAAACCGAAATCATCGGACTGCTGTTGGTATCTTCAAGCTGAAAACTTGAGAGTTCCAAAACAATCCAGTCATTCTTTTTTATTTTTTTAATAAAGGAAAAAGGGGCAACGCCGATATTGCCGCCGAGCCAAGCGCGTTTGTTAGCTTTAATAAGTATTTCATAAATCAAACTTGAAGTAGTTCCTTTGCCTTTTGTGCCGGTAACTCCGATTATGTTTTTGCTCGGGCTTAAATCAAAAAAGAGTTGTATCGGTGAAATAATGGTTTTCGCTATTTTGTTACGAAAGCTTTTGGGGAAATAGGCGCCCGGAGACTTGATGAGCAGGGAATAGTTTTTAAATGCCTCAATTGAGCGCGTATCCTTAATGAGGATTATGTTTTTCCAGAAGCGGCATTGCGGATAGCGCTTTTTTAGTTCGGATACGCTGGCCGTTTCAAAGATAGCCACGCTTTTTTTGTAGCCACTATTAAATAGATATTCTAATAAATAATAGTTTTCAGTTCCAAAGCCGATGCAGGCAATGGAATGCTTTTGCAATTGAGCTAGATTCATATTTTTTTCATAAGTTCCCAATTATTGCCGGCTTTGGCGTCGACAATTATTGGTACGGAAAGTTCAATAACGTTTTCCATTATTTTTTTTATATCTGTAACTGCCTTACTTACCATGTCCGGTTTTATTTCAAATAATAATTCATCATGAACCTGCAAAAGTAAATTTACCGAATCCGGATATTTTTTATCAATTAATTTTTTTACTTCAATCATGGCCGCTTTAATCATGTCGGCTGCCGAACCTTGAATCGGAGCATTAATGGCCATACGCTCGGCGCTTTTTCGAATCATCATATTTGAAGCATTTATTTCTTCAATGTAGCGTTTTCGTCCAAAAATTGTTTCGACATATCCATTTTTGCGCGCGCCTTCAATGGTTGAGTCAAGGTATTTTCTGATATTTCCATACGCCGCAAAATATCCATCAATAAAGTTACGCGCTTCTTCATATGAAATATCGGCTGATTGGGCAAGGCCGTGCGGACCTTGTCCGTATAAGATGCCGAAATTCACCGCCTTGGCTTTTCGACGTAATTCCGGCGTAACCTTATCGAGAGCGATTTGGTTAACGGCCGCAGCGCTTGCCGTATGGATGTCTTGATTTTCTTTAAAAGCTTTAATCATGCCTTTATCACCGGAAAGATGAGCGGCAAGACGTAATTCAATTTGCGAATAATCCAAACTGACGAGAGTGAATCCTTTTCCCGGAATAAAAGCGCGGCGTATATGACGTCCCATTTCGGTGCGCACCGGAATATTTTGCAAATTTGGATCAGTTGAAGAAAGGCGGCCGGTGGCAGCAATCGTTTGGTTGTAATTGGTATGAATTCGATGAGTCACCGGGTTAATGAGCTCCGGAAGAGTTTTAATATAGGTTGAAGAAAGCTTTGTTAATTCTCTGTAGTTTAGAATATATTCAATAATTTCATGACGTCCTTTTAATTTGAGTAATTCATCGGCACCGGTTGAAATTCCGGTTTTAGTTTTAGCCAAGCCGGCGGTTGAAATATTCATTTTGTTAAAAAGAATTTCTTGCATTTGCTTAGGGGAACTGACATTGAATTCTTGTCCGCTTAGCTTCCAAATTGTTTTTTGTGTTTTGGCGATTTCCAGATCCATCTCTTTGTCCAATTTTTTTATATACGGAAGATCAAGGCTGATGCCGGCAAGTTCCATGTCAATCAAACAATCAATGAGCGGCATTTCCATGCCACTGAACAATTTTTCTAAAGAAGCTTCAGTTAAGCCGTCTTTTAGTTTTTGCCATAACCTATAGGTTATATCGGCATCTTCGCAGGCATAGAGACCGAGTTTATCAACCGGAACGGCTGGGAAACTAAGTTTATTTTTGCCGCTGCCCAATAAGTTTTCGGAGCTTATTTTTTCAAACTGAAAATAGCTCAATGCCAAGGCGTCGAGGCTGTATTGGCGGCTACCCGGTTTTAGTAAATACGCGGCGATCATCGTATCAAAAAATTCACCGGCTACGAAAATTTCAAATTGCTGCAGGATTTTAATATCAAATTTGATATTATGCCCGATCTTCTTAATGGCTTTATTTTCAAAAATCGGTTTAAGTTTTATCAGCCATGGATGGGTTTTTGTTTTTTTTGGTTTTGAATAATCAAAAAGTGATTGTTTTGTCTCATTAACATTAGGAGAAGATTCGCGAATTGATAGGAAATAGGCCTCGCCCTCTTTCCAACTTACGCTGATTCCGAGTAAGGACGAGGTAAAGCAATCAAAGCCGCTCGTTTCCGTATCAAATGCAAAAATCTTTTGCGTGGAAAACTTTTTAAAAAATGATTCGAAATCTTTGTCATCTTCGATCACGGTGTATGATAAGTCTTTGACGTTGCGGGAGAATTTATCATCGGTGCGTTTTTGAATAGAGGCGGCCGCTTCTTTTTTGTCAGTGTATTCGAGACCGATTAAGCGGGGCATTAATGATTTGAATTCCAGCTGTTTAAAAAGCTCCAAAGCTTTTTCGCGGTTAAAGCCGCCGAAGTGCAATTGTGCTTCATCAATTGGAAATGAAATATCGCGGCGGATAGTAGCTAAGTCATGACTCATTAATGCGTCTTCTTTATGATCAATAAGTAACTGACGAATGCGGTCGCTTATTTTTGGTGATTTTATATTTTTATACAAATTTTTTATTGTCCCGAATTCCTGTAATAATTCAACGGCGGTTTTTTCACCAATGCCTTTGACACCCGGAATATTATCGCTTGGATCGCCGCGTAATGCTTTGTATTCTATGACTTGATCGGGCTTGATTCCATAGCGCTCAGAAACCCCTTTTTCATCATAAATAATACTGTCTGCAAAACCCCGGCTCATTGTGTATACTTTTGTATGATCATCAACAAGTTGCAGCGTATCCATATCGCCGGTCACAATTATGTTATCGACATTTTTAATTTTAGCGGTCAGGGTTCCGATAACATCATCAGCCTCGCAGCCTTGGATTTCAAAAACCGGTATATTCAAGCATTCGGCGAGTTCACGGACCCGGGGGATTTGCGCGTACAGCTCATCAGGCGCTTTGACTCGCGTGGCTTTATAATCTTTGTATGATTCGTGCCTAAAGGTCGGCCCTTTCTTATCAAGCGCTAAAGCGATCATATCAGGCTTAAGGTCCTTGATGGCTTTTAGCAGAAATGAGGCAAAGCCATAGACGGCGTTAACCACCTCTCCTGAGCTTGTTTTAAGGCTCAGGGGCAGGGCATGGAAGCTCCTATGGATAAGGGCATGTCCGTCGATAATAAGGAATTTTTGGCGTTTTTTAGGGCTCATAGATAGATTCATTATAGCGTGCCTGGCAGTATAACAAAACCCCGTGGCCACAAGGCGCACGGGGTTTATAAAGCAAGTAGGGTTAGGCTTTCTTGGCTGTAAAGATCATATACAGGCCGCTCAAACCGACCAAAGTATAGACAATACGTGAAATCATGCTCATATCGCCCAAAAGGAAGGCGACGAGGTCAAAATTGAAGATGCCGACGAGGCCCCAGTTAAGGGCTCCGATGACAACTAGGATAAAGGCAATCATGCCTAGAGGTGTTTTGTTCATATAGATTTAAATAGGACCGTTATAGAACGATCGTATACGCAGAAACGTTGTCGACCTTTGAAATGTTAAAGAACCCTAAAATGCCTACCTATATTATACAACGTTTTTTCAAAAATAACCAAAGTAAGTCAAGGCAAATAAAAAACCCGGTCTTTCTAAGCCGGGTTTAAATTTAATAAATCGTTAGCATTTTTATTATCGTATCTCACTGCGCCTTCTCATGAGGAGTTTGCCGAGGTGGTTTTCCCCAACTCCGTTGTATACACCAAAGAAAGTGTCTTCCCAGGTGTTTCCTTCAACGAGTAAGGCTTCTCCGGTTCCAAGTAATAAATCACGAAGTTCCGGGTGTTCGTCGGAGAATTTTTGCTTAAGCAAAAGCTCCATTGTTTCAAGTTGTAATCCAGTATCCCAGCCTTCGCGAAGTGTGCCGTCTTTCCTGATTAGAGCACCTTCAGCTTTGGCTTCGCCGGGTTTTTTCATCAAGCGTATTTTCTCCCGACGTTCTTCATCAAGAGTTTTAGCCGCTTGAAACGCATGTTCTACTGAAGGATATAATTTTCCTTCAAACCACACGTTAACAAGATAGAAGTTTGATAAGAAGCGGTGTTCGTCTCTAAATGAAAATATTTTTATATGTTTTGTCCTGTTTACGTAATCAACACCTTTTCCTAACTTCAGATTTACCGGAATATACTTAGCACAGAGTGGACAATCTTTTTCTTCATGAGTAACAAAGTCAAAGTTTGTGAGAGAAATTAATTCCCCTTCAATGTCACCGATTTGTTCGGCAGTAACATTGCCGCGATTACAGAGAGCCCCGACGCAAAGTATTGAAGTATTGAGTTTTTTTAATTCACGTATGACTTTTTTTACTGAACCGCCGGTCGTTAGGTTATCTTCAATAACCAGAATGTTTTTTTTCACAAGCACGGTTGAAGCGTTGCCACGCTTGAATTCAAAGCCGTCTGCAGTTTTTTCCGCGTAGTATGATAATACTTCGCGTCTATACATTTTTGATAAATGATATGCTACATATTGTGAAAGAATAATTCCGCCTTTTTCTGGAGCTACGACGGCATGAATTCCATAGTCTGAAAAGCACCGAGCAAGCTCATAGCACAAGTTAAAAGTTAGCTCGGGATGCGGGTAAATTAATTCTTTATCAATATAGGTATCGCCGTGCAAGCCGGAAGCATACACGAAATGGTTGTTTCGTATGATAGCCCCTACTTTTTCAAGCTCTTTTTTAATTTCTTCTTCAGTCAATTGTTTCCCTTTCCAGTTATATTGCCTTTAAGTATTCAGTAATATTGTTATGTAATTTCAATGTTTCTTTACGTGGATCATCAGCAAAGATAATGGCACGGGAAGAATTTATAATAAAATTCTTTTTTGCAGCCAAGACAGTTTCTTTAAGAGGTCCGCCCTGTTCACCAATGCCGGGGATGAGCAATATAATAGAGCTGTTAATTTCCCGTATCTTTTTTAATTCATTAGGGAAAGTTGCACCAGTAACTAGCCCAATATTTCTGTTTATAAGCTGCCAACGCTCGGTGATTCTTGAAGCAATCTCTTCATATAGATGACAAGTGGCATCTGATCCATTTGGCGCCACTGCTAGATGCTGAAATTCTTCAGCGCCTTTGTTAGATGTATGACATAAAACAAAGAAACCTTTATCCTTCAAACTAAAAAACGGTGTCGAGGTTTCGCCTCCCAAATACATATGTAATGTAAGTGCATCAGCTTGTAACCAATCAAACGCCATTTGAGCGTATTGAGTATTGGTGTTATCAATGTCCTGGATCTTTGCATCAAGTATTACCGGAACATCTGTTTCTTCAGTGATGTACACCATTGTTTCGTACAACGCTGCTAGTCCAGCAAGACCATGTGAGGCATAAAACGCAAAGTTGGGTTTATATGCACAAACCAAGTCTTTTGTTTCATCAATTATTTTTCGGTTGAATAACACCAGATCTTCTTTTATTCCAAGACATCTTTTATCGATGCTTATTTTTGGAATAACATTTTTCACTTTATCATAATCGCTATCAAGGCCAACACAAACATGTTTTCCTTGTTTGAATTTTTTATGAAGCATTTCCATAAAATTTCTCTTTCCCATGATTTCTCCTTCTTTATGTTATTGGTAATGTTCTTTATTATTTGCCTGCACCTTAACAAAAAAGCCTTGAAAAATCAAGCCTTAATGAATTACAAAATTGTGGACCCTACCGGGCTCGAACCGGTCACCCCCGCGTTGCAAACGCGGTGCTCTACCAAATGAGCTAAGGGCCCAAATACTACGTTGCCGTAGTGGAATATTTAAGAAGCGGGGACAGGATAAAGCGGATAAATCCGCCAATCAGTCCGGTCATTGTTAAAATGCCCAGAAAAAAAATGAGCAAACCGATGAGTTTATAGCCCAGACGGCTGCCCCCGGAAGTTCCGAGCTTATCCTCAAACCATTCAATTCTACCAAAGAATTCAAAGACTTTCTCTGATTTTATGGTAATGAGGGCTCCGCCCACGGTCATAACTAAACCGATAAGGAAATTCATATAGACAGTGTAGCAACTTTTTCAAATAATGCAATTACCTGACGTAGTTAAGCGGGTTATAGACGTGGCCGTTGATAATAACTTCAAAGTGAAGGTGGGGACCGGTCGAACGTCCAGTCGAACCCATCGCTCCAATATATTGGCCCTTGGTGACCTTCTGACCAACACGTACGTCAAAAGCGGAAAGGTGAGCGTAACGAGTTTTCTTGCCGCCGCCATGATCAATAATGATTTGATTGCCGTAGCCACCGCGGTTATAACCAACCGTAACAACGGTACCGGAATCCGCTGCATAGATTGGCGTACCGATATGGTTTGCAATATCAACTCCGGTATGGCGATATGAGAAGTATTGTGTAATGCGATAACCGGAAGTCGGCCAGGTCATACGTCCGCCTGATGGAATAACTGATGATGGTTTTTTGTCGCCGATGATTTGACGCAAGCTTGTGGCAACTTGATTTGAAGTGCTGCGTGACGGAGTGGCACTTGCCAACTGGCTGCCGCCCGGAATAATAATTTTAGCACCGGCGGTTAATTGGTTTGGATTAGTTAAATTATTAGCTTTAAGAATTTCGTCATTGGTAACGCCGTAGAGTTTTGCGATTTGTCCAAGGGTTTGTCCGCGAGCGACAGTGTGTGAAACTCCTGAATGAGGCAAGACAGTTAATTGCATGCCCGGTTTAATCAAGCTTGTTGCCTTCAAATTATTTTCCCACAGAATCGTATTGATGCTAACACCAAAGCGGCGGGCGATTGTACTAATGGTATCGCCATTTTGAATCGTATAAACAATAGAACTGGTTCGCGCGACTGTTGGCGTATCAGTTTGTTCAGGAACCGTTTGTTGACGAGTCAAGATGTTTGTTGCAACACGCAAGATTCCTCCTTCTTCGCGTAATCGGCGCCGCAAACTTGCTAACTCAAGATTAGGATAGTCTTCTATAATTTGATCGCTTTCTCCGGCTTCTTGGGAAATGAGACG
>CAZVMF010000006.1:32982-50240 GCA_964628045.1 uncultured Gammaproteobacteria bacterium
ATTTTGTGCTTCCAACTAATTCATCTGATGAGGCAACCGTTTTGCTTGTTACGAAGTTATTAATTGTTAAGATGAGTCCGACAACGATAATAACAATATGAACATTAAATCGACCATTAATAAACCGTGTAACGGCATTTGTTCCACTGTTACT
This sequence comes from uncultured Gammaproteobacteria bacterium, assembly GCA_964628045.1. Taxonomy (GTDB): domain Bacteria; phylum Patescibacteriota; class Patescibacteriia; order Patescibacteriales; family Patescibacteriaceae; genus Patescibacterium. The sequence continues at coordinate 33,137 of CAZVMF010000006.1, forward strand.
CGGTGTTTCAATCTTTTTGCTGATGCGAACATAGAGCCGGTAGATCGGCACTAATATCAGGTCAAAAATGATGCGAGCAAGCCAGGCCAACGGCTTTACTACTACAGTAACAAAAAAAGCGGCTATGAACCTCTTTGTGTGAATGATAAGTTTTAGCAAAAATAACAGAAATTTCACTGTTATTTGCTTGATTGTAGTACTAATATGCCTGGGCTCTTAGTAGTAAATGAACCATCATATGATACCACGAAGCCTCCTCGCGGTCAAGACTTTTTTAGTCTTATTTTTTGCCTTTTTTAGCGCGTTCTTTTCTGTCTCCGCCTAAGAGTTCAGTTACTTTTTTTACTCCGGCGACGATCAAGGTAAGGTATGAAGTACTGGCGCTGATCTTTTCACGAACCATGGTAATAATTTCATCAACCGCTTCAATTTTACTTTTTACTTGTCTGATTGCTTGGTATAGCTGTCGTACCGACATAATTGCATAATACAAGAACCAGGCTAGGAATGCAGTTAACCAAACTGCACACAAGGCTAAGGCAAGGAAAAGAATATCTTGGCTATTTGAAATAAACTGCATATTTTTTTATTTGTTTAGATAATTATCAATAGGATCGCCGACTCGGGCGTTTTCAAAAATCATAATTCCTGAATGATCGCTGCCGATACCGAGTTCGTCTTCTGCACAGAGCATGCCTTCGGAATCAACGCCGCGGATAGCAGCCTGCTGAATTACCAGGCCGTTGGCCAAAGTTGCGCCTACTAAAGCAACCGGAACAAATTGTCCGACGGCAATATTGGGAGCACCGCAGACAATACGTAAACGTTTGCCGACATCAACCGTCGCTAGTTGCAAACGATTGGCGTTAGGATGAGATTCGATATCAATAATTTTGCCAACAACAACATTTGGGAATTTAGTAGAATCAATATTTTTTGAAGTACCAAATAGACGGCGGAAAAAGGAAGTCATATTACTCGGTTTTAATAGTAGTTGTTTCAATGCTTAGTAAGAAAAATTCTAATGCGGTTAAGGCGACAATCAAGAGTCCGACATTTAATGCATTAAATAACGAATGCGAAAAAAGGAACAGAATGCCGGCAACCAACACAGCCATTAAAAAACCCTGGCGGAACGCGACCAGAACGGAGCGGGCAATCAGCTCATGTTTTAAGAATAGAAAGCGGATAATAAATCCTAAGATTGATCCGGTTCCGGTAACCGCAACAATGAGGCTGACATACATCAGTCCGACGCCGATCCAGCTCGTAGTTTGCGGATCAACTGACAGGAGAACAATTCCGAATCCGAGCCAAGCAACAAGCGAGGCGATAATCATTAATGCGAGATATGTTCGTAGGGTCATGAATCTATTATAACTGACTTTTAAATCTGGGTAAATTCGCAGAGACGTTTGTATGGGCAGTTTTTGCACATAATCGAGGCTCGCGGTGTAAAATCAAAGCTCTTAATTTCAGTAATCAAATCAAGCATTTTTTGTTTTACTTTATCAAGTTCGCCGGGTTTCGCAATAAAGCTTAGCGGTTCGTCATTTTTAAGGTAATAGAAAGTGAGTTTTGAAACTTTCATGTTGAATAACTCCTCTAAGGCCGCTTGATACAGAAGCAATTGTTGCTTTTGTTCAAAGCCGAGTGTTTTTGGTCTCTCGCCGGTTTTATAATCTATAACTTCATAGCTTCCATCGTCGAGTTGGTCAACACGGTCGATGGTTCCGGTTAGAATTTCTTTGCCAATCGGCAGATTAAACTTTTTTTCAAGAAAAGCGATTTTCGGGCGATGGTCACCGAGTTTTTCATGAAGCATTGTAAGCATTTTTTCGCCGCGTTTGTGATATTCTTCGGCTTGGGTTTTATCATCATAGCCGCTCGGAATCCAATATTCAGAATACAGGTTCAATAAACGTTTCAAGCTCATGTCGGCATCTTTGGCTCGTGAGTCGGGGAATAAACTTTCTTGACGCCAGGCATCGGTTTGCAAGGGCAAGAAAAATTGGCGTAAGCAGGAATGCATAACGCGGCCGAATGTAAAGTATGCAGCGTCTTCTTCTGGCATTTTCAAAATATAAATAAATTTATACTCCCAGGGACAGCGTTCAAATGTTTTTAATTGTGAAAAAGAAAACTTTTCCGGTAAGGCATATTGGACGCGTTGCGGTTTGGTATCGATCGCTTCAAGATCGCGTTCAAATTCATTTTTCTGCGCTTCTTGTGAGGCGATGATAGACAAGTTAGCTTCTTCAACAAAGCGAGACGGTTTCTTATCGCGCAAACCGCCGTAATTGCGAGCACCTGTACAATACAAACCGTATTTTGCTCGAGTCATCGCAACATAAAATAAACGACGTTCTTCTTCGATATGAGCATCTTTGCCTTGAGCTTTAACCGAACCCAGTTCTTCGGGAATTGGAATTTTATCAGATCGGTTGTCAACCGGGAATTTTCTGTCAACCAGATTAACAATAAAGACATGCTCGAATTCCTGGCCTTTGGCGGCATGAGCGGTCATTATTTTTACAGTATCCGCGTCATCAAAATTAAAACGTAATCCGCCTGTTTCTCCGGCTTCCATTTCAAGGGCGATCAGGGCTAAGAAATCACGCAGCGTGCCATGCTCATCAGTTGCTTCAAAGGCTTTGATCTTTGAATAAAATTGATTGAGATGAGAAAAGGATTCTTGATCTTTGTCTTGATCCAAGTAACTCAATAAACAGTCTCGAACCGCATGAATAAAAATATTGGACGCCTTATTGCTTTTAGCCAGTTCGGAGTGATGCTTAATTGATTCAAGCAGTTTATTAATATTCTTTCGCGCTTCATCGGAAAGTTCTTTGATTAGGCCGTTGTTTTGCAGACTTTCGAATAATGACCACATTTTCTTGCGGCCCCATTTATTCAAGATTAACAAATCTTCATGACTTACTTTAAAGGTCGGCAAGCTGAGCGCTCGGTATAAAGCAGGTGCTTCGTGATGGTCATCAAGCAACTTAATATACGATAGGGCGTCAAGAATAATCGGTTTGTAGTATAAGCCTTTTAGAGAAACAAAATGGTTTGGAATGTTTTGTCTTGTTAATTCTTTGACGAATTTGTCAGCCGTGTCATTAGCGCGAACAAGAATTGCAATCTGTGCCCAGCTAACACCCTTGTCATGCAATTCATTAATCATGTCAGCAACGGTTTTTGTTTCTTCGTATTCCGAACCAAAGTCAAAAAAGTCGGCCGCTCCTTTTTCTTTAATTTTAGAAACAAGTTTTTTATTAAGTTTTAGTTTTGCTTCAAGACGATTCGGGTTGTTATGAGTTATAAAACTGTAGGCATGATCAAGTATCACTTGTCCGGAACGATAGTTCTCAGTTAAGACGACTTCACGAGCTTTAGGAAAGTCATCTTTAAATTGCATAATGTTGGAAAGCGATGCGCCGCGAAATCGATAAATACTTTGGTCATCATCACCAACGGCCACTAAATTGTTATGTGGTGCCGCCAGCATTTTTATAAGTTCATACTGGATCGTGTTCGTATCCTGAAACTCATCAACCATTATATATTTGAACTGCTCTCGATATTTTTTCAAAATGTTCGGGCGTTCGTTGAATAATTTAATCGTGTAACGGATTAAATCGCCAAAATCTAAAAAGCTTTCTTTGATAAGCAAGCGATTGTAAACATCATAGGCGTTAGCAAGTTCAGTAATTTTTTGAGCATCGAGTTCATCCGCGGCCTCATCGGTGTTTGGTGTTTTATCATTATTCAACTTTACATTTTCCGCAAGCTTGAGATACGAATCCGTGGTTATATTTTCGTCTTTTAGCCGTGAAAAATGTTTTATGATTTCATGGATGAATTTTGTCGGATCGCCTAGGGGCTTATAATAATCAAGTTTGAATTCATCGATGTGTTTTCGGATGAACATCCATTGTTCGGTCGTGTTCAATAATTTAAAAGCCGGAGTTAAGCCGATATCAAGCGCATGATCGCGTAAAATACGTTCGCCAAAACCGTGGAAAGTATTGATCCATAAATTAACATAGCCATACGGTAATAATTTGTCAGCGCGTTCTTCAAGTTCCGCCGCGCCCTTTTCGGTAAAGGTCGTTAACAGGATCTGTTCGGGATGGACTTTCTTTTCCTGTATCAAGTAGGCGAGCCGATTAATCAAGACTGTCGTTTTACCGGTACCGGCGCCGGCGACGATCAAGAGCGGACCGTTTTCATGGGTTACAGCTGCTTTCTGCGCACTGTTAAGTTTATCTAATAAATTGGTAGATTTTGGAGTGGATTTTGTCATATATACGCTCATCTTAACACGGTCGTAGTAGTTCAGCAATTCATTGACTTTTAGCTTTTTTTATGATGAAATAGGGGCAATAAATAATTTGGAACTTTAAAAAGGAGAATAGAGTGAAGACACTTGAAAAGCTTAAAAATAGCTTGAACGACAGTATATATTATGTCGATGCTTCGCGGATTGTTAGCAAGGCATTGAATTTATATTATAAAAAATGCGGCGTAAAACTTACCGGCGGCTATTTGGCCTTCGGCGATTTGACTAACGGCTTGTTTGGCTGTGTTCGAATTAATGAAGTTGAAAAAAAACATCAACGTATTCTTTCCTCATTTGCAGCATTTGGAATGAGCAGGATCATTCAAAAGGTTGAGAACGATGAAGTGATTATTGAAAACGAAAGACCATTCTATGATCATGACAAGCAAACAATAAAAATGGGGGAAACGGGCGCGCATTTTGCCAGTGAAATGTCAGCAGAATGTAATATGGCTGTTGCTATTTATTATCTGGCGCATTGTCAGGCAATGAGTCAGAATCAAAATTTCCATACGCCGGCAGAAAAAATCAAGGAAAAGATTCACGAACACATTGCAGGATATTTACAGGCAACAAAAACAAAAAATAATTTTTTATTACAATTGGAGGAAGAATTGGTATGAGAATTAACTATGGGGAAACCCCAAAAACAGAATTAAGGAAAATAAAAAATACCTTAAATGAAAAAGTTGATTTATACGATGAGGAGCTGGAAGAGACTAAATCCCGTATAAAAAGAAGATCAATAAAAAGACTCAAACAAAACCTCATGAGGCGAATCGAGCGCATTGATAAATACCTTATGCCCAAGAGTAAGAGCAGAAAACCTCTGTATCTTGCAGGAAAAGTAAGTTTATAAAAACAACGTATAAATAGAAAGTAAGACATGGTAAAAATTGCAATGCCCAACCCCTATGAGAACAAAAATATAGAGGAGTTGGAACAGCTTAAAGCTGACTTAACAAAAAAGATTGCGGATGACAGGGCACAGATTTTCGATGACCCTGATTTGCGAGACCGTTTTCATGCTGATATGTTTGGTACGCCAAACTTGGAAACTAATATATCGGATCTTGAAGATGTTGAAGAAGAGCTCAAAAAAAGGAAAAAACAGAAAAAGAAAAGCAAAGAAAAAAAGTAACAAATATACTTAAAACCCCGACAGAAATGCCGGGGTTTATTATTGTTTTTTAGCCTTGAACGGGCACTTAAGTTTTGATATACTGATTCTACCTCTCAATATTATTTATTATATAGAGAGATTATGAACGAAGAAATTACTATGCGAGAACTTCTTGAGTTATTGGTTGAAGAATCAAATAAGAGCCAACAACGCTTTGAGTCTTTGCAGTCTCAGATTAAAGAAATGGATAATCAATTGACGGGTAGACTAGATAGTATAGAAGTGAGATTAGTTGAGAAGAATGATTTTAATCGCATGATTGGGGTTTTAGAAAATAAAGAACTCGTTTCTCCTAGTGAAGCGGCAACACTACTGGTAACTGATAGAAAAACATTTTAAAAAAGACTCCCGTTTGGGAGTCTTTTTTTTATTTCAACAATTTTTCAAATTGCTTTAGATTGGTGTAGGGTCCAATCACCGCGAGATTGAGCGTTTTTGTAGTAAAGATTTTTTTTGCTACTCTTTGAATATCCGCGGCGCTGATTTTCTTTACTTCATGTAGAAAATCTTCAGGCGTAGTTAGTTTATGTTTTTTGGTTTGCTGATGGTTAATAACTAATTGCTTAGTATACCAGCCGGCAATGTCATCAGGACTTTCAAGCTGTAACAAAATTCTTCCGGAAATAAATTGTTTAATTTTTGAAAGCTCGGCATCGTCAATTTTTTCTTCGGTCAGACGCTTATATTCGGCGAGAATAATCGTAATGGCCTTTTCAATCTTATCGACTGGAACGCCGGCTTGTGTTGTTAAGTAGCCTGTATCGCTATAATTTTCTGAACCGGTTCGTACGTAATAGCAGAGGCCATTACGCTCTCTTAGCTGACTGAATAAACGCGAACTCATCGAGCCGCCTAAAATAGTGGCGATTACTTTCAACGTAACATCGTCTTTAGAGCCGTATTCAAAACCGCGTACGCCTAATGACAAATGAGCTTGGTCCGTCTTTTTAAACTCCAGCTTAATAGCCGGCTTTGATTGATTTTCCTTAGTCGCGACTTTTTTCTTGGCTTTTCCTTTAGCAAAGGTTTTAAAGCTCGCTGCTAAAAGCTTTTCGGGATTTGTTGGTAGCTTTCCTGCTAAACAGACAAAAGTGCTTTCAGCTTTATATTGGTTTTTAAAGTATTCAACAAAATCTTTGCGCTTGAATCCTAAGATATTTTTTTTAGTGCCGATAGTATCCCAACCGGCCGGTGTATCGCCGTAAAGAAGTTCTTCAAAAACATCTTCTATACGCATAATCGGATTATCAAGATACATATTTACCTCTTCAACAATAACGCCTGATTCTCTTTTTATTTCTTCTTCATCAAATTTTGAATTTAGAAGCATGTCGGCCAAAACATCAAGCGCCGGTTTAATTTGTGAAGCGGCAGTTTTTATCCAATAGCCGGTATATTCTTTTGAAGTAAAGGCATTATATTCGCCGCCGAGCTTATCAAGTTCCGAAGAAAGAATTAAGGCGTTTGGTCGTTTTGTTGTTCCTTTAAAAAACATGTGTTCAAGAAAGTGCGACAAGCCGCTTGTTTTTCTTGTTTCATGCTTTGATCCGGTCGCAACCATTACTAAAATAGCCGTCGTCTTTGCGCCGGCCATCGGAATAGTTAAAAGATTGAGCCCGCTCGGGGTAGTTTTTAGTTTATACATAATTTAAAATTTATCAGCAAAATAAGATTGTAAATCAGAAATTTTAATTCGTTCTTGTTTCATTGTATCGCGATCGCGGACCGTAACATCACCATTTTCTAATGTATCAAAATCAACTGTAATACAATATGGTGTACCAATTTCATCTTGGCGACGGTAGCGTTTGCCGACATTTCCATTATCATCAAAATCACAAGCAAAAGAGTTTTTAAGAGAATGATAAATTTCTTGAGCGGCAGCAACCAGATCCGGTTTGTTTTTTAAAAGAGGGAATATTGCAACTTTAAACGGAGCAAGCTTGGCCGGAAGTTTTAAGACCACTCGGGCTTCTTCTCCGTCAGCTTCTTCGCAGTAAGCAGATAATAAGACGGCTAAAACTGAACGTTCAACGCCGAGTGACGGTTCAATGACATGCGGAATGTATTTATTACCTTCTTGATCAGCATATTCAAGCCCATGATTTTTCAAATCAAAATCAGTGCGATATGCCAGGCCGTATAATTCTTTTTGACCGAATGGATATTTATATTCAAAGTCAATGGTTTTTTTCGAATAATGAGCAAGATCTTCTTTTGGAATATCAACTTGTTCATATTCATCTTCTTTGATGCCGAGCGATTTAATCCAGGCATTCATTTCTCCTTGCCAAGCTTCAAAATAGCCGAGCCAATCAGCATCGCTTTTCGGCGCCGGAATAAAATACTCAATTTCCATCTGTTCAAATTCTCTCGTACGGAAAATAAAATTCCCCGGAGTAATTTCGTTTCTAAACGCTTTGCCGATTTGAGCGACACCGAACGGTAATTTCTTACGACCGGTATCAATAATATTTTTAAAGTTAACAAAAATGCCCTGAGCAGTTTCCGGACGGAAGTAGACAATATTTTTATCGTCTTCAACGGGTCCCAAGAATGTTTTTAACATCAGGTTAAATTGTTTGGATTCGGTAAATTCGTGTTTCTTTTTATCTTTTGAACAAACTTCATCACCTGTCAGAACATCTTCACGAAAACGTTCATGACATTTTCTGCATTCTACTAACGGGTCAGTAAAAGTTGAGATATGACCCGAAGCTTCCCATACTTTTGTATTCATTAAAATCGCCGCATCTAAACCGACCATATCGTCTCGTTCACGGACAAAGCGTTTCCACCATTCTTGTTTGATATTGTTCTTTAATTCAACGCCCATCGGACCGAAGTCCCAAGCATTGGCTAGGCCGCCGTAAATTTCTGAACCCGGAAAAATAAAACCGCGTCGCTTGCAGAGCGATATGACTTTTTCCATTAATTCGTTGGAGTTTTCTTTGTTTTTCATCATGAACTCAGTGTAGCGTGCCCGTCTCGCTTAGTCAACGTTAGTATGCGCCGCCAAACCAAGAGTCAAGGCGCCGAATAAGGGACCGAAATGAAGGCTAAAAAGCCAGTGATCAAGTAACGCGATAACGACAAGTCCGGCGACGATCGAGTAAGCAAAAGACCGAGATTGCATATTGATATTCTTGATGAACCGATACAAAGCTCCTAAAACCAAAAGCAGTCCGGCTAAACCAAGTTCGCAAAGGATTAAGAGAAAAGTATTATGAACCGGTTGATAGTACCAGACAAGTTGCTTGGGATCAGATTCATGAATCTCTAGCCCATAGTTTCCGAGACCCGAACCGATAATTGGATGAGCTTTAATAATCTGTAATGATTCTTTGTAGCCTGCTTGACGCTCAGCTAATGAAATTCCTTCAAGCCGTGAATCGGCCGTGAAGCGCGGGATGAACAAATAATAGTAGGGAATGGCAAAGAGCGCGGCGATAATAATACTTATGCCGAGTATGGGCCATATTTTTTGAAGAGTGGTTTTGAGTTGTTTTGGATTGAAAAAAATAAAAATAATGCTCGCCAAGCTTGCGGCGATCCAAGCGCTTCGTGAAAAGGAGATAATCAAACCCCCGACAATACCGATTAACGAGATAAATAATATCAGGTCAATTTTGTATGTGTTGTTATTTTGTCGTTCACGAGCAAGATATAAGATGCAGATAAACGCGATCATCAAATATCCGCCGAGCATATTTGGGTGATCTAAAGGACCATAGGCGCGCAACCAGCGTTCAATGACACCGTCAGGGGCAACAGCTTCAATAACTGAAACGCCTAAGTCAGACGGATCATGCGAAGCCAGGCCAAGATATTTCGAAGCCGGAGCTATTTGTGAGTTGAATTGCCAGATGGCAAAAAAACCGGCAAGAGCGGCGCCGACGATAAAAGCAATCAGTAATTGTTTTTTGGAAAGCAAAGAATTTTTAATTGCTAAAAATATTCCGCACCCAAGTAGTAGCCATATACTATGAGTAAGCATCAGAATTTTATCCGAGCTGATGTAGATATTAGCGATTAGAAGCGCCATGCAAAAAATAAGCCACAGCGGTTTTAGAGAAAGTTTTTTAACGCGGATAAAATGAATAATAAGCAAAACTATGGCAATGCAGTCAGTGGCGTACAATGCGATAGTTCCGTATTCCCAATATTTGTCATTAAGCATTCCGCCCTGAAAAATATAACGCGTCTGCCAGGGAAGCGTGATTAAGAATAAATAGGTCAGGATTGTTTCTAGCTTAGCTAGATAATTTTTCATAACTTTGAAGGCGTTCATATTCGAGTTTAAAAAGTTTATCGCGACGGTCGCCGGGATGAAGTTTTAGAACATGATTGTTAATAATGACAGATGAGCCGATATTGGCTTGTTCTCGCAAGGCTCGCGCTAAGACAAACATATGAAAAGCATGGGCCATATTTTCAAACAAATTCCAGAAGGAAAAAGTGTTCGCGGAAATTTTTTTAGAAATAAAACGTTTGCGCGGCGCGCTGTTAGCAAGATTCCAGTTAGGCAGCATTTTATAGAGCCAGGGATTGGCTTCACATAGTTTGCTATACATTTGCGTTGAGCCGTAGAGCGGCATCAAGCCGATAAACCAGTAACTGAAATACCAATCGTTTTCATTATGCAAACCATTGCTTAAATCAAGAGCGCTTTCATCAACTACATAACTCAAGCAAATTGTATTTTTTGATTTTCTTTTGGTCGGACGCAAGTTTAATACGGCAAAAATAAAAGAAGCTAATCCCTTTACCATCCACGCGCGATTTTTCTTCGTGATAATAAATAAATCCAAATCGCTGCCAGGTTTTATGTTATTTGGTCCGATGATATTGGCTAAGCTGATAAGGCGGATCCAAGGCAGCCAGGAAAATAACCGTATGCGGCTTTGAGCAATTTTAATTTTTTCCGCGCTGTCGCGATAGCGCTCCTGTCGGATTTCTACTATTTCAGATCTATTTTTTAGAAAATAAAAACCGAATTTATTTTCGATCGTTTTTGATTCTTGGAGCGCATTCCGGACTTCAGCGAAACTGGCTTTAACAGGCAGAAATTGCCAGATCTCGAAATCAGTCAAGGGGAAATCAAACAAATCAAAACGGTTGAGAACCGTTATGATGGCTGTTCTGAGATTTTGTTCTTGCATACTAGGCTTCCTCGTCCATGACCGGCTTATCAAGCGTCAATGGTTCAACGCCGGCGACTTCACCGGAAATTTTAGTTACATCTTTATCGATTTTACCGAACTCTTTATGAGCGCTGTTAAAATGATTGACGGTTGTACCGAGGCTGGTGCCGAGTTTTTGCAAATATGTTTCGTAACTTCCTAAGTGCTGACTTAATTTTCCGACAGAGGAAATAATTGATTTGGCACTTTCTTCAATTTGCATGGCGCGCAAGCCTTGCAAAACGGTTTGCAGGTAGGCGAGGAAAGAAGTCGGAGAAACAATAATGACTTTATATTTTGAAGCGGCGCGCTGGATCAGGTTTTCCGTATCTTCGGCAACGGCGCCGATCTTGTTTATAAGCAAGTCATAATAAATCGCTTCATGCGGAATGAACATGAAGGCGAAATCCATCGTGCCTTGATCCGGCTGGATATATTTTGAAGTTTCAACAATGCGCAATTTCAAATCGTTTAAGAAAATCTTCTCATAACGGTCGCGTTCGGTTTTATCTGTCGATTCAACAATGCGATTATAATTTTCTAAAGAGAACTTTGAATCAATCGGGATGATCTTATCTTTAACAAAGACAACGGCGTCAACAATTGTTTTATTCTTAAACGGGTATTGCATTTGGTAACTGGCCGGCGGTAAACAATTCTTCAAAAGAGTTTCTAAATAGTATTCGCCAAGGACGCCGCGTTGTTTCGGATTTTTTAAAATGTCTTGTAAGCTTTGTAATTGAGCCGAAAAGTTAACGACTTGTTTGTTCGTTTCATCAAGCTTGGTCAGTTTTTCCGTAACGTCTTTGATGAGCTGCGCGCTTTCGCCAAATTGCTGGCGGTTGGCGGCGTGCGTTTCGCTCAGTTTCGCATCGAGCAATTGCTTTAACTCCTTGTTTTGTTCAGATAAATTAGCGAGTCGTTCCATAAACGCACCGACTTCGGCGTTTGGAGTCGCTTCTTTTTTGCGCATAAGCAAAAAGGCCAAGATGATGAATCCGGCGATGATTATGATGGGTGTGATTAGTTCATTCATAGTTGATTTTCACTTCGATTGTCATTATACTGGTAATACCTATGAAATTCAATTTTATTAGAAAAGGCAAAGAAAAATGGCGTTGCTCTCGGGAATTTTCAATGGCCTTAGTTAACTTTGCTGTTGGTTTTTTGGTTGCTTGGATTATGTGGTTCGTGACCGTACGCTATATGGTCGCATTATGGCAGAGTTAATATGAAAGGGAATAGTCGCGGCAAAGTCGGAAATAAAAAAGGCCCAGCGTTTAGAACGCCGAGCTTTTTTAAATCTAAGCCGAGAATACCGTTGACAAACTTGAAAAAATACAATAATTTCAAAATAAATAAAACTGCTGGATGATCCGACCGGCTAAGAAAGAAGAAAGAACTTTGAAAAAGAAAATAAATATTAAAGTTACTAAGCATCGCAAACGTGACGAAAATGGAAAGCTTGTTGTGTTCCTTTATCTCTATTTCCCTGAGGTTACTGCAACAGTTGCCTGGTTTGAATCTATTCTTGAAAAAGAGAAAGTAAAAATAGCTAGAACAGTTCTTAAGGAAAGGTTGGAAAGTTGCATGTTTCAGTATCGCAACTTACAAATGTATAAGTTTAAACATAACAAGAAATCTGGTGTTTCAGGTATTGTTATTAAAGAAGATGGCAAGCATCATACGATAGATACTCAAATAGTAGTAATGCCCCCTGAAGAAGAAGATATATTCTATGAAGTCTTTTCTTCAATAAATTTTAGTACATTGAAATAGATTATTTTAATTGACAGAACTTAAAACGAAGTTTAAATAGGAGAAATAGTATATTGAAAAAAAATAAGTTGAAAGTAAATATAACGAAAGTTGATGTTAACGGATATATTTCTTATCTGTTGAGATGTCAGCATAAAGATAAGAATATTCTTGTTAAAGAAATTGGCGAACAAAAACCCCGACTCAGCTTTGAAAATGGATTTAAGGAATATTTCAAGGATGTCATCGATGCACATACTGCAAAATTAAAAGCAGAAGAAAAAGAGGGAGTTAATCTGTGGTTTAAGGTTGATGTTGGATTCAAGAATAAGGACAAGATTCAATTTGATGTCACGTACCTTCATCAGCCCAATTGGTTTGTTAAAATTAAGAAAGCTGAGAAAGAAACGATAAGAGATATTTTAAGAACTGTGTTGTTGTCTTAATTAATAATTAACGGCAGAATTTCGAATGAAATTCTGCCGTGTTTTTTATTCTTCCTTTTTAAATCTAAGCCGAGAATACTGTTGACAAATTTGAAAAAATACACTACTCTAAACAATCAAAGAAAAATAAAAACTTAACCCCTGGCGTGCTAGCCAGTAAAAACAGCATAGTACATGAACAATAAAGTAATAAAGTTTTACGTCTACATTGGTTGCTTTGCCAATAGTGATGATCTTAGATTATCCATAACGGATAGAAATAATTTCACAAAATCTATTCAATGGTTTCACGGTAGCAGTAAAGGCTTTACAAAAAAAGCCTGCATCTCGGAGCTCAGGGATATTATGATAAAAGCACTTCAAAGCCTTGATCACGGACAGAAATGTGTATTTATTTATAAAATCCCGGCATTAAAAGCAATCGTATTTCATAAGAATCAAGCTTTGTATGCACTTGAAAAAGATACGAGCTTTGTTTTTGAAGATGAAGATACCTCACGCTCATTTACTTTAGAAGACGAACGAGTCTTTAAAGAAGTTTTTGACGGTATTAACTATTTTCAGAAGGAATAGAAAGATATAAAATCAAGTAATTTAAACGGCAGAATTCGAAAGAATTCTGCCGTGTTTTTATTTTAGCATCCCTCACCCGGCCTTCGGCCACCCTCTCCAACTTTGTTGGAGAGGGTCATGTTTAATAAAAAGTGAATACTAAAAACCCTCTCACTCGAAGAGGGAGAGGGTGGGATGACGCGAAGCGTCAGACCGGGAGAGGGATTTTATTTTTCTTTTCCGTACTTACAAGTCTTACTCGAGCACTTCGGACCATCCTTACCTTCAACCAAAGGCTCGCCGCAATCCGGGCACTTCTCTCCGGTCGGCATCGAGTTAAATGCAGTTTTACAATCAGGATATTGGTCGCAGGCCCAGAAGATTCCGCGACGCGATTTTTTTTGAACAATATTTCCTTTGCCGCAAACCGGACAAGGAATTTTCGGAGCATTCGGATCGGCGATATTTTTTATATTCTTGCATTTCGGATATCCGGAGCAGGCGAGGAAGGGACCGAAGCGTCCAACCTTAACAACCATCGGCTCGCCGCACTTTTCGCATTTCGTATCTTTGTATTGCTCATTGATCGCGTTCATCTTTTCTTCTTCTTCCGGAGATTTCTTAGTCATTGATTTGATGTTCTTGCATTCCGGGAAATTTGAGCAGGCGAGGAAGGGACCGAAGCGCCCATTTTTAATTAACATTTTTGATCCGCATTTATCACAAACTTCTTCTGTTATTAATTCCGGCATAATGTCGGTTTTTTTAATAGCGTCGTATTTCTCAGTTAAATTCTTATGAAACGGTCCGTAAAAATTCGTGACGACCGGTTGCCATTCCATAGTGCCTTCGGCAACTTCGTCCAACTCAGCTTCCATTTTTGCGGTGAACTCAAGGTCAACGATAGATTGGAAATGCTCGACCAATAAGTCGTTAACAATTTTTCCTATATCAGTCGGTTGCAAACGTTTGTTTTCATCTCTGGTTACATAATGGCGTACTTCAATCGTCGAGATAGTCGGGGCGTAGGTTGAAGGACGACCAATGCCGTGCTTTTCCATTTCTTTAACTAAGGTCGCATCAGAATATCGAGCCGGCGGTTTTGTAAAATGCTGTTCGGGTTTTAGTTCTTTTAATTCAAGTTTTTCGTCTTGCTCAACACTTGGTAATAATGTCTCTTGGCTTTTTTCCGGAGAAACAGCGAGCCAGCCCGGGAACGCGATAATCTGACCGGTGGCGCGGAATTGTCCGCGTCCGGCCGTAACTTCAATAGCGGTTTGATCAAGTTCGGCATCCGGCATCTGGGTCGCGATAGCGCGCTGCCAGATCAAACGATATAATTTTAATTGGTTCGGCGCTAAAAAGTCTTTTAAGCTTTCCGGAGTTTTATTGGCAAAGCTCGGACGAATTGCTTCGTGCGCTTCTTGCGCGCCTTTGGATTTAGTTTTAAAAGTTCTTGGTTTATCAAGAACATATTTGTCGCCATGAGCTTCCAATAAATAATCATGTGCTTCATGCAAAAATTTCTCGCTTAAGTTAAGCGAGTCGGTACGCATATAAGTAATCAAACCGACGCTGCCTTCTTTTCCTAATTCAACACCTTCATATAATTGCTGGGCGAGCATCATTGTTTGTTTGGCGGAAAAGCCCAAGATACGGTTAGCGGCCTGTTGCAAACTGGAAGTCGTGAACGGCGCCGAAGGAGCCTTGTGCACGCGCTTCTTTTCAATGGTGCTGACTGTGAAAATTGCTTTTTCCAATTCATGGACCAAATCGCGGGCCTGCAGTTCTTTCTTGATTTCTAGCTTGTCTAGGTTTTTTCCGTCAATTTTAACAAGTTCGGCAATAAAGGTTTCGCCGCTTTTAGTTTTTAGTTCGGCTTCGATTGACCAATACTCTTCGGCGTTAAAAGCATCGATTTCGCGTTCGCGTTCAACGATCAAACGCAAAGCGACTGATTGGACGCGACCGGCGCTTAATCCGCGCGCGACTTTTTTCCAAAGGAACGGGGAAAGCTCATAACCGACAAGGCGGTCTAAAACACGCCGCGCTTGTTGTGCATCAACTAAGCGTTGGTCGATTTCACGCGGATGCGCCAACGCTTCTTCAATCGCTTCTTTAGTAATTTCATGAAAAACAATGCGTGATGTTTTATCGTCAGTCAGCTTCAATGCTTGCGCCAAGTGCCAGGCGATAGCTTCTCCTTCGCGGTCTTCATCGCTTGCGAGAATTACTTCAGTCGCTTTCTCAGCGGCTTTTTTTAATTTAGTAACCGTTTTTTTCGCCTTGGTCGGAATGATATAGCGCGGCTCAAAGCCATGGTCAACATCAATGCCCATGTCTGATTTCGGCAAATCACGAATATGGCCGAACGATGATTCGACCATAAATTCTTTACCTAAAAATTTTGAAATTGTTTTCGCTTTAGTCGGCGATTCGACGATGACGAGTTTCATGTATACGTTATTATGATTTAGGTTGGCGCTCTCGGACGTAATTCATCGAACCGAGATGTCTGACTAATCCTTTCATTTCCATAATAGTCAGTCTACTGTTTATCACAGTGATGTCAAGATTGGCAAGTCGGGCTAATTCATTTGCATGTAATGTTTCTGATCCGAGCAACTCAAAAATAATCTGCTCTTCGTTGCTCATTGGCAGTTGTCGTTGGTTTGAAAGTCGAGTTTTTGCCGCATCAATTCCAAGCGTTTGCGTAATGTCATTGGCGTTTGTTACGAGCTTGGCGCCGGCGCGCAATAAATCGTTGGTTCCTTCGGATTCCGGCGTAAAAATAGAACCGGGAACGGCAAAAACTTCGCGCCCTTCTTCTAGAGCGCAGCGACTTGTTATCAAGGCTCCGGATTGACGTTGCGCTTCTATTACTAATGTTCCGAGACTTGACCCGGCGATCAGGCGGTTGCGGCGCGGGAAGTTAGTTTTAAACGGCGGTAAGCCGGGTGGGTATTCGCTCATGATCGCGCCGTTATATTCTATTATCCTTTTAGCAAGGTTAAAGTTAGTGCGCGGATATATTTCATCAACTCCTGAACCGAGAAAGGCGATAGTACGGCCGCCCGCATCTAAGACAGCTTCATGCGCCAGACAATCAATGCCGAGCGCCAGACCGCTCACGATTGTACAATCGCGCGCCAATTCTTTTACAAGCTCTTTAATAACCCGTTTGCCGTAACTTGTTGCTTTGCGCGTGCCGACAATGGACAAGGGCGCAGCAAAAGTTTGTTCATCAATTGTTCCTTGATAATAAAGCAGTCGCGGCGGATCATAAATTTCTCTTAATAGGGCCGGATATAATTCATCTTCAAAAAAGAGCAGTTTAATATTTTTGCGTTCTATATTTTCTAGTAATTTTTCAATACTAATGGTTTTGCGAAAGCTTATAAATTTTTCGACTGTCTCGGAGCGAAGTCCGCAACGCAACAAATCAATTCCCGACGCGTTCCAAGCGTTTTCCCAGGAATTAAAATAATCAAACAAAAGTTTAAGGCGTCGCGGCCCAAAGCGAATAAAGTGGCTTAAGGCCACAAGATACTTCTGTCCCTCCATAGAAGTAATTAATAATATGGTACGCCTGCTTGGACTTGAACCAAGGACCCTCGAGGTATAAGCTCGATGCTCT
>CAZVMF010000007.1:0-25301 GCA_964628045.1 uncultured Gammaproteobacteria bacterium
CGAACCTTGCGCGGTGACATTCTGATAAATTTTCCTTGGGCTTTAACTTCCATATGCTATATTTATTTTCCTTTAGCTTGTTCTTTAGCCATTTTACCACCGTGAGCGACAAACTTACGAGTTGGTGAAAATTCACCAAGCTTGTGACCAACCATGTTTTCAGTAACCAGAACCGGAGTATGAACGCGTCCATTATGAACACCGATCGTAAATCCAACCATTTCAGGAGTAATCGAAGCTGAGCGATCCCAAACTTTAATCGGGCCTTTGTCGCCAGGTTTCATATTAAGAATTTTCTTTTGTAGCCGTTCGTTTACGTACGGACCTTTTTTAAGACTTCGTGACATACGATTACAGTTTCTTGCCGTTACGGCGTGAAATAATTAATTTATTTGAAGCTTTGCGACCGCGGCGAGTCTTAACACCATAGGCGTTTCGTCCCCACTTAGTCTTCGGATGCTTCAAACCGATTGGCTGGTTTCCTTCACCACCACCGTGTGGGTGATCTACCGGGTTCATAGCTGTACCACGAACAGTCGGACGAATACCAAGGTGACGACTGCGACCGGCTTTACCGATTGTAACATGACGCTTGTCAATGTTACCAACCTGTCCGATGGTGCACATACAATCTTTTTTAATCAAACGAATTTCGCCTGAAGGCATCTTTACTTGTGCAAATTTCTTTTCAACCGACATGACAAATACTGAGTTACCGGCGCCGCGAGCTAGTTTTCCGCCTTGTCCCGGTTCAACTTCAACATTGTGTACCGGCAAACCGGCTGGAATGAATTCCAACGGCATGGCATTTCCAACTTTCGGTTCAACGGCTTTTTTTGAACTGATAATAGTCATTCCAACTTCAAGCCCGGTCGGAACTATAATGTAGCGCTTTTCACCGTCCTTATAAAATACCAAGGCAATACGCGGTCCGCGACTTGGATCATATTCAATAGTTTTAACAACTCCCGGAATATCAAATTTATCGCGCTTAAAATCAATCAAACGAATGTAGCGCTTAACACCGCCGCCTTGATGACGAACCGTGATCTTACCACTCGAGTTGCGTCCGCTGTTTTTCTTTCTGATCACTAACAAGCGTTTCTCTGGAGTAACCGAAGTAATATCCGAGAAATCTTGGAAGCTGGCGGAACGCATGCCTGGACTTGTTGGTTTTGCTTTTCTAATACCCATATATCAATTTATACGCCTTCGTGAAGAGCAATCGTCTTGCCGGCTGGCAATGTGACAATAGCTTTTTTCCAATCCTTGCGCTTACCGACAGTGCGACCATAACGGCGGGATTTTCCTTCAACGCGGACAATGTTTACTTTAACCGGTGCAATTCCGTAGGCAGCTTTTACTGCTTTCGCAATTTCAATTTTATTGGCACCAATTGCTACGACAAATGAGTATTGATTGGCGAGGGTTTGCTGATGGCTTGCTTTCTCTGAAATAATCGGCTTAACCAAAACTCGATATGCATTTGAAACAGAAGAAGCGGTTCCTTCTTTTGTACTTACTACCGGCGCGTCGGCATACATATCTTTCATCGAAGCTGTTTTTGCTGCGGCTGGTTTCTTTTTTACTTCTTTTGTTTCTTTCTTAAATAATGACATATTATTTGTAGCGTTCTTCAATAACCTTCACTGCTTCGCGTGTTGCAATGATTGCTTTATATTTTAACAAATCAACAATATTCAGGTTTTCAACATTAAGCATCTTTAACTCAGGTAAATTGCGAGCTGACGCTTTAGTGGCGGTCTGCGGAGCCTTATCAATAATTAAAATAGTGGCTCGTCCCTTAATTTCAAAAGCTTTTTCGGAAACAGATTGAACCGCTTTCTTTAAAATCTTTGTCTTGAATTCAGTCATCGACAAATCATCAACGATAGCCAAGCGCTTATCGGCGATTTTATCAGATAACACAATGCACAATGCTTTCTTGCGCATCTTATCATTTAATTTCTTTGAAAAATTACGATCGTTAGTAGGACCAAAGGTAACACCTCCGCCTTTCCAAATCGGAGAACGAACGGAGCCGACACGAGCGCGACCAGTTCCTTTTTGCTTCCATGGCTTGCGTCCGGAACCGCGAACTTCAGAGCGATCTTTAGTATGAGCGAGAACTTGACGTTCGTTAGCAGTTTGCGCAACCAAAGCTTGGTGCACCAAAGCTTCATTCGGCTTTAAACCAAAGATTTTTTCGCTGAGTTCGGTTTCGCCGATAACTTGTCCTTCTCGATTGTAGACTTGTGAGCTAATCATATTACTTTGTTTCTTCTGTTACTTCTTCTTTTGGAACTTCTACCGGAGCTTCCTCGGTTTTTGCTTCTTCAACTGGAGCCTCTGGAGCCTTTTCAATGTCTTCAGTTTTTTCAGTGCTTTCAGTGGTTCTGGTCTCTGGTTCTTCAACTTTAACTTCTTCTTTTACTTCTTCAACGGGAGTTTCTTCTGCAACCGGGGCTTCTTCAATTACGACTTCTTCAGCAACAACCGGTTCTTCAACTTTTAGTTCAGGCAAACCTAATTTCAAATCACCGTTTCCGAAAAGCATCACTAAACCGTGACGAGCTCCCGGAACTGCGCCTTTAACAAAAATAGTATTGGTCGCTTCATCAATTTCAACAATTTCAACATCATGCAAGGTAACACGATCTCCGCCCATACGGCCGCTCATACGAGTTCCTTTGAATACGTGTTGAACACCACCGGCTCCAACTGAACCTGAAGCACGCAACTGGTCTTTGTTACCGTGAGTGGCGTCTTGTCCGTGGAAACCATGGCGCTTAACAACACCTTGAAAACCTTTTCCTTTCGAGGTGCTTGTCAAAGTCAAACGATCGCCGACCGCAAACGCAGCAACGCTCACTTGATCTCCAACTTTAGCTTCACCGATTCCATCAGAATTATCCAAGCGGAATTCGCGAACATAGCGAAAAGTTCCCAAGTTTTTAAAGTGTCCAACCAAAGCTTTGGTCAATAGATTCAAACGACGAGCACCATAGCCAACCTGAACGGCTTCATAACCATCCTGTGCTTTTGATTTCAATTGCAAAATAGTGCATGGACCAGCGCTAATCTTAGTCACCGGGATAACCGAGTCACCTTTCCACAACTGTGTCATTTCGATTTTTTCTCCTAGAATGAATTTCATAAAAAAATAAAAACTGATTTTTTTGCAAAATCAGCAATCCCAATATCTCAAAAATATCATTTTAAGAAATAGTGACTGATGATTTCAATAGTATAATCCTTGTAGCATTGGCTTTGGTTTGCCCACTTTCCTTACGGAGTTAGCCAAACAAAAACCAAAACTTTTACATTTTAATTTCTATATCTACGCCTGTAGGCAAATTCAAATTGCTTAAGGCTTCAATCGTCGCTGCCGACGGTTCAATAATATCCATGAGACGCTTATGCGTTCTCATTTCAAATTGATCGCGGGCGTTCTTATGAACGAATGTTGAAGAATTGACGGTATACTTTCGTTTTTCCGTCGGCAATGGAATTGGTCCATATACGCTTGCACCGGTTCGCTTAACAGTGGCAACGATAATTTTCGTCGACTGATCAATGATCTTGTGGTCAAATGACCGGATCTTAATACGAACGCGCTGCTTAACGTCTTTGGCAGCCAATTTCTTTGTTTCCAACTCACTCATAATTTACGTTGATTGTATTTTATATTCTGACTTTATATTAAGTACAGACTAAACCCGTCCTCGAGAACGAGAACGGGTAACTGTCTTTACTTAACGATTTTCGTTACGACACCCGCTCCAACGGTACGACCGCCTTCGCGAATAGCAAAACGCATTTTTTCTTCCATGGCGACTGGGGCAATCAACTTGACTACCATGTTAACAGTATCACCAGGCATAACCATTTCAGTGCCGGCCGGCAATTCAACTTCTCCGGTAACGTCAGTAGTTCGGATGTAGAATTGTGGCTTGTAGCCCTTGAAGAATGGCTTGTGGCGTCCGCCTTCATCTTTATTCAAGACGTAAACTTCAGCTTCGAATTCAGTGTGTGGAGTAATTGAACCGGTTTTGGCCAAAACCTGACCGCGTTCAACTTCTTCTTTCTTAATACCGCGCAAGAGCAATCCGGCGTTGTCACCAGCTTGTCCCTGATCCAATTGCTTGTTAAACATTTCGATTCCGGTAACAACAACCTTGCGGGTGTCGCCCAAACCTACTAATTCAACTTCATCGTTAACTTTAACGATACCGCGGTCAACACGACCGGTAACAACTGTTCCACGACCTTCGATAGAGAAAATATCTTCGATAGGCATCAAGAATGGCTTGTCAGTATCGCGAACTGGTTCTGGAATATAATCATCCAAAGCTTTGACAAGGTCCAAAACGGCTTTGCCGTATTCACCTTCCGGATTTTCCAAAGCTTTCAAAGCAGATCCGCGGATAATAGGAGTGGTGTCGCCAGGGAATTCATATTTCTTCAAAAGATCCTTAACTTCTTCTTCAACCAAGTCGATCAATTCCTTGTCTTCAACCATATCGCACTTGTTTAAGAACACAACGATGTAAGGTACACCTACCTGACGAGCAAGCAAGATGTGTTCGCGAGTCTGAGGCATCGGACCGTCAGTGGCAGACACGACCAAGATAGCACCGTCCATCTGGGCGGCACCGGTAATCATGTTTTTGACATAGTCAGCGTGACCCGGACAGTCAACGTGCGCATAGTGACGCTTGTCTGATTCATATTCGACGTGCGCAGTCGCGATAGTAATACCACGAGCCTTTTCTTCAGGCGCGCCGTCAATTTCATCAACTCCCTTTGTGGAAGCTGCGTGTCCCGATGTGCTCAAAACCTTGAGCAAGGCGGCCGTTAACGTAGTCTTACCGTGGTCGACGTGACCGATAGTACCGACGTTAACGTGGGGTTTTGTACGCTCAAATTTGTCTGCCATACAAGTTTATATTAGTTTACAATATTAAAATTAGTTAATTTATTGGTTCTTCGCGCCGACGTGACGGCGGGATTTTCCAGGCATTGCCTCTGGGCTTTTTTTCAAATGAAGATTCAGGTCTTGGAGAAACCATATATTCTTCAGGTTCGGGAGCTTCTTCGTTCATTTCTGAGCTCGAAACTTGCCCTGATTTCCAGAGAGCAATATCGCGGTTTATTTTATCAATAAGCTCATCTTCTGTCAACCCTTTTACGCCTTGGGCTTCAATGAGAAGCCGTTCGTAATCCCCTAAACTCGAGATAACGAAGGAGTTTTCAGGTTGATGACGGTCATAGACCACGAGCTTATCCCCTGTTTTCGCGATTAAATTAATGAAGCGTTCTAGGCGGTCGGCCATAGCTGAGTCATTATAATAAAAGCAAGGGTGGGCTAATTGTAGCGAATTATCGGAACTTAGTCAACAAAAAACTATTTCTTGACGTTTTCTCCAATAATAGCTTCGGCAACGTGCCGAGGTACTTCGCTATAATGGAGGAATTCCATCGAATAATTAGCGCGTCCCTGGCTCATTGAACGAAGCGCAGTTGCATAGCCGAACATTTCCGCCAACGGCACTTTGGCGTCCACTACCTTAAGTTTTCCGCGGTCACTCATCTGATCAATCTGTCCGCGTTTTGAATTCAAATCGCCGATAACGTTACCCATGTATTCTTCCGGAGTGGTAACTTCGACTTTCATAACTGGTTCAAGTAAAATCGGGTTGGCTTTGCGTACGGCATCTTTAAAAGCCATAATACCGGCCATTTTGAAAGCAGCTTCAGAAGAGTCAACTTCATGGAAGCTTCCGTCAAAAACCGTCGCTTTAATATCAACCATCGGATAACCGGCAAGTACACCTTTATCCAACGCTTCCTTAAATCCTTTTTCAATTGCCGGAATGTATTCGCGTGGAATAACTCCACCCTTAACTCCGTCAACAAATTCTGAACCAACCCCCGGTTCTTGAGGTTCAATCTTCATCCAGCAATGTCCATATTGTCCGCGTCCACCTGATTGCTTGATGTACTTTCCTTCTGCTTCTGATTCTTTGCGGATAGTTTCACGGTATGAAACCTGCGGTTGACCGATATTAGCTTCAACATTGAATTCGCGCTTCATGCGATCAACGATAATATCAAGGTGAAGTTCACCCATTCCTGAAATCAAAGTCTGGTTTGTTTCTTCATCTGATTCAACACGGAAGGTCGGATCTTCTTCAGCCAAACGAGACAGGGCGATGCCCATCTTTTCTTGGTCGGCCTTAGTTTTCGGTTCAACGGCAATCTTAATAACCGGTTCAGGGAAGATAATTGATTCAAGTAAAATCGGATGATCAACATCGCACAAAGTGTTTCCGGTGTAAGTATCTTTCAAACCGATAACAGCGGCAATGTCTCCGGAATAAATCGCGTCGATTTCTTCGCGGTGATTGGCGTGCATACGAACCAAGCGACCGATGCGTTCTTTCTTACCGGTCTTGGTATTTAACACGTATGATCCTGATTTCAAAACTCCGGAATAGACGCGAACGAAACAAAGCTTTCCGACGAAAGGATCAGTGGCGATTTTAAAAGCCAAAGCAGCAAACGGTGCATCATCAGAAACCGGAACTGGATCTTTTTTAGATGTATCATCAGGATCCATACCTTCAATTTGCGGAACGTCTAATGGCGAAGGCAAATAGTTATTAACGCCGTCCAACACCAACTGAACACCGATATTTTTCAAAGCGGTTCCGCAAAATACCGGATAAACTTCATTGTTGATAACGGCTTTGCGCAAAGCGACTTTCAGTTCATCAACCGTTAATTCTTCGCCGCCCAAATAACGTTCAGTCAAGGCTTCATCAGATTCGGCAATGCGTTCTACTAATTCATGGCGATATTTTTCAACTTTTTCTTTCATGTCTTCCGGAATAGCGATTTCAGTGATTTGCTCTCCGTTTTGACCTTTAAATTCAAAAGCGGTTCGTGTAAGTAAATCAATAACGCCGCTCATCGTATCTTCAGCGCCGATCGGCAATTGAGCCGGAACTGCGCGTGAATTTAAACGAGTACGGATTGAATCAAGGCTCATGTAAAAATCGGCTCCCATCTTATCCATTTTGTTTACGAAACAAAGGCGGGGAACGCCGTACTTATCAGCCTGACGCCAAACGGTTTCAGATTGTGGTTCAACTCCGGCCGCTCCGTCAAAGACAGCAATAGCGCCGTCCAAGACGCGCAAGCTGCGTTCAACTTCTACGGTGAAGTCAACGTGTCCTGGAGTGTCGATAATGTTAATGCGATTGTCATGCCAAAAGCAGGTGGTTGCGGCTGAAGTAATGGTAATACCACGTTCTTTTTCTTGTTCCATCCAGTCCATTTCGGCAGCGCCTTCATGAACTTCTCCGATCTTATGCTTTTTTCCAGTGTAAAACAAAACACGTTCGGTGAACGTTGTCTTTCCAGCATCGATGTGCGCCATGATGCCGATGTTTCTGGTATTTGCGAGGGTATATTCTCTGGCCATATTAACGGGCAAAGTGAGCAAAGGCTTTGTTAGCTTCAGCCATGCGCTGAACGTCAAGCTTCTTTTTTACTGAGGCGCTTTCTCCGTTAGAGGTATCGATAATTTCAATTGCCAGTTTTTCAGCCATTGGCTTTCCTTTGCGAGCTTTAGCAGCTTCGATCATCCAGCGGCAAGCCAACAGGAAACGGCGTTCGCCGCGAACTTGATATGGAATTTGATAGTTAGCTCCACCAACACGGCGGGAGCGAACTTCAAGCATTGGTGAAACCATTTTCATGGCTTTTCCAAAGACAGCCAAAGGATCTTGGCCGGTTTTTTCTTTAATAATATCAAAGCAATCATAGACAACGCGCTGAGCAACGGCTTTTTTGCCGCGTTGCATGATGTAATTTATGAATTTTGCAATTTCCGGATCATTAAACTGAGGATCTGGTGCAATTATTCGTTTTGGTGCTGGCTTTCCGCGCATAATATTTTATTTAGCTGCTTTAGGACGCTTATTTCCGTACAAAGAACGGCTTTGGCGACGAGTTTCAACTCCTTGAGCGTCGTAGACGCCGCGGATAATCTTATAACGTACACCTGGCAAGTCCTTTGTTTTACCGCCTTTAAGTAAGACGATGGAGTGTTCTTGTAGGTTATGGCCGATTCCCGGAATATAAGCAGTTACTTCCATTCCATTAGAAAGACGGACACGGGCAATCTTACGCAAAGCCGAGTTAGGCTTTTTCGGGGTCATGGTCGTTACTTTAAGGCAAACTCCGCGCTTAAATGGAGATCCTTTGATAGTAATAGACTTTTTGCGATGAAGGGTATCTAAAGTCAGCTTAAGCGCCGGAGATTTACTCTTCGTTGCTTGGCGTGTTCGGCCCTTCTTAAGTAATTGATTTATTGTAGGCATAGTAAACTAAAAACCCCAAAATGGGGACAAAAGAAAGAATACCAAAAGTCAGGAAATAAGTCAATAAATCTCCACCATTGCTCAAAACGCCCCTTATCCCCTGTTTAACATCATTTTTTATGCCAATATTAGCATTTTTATAGATATATTGACATAAATCTGTAAAAGTGATATAATATTACCAATAAAAAATACATTAATAATTAAATATTTCGAGGGGAATATAATGAAACAATTAGTAATCGTCTGCTTCATAGTTGTTGGTATCATAGCTTTTGTCCGTTTCACATTTTGGCCCATTCCGTGGAAAGAGGCGCCTAAATATAGAAACGAAATCGTAATTGATAAAGATCGTATTTTCGTCTATGGTGAAGACGGAGAAAATAACAGACTGCTCGAAGGGCAGATGAAGTATCCAATAGAATTAACCAAAAGTGGCAATACGGTATATGTAACCAGTTGGGTTCCGGAAAAAGGAACAAACTGGAGTAATAAAGCGGCTGTTGTACGTCTTTTCTTAGACAGAGAAAAAGACAAGAAAGTATATGACAGTATGTTAAATATTTTAGTTTCCAAGGGCAACTTGGTGTATGACAGAACAATTGATGCACCTGCTGACACAAAAATACAAATCAGTTTGTACATTTACTAAAAGGAGTAGAACTTGAAGCAAAGATATAATGAATATTATAACAATTTGTTAAAATTATTTTTACTCATAGTTTTCTTGGTCATTGCAGCGATCATCCTTACATCAAATTAATAAGGAGAAAAATTTTGAATAACGAAGAAAAAATAAAAACTTACGAAGAAATTCGTAATGCGGACAGAGAAGCAAGCAGAGAAGCATCTCGCTTTGTTCTCAAGGCAATAGGAATAGGAACGGCGGTTGCGATTATATACTGCATATTCTATTCAATATTTTATTAAAATACTTGCACATTAGATTCTTAAAGAGAGTGGTTTAATCCCCTCTCTTTTTTAATTGACAAATTAAAAGTTTCCTACTATTATAGAGCTAATTAATTTTGAACATTACCAATAAAAAAACGGAGGTACACGTGATACTTGACGAACAAGATAAGGCCGTAAAAGAAAAACAGGCGGAACATCTTAAAATAATATTTGAATCAGCACGTTATCAGGAACGCTTAACAAAAGTACTCGCTTTCACTATTGGAACAATCCTATTTCTTATATGGATTGCATATTATTTTTTTTACTAAATCAAAAAAAACGGAAACCAAGATAGCTCATGAAAAAAGTAATTAGTATCTTATGCGTCTGTGCAGGCAATACCTGCCGTAGCCCCATAATGGCCGCTCTCTTACAAAGAGAATTTGCTGTCAGCGGAATTGATATAGATGTACAAAGCGTTGGCATTTCTCAAGTTCGGGGAGCGCCGGCCAGCACATCGACAATCCAGGTTATGAAAAGCCGTTCATTCGACCTTTCAAAACACCGCTCGGAATGCATTGACTATATTCCAACAAAACAGCTTAACGACTTTACATTTATCATTGTTGTTAATGACGAAATTAAACAAAAGCTGCTTACAAGCTATTATGTTGATCCGAGAATTTGCCTATCGCTTAATCCGGAAATAGGCATCCCGAATCCGAATCCACGCCGCTACGAAACGTACGAAGAATGTTATTATCTTATTTCAAACGAAGTACATAGGTTTGTCAGGAGCTTTAATAATTTAACCTGCAGTGACTTAGAAGTGGAGAAACCATGAAAATCGTAAAACCCGAAAGGCATTCGCGGGAACAAAAAGAAGCTCGTGAAGACGCCGAGGATAAAACCGGCACAAGGATGTGTATTGGCTTTATTGCTATTATGGTTGCGATGATCATAATCGTCACACTATTAGCAGCTTTTTCTAAATAATATTATAAAAACCGGAGGAAACGTGGAACCAAACACAGAAACACTTTCAGGAAGTAAAAAACCAAGCAAGGCGCTCATTGTCGTATTACTAATGATCTTGGGCGCATTAATTGTATTTCGATTAACTGTTTTGTCTTCCTGCGACTGTAAAAAGGCAAAACCACCCACTAATAACGTTCCAGCAATGAACGTTTGAAAAAAGTTCAACCAAACTTAAAAGGAGTCAAAGACTCCTTTTTTTATTGACCTCACCCTGCCCTCTCCAACCTTGTTGGAGAGGGTTTATTGTAATCCCGTAATAAAGGTAAAAGCCCAAAGCGTTGCTGAAAAGACAAAGCCGAAAACTCCGAGATATAAAAGCATCATCAAGAGAATAAAACCGTATTGTTCAATTTTATAAAAAAATTCTTTGCCGCGCTGCGGTAAAAAGGCTGAAAGGATTTTAGAACCATCGAGCGGCGGAATCGGCACAAGGTTAAAGATGCCGAGCATTAAGTTGATCATGCAGGCAATCATCGCTAAAGCTACGACGCTCGAAAGTATTGATCCGGAAACTAAAGAGAGAAAAGTGTCATTATTGCCGGACAGAAAACTAATAGCCAATTGCGTTTTAGTTCCGGATGTCAAAGGAATAAGGCGCACAACTAATCCTAAAAATAGTGCGATTATAAAATTAGTAATCGGTCCGGCCGCCGCAACTTTTAATTCTCCGTAGACTCTGTCTCGTAAATTATACGGATTATACGGAACCGGTTTTGCCCAAGCAATAAAAAAGTTTGATTTAGTTAAAATTAAAATCGCCGGCAAGATAATCGAGCCGATCATATCTAAGTGTGGAATCGGATTGAGCGTCAATCTCCCCTCTCGTTCTGCTGTATCGTCGCCTAAACGACGCGCCATCCAACCGTGCGCATATTCGTGCAGCACGGCGGAGTAGATGAGGATAATGATGAGGAGTAAAGTGATGAGCATATAATGTTTAACTATAAATTTTTCTTACCTTTATTTCTAGCTGCGGATTAATAACATATGATGAGCTTGAGACATGTTCAAGAGCAAGAAATGGTTTATTCTTTTTGCTTGTATCTAAAATTCCAATTTCTTCTTCAATATCATTGTCGAAAATAACGGATTCTCCAATACTGCGAACAATCTCGTCTTCAATTTTTTTTGAATGCATATCGCAACTAGCAATACTATTTGCGTCTCTGGATGCATGATGGTCTAAATCATATACTACTATATAAGGCAACTTAAAGTTATTTAAAAGATTAATGTAAACAGGCATACTTGATTTCCCTCCACAATCAATTAGGGTATAATCATGTCGCAAAACACCAAGTTTTTCTGCCAAAAATGGGATAATTGTTTTATCTGTTTGACCTTCAAGAAGAATTATCTTTTTTGCAAAAAATAACTCACCCCTATCAGGGTTTATCCAATAAGTAATATTAAATTTCTTCGTATCATCTAATGAACTAAAAATGTCCGAAGTACACTGAAGATGTTTGCTACCGTCCGCAACACTATTTTTATAAATTATACAAATTGACTTATATAACGTGAGATCGATAAATGAACTTGAATGAGTCGAAATGAATACTTGATTATTAACTTCGGATAATTTTTTTAAAGAATAATAAAGTTCTCTTTGCGCCTGTGGATGAAGATATAATTCTGTTTCTTCAAAAATAAAATAAGTAGATTTCGATGCGCGTCGGGTGGTACCGTCTTCTTCGGTTGAAGAGCTCGGGGCGGAAGAGACTTTCGCCCATGCCTTAACTAAAGCAAAAATTAAAGATCGTTGTAAACCATTGCCTTTGTGAGTCACATCCGTTGAAACTCCATCATCTACCCAAACACAGGTTCCAAGTTTAAATATTTCATCTACATCAGGAGGTGTAATCTCAATATCTATAGTTGTATTCCAACTTGCTAACTCTGTTTCAATTAGTTCTTCTAGTTTAGCAATCTGCTCGGGACGACTATTATTTACGGTCCCGTCGGCACTTCTTTTATTTAATGTCTCAGTAAGCTCTTTAACTTTTTGTTTAACATCAATATATCCAGTATTTGATTCGGACATTGAGTTAATTACATTTGTTAAAAGCTGATTAAATATTGTTTTCCCTTTTGGATTAAATTCGTCATTCGCACTTTTAACTGCCGGCACAAAAAATATTTCTCCAAAAATTCCCTGTGCAACATTTTTGACTCCTAAAAATGGGCTGCTTTCAATATCATAATTATAAGTAACTTGATTATTTTTTATAAACTCAGTCTGGGCTGTTCTTATTACCTCTTTAGTTATTCTACCTGAAGATGGGATATAAGAAGCCAGGGGGGTCGCCATAGCTGCATCTCGGGCTAAATACTGACTAACATTTTCTTCTTTTAACCACGCATCATTAGGAATTTGGCAATATCCATGATATTCCGATGTTCCTCCCTTACGAATTTCCTTTCTAACTTTAATTGTATTTTCTAAAGTTAAATATTTATTAAACTGACTTTGATCATGTGTATCTAAATCTGAAAAAATTACTTCAACAAATAACTCATCCGAACCTTTATTAAAATCTAAATCGCCACATCCGACAGTGCCAAAAAAGAATAATAAAGCAGAGAGCACATTGGATTTGCCGTGGTTATTCTGACCGATAAAAACCATAAGATCCTGAAATTCTATTTCAACATCTTTTATTGATCTCCAATTATGTATTAAAATTTTTTTAATCTTCATGATAAATTCAAAAATTTACACAATTATTTTCCCTCAAATATCGCTCTGATTATATCATCAACCGGGACTTCTTCAATAATAATGTCGTCGATTGGTAGGTCGGAAGCGATTAATTTTGCAGCGATCTCTTTTACTTGTTCTCTCGGCACGCGTATCGATGCTGCCACATCATCATATTCCTCTACGCTTCCATATGCAAGCAAGGCTTCTTTGGCGATTGTTTGGGTTGCCGTTATCTTAATAATCTTCTCTTTCGCATATTTCATAATCAAAGAATTGAAATTTCCGTCATAAATGATCTTGCCGAAGTTAATGATGATAACTCGTTCGCAGAGCTCTTTAATATCTTCCATGTAGTGAGAAGTCAAAAGAACCGTTGTTTTCTTTTTCTGATTATAGGTTTTGATGAAATCGCGGATATTTTTCTGCGCGACTACGTCAAGCCCGATACTCGGCTCGTCCAAGAACAAAATCTTAGGATTATGCAAAAGCGCGGCGACTAACTCGCATTTCATACGCTGACCTAACGACAAGCGTCGCACCGGCACGTCAAGAAATGAACGAATGTTCAAAAGATCAGCCAACTCATTAAATATCGCGTCAAAATCTTCATCAGTTATTTCATGAAATTCTTTATACAATAAAAAGCTGTCCATCGGCGGCAAGGCGCGAATAAGTTGGTCCTTTTGTCCCAAAACGATCCCGAAAGTCTTTTTAAACTCTTTTTTCCGTTCTTCAGGAATAAATCCGGCGACCCGAACCGTTCCACTGCTTGGATATAAAATTCCGGATAACATTTTCAAAGTCGTAGTTTTCCCCGCGCCGTTCGGGCCTAAAAAGCCGACCATCTCCCCTTCTTCAATCTCAAAGGAAATGTCCTGAACCGCTTTAGCTAAAACAATCTTTCGATAGACAAACGATTTAAGCGTGCTAAGCAGACCCGGCTGCTTGCGGTATACTTCAAAATTCTTAACTAAATTTTTTGCAGTGATTAAAGTCATATTATGATCCGGTTGCTTCATACTTACGCAAACCGCGTTTCCAGACGAAGTGCAAAATAATGCCCAATAAAACAATCCAAATTATTTGAACGCCGAGTCCGCGCAAACCTTCATGCAAACTCATCTTTTTTAAATAAATCGAAGCCGGAATAAAAAAGGAATATTGGAACGGCAAATAGTTACTTGTTGTAATTAAAGAAATTGGTAACAAACTTAATGGAAAATAGCCTCCGGAGAAAAAGCGTTTGATGCGTTCAATCGTCATCTGAATGCCGTCAACTTCCTCGGTCCAAAAGGCAATGCAACCGATAATAAAACCTAAAATCAATTCGATAATGAAGGAAAGGAAAATCATCGCGAGAATTAAGAGAATATAGATCGGATCGGCGTTTATAAAAATACGATCTAAGAAAAAACAGATAATCAAGATTTGCGAACCGACCGAAATTATCGTTGCGAGGAATGCTCTGCCTAATTCGTTGATAAAAACGAATTTGATATACGAAATCGGCTTTACCAAGAACATTGATAAACGTCCTTCGTTAATATCGCGCGAAACATAGCCGGGAATAAAGTTTCGAACGGCGACCGCGGCTAAGTTTCCAATTAAAACATAGGTTATCATTTCATTAAGCGTGAAGCCTTTAATCATTCCAGAACCGCTCGCGTAGATCGCCGACCACATTAAAATCAACACTAAAATTTCCGCCAGTTCTCCGACCCGGTAGGTCATTGTCGTAAAGCGGAATGTCAGGTTTCGTTGCCAGGCCGTACTGATAATGATACGGGCTTGTTTTAGATGATTAGACATTATTTCTCATTTTGACGTTTATAAAATTCTGCCCGTATATTCTTTTCGATCTTTTCATGTGCTTCATGTTCCAAGCTTCCTTCGCTTTTATACGTTCTGCTATATGCATCACTCATAGATTTTTCAAAAGGCCAGTGTGCAAGAGTCTGAAGTCCGGATAATACTAGATTGGCCATATTTATATATGGCTTTTTCGTAAACTGATCAGCGTGGCTCAATTCCGCTATCCAATCACGAATCAAATCATGTCTTCGTAAACTAGCAGTAAGACAACTTGTATTGGCGAATATATTATAATAGGCACGTCGGCCTTTTGCATAAAATACGCTGTTACGATCAGCAATCTTCAAGTTCGGATTACCGTGGTTAAAATGAGTCACCCAAGTCGCGTCATACTCTGCGTCATTAAAAAGATGATTTTCACTATTACTAAGTCCCGTCAATGAAAAAAGTTCAAAAGTCAGATTCTCAAATTCTTTATCAGATATGCTTTTGAGGTTCTCAAATGATATTTCACTATTAGAAAAATACTTCTTAACATAGTCAAGTTTCTCCTTGTAACTGTTACCGGTATATGGATCATTCAAAAAATACTCTTTAGGAATCCAAGCAAAACTCATTTCTACCATGTCCTTCTTATACTCTTCATTATACTTGTAGCTCTCGTATGTCCGCTCGTCAAATCCAGAAAATTTGTCTTCCATACTTTCTATGAACGGTTCGAGCACCGGAAATTCATCGCCTACCGTCAACTCTCCCCTCTCTTTTTTTTCTTCTCCTGGATCAAGGAAAATTTCTCGAGCTTGATTGATTGCTGCTTGAAAACCACGAGCTTCTATTTCCCGACGAAGCTCGAGGGACATCTCGTCTTTACCGCTTAAAAAATTCAATATATCATTTGTAGTTTTGTCTTTATGTCCATAGATAACAATCTCCGGCACATCAACACCCGGATCAAGCGATTTATCATCAACCAACAACTCCATATTATTACGTTCTTCCATGTCTTTTTCCTGTATCATCCCAGCGCCATACGCGATAGATAAAGCCATTAATCCACGCATAGCCCAACGACGCAAAAATACTTCGACTTTCTTGCTAATTTTATTCTCTTTTTTCAACTCATCAAGCGCAGTGGCGACTTCAGTCTCAGTCATTAATTCAATTTGTTCTCCCGGACGCAAAATCTCACGCGGCGGCATTTCGTTGTCGTCGATTAATTCAGGCGTTGTTGATTCAAATTGATTCTTCATATATATAATAGTGCCATAAAAACAAAAAAACAGGCAAATGCCTGTTTTATTCGCTCTTGCGGACTTTGGGCGTCACCCAAAATCCCATGTATTTCCCAAACATTAAGCGCGTCTGGGCTTCTAGGCCCGGAATAGCGCCGAACAGAACGATAACCACCGGTAAAAATATCCACTGGACGACAATAATAATGTATTGACGAATCTTTTGCCTGTGAACTTTCGGTAAAATAAGAATTGAAATAACGGCTGACAAAATCATACCGACCATAGCCAAGGTCATAAGCCAACGCGTAACATCGGGCAAATTACTTGATAATACGGTCGCATTAAATCTGTCACCGCCCAAGAATAACGGCAGCCAACCGATAATCGAGGTAATCAACGCGTTAGTCGCCCAGGAATGAAAACCGTAGAGCTGCACGCCAATATGATTAATGTAGACTTGTTTCTTCGGAATTTCTTTCCAGCTCTTAATCGTATTAAAAATCAAATACGGAATATTTTCCGCGCCCCAGCCCCAGCGACGTTGTTGTCTGTACAAAGACCCGGCCGTTGTCCAGCGATTACGATCCATGCAAATATCCATCGAGACCGGGAAATAGAGCGGCTCGACACGGTAATCGCCTTTGTAATAGCAGAAGCAATGCCAGAATATTCGTGAATCTTCGGAGACCATATTTGTCGACCAAAATCCAATATCGGTTAGCGCCTGCCAGGTCATTGAATGCGAAGAATAAGTCGCCAGTTTTTCCGGTTTGATCTGTTGCATCATCTGCCAAAAAGTATTCGAAAACGCGGCGACGCGCGCGAAAAATGGCGCATCCCAAATATTATTGTGATACACCGGCACCGGTTGATAACTCGCGCGATACGGACGATCTACGGTCAAGAACGCATAACTGAAACAATGGAAATAGCCGGGATGAACGACGGTATCAATATCAAAAACGCTGACCAGAATTTTCTTCGGATCAAAATTTCCAACATCAATAATTTGTTTTTTTAATTCTTTGGCGGCCCAGGCTTGATTGGCGCCCTTGCCCTTTAATTCCCCTTCGATTCCGTCCGGATGAACCGTTACGAGCAAATGAGCAAAACGAGAACCATATTCCTTTTGAATGGCGTCGCCGCGCTGCTTAGCTTCTTCACCGGCGCGTCCCTCGGTCGCCAAAACAACAATCATTCTCTTTGTCGGATAACCGCTCGCGATAATCGCTTCCAAAGACGGACGAATAACTTCTAAGCCTTCGTTATAGGTCGGCAAAATAATAACATGCCATAACTCTTCCCAGGAAAATCCAAGTTTGGAATTGGCGCCAAGTTCTTCGCATTTCTTTTTCCAATCGATTTTCATGCGCTTTCGGATCGCGCGATATGATACCAACAAATGAACTCCCAAAAAAATAACAAGTAAGAGCCAATAGACATCAAACAATATAACAAAAACCGCGGTGCCGACCGGCGCCGTCGCTGATAAAACGACTAAACCAATAATAGTCCCCCAAGATAATACACCGGGTAACATTTCAAGCATTCGATACAAGCGACGATCTTTGCCTTGTAAATCGGTTGCCTTACTTATTTTTAGATAATCGAGATTTTGGTTTTCCATGGTAACTAACAAATATTTTTTCGCCCAAGGCGTACAAGAATATAAGAATTAAACTGACAATACTAAAATTAATGAATAACTCTCCGTTCGTAAAGTAACTAAGTCCGTAGCGCACGACACGCACGGGGTGCAGAATTAAATCCCAAGAGTTAAAACGACCGAGCAAGCCGATCAATAATCCCCAAGCCGATAACACACAGGACACAAGCGCAAAGCCCAAGGCACTTCGTGCGCCAAAGCGCTCTGCGACAAGCTCTCTAAGCGGTCGCAGGGCCAAAACAAAAGCCGGCCAGCCCATAGCGGCATAAGCGAAGAAAAAGAGGCTCATCCAGGCATTTTGCGAGCAAATCCGGCCATATGAATCCAAAGGACAAGCGCCGATAACGTGACGGGCGTCTGTCATAAGATACGCTGTATTTGGTAATAAAGCAAGCCAAAGAGCCGAGAACAAAACTTTAGTAACAATTGATTTTTTTGTATTCCAAATCGCTACGGTTTGCTGCGTTATGTAGATTGCGAGAATCGCCAAAAGAATATTCCAAACCACAAATGACAAAGGGTAGCCGTTGACATTCAATCCAAAAACATTTAACGCCGTACCAATAAAAAGATCCGCCGGATATTCCATATAATTATTTTTCTTCGTAATTTACCAGACCATCGATTGCTTGAGAAACTTTTGTAATTAATTCTCGCATCTGTTTTGAAATCGAAGAATTTCGAATTTTCGAAACCGATTCTTTTCGAGAAGAGTCAATATCACGAACCTGCTGTTCATGCTCTTTTAAAATTTTTGCTGCTTCATTACTAAAAACATTCCAAAAAGTAACCAACGCTCTCTCAATTTCATCACGCTCTTCTTTAGGCTTAGTCTCGGCAAATAAAGCCGCCCCTAATAGTTGTGCTTCATTAAGTAAACGATACAACGATGCGTCACGAACCTCAAGACTTCTAATCTCAATACGTCCTGACGGAATATCTGTTCTACGTATTAAATTATCAGGATTTTTTGGTTTCTTATCAGTTTTTTCAGCATCAAACCCAAAGCCAAGCATTAGTGCTGTTTTTCTTTTTTCAAGTCGCTCGGGAGAAGTGAAAGCATAGGTTAAACATGCAGTGAACAATCGTGAATTGAACCTATATTCATTCCAGGCATCAGTACTTTCTTTAAATGAATTGAGTAAATATTCAGAAAGCTCAGTTGGAACTCCGAGATTAAGATGCATTGAATAATCCCCGGCACCCGCGATATAGCGCCGTTGCTTTGTAAATGAAGTTTTAATATAGTCTCCTTCAATCAGCTCGTGGACAATTAAACTCTGCGTTTTGGCGCTATATGAAAAGTCGTTAGCAAATTCCCAACTTACATCTTCTTGGAATATAGCTGGATCATCCACTAGCCCAAGTTTGCGTGTAGCATTTAATAAACTTTCATTAACTTCAAATTCAGATCGATTCGGAAGCTCAACCTCAACACCAATGGTCGGCAGATATGGATTCTCTAATGCCTTTCTTTCAGAAAGGATAATATTTTCAATCTTAACTCGTTCTTTTTCAAGTTCCTGCTCATAGCCTCCAACCGGCTCTTGTCGGTTATTCTTTATGTATGCATTAAATAAGTGCAGACACAAAGCTGGCTTAATTTTTTCTGAAACTTCACCAAACGCTTCAACAGCATTTTTAATTTCAAAAATAACCGTATCATCAATCGGTTGTTCGTTTACATCCCGCTCTACGTCTAGGGTGAGCGCTGACTCTATTGCCATACTAAAACTCTACTTTTTGCCCAGGCTTAAGTGTTCCGCCTTCATGCTCTGTTTCCGGGGCCGCTGCTTCGCGAGGAATATCTTTTAAAGACAATGTTTTAACGGGCGCCGCCGGAGCAACGATCGGAGCGGCTTTTAAGTTTTGCAGTTCTTCTTGTTTCATTCGCTTGCGATCGCTGGCCTCTCGCGTTTTTTCTTCACGCAAAATACTCAAACATTCTTTACAAAAAACTGGCCGCACACCGTCGGGCTTAAATGAAACCTTGGTGTCTTTGCCGCAGCGTGCACAAACTGCATCGTTTAGAAAAACTGACGATTCCACTTTTGGTAACGGAGCGGCGTAACTATGACTTGTTGCGATTTTAGCTGCCTGTTCCGGAGCCGGGGCTGTTCCGGCGGCAGATGCGGGAACCGGTACGGCCATAATTCTTGGTTGAGCCGCTTCTTCATCGGCATAATGCCATCGCATAATTTTTTCGGCGACTCCATCACGCTCAGATGCATAGCGTTCTCGAGATACGGCAATCACCTTATCTTTTTGACCGGTTTTTTCTTCTTCAGTCAACGGTCCTAAGCCGCGAGCCGAAAACGGATCAGAAGCCACTCCGTCAATCATCAGCTTTAAACAAATATTATATTTAGGCAGGTTAACCAAATCTTCCTCGGTAAACACCGGTGTAAATTCTTTAACCAATTCTTCGGCGTCGGTCGCGCCGACACGGAAGACAACCAAGGTACCGACGTTTCCGAAAACGGCAAATTTAACTTTTTCATTAAGTTGCTCGATATACTGGTGACCCATAATCAGATTCAAACGGTATTTACGTGCTTCAGATAAAATATTTGCAAAAGATTCGGTCGCAAAATTTTGAAATTCATCAACATACAAATAAAAGTCGCGGCGCTCGTCTTCATGAAGATCAACACGACTCATAGCCGCCAATTGAATCTTGGTAATCATCATCGCTCCGAGCAATTCGGAGTTGTCTTCACCGATTCTTCCTTTACTTAAGTTCATAATCAAAACTTTGCCTTCATCCATAACCTTGCGAATATCGATTGAAGATTTGACTTGTCCGACAATGTTACGAATCAAGGAGCTCGATAAGAATTGTCCGACTTTGTTTTGAATAGGTGAAACGGCTTCTGATGCGAATTTATCGGCATAGCTTGCAAATTCCTTGACCCAAAATGCTTTAACTACCGGATCTTGAATTTGTTCAATAACTTTTTTTCTAAACGGTTTATCGGATAACATGCGTGTTACCGCCAACAAAGTCGAATCAGGATAATCTAAAATAGCTAAAATCGTATTACGCAAAATATATTCAAGACGAGGTCCCCAGGAGTCGGCCCACAATTTTTGAAAGACTCCGATCAAGCCCGAAGCGACCAAATGTCGCAAATGCGGCTCAACTTGTTCGACAACGTTAAAAGCGATCGGATATTCCATATCCGCCGGATTGAAATAAATAACATCATTGACGCGTTCCGGCGGAATAAATTCAATGATTTTTTCCGCTAAGTCGCCGTGAGGATCAACAACCGCAACGCCCTTGCCTTGCCGAATATCTTCGACAATCATATTTTCTAAAATGGTTGACTTACCCATACCGGTTTTACCGATCAGGTACATATGACGACGACGGTCATCACGCTTGATGCCGAATTTCTTATATTGATTACGGAAAGTAGTTTCCGCAAATAGTGTTAAATCTGAATCCATATTATTTAGAATGAGCCTTAATTAAGAAAGAACGATTAGTCGGCAAAGGGTAGGTTTGCCGGCGGCTGACCTCGACTTGGGACAGCGCTGTTTGCTGAGTGTTGTTGAGACGTAACTTCTTGTTCATGCGCAACTTCAGGCTCGGGAGCAATCGGTAAATTCTGCGGGATATCTTCGGCAAACGGACTCTCATCATCTTGGACAATGACTGTTTCATCCATGAATTTCGGTGATCGTTTTTTCTGCTGTCCTTCGCTTTCACCCGCCGTAGTTTCGTCAGAAGCGTCGGCCGGGTCAACAATTTCATAATTATCATCAAACAGCGGTTCGCGCACCACGGAGCTTTGTTTAACCGCTGAATCAAACGGCAGGCTCATCGGCGGTTCAATACGCTTTCCGCCGGAACGTTGGACGAGCGGAGCCTTAATAACCGCATCAATCGGAAAGTGCCAGAGTGTTGCCAACTCTTCAACGTTAAGTACCCATGGCTTGCGTCCCATGACATCGCTGCGTGTTTTATAGGCGAGCATTATTTTATTTTTTCGATCAATCAAGCGTTTTTCGGCCCGGAAATAATTTGTTGAAGTGGCCGTTACTTTCATATCCGGCTTCAGTGAATTTAAGTCATTAGTGTTAAACTGTTTGATGTAACCGACAAATCCGTTGACTACTTTTGGTTTATTCATTACTTCTTTGCGACTTAAATACAAAGAACGAATAGTAACTTCAAAACCGAGTTTTGCGCATTTTAATTCTGCCGCTTCAACCATTTTTTTCTGACCCGGTTTTAAGTTCATCATCTTAAGTGGATCATCACTCTTCTTTTTGTCTTCAATGTCACCCCACAGCGAATAAATTTGCTCACTGATATCGCTCATCCATTCCAAAATTTGATCAACAAAATGATTAGCCTTTGTTCCCGGTAATTTTTCTTTTAAAATTTTACTGATAAAAATTTCTTTTTTCTTAACCCAACTTGTATCAATTGGAATAAGCAAAATTTGATACCACAGCTGCTCCCCTTTTTGTAAACTGCTCATTAAATCCATTAAGGTAGCCATCGGATCTTTCCATTGCACTTCCGGCTCACCCATTTTATGTTCAAACTCCGGATAGGTACGAATCGGCAAAACCGAATCAGCTACCTGAATATACTCCGTTCCCCAAATATCATATTCTTCATCAGGATATCGATCGGGAGCGGTTTTTGTATAATCCTCTACTTCGTACACTTCCGCATCAGGATATTGTGAATAAATCGCAGACTCGACTAAATTTTTAAAATTAGCCGGCGTAAAAATTAAAAACTGAATAAAACCGCCAATAGAAACGATTTCAAAACTGAATAAAAGTTGGAACTTTCCATCCCACCATTTTTCTTTCCAAGAAATAGTGCCATGAGCACCGGCAAAGTATGTAAAAAGATTTTCAACGGCACGCGGTGATTGAGCGTTATTGCGAGGAATATCAATTGCCAACAATATATGCTTTTGTTGATGGCCCCATAAATGTCGACGATGATGAAGCCACACATGAAGTATTCCGTTGAGTATTACAAAAGCGGCTGGCAGCCAACCGAAGTACCAAAAAAACAGCCGCCAAAGTACCGTACCAGCCGGCAAGTACAATAATGATTCAAGACCTGATAGGTCAAGGGTGATTGTCATAATTACTTTAATTTTAGCATGGAAACTCTATATAACAAAACCCGCCGCTTAGTAAGCGACGGGTTTTGAGTAAATTTATTTTACGAGAGCGTATTTATTGCCTGTCTGGCGTTCGAAGCGCTTCTTGTTCATCAATGCAAGATCAATAGTAGTCTTCTTTACCATACGCTGTTTCATCACTTCTTCGGTAATTTCCTTTTTGGTCATCGGATGTTTGGCTTTTTTCAAAACCTCGGTAATAACATCGGCGACTGTGCCTTTGGAATATCCCCATTCTTTAAGGGCATATAATCCGCGGCCGACCAAAACATATTTGCCGTCAAGGATGAGTTCGTTGTGGACTGTTGCTGTATTAACTTTCTTTCCGTCAAAGCCGGTCTCGTTGATTTTCTTGGAGATGTCTTCGTAATGCATTGGCTTACCATTGTGCTTTAAGACGAGATAGATTTTATCGTTAATTGTTTTTGGTTTCACTTCGC
Source organism: uncultured Gammaproteobacteria bacterium (assembly GCA_964628045.1). Lineage (GTDB taxonomy): Bacteria > Patescibacteriota > Patescibacteriia > Patescibacteriales > Patescibacteriaceae > Patescibacterium. Next base: position 23,342 of record CAZVMF010000007.1, read on the forward strand.
GAGAATCGCTGTGTCCCCAGTTTCCAAATTTATTTTGTTCTAAATCAGCAATTGATTTCAATACTGAAAATAATGGCTTGTGGTCATTTGCCGCTGACAATTCAGTGTCCGGCAAAATACCGCGCAATGCTTCAGTTAAATCAAGGCCGTTTTTTGAAACAAACTTAGGTTCGCTCTTTTTATAACTTTCCAAATCTTTTACCAAAGTAAGCAATTCTTCAGTGACAAACAAATGCTTAGCTGTTTTAATCTTGGTTAACAATTCCTTAGCCAAAGCTTCAATATGATCAAGTTCTTGATAACGAAGCTTAAAAGCGGCATTGAAATTCGGCAAATGCTCTAAGAGAGCAATATCCGTATCCATGATCTTGGAAATAAGGAAATTGAAGTGATTTCGGTAAATCGGTAAATCTTCAACTTTAGCACGTGAACGATCAAGCGCTAAGCTAAGCAAAATATCAAATAAGTATTCACGATCCATTAATCCGCCGTGGTCTTCCAGCAAAAGAGTAACTAACGATTTAAGATCATGGACAAGAGTAGACAAATCCTCAAGCTTTTTAAGCTTGGCAACACTTCCGGTTTCAATCTGACGTACGCGTTCTCGGGTCAAATTATGACTTTGTCCGATTTCTTCCAACGTAGCCCGTTCAGCCTGGTTCAAACCAAAACGACGCTTTAAAATGTCGCGTTCACGTTCATTTAAACGACTTAATAGTGTTTCAATAATGTCAGACACATGAAGACGACCGATCTTTTCGGCCTGCTTTTGAGTCATGATTTTGTCTAAAATGGATTCTCCTGCCATAATATATTTTAATTGATGATTTGAAGTATAACATGGATTATAAAAAAAGTCAACAACCTTTTTAGCTCCAGTCTTTAAAAAGCCTATTTTGCTCTTTTTTAGTCAAAAAATAGCTTTTTTTAGCCTTTTTTTGGGATCGTTGCCGAGTTGTTTCGTAAAGTAAAATCGCGGCTGTAACTGACAAATTTAAGCTTTGTACAAAGCCGACCATTGGCATATACACAGTTTCGTGGGCTAATCTAAGGGCCTCTTTTGACAGTCCCCGGTGTTCGTTGCCAAACATCAAAGCAATCTTTGGAGAGCTTAAATCCAATCTAGCCAAAGGCGTGGCTTTTTCGTCTAAAGCCGTAGCGATAACATGAAATCCTCTTCGTTTTAAAGAACTGATACAGGCCTTCGTGGACTTAAAATATTCAAGATCAAGCCATTTACTGGCTGAAGCTGAGGATAACTTACCCACTCGTCTCGGATTAAAACGTTTTTCTTGCTCGGTGATAAAACAGACTTTTTGAAAACCAAATGCGTCACAGCTGCGTAAAACAGCCGCAGCATTATGCGGATCATGAATATCTTCTAATACAATAATCCCCTCTTGCCGACGGGAAATTACTGCTTTAATCTTTTGTTCTCGCTCCGGAGTCATGTGTTCATCAAATTACGTCCGAATACGCAATCGCCCGTATAATATTCCAATGACGGGCTGTTATTGGATTAAATCCAAACACCGTCTTAAAACGCGTAATTGCAATACGCTCAATAGTTAAATCTCTAGGCTTTGTTGAACGAGTTCCATACCCCATCATTTTCAAGGCGTTAACATCCGTAGAATTTTTCATATCGGCATTACGACCGTAGACGGCACGGAAATTAAGATACGCTCTAGCTTCTACTGTTCTATTCACTGTTAACGGCCAACGACCATTGGCAATATTTAAAATATCAATCCAATCAGCAAGTAACCTCGGCTTTCTCCCATATGCATCAATAAACGAAGCAATTGCCGCGCCTCGTTCTCCGGCACCTAAAGCTAACGTTGATTCTGTTCCTATATTCTTAAAATAATTTATTGGATCTGCTTGCGCAAAAATTAATGCGGCTTCTTCATTTATTTTAGTAATAATATCTTTAATTACTGTCGGCGGAGTTACTTCG
>CAZVMF010000007.1:25311-47660 GCA_964628045.1 uncultured Gammaproteobacteria bacterium
CGACGCCTTCGTCGCCTGCCTGATCGAGACGACGCGCAAGCGCGTTCCGCTGTTCGTGGGTACATCGGCACTCGCCGGCTACGAGGTGGCGCGCCGCATCCGCCTGCTCAGCTCGATCGGCGCCGAAGGCAAAACTCGCGGTGCCGGACCGCCGGCCGATCCTCCACCACTGTTACCTCCAGCCGCTGCCTGCAGTGCGATGGAAACCGTTTGTTGAGCATTTGTATGTAATGTTCTGTCTGTATGATTAGCTGATCCCATCGCGTATCCTCCCGCTGTTGCCTTAACCGTGGTATCAGTGTCGGCTAATGGAACCGCGCAATAATATATTCCGGTAACGCCATTTTCAGTACAGGTCGTACCATAATTGTTTCCGGCAACAACGATCGCGGTTGTCAAAGCCGTAGCATCTACTTGTTTAGTGACGGTAGCTTTAAGACCATACTGAACAGACAAAATTGTATCTTCATTCTGTTGATCGTCTTGATTTTGTCTAATAAGTCCAAAATTTAAAAGATAATTATTTTTTTCAACATAACCATCAACAACAACTCGAGCAACAAGCAATCCCCCATCATCAGCATAACTATTAGCCAATGTTACTGGACAATACCAAGCTCCAAATGAAAGAACACAAGTATTTCTACCAACATCATTTCCAACTTCCAATATGTCTGTTACTGCTGTTAAATCAGCAGCTAAAACTTCCGAGCTGATATTAGTAATTTTATAAGAAAAACGAAGATAGTCACCGCTATCCATTACGACAACTTGCTGAGGATCTGAAGCGCTGGTTCTATTTCCAGCAAGAGGTATATTAATTAACTCATTCTGAACATAACCATCTTTTGTAATGGCATAACCATTAGTCAAGGTATTGTCATCGGCAAGTATCAGTGGACAATAAGCATTATTATTATTTACTACACATGGGGTTTGTTGTAAGCCAGCAATAGCACCCTCGGGAATTAAGTTATTTCCTAACTCATCTTTAATTCCGGAAATCTTATGGGAAAATTTAAGCCCGTTAGTAGCATCCATACTTAGAACTTGTTGAGCGTTCCAGTTTTCCGTACGGTTTCCGGATAAATTCGGAACTGCGGTAACATATCCGTCTTTTACAATACTGTATGCCGTAGTGCCATTCAGCGCGTCATCCTCAGTAGTAAGCACTGGACAATATGCGGAATTTGCCACGACCGTACAGCTCGTGTCATTAAGTCCGGCCGTAACTGTTGTCGGCGTCAAAGGGCTGTTTAATTCATCCTTAACAATGATCTTATGAGAAAATTTAAGGCCGTTCCCCGAGGTCATTGTTGTAACAACTTGCGGGTCAGTCTGAAGCTCGCGACTAGAGGCTAAATGCACCTGTGTCTCACCGGAACTTACATAGCCATCTTTTTCAACTATATAATAATCGTCATTTTCAACACCAACGCCAAACGCGCAATAAGCAGAATTGCCTACAAAAGTATAGCAGTATCCTTCGCCATCCAATTGATAGGCGTTATCTGGTGTAATTGGATTACCAAGCTCATCGACAACGTTTAGCTTATGAGAATACACTAGATTAACCGTGGAGCTATTTTGAAGAGCTGTTGAATAGCTTGTTAAACTGGTATCATGTATCTCGACAAAACCATCCATGGTTACTGTTTCCACAGTGAAGGCTTCACCATTATCACATTCGGCCGTAGTTCCGTTGCCAATATCAGCAGCCAAGAAGACAATATCTCCTCCGCCGTTTCCATTAATACGCTGAACTGCCGTTCCTCCTGGGCAGGCGATGCTCGCCGCAGAAAATGCTCCATCAGTAAACACGTTGTCAAACTGATCATGAACCGTGATAACAATGTCCCCCGCTGCCGCCTCGACTTCATTTGCTAATAAAAAAATACCGGCGCTTATAATGAACGCAAAAAAAACGGCCACCTTAATATATTGGAGTTTCATGTATTTAAAATGTGAATAATCTATTTTACTCCTGAATACGCAATCGCTCGTATAATATTCCAATGACGAGCTGAACTTGGTGCAAAGCCAAATATTTTTATAAATCTAGAAATAGCTGAACGCTCCGTACTAAGATTACGAATCTGAGAACCCCGTACGCCATAGCCCATCATCTTAAGAGCATTAACGTCGGTAGAATTTTTCATATTGGCATTATGGCCGTATACAAACCTAAAATTAACATATGCTCGTGCTTCTACTGTTTTATTCACTGTTAACGGCCAACGACCATTGGCAATATTTAAGATATCAATCCAATCATTTAGTGTTGTTGGCTTTTTTCCATATGCTTCAATAAATGAACTTATTGCCGCTGCCCTTTCTCCTGAACCAAGGTTAAAAGTTGTTTCAGTTCCAGTAGTTTTAAAATACGTTGATGGCTCAGCTTGCGCAAGCACTAAAGCCGCATCAGCTGCAATTCGAGATACCGGGTCGTTTGCTGGCATTGCTGGTCTTTCGGTTACTGGAACAGTTGGCGACGGAGCAACTTGCTGCGTAAAAATCCAAATCGGCGAGCCTCCTCCGGAAGATGGTACCGCAAGAGAAAACGCAACAACCTGTTGTAAATCTGACGCAGCAGTGCGGTCAGTGAATGAAGCCGTATTACTTGTAAAGCCTGTCTTAGAAGCGCTTACAACAACTCCGGTGTGGGCAAGAGGAACCGCACAGAAATAAATTCCGGTTACTCCGTCTTCCGTACAACTAATCGCAAGCGCATCACCGCTTGTAACCGTTGCTCCTGACAAGGCACTCGCATCACTTTGTTTTGTCAACGTAGCCTTCACTGCAAACTCAACATCAATGAAATCAGTTGTCGAAACGGTTTGCGAGACGGCGGTCGGCGAAGCAGTAATATTTGCCTGCACATAACCATCTTTAACAAATGCTAAATTACCATTTCCCGATGCCGCAAGGTACCATTTATTTGTATTATAGGTCTGCGTTGCTACTGTTAATCCCGCACTCGCCGACCACGGAGTTCCCGATGTCGGCATAATATCCTGTCCAATTTCATTCTCAATAACATCAATACGTAAGGTAAAATCTAAGCCATTTACTGTTGTCATTGTTGTAACTTGCTGAGCATTCGTTCCAGTAGTTCGATTACCCGCCAAAGGAACGTCTGCCGCGGCTGTTGTTACATAACCGGTTTTAATTCCAATCAAACCGTTAGAGAGCGTGTTATCATCTGCTAATAAAATCGGGCAATACGCAGTATTAGTGCTAATAGCACAAGCAACACTGGAAGCACCGGCTGTTGCGCTCGTTAGCGTTAAATTATTTCCAAGTTCATCTTTAGTAATAAATTTATGACTAAATTGAAGCCCCGTAATATTGCCCATAACAATCTGAGCATCAGCATTGCTACTTCTCCAGGCGGCAGCTAGACCTCCGAAATTTGTTCGACCAACATACCCGTCTTTAGAAACAATATATCTATCAGGAACCCCGTCTAAGACAGGAATCGGACAATACCAACCGAAGCTAACTCCATCTTCAACGCAACTGACATTGCCTTGTCCGGCGCTTAAACTTACTCCGATCAAATTTGTTGCTAGTTCATTTCGAATTAATGGATATTTGTATCCAAATTGTAATCCCATACAACTTGTTGACGTTGTAATTGCTGAGGCACATGATGCTGAAGTGCCAAGCGTAATTAACACTTGCTCTACATTTGAAGTGGAGATAAGTGTACCTTCTAATGGGTTCGTTGTTGAGAAAGCGACGTAGCCGTCTTTTTCCATTACAAGTTGCCCATTATCGCCAGAGCTATCAATCCAATAAAATTTATTGGTCTCAACAGGGTCTTGTAAAGCAAAGGCATTACCGCGAAATGTTAGCGTATCAAATACTTCTAAGGCATTATTTAATTCATCAGTTGCGATAAGCGCAAAGCCAAATTGAATTCCGGTAAGCGCTATTTCATTAGGATCCATTCCTGAAGACCAACCCTGTAACAGTCCGCCTTCATTATTGGTAGTTACATAGCCATCCAAACTTACACGCACATTAATCGTTTCATCATCAACATCACAGCCGGCAGCTGCTGGCGGTGCTGCTTGCACGACTCCGCTCGGATCGGTTAATGGACTACCGTCAAAAGCGGTGTACGATCCGCCCGTACACTTAATTTCAACAAGAGCTCCCTCAAGTGCAGCGTCATCACCCTGTCGAGTTACCGTCACGCGAACGTCGCCGGGGGCGGCTTTAACTTCATTAATAGCAAAAAATCCGCCCGCAATAATTACAAGCGTACTTAATACAGCCAGTTTTAAGAAGGTAAGCTGTTTCATATGTATTAGTATACCACCTTATAGACATAAAACAAAAACCCCCTCCTTTCGGAGGGGGTTTTGCGTCCTAATTACCCGAAGGCAATCAGCGTCTAGCCAATTAAGCTAAGTGCTTATATTGAGCGGACGAATGAAGGACCGTACAAATCGCCGCGGAATAGGATATCAGCGTGGTTGAATGAACCAACCTGGTTGATAGCCCAGTCGACGTTAGTACCGGCACCGTCATCGAGCCAGACTTGGAGAGCATCGCCGTTAGCGGTGAATTCCAAAGTACTGACATAGACAGACAAGGTCTTCGAGGTACCAGCGGCAACACTGAAGACAGCGTCTTCAAAGGCGAAGGTAACTGAAGTAGCGGCACAAATATCAACAGCAGCAGGTGAAGCAACTGTAGTACCGTTTTCATCCTTCAAAATGAAGAGTTCATCGGCATCAGCTGTTCCACAGACTGAAGAGATAGAAAGTACCAAGCTGTTACCCTGTGCAGTGGCGAAAGTAATATCTTTACCAGCGTCAGCAGTAACAACGATCTTACCAACCAAAGTGTTAGCATTTGGGATCAAAGTTCCGCCCAAGCCTGTGTTGTTGAAGGCAAACGAAGGCTTGCTTTCATAAACAGTCTGGGTTGTACCAGTGGCGTCAGCGCCAGCAGTAGTGGTCTTTTGTTCACCAGATGAAACACCGTAGGCTTCGAAGCCAGCGTCGCTTTCAACCTTAACAGTTGAAGCGTTGCCGTTAGTAGCACCACCGATAGTGGTGTTCATGTTGGCCTTGACAGTGATAAAGGTATCAGCGTCTTTAGCCAAGTATACTTCAGAGCCAGCAGGCAATGTGAAGTTAGCAGCACCGGCAACTAACGGAGCAGTGGCAGTAACAGTAGCACCAGCTTCATTCTTGTATTCAATCATGAGGCTTGTGAAGTTAGCGTCGTTAGCAGAGTTAGTCAAACGGAGCTTAGTAACTCGGTAAGCTTCCTTAGTGGTTGTCAATTTGGCCTTAGTGTAGTTGACATTCTGAGTACCGGCGATAACGAGGCCGGCTAAAGGCGTGTCAGCGGCAATAGCCATAGTGATAGTACCACCAGAAGTGATGGTCTGAGCAATTGTAGGAGTGTTGTTGTTTGTTGTCAGGGTCGCGCTCAAAGAAGAGCCAGATCCGTATTCAGCAACAACGTCACCAGCGGCGGCGATTGTCAAAGCGATTGAGTCATCGTTAGCGCTCATAGGAGCGGTTGATGAGATATCAGCCTTGGCAACTACGCTCTTGGTAGCACCCTTAGGGATTACCCAGTTCAAGCTGTCAAAAGTAGCAGTGATGTCAGAAGATCCGACAGTCAATGACTTCTTAGGAGTAATCAAGACATCGTCAACGTAAAGACCGATAGCGACCATTACGTTAGCAGCGCCTGAAGCTTGGTTCTTTTCACCAGCAGCGTCGATCGTACCATCGTCAGCAGCGTAAGCTGTAACTTTGATAGATGTAACCTTGGTGTCAACAGCTGATCCAGCAGTAAAGGCAAAGCCAGCTACTGGAGCACCCATAGTACCCTTAACAAAGCTTGATCCGTTAGCTGGGCTTGATGAGCGGTTAAGCGACAAGCTAGCAGCAATAACGTTCAAAGTGTTTCCAGCAATATCACCGGATGGGACAATGTCGGTAACAGTGTCACCGTCAAGAGTCTTAATCGTCCAGTTAGCAGAGCTGGTCAAATCCTTCAATTTAGCAAGGATGGTTTCATCACCAGCGGCGGTATTATTGATGTCAATAATAACCTGACCGGTAGCGGTTTGACCACCAGGAATGGTGAAGGTATCAGTGAAGGTGTTGTCACCAATAGTAACTGATGAAGTTGAAGCAACAGTTACGTTGTTCAATTTAACTTCAAGGTTATCAACGTCTCCAGTAACTAAGTTAGAACCGGAAATGTTAACTTTCATTTTGCTTACTTCAACAGTCGCCTGTGGGGTGATTGAGAAGTTCATCAAAACTACGTCATTGGTGTTCTTAGAAACGTTTCCAGCTGAAGGACCATTGGTGGCGACAGTCAACTGACCGGCGTCAACAGTAAGTAGGTTCGACAATGGAGACGAATCGACTTCATCGATGTATGAATTGCCGGATCCACCGACAGCAGCGCTAACACCCATGCCGAAGCCGTAAGTGTTACCAGTGCTCATAACATCAGTCTTGTAGCGGACCATCAAAGTCGCGGTGTCGCCATCGCGGCCTGAAACGTCGCCCTTAACTGTGAATGAAGCGGAGTTACCCTTCAAAACCTGCAACGGAGTTGTCAAAGTAAACATGAAGTAGTTTCCTGACTTAACAGCAGTGGCAACCAAGTCGCTACCGCGGTAAAGTTTCATGTTGTTGAGAACATCGCGTCCTGAGTTGTAAAGAGTAATACCCTTAAACCAAGCATCTTCAGTTCCATTTGCATGGAAAGAGAAGTTAGCAACTTCTACGCCAGTTTCACCAACTTTGCGGGTGTATGAAGATCCGTTCGATTCAACGTCAACTAAGCCGACGTCAACAGTCGAGAAAGACATCATGTTACCAGCAGCTGGGAATGAACCAGAAACGGTTGCGCCAGAAGCGACAACTTTAGAAGCTGATTCAATAGTAATAGCGTGGCTACCAGCAGTGGCGTTGTCAGCGATATCGGCAACAACAGTCAAAGACTTGGTAGAACCCTTGGCAATAGTCAAGGCAATGTTGGTGAAAGAAGCTTCGTTAGTGCTTGTGTTGATAGTGCGGCCCGAAGTTAAACGGGTGTTGCCATCATACAAGTACAACTTAGCGATTTCAGCAGGAGCACCAACGCCAGTGCGCTTAACAGTCAATTCAGAAAGGATAACATCACCATCGTTAGCGGCAGTGAAGTTAAACTTAGCCATTTTGACGCCAGTCGCCTGTGAAGGGACAGTAGCTGAGGCAGGTGTGTCAGAAGCCAAAGCTACAGACAAACCAGTTCCTGTGATAGAACCGCCTGCACCTGAAGAAGTGTCGATCAAGCTGGATTCAGGTCCAGTGATTGAAGTTCCCATAGGTGAGAAGGTCATTGTGTTTGGAGCAGTTGCTACGAATTCGAAGCGGAAGCGGTTACCAGTGAAGGCAGCTTCGCTAGCGAACTTACGGTAGCTAGTACCATCGAAGTAGTATACATCTGCTGAGTTCGACATCTTAACGAGTGAACCAGCTGAGTACATACCAGCAGTCAATGGGCCCTGAACAGTGTAGTTGGTGAAGAAACCGTCTGGAACGTCAACAACGTGGCTTGCCCAGTTGGCACCCCACAATGAAATGGCGTTAGCTTCAGAAACGATTGAGCGGAGTTTTCCGCCTGGTTCAACCGCGTATACGTTCGGGTTAGTTGTGATCTTAACGAGCCATGTGCCTGGGCGCATGGTTACGTTAGCGCCCAACGGGTAGCTCTCGAGTTCAGACTGAGAGATCGTTTGAACGCCTGAGAAATCAGCGTACCAAGACTTGTAGGTACGATCATTCGGGAAAACATAGCGCTTGTTGTCTGAACCAAGATAGTAAACGGTCGAAAGACCAACCATCTTAATTCTGGATCCGGCTGCGGCAGCTGCGTGGGCTGGAGTGGTTACCGCCAAGTAGCTGAAAGCCATACCCAACACCAAGGCGCTAGCAAAAATCTTGCGTAAAGTGTTCATAAGTACAGTAAATTCCTTATAGTTTTTGAATTGCGTACAATACATCAATCGGAATCCCGCTTCCCCGCATCTAGCTGAATAAACCAACTAAAAAAAGGGAGTAAATTGCATAGGGAAATTCACGCCCCGCATTTGCAACGCCCGAGATCTTCTCACAGGCGAGCTAGGTGTAGTCACCTAGATGCGGAGAAAAGCTAAATCGATGTATCATCTAATGCTTTTCAAAAACTTTCAAGGTTTATAATGCAATTTTCTTCTTGCGAAAAAAATTGAGTAAGGCTTGTCCGAAGACAATCGACCTTTTCTGCTTTACTGCCCGCCGACCACTAGAAGCGATTCGGAAGGTCTCTCCAGGCTCCATATATAACGCTTGTCATATACGGGCTTACCGTGGATATATCAACATACTATCTATATAGTAAGCTGATACATCAACGCCAAGTGGAATCCTGAACTTGATTCAAGATCTAAATCCTATTTTTTGCAAAACTCTATAAACCGCATTAACCAATTTCCAGCCCGGATTATTTTCCCAATGTTTCAACGCTGAAATGTTTGTTGAAATAACCGAACTAAGATCTAGTTCTATTTCTTTTTTCGAACAAACTGCAATAAAATACAACGCCTCGCTATTATCATCATTAACTATTACTGTAGCCTTATCTGTGTTTCCGACAAATGAACTCAAACCGTTCTTTTGCTCAAAAATCCGCACTACTGGAAAATGACTCCGGAGTACAGACTCAAATTCATCTTTAGTAAACTCTTTAATATGAAACGGATTCTTTTGTCCAAACACTTTAATATTAGGAGTAGAAATACAAACCAAGCCGTCTGCTTTAATAACGCGGGACAACTCACTAAGATATGAACTGATATCCGGCAAATGTTCGATGGTTTCAAATGAGGTAATTACATCAATTGATTCATCGGCAAAATCAAGTTTTCCGGCGTCCCCCGCCTTAAACTCAATTTCCGGATACTGTCTTTTTGCCTCGGCAATCGCCGCTTCATCAAGGTCAACACCCAAAACTGATGCAGCACCTGCCTTTTGAAGCAAAGCTGCTCCATAGCCGGAACCGCAGGCAATATCAAGAACATTTTTATTTTTTACTAACGGCGCGACAAAACGATAACGCACCATATGTTCGTCATACAAAATCGTAGCCTTGCTTTCATCAGTAACAACCAATCTTTCGATGTATGACATATTTTGTTACAAATTTTTAATTTCCTAATTTTTAATTTTTATAACTTATATTAAAAGCTAAAAATTAAAAATTAAAAAATTATTTTAATTGTTTTCCAATTTGTTCAAGTTTGGCAGCGGCGCCGTTATAATCCTTGGCGTTGAATAATTTCTCTGCTTCAAACAAATCTTTTTGCGCATCGTTTGTTTCAATTTGAATGCCGGTAGCATCTTTTTCGGTTCCGGCGCTTACTACTCCTTCGTCAGTAGCTTCGGTTGTGGCCGGAGCTGCGGGCTTGATTTTGCTGATTCTAGCGCGGGCTGATTCAAGCTCTTTTTTAAAGCTTGCGCTCAATGATTCAAGCTGCTGATTCTTGTCAGCGGCGCTTTGGTCGTCGGCAGCAATCTTTTCCATTTCAACGGCACGCTGACTTGCAAACTCAAGATTTAACTTAACTTTGCTTACTTCATTAAAGGTGGTAGCCAACTGAGCTTTCTCGCTGATAGTCTTGGCAATATACAACGGATCATTCGGAGTTAAGTTGCGTGAAGCAAATACCATACTGACCATAAAGAAGACGGCAATAAAAGCGGCAATCGGAGTCGGCTGCAAGACACGCTTTGAGATAAGTGAAAAACGATCAAAGAAACTGAGTTTGGTTTCACTGTATTCAGCGCCATTGAAAATTTGATATGACAAAACATCTCGGTTCTTTTTAACCCAGTTTTGATCAGGCGCAATGCTTTGCAGCGCCGCTAAATTCTTTATGAGATCTTTTTCAGTCATGTTCTTATTTTTGAATTAAGCTTTCGTCAGAATCAGAATGAGAAATATCTTGTAATGATTGAAGTGCTCTATGAACAAGCACTCGAGTATTGCCGCTTGTCTTTCCTAAAATGCGTGCAATCTCTGAAATAGATAATTCGTTGATAAAGCGCAGAATGATAACATCACGATATTCTTCTTTAAGTTTCGGAAGTCGTTCGCTGATCAATTGTTGGAATTCCATACCGATGGCAATTTCCATTTCCGGATTTTGCTTTTCATCAACGAGCTCGGCAGCTTGATCCAATGAAACAGTATCACGCTGTTTGGAGCTTCGATAATGATCAATGACGGTATTACGCGCAATCTTATATAGAAGGGACTTTAACGTGTCCTTGGTTTCAAGATTGCCTTCATATATATAATTCCAGCACTTGAGGAACACGAGAGATGTTATATCCTCGGCTTCTTCTTTATTACCTATTTTAAAATACACAAATCGAAAAATTTGATTAACATAAAGATCATAAGCCTCAATATAAGCTTGTTTGTCCTTATGCTTTTTCAGCCGTAGAAAGAGAACTTGTTCGCCCCCGAAAATCGAAGGCTTTTTTGACTTGTCCATTAGTATTACGAAAAAAAAATAAAAGCGTTACAGTAACCCTTTTATTGCTATACTTCTAGGTACAGCCTGTAATCATGTGTATATTAAAATAACATAATATAAAAGGTCTGGCAAGCAGTTAATCCACACAAAAATGCCTTCTTGATTTATATATTTTTCTGTGCAAAGATGGCTACAGAATGACATACTCTTTGTATAGTCCAGGATTTACTGGACTTAACAAATGTTATATACTCTCATATCATTACTTAAGTCTAGATTTGCGTAGACTTAAGTAAAGCATTTCTTACCATGCCAAAAAAAATTATTAAAAAAGAAATGATTGCTCCGCATGAGGTTGAACAACCCCTGTGGATTTCTGTTTCTGAAGCGGCTAAATTTGGCGGTGTACAAACTAAAACTATTCGTCGAGCCATTGAGGCTGAAACTGTAAAATTTATTGTTTCAAAAAATCGTTATCACATAAATCTCAGTTCACTTATTTCTTATCTTCTTAAAACCACCAAACTAAAAAATAAGTTTATCAAAAAGGGCCTGGGACAATACGTAGATTCCTGGAAATAAAAACGCCGCTTGAAAGCGGCGTTTTTGATTAATTAGCAGTCTTTGCTTCTTCAAAATATTTTTTCAAAGTTTCATAACTTGGATCCGGCACTTTTTTTCCGTTCATATAAAAGGTCGGCGTTGCATTGGCTCCGGCTTTCAGACCGGCTTCTACGTCTTGTTTAATAAGATCTTGATAGGTTATACCGGCCATGTCAGCATTAAATTTTTCCATATCAAGACCGATGCTCTGAGCATAGCTTGCGAAAAATGCACGCGCTTTTTCTTCAGTAACTCCCTTGTTAAGCTCTCCCCATTCCGGTTGCTTCAAATAAAGCATGTTATGCATCTCCCAAAACTTTCCCTGCGCACCAGCTGATTCAGCGGCTTGCGCGGCAATTAACGCGAACGGATGGCTCATTAATGGAAAGTTTCTAAAAACTAAACGGAGATCGCTCGGGTTTTCAGTCATTAATTTTGAAATAGCGCTTTGTGCTGTATAACAAGCCGGACACTGAAAATCTCCAAACTCGGTCATTACCACCTTTGGCTGAGGCGCTCCCTTTGAATAAGCGCTTGCTCGAGGCTCTAAGGTGGGCGCTGAAGGCTCTTGATTGCCAAATTTAAATAAGAGCACGCCGACAACTATTGCTCCCAGTGCAATGCCCGCAAAAATCTTGTATTCTTTTTCAATATGCATCATATAATTAGATTATTTCTTTTTTGAAACAAGGTATAAAGCCCCAAAGCACAGCCAAGCCACCAAGGACAAAAATGGAATGGTAATGAATCCAAAAAGTGTCCAATCCACCTTGCTGCATGGAACACCCAAGGAGCAGGTCGCGATCGGCTCAGCAATCAGACCTTGCACTAACAAATATTGATATATACCAATAATTAAACCGACAATAATAAAAGCCAGGGCATAATCCCATGCCTCATTGCTTTTCTTAAGCATCCCTGCGGCGAAGATAACCACCAATGGATAAAGCGCAATGCGCTGATACCAACAAAGTAAACACGGCACAAGACCCATTACTTCGCTGAAATACAGGCTGCCGAGCATGCCGGCCACAGCGACAATAAGCCCGAGAACCAATGAATTTTCTTTAATAAACTTCATCATATGAATATATTTTGTTATTTTAGTATATCCCATTTTATCAAAAATAAAAACTAGCATTGAAAAAGTATTACATTACCCATATACTGACTTACAGTATGTTGGAAATATTGAACTATAGACAATGGAGATATAAAAATACGATTCTCTTAGTAATAAGCATCGTTGTTTTTTTATTTTTAGCCAATACAGAGCTGGCGCAACAACTCATTAACCAAGTCGGTGAATGGGGCTATTTTGGCGCTGTTTTGACCGGAATCTTTTTTGTACTGACTTTTACAGCCGCCCCAGCCTTGCTCGTACTCTACGAACTTGCCGAAAAATTGAACATATTTGAACTTTCGCTGCTAGCCGGTTTAGGTTCAGTTATCGGGGATTTTCTTATTTTTAGTTTTTTTAAAGACAAAGTTTTTATTGAACTTGAACCGATTGTTACTCGTTTTGCCAACCGGCCCTTTATGCATATTTTCAAAACACCGTACTTTGCCTGGCTAACACCGGTTATCGGAGCAATCATTATCGCCTCTCCCCTGCCCGATGAACTGGGTGTAACACTTCTTTCTGCGAGCAAAATGAAAAAATGGCAATTCATAATTCTAACCTTCGTCCTTAATTCCGCAGGAATTTTTGTATTAATTGCCGGAGCTCAGGCAATTTTCAATTAATATGTCTTTCTGGAAAACACTCAAAAAACCGTTTTTTATATTAGCACCCATGGCCAATGTCACTGATGCGGCCTTTCGCCGCGTTATTGCCGAACATGGCAAACCCGACGTCTTTTACACTGAATTTGTTTCGGCTGACGGTTTGTGTTCACCGGGCCGCGATGCATTGATGATCGATTTTAAATACAGTGAACTTGAACATCCGATTGTCGCTCAACTTTTCGGCTCCAATCCCGAGAAAATGTGTGAGGCCGCCAAGCTCGTCGCTTCATTGGGTTTTGACGGCATTGATATTAATATGGGCTGCCCGGACAAAAACGTTATGAAACAAAAAGCCGGCGCCGCTCTAATTAGACAACCTGATTTGGCACGAGAATTAATGCGAGCCGTAAAGGCCGGTGCTCCGAATTTGCCCTTATCTGTTAAAACACGCATTGGAGACGGGAGAAACATATTGGACGAATGGTTGCCTGCACTTTTGCAAGAAAAACCGGAAGCAATAATTATTCACGCTCGAACGCGTAAAGAAATGTCCAAAGTGCCGGCTCACTGGGAAACAATCGCTCAAGCCGTAGAAATTGCCAAAGGATCCGGTACCTTGATAATCGGCAACGGCGACGTTCTTGATTTGGCAGACGGACGCAAGAAAGCACAAGAAACAGGCTGTGACGGAATTATGTTGGGGCGTGCGATATTTGGAAATCCGTGGCTCTTTGCCGAAAAGGTTCCAAGTGTTGAAGAAAAACTTTCCGTCATGATTAAGCATACTAAATTATTTGTAGAATTACTCGGCGAGCATAAATCTTTTCATATCATGCGCAAGCATTATAAAGCGTACGCTAATGGATTTGATAATGCCAAAGAATTGCGCGTTAAACTTATGGAAACGGAAAATGTCGCTGATGTTGAGAAAGTTGTTGAAGAATTTGTAACCTTTCATTCGAACTGACGTCTTAATTAGTAGGATCCCCCAAAGACTAATTAAACAAGATTATATGCTTTATACAATTGCAGCAGTTTTGCTTGTGCTCTGGATTCTTGGCCTCGTCGCTAAGGTTTCTATTGGTGGCTTTATTCACGTTTTGTTAATAATTGCCATCATTACCATTCTTATCCGCTTAATTCGCGGAGATAAGATTATAGCTTAAGAATATTGCGCATTAAAAAAGCGGATCATTGATCCGCTTTTTTAATACACTAATCCTTGACATAAACCAAATCAAGCCGTATAATTACAAAAAATTCTAAATAAAAAATGGGGGAAATGATGCGCTCTCATCCTCGAACTCAAGAAAACACAGCGCTCTTTAAATTATTTATTATTTTCATGCTGTGCGTTATCGCCGCATTGCTGATAATTAATAATATTGATTATTTAAAAGCAATAACAATCGGCGAGTAAACCGAGAATTATGTTATTAAACCGTCGGTCCAACCGATGGTTTTTTATTTTTTATTTTGCGCTTGATACATCAAAGTATCATATCCCACCACAATGCGATCTTCCTTTTTTACACCTAAAGTTTCGAGAAAGCTAAATATTTCTTCTTGAACTTTTTCTGCTTGTTCATTTTCTGTGATCTTCTCTACTTCAACAAAAGTTCCCAATCCCCTAATATCGTCGAGGCAAATTTCATATTCCTTGTAATTAGTTTTTCGCCGAGTTTTATAAACTTGTATTGCTTCGTGATAGCCGAGCAACAAAATCGCTTCTTTCATTTCTTGCGCATCGCTTACCTCCACTTCTCTTTCCAAACAATCCAATTCATTGCTTTGCGGTTGTTTGATCGTAAATAATATTTTTCCGTTACTTTTGCGGAGACGCAAGAAATTCATTCCTTGGCCGGAAACGGCTTCATCATACGCCGTAGTGTAATTTACAAAAATGGTATCGTCCTGAATTGCCGGCTCAGAAATTTCGCAACCCAAAACTCGCAGTTTTTCCGCGATTACTTCAAGATTCTCTACCTTGGCTTTAACTTCAATTTCTTGTCTCATAGATTTGCATTATAGCACTTTTTCAATTACGGCCGAGCCGAGCAACTCATCGCCATTATAAAATACAGCTAATTGTCCCGGCGTGATTGCTCGTTGCGCTTCGGCAAAAGTAATTTTAAGCTTTTTATTCTTAAGAACTTCAATCGTCGCTTTATACGCCGGATGTCGATAACGAATACTTACTTCGCATTTTTTAGGAATCTCAATCTTGCGGGTCCACGTTAATTCTCCGACTATGCATTCCTTACGCCACAATAACTCATCCTTTGGGTTGTTGCTGACAATCACCACATTTTTCTTTTCATCTTTAGCAACGACATAATACGGACCGTTTCCGCCGAGATCCAATCCCCCGCGTTGCCCGAGCGTGTACAAAGGCAAACCTTCGTGTCGTCCCAAAACCTTACCGGAAACATCGATAATTTTCCCCGGCTTCATTTTTACATGACGGCGCAATAAATCGCTCACGTCGATTTCGCCAATAAAACAAATTCCTTGCGAATCAGGCTTATTAAAAGTCGGCAGTTTTAACTTTTTAGCCATGCTTCTAATTTGCGGTTTAGTATATTCACCAATTGGAAAAAGACTGCGGCTTAATTCCTGTTGCCCCAAAGTGCATAAAAAATAACTTTGATCTTTATTTGAATCCTTGCCCCGCAGTAAATAATATTCGTTCTCACGACGAGCAATACGCGCGTAGTGTCCGGTTGCAACGTAATCGGCGCCGAATTGCAAAGCTTTTTTTAAAAACAATTTAAATTTTATTTCACGATTGCACATAACATCGGGATTCGGCGTCCGTCCCGCTTGATACTCCTTAAAGAAATAACCGATTACTTCCTGACGATATTCTTTTTCAAAATTCCACACATAAAACTTAATCCCAAGCAATTGAGCGACACGCCGAGCGTCTTCGAGGTCCTCTGACCAACTGCAGGAAAACTCACCGACATCTTCCGACCAATTGCGCATAAACACGCCAATTACTTCATAACCCTTTTTAATAAGCAAAGCAGCGGCCACTGACGAATCAACGCCGCCTGATAAACCGACAATAATGCGATTTTTCGTTTTCATGTGTTATAATCATCTATATCTAATCATAAAAATCAGCTCTATGCAAAAATACACATTACCTGAGTTGGGCTACGCCTACAATGCGCTTGAACCGTTTATAGATGCGCAGACCATGGAAATCCATCACACTAAGCATCATCAAGCCTATGTCGATAAACTAAATGCCGCACTTGATCTGCATCCGGAATTATATAATACAAAACTGGAAGAACTTTTAAAAAATCTAGATACCATTCCTGAAGATATTCGCAGCGCTGTTCGCAATCATGGCGGAGGTCATCTTAACCATTCATTCTTTTGGCCTTTGTTAAAAGTTAATAATGGAACCTTGCCAGGCGGAACACTTCTAGAAGCAATTAATAGAAATTTTGAAAGCTTTGATTTGTTTAAAGAACAGTTTACACAAGCTGCCACTACTCATTTCGGTTCAGGCTGGATCTGGCTTGCGGAAAATATGAGTGGAGCGCTTCATATCGTTAATACACCCAACCAGGACACGCCAATCAGCACCAATGCCAAACCCATTATCGCTTTGGATATCTGGGAACATGCCTACTATCTCAAATATCAAAATAAACGAGCTGAATATATTGCCGCCTTTTGGAATATTATAGATTGGAGTAAAGCCCAAGAAAACTTCTCTAAATAGTGAAAATTGACAGCTTTTTGAAATCTTGTTAGATTTTAAATGTTTGTAAGTGTCTCGTTCACGTTTGCGCGGTTATCCGCCTTCCCAAAAGCCTAGCGGTTTCTTGAGAATCACATGACGAAGGTCGCCTTACAACCTTAATTCTTAAGACTTTTCTAGCTATGGCTAAGAAACTCTTTGTCGGCGGAATTCCTTTTGCCTGCACCAATGATCGCTTGCGCGACCATTTTGCACAGGCCGGTACAGTAGAATCTGCATCCATTATCATGGATCGTGCTACTGGCCGCTCTAAAGGATTCGGTTTCGTCGAGATGGCTACTGATGAAGAAGCTGCTAACGCAGTTGCTACATTGAATGGTTCTGACCTTGATGGTCGCACTATCAATGTTTCAGAAGCTCGTCCGATGGCTGAACGACCGGCACGCGAACCCCGCGACCGCCGTTGGTAATCCCTTTGGCATTAAAAAACCCTTCCGAGTTACGGAGGGGTTTTTGTTTACCAAAATCGCTCTAAAACGAAAAGAGGCGGTCGAGATATTAACTTATGTTAATATCAAGACCGCCCTTGTGAGGAGGAAAAACTTGGGGAAAGAACGTGGATTAAATTTTTTGGGGATTAAACTTATGTTCAGACTAACTGATCTTTATTTACCGGTGTATTCAGGTCTGTATCAATAGAGTATCTATTTGACCTGGAATAATTAAACTGACTCCACTCAGTAGAAAGAGATACTGCTCCGCCGAAATTACCGTTGGCGTAGAAAGTGCGCAGTGTTTTATAATTATGGTCAACCGTCCTTACGTAATACTTGATCGTACCGTCTTCGGCTGTAACCTGCATGATCTCCAAAGAAACCTGATTCATTGAACCAGTGGAATTATCAACAGAATAAATCTGGCCGTAAGTAACTGTTGTTACATTAGCGCCGGTTAAATCCATAGTCTGTGAATTTACAGAAAATATAGATGCAACAACAACAAATAAAGCAATGATTAAATTTCTCAATTTATTTTCTCCGTTAGTTTAGAATTATTGTTTAAGAATCTAGGAACGAAATTTCCCCTTTCGCTCATAGATTCTTAAACAATATTCCTGCGGAGCTTTGTGAAGAACTTTAACTATGATAGCAGTATAACATATAACTTAAATATTGTCAAGACCCCTATCCTTTATATGCTATTTTTTAGCTAAAATTAAACAAATATTATAGATATTAAAAGGAAATATGTCTATAACCTTTTAGATACAATAAAAGATAATGGATATTCATATTTGACAGAATTTACATAAAATGATATAATACTAATAATTAAATTGGAGGGTTGTTCTTTGGGTAAACGCATATTTAGAGAGCGCAACAAGTATTCTATTAAAGATACTTGCGGCAAAGTTATTGCCATTGATATCTCCGCTTATAGCGAAGAACAGGCAATCGGCTGGTATGTTCATCAAGACTCCAGTCGCGGCACATCTCTCAATTATTCTGCGGAACTTCAATATGAAGCCCCGTGCAATAAAGAAATACGAGAGAAGAAAATAAAAAGTCTCCTTAAAGAAATTGAGGAAACTGAATATACTGAAATTCATAATGGCGAATGTCCGATTTGCAGAACAATAGATCACGGTGTGGAATGTCCAAACTGTGGTTATGCAAAAATCGACATAAGCGATGAGGAAAAAATTATGGTGTAGCTTATTACAAGCTGCACCGTTTTATTTTCGAGAATATAGCTCAAACAACGCAATAGCTAAAGCAGTGCTGACATTCAAAGATTCGAGCGCTTGATCGTGAGCAATATGAATTGATTGACCGACTAGTTTAAGTGTAATCCCCTGCCCTTCCGAGCCAACAACAACAAGTAATTGCTTTGGCATTGTTTTTAAAAGTTTTGAAGAAAGAGGCAGACTTTTATTTTTCTTTTCCAGCTTTACGATATCGCGCTTACAGCTTTTTATATAAGCAACCGCTTCATCCCGTTTTACATCAAGCCACGGTACATTGAAAAAAGCACCGGCTGATGAGCGGACAACCTTAGGACTTGATGGATCAGCCGATTCAATTAACATAAGCGACGCATTAAAACCCAGACACAAACGCAAAATAGTTCCGACGTTTCCCGGATCCTGCACGCCGTCCAAAACAACAATAATATTTTTTGTCTGAACTTGCTCTAGGCTCCATTCCGGAATTCGTGCTACGGCTGCAATATTTTGTGGAGTAACCGTTTCGAGCAGTTGTTCATACTTTCTTGAATCTTGCGAAGTAAAACTAAATTCAATATAATCCTTTGCTTCTGCTAAGTTCTTTTTCCCTTCAATCAAACAAAGGCCGGACTCAGTCCGTCCTTTTTTAGTATGAAGCGAGCGTATTAATGATTCCTGTCTCGCGCTTAACATATTATATATTTGAATACTTGCGGACAGCGACTAAACTGGCAGCAATATTAATAAGCGCCGCGCCGATGAATTCAAGGACAAAGAATTGCCAGAAGTTCTGAATAAAGTAGCTAATAATATTAAAATCGTAGTTTAGAAAGAATGTTTCAAGATACGGTTGTAAAAGAGAAAGAAATACATAAAATAAACCGCTCGCCAATAACAAGCCGATAAGCGTATAAATGATACTTGAAATAATAAATGGAGAGCGAATAAACCAATCCGAGGCGCCGACAAGACGCATGATGCCAATCTCGGTACGATGTGTATAAATCGCTACACGGATAGTGTTATACAGTACCAATAAGGTAATAAAAATGAAAAGCAAACTGACAACAAAACCCGCTTGGCTTACTTTATCCGTGATGCCGTTTATTTTTTGGAGCATAAGCTGATGATCGTCAAAATTGCGGCTTTCAATAATCGGATTTGAAATCCGGTTCAACTCAGAAATCAACGAATCATACTCATTAACATCATTAGGGCGGATAATTAAACTTGGTGACAACGGGTTAGCGTCAAGTTCGCGCAAGGCTTCGAGAATGTCGGGATTATTCTTGTGGCGCGATTGAAATTCTTCAAGCGCTTGTTGCTTTGAAACATAGACAACCTCACGAACATTTTGTATTCCGGAAATCTGAGCACGCAGAGCAAGAATATCACTTTCCGGAGCATCGGTTTTTAAAAACAGGCTTACATCGATTTTCTCCCTAACAGTTTCAACGGCCGCCTTGCTGATTACTTGAACCGACATTAATAAATTAATGGAAAAAAATGCCAAAATTAAAATGATAATCGTAACCAAAGAAAGCCAGATATTACGAGCAATATCTTGAAGACTGAATTTTGCGGCTCGAAAAAGTGAAATAAGCATATTACAAGATATACTTTCCAACCGCTTGGTCGGAAATAACCCGGCCATCATGCAAGGTAATGACTCGGCGCTTTAAACGATTAACAATATCTCTATTATGAGTGACTAAAACGACTGTCGTTCCAAATTCATTGATTTTCTTGAGCAGATCAATAATTTCCTGAGCATTGATCGAATCCAAGTTTCCAGTCGGTTCATCGGCTAATAATACTTTCGGCTGATAAACAAGGGCGCGGGCAATCGCCGTACGCTGTTGCTCGCCTCCTGAAACTTCATTTGGATATCGTTTCATCTTTGCTCCCAGGCCGACAATTTTCATAACCTGTGGCACGATGGATTTTATTTTGGCATTTGATTTCCCGGAAACTTCCAAAGCGAATGCAACATTTTCGTAGAGAGTTTTTTTCGGCAATAATTTAAAATCTTGGAAAATAACTGCGACCTGTCGACGCAAAAACGGGATCTGACTTTTGCTTAAATGAGTAATATCCCAATCCCCGATTTTAATTTTTCCTTCAGACGGCTCTTCTTCGCCAATCAAACAACGAACCAAGGTTGTTTTACCCGTTCCCGACTGACCGACCAACGAAACAAATTCTCCGGCTTTTATCGAAAGAGAAACGCGATCAAGCGCTTTAATATTGGGTGGGTAGATTTTAGAAACATTATCGAGACTAATCATGGCTACTTAATATTTTTTCTTGCAAACTCAAGTAATTTTTTTGTATCATCAACACTGATGGGTCGTGTCGGAGCGCCTAATACCACTATAATAATATTTTTTGAAACGTCACTTGACCACTTTGTGGCTAGACAATTCCCTGCCTCAACAAGATAACCTGTTTTTGAACCGAGCAATTCAATATTCTTGTCACGGGCCAATAAATTGGTATTTTTAAAACTACGCGATGTTTTAGTGTTTTTCGTTGTTACCGTATACGATGGTAAAACACTCGCTGATGAAATTATCGGGTCAAGAAAAGCTTCTCTAGCTATTATAACATAATCTTTCGCCGTCGTAACATTTTTTTCTGAAAGTCCGGTCGGTTCAATAAAATGTGTTTTTGTTGCGCCCCATTGTTTCACTCGTTGATTCATTCTGGCAATAAAATCAGTTCGTTTTAATCCAGAGATTCGCACCAAGCTTTCAACCGTATTATTTGTTGAACCGATAAGTGATGAATATACTAAATCTTTAATTGTTACCGTATCACCGTCTTTTAAAGACAGACGAGCCGACTGACTAGCCGGTACATATAAATTATTCAATTGCTCGTCTTTAACCGAATATGCCACAACTTTTTTTAAATCAGGCTTAGTCTCCAAAAATACCTTCACCGCGATTAACTTAGTTAAACTGGCCAAAGGAATTTGCCTCTCCGCATCCTTGCTCCACATAATAACTTTATCGGCACTGTTAAAAACAACGGCTGACTTTGCCGAAATATTCAGATCATCATCGTCTTGCACCGGCAAGACCGGTTCTTGCGGAATAACAACATTGTCCGGTAATTTTTCCACCGCAACAGAAATTGTTCCTTGGCCAAGCGACGCCAAGCGTGTGAAAGCGACCGCATCAAGATCAACGACTCGATCAGGGTGCAAAGCTCTATTTGGTCCAAAGTCATTAACAATAACATCAACTGATTTTTTGTTCTCAGTATTTATGACGCGCAAACGAGTCCCCTGCGGAAAATCCGGCGATGCGGCAAATAAGCCATTTTTATAACGATACCAGCTGGCTTTACCGGTAACAATAATCGAAGAGCTTTCAAACACCGCCAAACGCGCAAACGGAATCGTCACAAAACTGCTGATCACGCCTTTACCAAAATTTTCGTTTGTCGGCAAAGGACGCCAATTTCCGGGAAAATTTGAATCAAAGAAATATATCTGTTTATACTTATTTGATCCCGAACTCTTAATACTGACAAAATATCGTCCACTAGCAAAAGCGCTTGATGGAATATCAATTTGATACATCGGACCAACGCTCTGCAAACCCGGCAGTTGAGCAATTGATTCGTACATCGCACTTATTTTGATAATAGCGGCCGTTTTTAAGCTTCCGCCCGGTAAACCGACCTGGATGCGATTTTCAAATGGCGCAAACGAAAGATCTTTGGCAAGATTTTGTTCACTTATGCTCGCCTCAAATTCATATACTTGATTTTCATCGGCATGCAACGGTACAAGTCCGCTGATAAAAAATCCAACTAATAATGTTCCAACTATAATTTTCTTAAAATTCATATAAAAATAAAAAGTCAACATACGTTGACGAGCTATTTATTAGACGATATTATTATACCACGCAGCGAGCGATTTAAAAAATTTCCACTAATATCAAACAAAAAATGCGGGTATCGTATAATGGTAGTACGCGGCCTTCCCAAGGCTGAAGCACGGGTTC
>CAZVMF010000008.1:0-42360 GCA_964628045.1 uncultured Gammaproteobacteria bacterium
AAGGAGCAACGGTTAAAGTATCTTGAACGGTTCGTTTTAAAACGCTTGATAAATCGCGTAAACCAAGCAAGGCTTCATATACTCCGGCTTCCAGGTTTTTGTGGTCAATACCAAGTCCCGACGTGGCGTTAGCCTGGGGGTCGATATCAACCAAAAGAACGTGTTTGCCGGCTTGCGCCAAATACGAGGCCAGATTCACGGCGGTGGTAGTTTTACCAACGCCGCCTTTTTGGTTTACGATAGAAATAATCATTCCCATACAACTACAGTATAACCTTAGAACAAGGCTTTGACAATTATAATATTTCAGTTTATAATTTTTTCGTTAGTAAGACCTCTCCCGGCCCCGCTTCGCGGGACCACCCTCTCCTTCCTTGAAGGAGAGGGAAATTATCTCCCTTCTCCATCAAAGATGGAGAAGGGTTAGGGATGAGGTCTTCTATGCCTCGATGGCGGAATTGGTAGACGCACACGACTCAAAATCGTGCGGAGCAATCCATGAGAGTTCGATTCTCTCTCGAGGCACAAAATAAAAAAGGCGAATCAATTAAGATTCGCCAGTATACTCGACAAGGTGCCTTTATTTTTTCGGTAGGTCACCTAAATTTTGCTTTTAGAGCTTCACCGTCTCAGCATAATATGGTCTTCCTTTTTTTATGGTTTATAAAAAAGTGTATTAGATCAAAGTACTTAGAGCGACAAAGCTCTACTTTTAGACAGGCATTTTCCTGTCTCATTAACCACATAATAGCACATAAGATAAATCTTGTCAAGTGCCCCTATTTTAGGGCTCTTTTGACATATTTTTCGGCTTATGGTAGAATCTTGGAACATTATTTATTGAATCTATGAAAAAGGAAATTCACCCAACTTATTACCCAGCCGCGCAAATTAAGTGCGCCTGCGGCAACGTTATCGTTGTCGGCTCAACTATGAGCGAACTAGCGACTGAATTATGCTCAGCCTGCCACCCTTTTTATACCGGTAAACAGAAACTCGTTGATACTGCCCGCCGTGTTGAGAAGTTTAAAGCCAAGGCCACAGCTACCGCCGCTCTAAAAGGTGTTCGAGGCAAAACCGCCAAACGTGCTGCCAAAGCCGTAAAAAGCGTTGCCAAAAAAGCCAAAGCAAAGAAATAACGATTTTAAAAACCCGGTACTGATCCGGTAGCTTTATGCTACTATGTCAGTATCGGGTTTTTATATACCTTATAAACCACTATGTACGAAGAAATCCGCAAACAATTTAAAGACATTGAAACCGAACTGATGAGTCCGGAGCTTCAAGCTGACCGCGCCAAACTTCAAATCGTTGCTAAAAAACACTCTGATTTAAAATATACCATCAGCCTTATTGATAAACTCGAAAAAGCAACCACAGACATGAACAACAATGACAGTATCATTGCCGATGGCTCAGATGCTGAACTTGTTGAAATGGCCAGTATTGAAAATAAACAGTTAAAAGAAGAGATCGCCAAACTTGAAGAAGAAATCAAAGAAGAGCTTTTTCCGGCTAATCCCCTCGATAAGAAAAATGCCATTGTTGAAATCAGAGCCGGAACCGGCGGCGACGAATCCGCTTTATTTGCCGGCGAACTGTTCCGCATGTATTCACGCTTTGCCGAGCGACAAGGTTGGAAAATCGACATGCTTGATTCAAGCCGCATCGGGATCGGCGGTTTCAAGGAACTTATTTTTACCGTTGAAGGAAAAAACGTCTACGGCTTATTAAAATACGAGGGCGGAACGCACCGCGTGCAACGCGTTCCGGAAACTGAAAAAGCCGGCCGTATCCATACTTCCGCCGTGACCGTCGCCGTATTTCCTGAAGCTGAAGAAATTGATATTGAAATCAAGCCCGCTGATATCCGTATCGATACCTTTTGTTCATCCGGACCGGGCGGCCAGAGCGTTAATACGACCTATTCAGCTATCCGTATTCTCCACATTCCAACAGGGATGATTGTTTCCTGCCAAGATCAGAAATCACAACACCAGAATAAAGAAAAAGCTTTGCAAGTGCTTCGTTCACGTTTGTTACAGAAAGCGGAAGACGAACGCCGGGCAGCTGATTCAGCGGCCCGCAAAGATCAAGTCGGGACCGGCGATCGTTCGGACAAAATCAGAACATACAACTTCCCACAAGATCGGGTTACCGATCACCGCATCAACCAAAGTTGGCATTCAATCAAACTGATCATGGATGGTGAAATCGATGAAATTACGCATGCCCTCAAAGAATACTTCAATCAAGCTCGCTCTTAATAAGGCGGCTTTGCAGCTTCAAGGAGCCAAGATTGATTCAGTCTATTTAGATACTGAATTGCTCTTGGCTTTTGTATTAGGCAAAGATCGATCCTATATTCTCTCTCACCCTGAGTTAAACCTAACCAAGGCTCAAGAAAAGAGATTTAGTTCTTTAATCAATCAGCGCACTAAATTTGTTCCCGTTGCGTATCTTTTGGGTTATAAAGAATTTTACGGTTTGAAATTTAAAGTTACGAAAGACACGCTTGTCCCCCGCCCGGAAAGCGAATTGCTAGTTGAAGAAGCCATTAAAGCGATTAGTAATGACTCTTTTGTTATTGATGTTGGAACTGGCTCAGGCTGTTTACTAATCAGTGTCTTAAAAAATAGCAAAATAAAAGGGCTGGCAATTGATATTTCAAAGAAAGCCTTAAACATCGCTAAACAAAACGCTAAAACTCATAAATTAAGTAAAAGAATTACTTTTAAACAAAGCAATTTACTTTTTAATATTAAAATACCAAAAAGTAATTTAGTAATTCTTGCCAATCTTCCTTACTTAAATAAAAAAGAGATGAAAGAAAAATCCATCTCTAAAGAGCCGACATCAGCTTTATACGGCGGCACTGACGGATTGAAATATTATAAAAAATTAAAACAACTGCTCACATCGTACACAAACTATGCTTTGCTCTGCGAAATAAATCCGGGACAAAAAAACGGCTTCAGGAAATTGTTCCCTAAAGCCGAATTTAAAAAAGATCTAAGCGGAAAAATAAGATTGGCCATAGTAAAAAAATAAGACCCTCTTGCGAGGGTCTTATTTTATAATTATTATTTCTTATCGCCGCCTTCTTCTTTCTTTTCTTCAGGCTTTGCTTCGGTCGCGCCTTCGGCAGCCGGAGCAGCCTCGGCAACAACCGGAGCTTCTTCAACAACTTTCTTTGGCTCAACGACGTGAACAACGATTTCTTCCGCTTCGTTGGTAATCTCAATACCCTTAGGAACAATTAGATCCTTAATGTAAATAGAGTCACCCAATTCTTTCAAGGAAGAAATATCAACATCGATTTTCTGAACCAAGTCAGCCGGCAAACATTCAACGTGAACCTGACTCAAGTGCTCAACAACAATACCGCCATGAGCTTTAACTGCCGGAGCTTCGCCGATAAAGTTAAGGGTAGTTTCCGCATTAACTTTTTTATCCATGTTTACCTTAAAGAAGTCAACATGAATAACACGGCTTTTTACGGCGTCAAACTGCAAGTCCTTAATAATAACCGGAACTTCTTTGCCATCAAGATTCAGAGAGACCAACCCTGATTCTCCGCTTACGGCAAAAACCTTCTCAAACTCGGAACGATTAACAGACAAGGATGTATTCTCAAAACCAGAGCCGTAGATTACTCCCGGAATCGTTTCTTTGATATCGGCAACTGAACCGGTACGGACAGAAGCTGACAACTTCATTGCATCAGACATAGGAAATTAATTAATTCTTAACGTTTAGCAACTGATCTACGGACAACGCTATGCATGATCCCGACCAAAGCTAAGTGGGCGATTAGGGCACTGCCGCCATAACTAACAAACGGCAATGGAATACCGATAACCGGTAAAATTCCCATATTCATACCAATATTAATAAACATTTCAATAAAAATCAAGCCCACCCCTCCAATAATGACTAAAGAGCCGAAATAGTTGCGACTTCGCGAGACATTTGAAACAAAGCGAAAAAGCAAAATTCCAAAACAACTGAAAATAACGATTACGCCGATCAAGCCTAATTCTTCGGCAATAACCGCAAAAATAAAGTCGGTATTGGCCTCCGGCAAGAATTTAAGTTGCGACTGCGAACCAAAACCAAGCCCACGTCCCGACATTCCTCCGGCGCCCACCGCGATAATTGCCTGCTTAACGTTATAGTTGGTTGAAGAAGCTGACGGCTTAAGATAATTGCTTAAACGCTCGCGTTGATAATCCTTGAAAATAAATTGCCAGGAAACTCCGAAGAGCAGAATCAGAGTTACGGAAATAGCAATAAGATACTTACGAGGAATATTGGTCGCTACCAAAAAAAGAATCCAGATAGCAAATAACAAGGCTCCGGAACCAAGGTCAGGCTGCAAAAGAACAAGTCCGATAAGCACGGCGGTAAATATTCCCGAAACGACCAAATGGCGCATCGGGCGAGCGGAAACGGAAACTTTTGCAAAATACCGAGCCAGACAAAC
The DNA here is from genome assembly GCA_964628045.1 of uncultured Gammaproteobacteria bacterium. GTDB lineage: Bacteria > Patescibacteriota > Patescibacteriia > Patescibacteriales > Patescibacteriaceae > Patescibacterium. The sequence goes on from CAZVMF010000008.1 coordinate 4,487, forward strand.
AATTAAAATAAGTTTTACAAATTCAACCGGTTGCAATCCGAATCCGAATAATCCGAACCAACCGCGGGTACCGTTAATAGTTTGGCCAAAAATAAGAACTGAAATTAAAAGCAGTACGGCAATCAGGTATAAATAATTCGCATAACTGTAAAAATGATGGAAATCAATCAACGCCAAAACAAAAAACACCGCCAATCCGATCAAGGCAAAAAGTAGTTGCTTTTGAAAAAATTCCGAGCTTGCCGCACCTTGGCCCAAACGAATACTATAAAGCTCGGCCAAACTAAAGCAGACTAAAATAATAACCGGCGCCGCTACGAGCCAGTCAATGTTTCGTAAAAATAATCTAAATGACTTCATGATGGCCTCCGAAAATTAAAGCGACGAATATTTTAAATAAACGCTGTCATCTAAAACGTTAATATCGGGCAAAATTTCTACTTCAGTAACAACCGGCAAACGACCCGGCCAACTTAATTGCGCCGTTCGCTGATCACCGGAACGGAAATTATCAATTCTATATCGGTTAACGGCAACTATATCGCCCTGACTTTTCAAAATAATCGTTAATGGAACAGAACCGTAACCGTACGCACTGTGATTTGTAATTTTAAAATCCAATTGTCCGACATTGATTTTCTCGGATAATCCGCTGTCAGTGCCCGGTGTAAATTTCGCATTTTCAATCAAAAAATTCAAACGCTCCAAACGATACTGACTCCAATCGCTGACTTTATGGCGATCAACTCGGATAAAATTGGTTTGCTCGATAATCAAGTTTGCCGTGCCATTAGACGGAACCGCCTGATTCAAGTTCATAAGATATTTAGTATCTTGCGGCAAAACAAAATCTTCGGCCGTTGCAAGCTTTTGCCCGTTTACTTCAAATGAATACTTTATTTTAACCAAAAGCATCGGGTTGGCGTTGGTAACCGCTGCTACCAAATCCGAGCTATTGTCTTTTCCCGGCAATACACGAACTTCAGAATAACTGATATTGCTGCCGATATTAACTTTATTGGTAATCAAACTTGTCGCCGACGTTAGATCCAGATAATTCTGCTTGTCCTGATTAATTCCAACTATTAAATATGAAGAAAACTGATATAGCGAATAACCGATTGTTCCGGCGGCCGTGAGCGCCAAAATAATAATCAATGTAACAAAAAACTTTTTTCGATTTCGAATATACCACAAACCGAAATCAAGCTGTCGAGTTGACAACCCTTCGGTATCACGAAAGCGACGAACACGGTCTTCTAATTGGGGATTTGTTTGAGGCATAGTCCTACTGTTCTTTATAGCTGAAAATTGGTCCGGCCGCAAGAATGCGCTTGCCACCCTTATCATAAATAAGGAACATAAGCTTGAGCGGAGCAATCGTTTGTTTAATAGTTGAAACACGACCATTTTTCGGATTGGTAAACTGAATCGATGTTTCCTTCGCGCCAATTGATTCGGTACGAAGCTGACCGCTAAAATCCTTTATAAATTGATATTCATCAAGCGACAAACTCTCCCCTTTTAATTCTTTATATATGATCGCGCGACTTGAATTCATGCGATTAAGCAAATCCGTCAACCGAACATCGTTGTCTTTAACTACGCCTAAGGCCACAAGCGTATCAAAGAGCATCTTTGTATTAGCAACCAACTCATCAGCCAGTGCGTTATCCGGCTCAATGTAATTGAAAGAATTATCCGCGCCGGAAACCTCCAACCCGGTACGACTCTGTTCCCGCGGCAACTGCCAGGTATCGGCCGGTAAAACCAAATTAGTTAACGCCGACAATGAACTTGAAACTTTTCTTTCAAGCCAATGCTGCGTTTGATTATATGGCAAATTACTGACTGATGCATTGGCAAAAGAAGAAGCGATATGCAAGGTCGTCCAAAAATTATTTGAATGCCAATTGATAACGTCAAATTTCTGGAGCGTCGATTTTAAAGAATCCAGTTGCTTTGAATATAAACTGTAATTTGTATTATCAATCAAGAATTTACTCGAGGGAGCATTGCGCAAAACAGCATTTAAAATATCGTAGCCCAATGCTTTGCAACGAACGAGCTTATCTCCTTCTTGGCAAGAACTTAAATAAGATGCTCGTTTATTATTAATAGTCGGGACTTTATGTGTTCCAACGGCATCATAGGTCAATTGATCGTAAAACGAACGGTTTGGCCAATATGATGTTTGCAATAAACGCATACCCAGATACGGATGAAGCACCTTATCAGTTCGTGAATAGGATCCTTCTGCTGCATTAAAAGAAATCTTTGCCAATTGATCACGCATTGAAATAAGTCGATCAAAACTGCCGCTGCCAAAAATTTCTTCTACTGACTTTCCGGGGAAAGCGGATTCACGAATGCTCTGAAAATGAAGATAAGTGAGCTCGCTTCGCAAACCGGAAAAATAGGAAATAACTTTATAAATTTTCGCCCACTCATTTTTTAAGCCCTGATCAGCTGACAAATCGGCGGCAACAAGATGCGCCGCTGTTTGATTAATGATCCAGTCCTCTCTATCAAGCAAACAATTTGCACAGCTGGCGTCTTTGTAATATAACGGAAAAAGCGACGCATACCATCGGCTTGCTAAATAAAAATTCCGCAACTTGGCGCTTCGTGTATATTCGGTTGGCACGACAAATTCTTTATAATCTCGTTCGTATAACAGAGCCGGCGATTTAAGCTTTTGCTTTCCCTCTTTTATCAAAGCCACTTCTTTCTCAACATCGTCGGTTAAGTATGACGGGGCGGTAAATTCAAAACGACGCGCTTCACTTGGTTTAAATTTGCGAGAATCATTCAAGTCCTCGGTAGCGCTGATTTGGTTGGCTTCAGGTTGTAATAACATCAAACCGGCGGCGAAATACGCGGCTTCAAGACGCTCCGCTTCAAGCAAAGGATCCGATGCCACTCCGAGCTTTTGACGACGGTCTTGATAGCGTCCATTGGCGGTTTCATACATACTCTGGGTAACGCGCCACATACTTTCGTAAAAGAACGAAGACTCTATTTCTTTATAAATTTGTTTTAAAGAGTTTTGATAGTAATAAAGCAGGAAGTCTCCGGTAATAATGACCGGAACGGCGCGACTTGATAGTTCAGCATAAGTCCCATAAAAATCATTTGAAGATTTTGGGAAAGGATTATCAAGAGTGGCAAAGCCGTCATGATTCAAATTATCAATAATCGGATCAATATTTACCTTGCGCGCCAATTCATAATAATTAGAAACCTGACTTTTAACATTAAGCGGCAACTTTACTGATGAAATCTTATAATCAATCGTCTCTGTTTTGGCTGTATAAAAAGATCCAAAGGCGATATTCTCGGCTTTAACATTTGAGTTAGAATTTGTGTTGGCATTATTCTCTTCTTCAATCGGAACAAGTGTTCCCGGTAATGCGCCCTGATCTTTTGGTTCGCTAATAATAGGAGTTGGCTCCGGCGTTGCCGTTCGGTGCGTCCAATACCACCATCCACCGCCGCCCAACACAATTATTCCGGCAATTACAGCAATGATAATAAATTCGGTACGACCGATAAGGGGCTTAGGTGCTTCAGGATGAGGCGGCGGGAGCGTTGCTCCGACCGGTTCTTTTTGATCTAAAAACATGTTCAAATTATACCATAAAAACAGCTCCTTGACCATCAAATTTAGCTTGTCAGCACCGACTATTTCTGATATGATGATAGAGATTATTGCTTAAACAATTTATGCCAAAAGACGAGAAGAAAAATCCTGCAAAAAGCAGTTATAACGCTGAATCAATTACCGTCCTTGAAGGACTTGACCCGGTACGTAAGCGACCGGGTATGTATATCGGCTCGACATCGGCCGCCGGTTTACATCACTTAATCTGGGAAATCGTCGACAACTCTATCGACGAAGCTATGGCCGGATTTGCAACTCACATTACCGTTGATTTATTGCCTGACGGAATGGTAAAAGTTGACGACAACGGACGCGGTATTCCGGTTGATATTCACAAAACCACCAAAGTATCGGCCTTGCAGACAATTATGACAACGCTGCATGCCGGTGGAAAATTCGGCGGCGGCGGCTATAAAGTTTCCGGCGGCTTACACGGAGTCGGCGCGAGCGTTGTAAATGCTCTCAGCTCATATATGAAAGCTGAAGTGCATAAGGATGGAAAAGTCTGGATGCAAGAATATAAAATTGGTGTTCCGCAAAAAAAAGTAGCCGCTATCGGAACAACAAAGCGCACCGGAACGATAATGACCTTTAAGCCTGATGCTAGCATCTTTGAAGAACTTGAATTCAACTGGGGAAAAATTCTTGACCGTTTACGACAGCAGGCCTATTTAAACAAAGGAATTACTATTACTGCTCGCGATCAACGAGAAGGTCATTCTGCAAAATCCTACACCTTCCATTTCGAAGGCGGTATTAAAACCTATGTTAAAGCTTTGCATCGCCATAACACGGTAAAAAATGAAACGATCTTTTATGTTGATCGTGAACTTACTGATGGGCGTGTTGAAGTCGCCGTTCAATATAACGACGGTTACAATGAAAATATCCTCGCTTTTGCCAACAATATCATTAACCCGGGCGGCGGCACGCACTTGGTTGGTTTTAGAACCGCTCTAACCCGTACGCTTAACTCATATGCTAGAAATCATAATCTTCTTAAAGAAAAAGATGAAAACTTAACCGGAGAAGATGCTCGCGAAGGCTTAACCGCAATCGTTAGCGTCAAATTGGCTGATCCGCAATTTGAAGGTCAAACCAAAGATAAACTCGGTAACGCGGAAATGAAAACAGCTGTCGAACAAGTAATGGGTGACGCCTTTACCATGTATTTAGAAGAACATCCTCGAGAAGCCGAAGCGGTTATTGCCAAGTGTGTTCTTACAGCCCAGGCTCGCTTAGCCGCTCGCACTGCTCGCGCCACCATTTTACGAAAAGGCGCACTCGAAGGCATGACTTTGCCGGGCAAACTCGCCGATTGTTCAAGCCGCAAACCTGAAGAATCCGAGTTATACATTGTTGAGGGAGATTCGGCCGGAGGCAGCGCGAAGCAAGGCCGTGATCGCAGCTTCCAAGCAATCTTGCCATTGCGCGGAAAAATTTTAAACGTTGAACGAGCCCGTCTTGATAAAATGCTTGCAAATAATGAAATCAAAAATCTCGTTATTGCCTTGGGAACAAATATTGACGATCAGTTTGATCTGACAAAATTGCGCTATCACCGAATTATTATCATGACCGATGCTGACGTTGACGGAGCCCACATCCGTACACTTTTGCTTACTTTATTCTTCCGTCATTTCAATCAATTGGTTGCCGAGGGCTATGTCTATATCGCCCAACCGCCCTTGTATCAAATTAAAAAAGGCACGAATTCCCGATACGCCTATTCAGACGAACAAAAGAATGACATCTTGGCTGATATTACTAAAGGCGGTGAAGCTATTATTGAAACAGAAGTGGGTACCGAAGGATCCGACAGCACTGACACTGAAGAAGAGGCTAATGATAAAAAAGCCAAAGCTGTTTCACGCATTAACATTCAACGTTACAAAGGTTTAGGAGAAATGAATCCGGGACAACTCTGGGAAACAACGATGGACCCGAAAACACGACTTCTAAAACGCGTGACGATTGATGATGCCGCTTTAGCGTCAGAAACGTTTGATATGTTAATGGGTGGCGATGTTGCCCCCCGAAAACACTTCATACAAACGCATGCGAAAAAAGTACAAAATTTGGATATTTAATTTTACGCATAACAGAAAGGAAGGACCTCTCAGACAATCCAAAAAAAGCTCATTTAAAACAAGGCCTTACAATCGCCCCTTCTGAAATAACTATTGAGAATGATGAGAATGTTCCGATGCTTCCCGGAATAATCTTTTTCGGGATGGATGATATTGATACCATAGACAATATAGATTATTGTTTTGCGGATACAGTTCCAATGCAATTATCTTCACCGGATCAACCGTCCTATTATGCGATGCCTAATTTCAGAGCTCTTATAAAATAAGTATTTTAAAAGCCGTTATTTCTTTATTTGAAATAACGGCTTTTGATTTTTATACGTATTCACGTTCGCTTGTAAATGGATGCTCAGGAACAATTATTGGAATTTCTCTGGTATTAGAACCGAAATCTTGGCGATAAAAAATTCTATAATGTACTCCGCGCAAATTTTCGTTTTCAACAGAGATAACTATCTCTTTAAGTGTCGGCCAATTGTCAGAAAAACAAAGCGTAAGCAGCGTATCAAGATAAATTGCCTCATAATCTTTTGCGTAAAACACCAGTTCATTATCAAAGAAATTAATTACTAAGCTATCTTCGGGCGAATCGGGAGTCGAGAGATCAAAATCTAATTCATCTTCTAAAATTGCCAGCTTGGGTATTAAAAATGAAATAACTACCAAAGCGAACTCTTTTCTTTCATTAATGATCTGTGCGGACAAGTCTTTGGTGACAAACTTAAAATTATCGCCATTCATGTAAGCATTTACAATTTGAAGGGCCCTGCTGTCCTCCAAAAGATTTTTAATCTCTGATTCGTATTTGTTTATTTTAAGTGTAACTTTAGTGTTAAAATAAGTAAAAGAAAGAATGAACAAGACAGCAGCGACCATAAACTGCACGTATGACTCAAGTGGTTGATACGTAAGAAAATTCCAACCCATTATCAATATGGTAACCATATACGCTGTAAACATAATCCGCCATGACCAGTTTCTGTATTTCTTCCATTCTTTATTATTTACTTTTGTCATAACTGCTCCAATTACGGCAGTACTTATAACTAGCAACAACATGATACTAAGTACGACAAACGATAACGAATAAGCAAGTTTATCTTTTGTTGAAGCAACGATAATCATAGAAATCGTTAGCCCCATATTAAGCCTCGGTAAATTATCAAAGAAAAACTTTTCTTTGGGTACAATATAAGCGATTGCTCTTGTAATGGAATTCATCCATGCCTCCTATATGTATTTAAATTTTCAAATAACCTTTAATTAAAAACAGTGTAGTTAATAACTACACTGTCGTCAAGTTAACTTGTTCTACACCGCTGCGAATTAACCCCACCCGTATTTATTTTGCATTTTCTTAATAGTCTCCCGGGCTTCTTTAGCATAATCATCCCAAGCCTTGGCATTATAGATATTTGAATACGGAACAAGGTCTTTTGTTTTAGCAATCAACTCACTGTGATCCTTTTCAAGCGACGCCAGTTCATCTTCAATAGCGGATACTTTCCACTGAATTTCATACGGAAGCGTAAGACGAGCATCTTCTTCCGATATTCCCAATTCCTTCTTGCTTGCATCAGCGTCAGCTGTTAATTTCTCTAATTCGGAATACAACGCTTCAATTTTTGATTTAAAACCTTCTTCCAACGGTAACGCTAAAGCCTCGAGAATTCGCGCTTCTTTGGTTGTTGATTTCTCAATCGTCTCAGCACTACGAAGTTCCTCGTGCCCCATATTACAACTTATAATACTTTGCTCCTGTTCCTAATTCAGCTTCAATCTCCAGGAGGCGATTATATTTCGCTACGCGTTCTCCGCGCGCCGGCGCGCCAGCCTTGATCTGTCCGGCGCCACAGGCAACGGCCAGGTCAGCGATAAAGTCATCAGGCGTTTCTCCGCTGCGATGAGAAATAATTACTTTAAAATGATTTGCCTGAGCTAGATTAATTGTTTCAATAGTTTCGGTTAATGTCCCGATTTGATTTGGCTTGACTAAAATTGCATTCGTCGCTTTTTCTTGAATTCCTCGTTCTAAACGAGATTTATTAGTGACATACAAATCATCACCGACAATTTGAACATTTTCTCCAAACTCATCGGTTAACGCGGTAAAGCTTTGCCAATCATCATCGCCGAAAGGATCTTCGATTGAGATAAGCGGATATTTTTTCGTAAGCTCTCCGTACCATTCACGTAATTTAGCTGCGTCGCGCGCTCCGTCTTTTTTTAAATGATATTGTCCGTTCTTGTACCATTCTGAAGCCGCCGCATCGATCGCCAAAGCGACATCAACGCCGGCTTTGTAACCGGCCGCTTCGATCGCTTTCATTATCAAAGCTAAGGGCGCTTCGTTATTTTCCGAATTAGGAACAAAACCGCCTTCATCCCCCACTACTGCCAAATTTCCTTCATCAACGATTATTTTTTTCAAGGCATGATAAATTTCCGTTCCCATGCGCAAGCCTTCACTAAAAGATTCGGCGCCGATCGGCATAACCATATATTCTTGAATATCTGTCGCCCAATCAGCATGCCGACCGCCATTAATAAGATTCATTAATGGAAGCGGCATTAACGGCAAGGGTCCGAAACCGGCAATTTCTCGAATATATCGATACAACGGAACATTGTGCTGCAAAGCAGCCGCCCGAGCGCACGCCAATGAAACAGCTAAGATGGCATTGGCGCCAATTTTTGATTTATCGGGCGTAGCGTCCAATTCGATCATGATGCGATCAATATCGCCTTGAGCATCTGCCGGCTGACCAATTAAAGCCGGAGCCAAGACTTCATTAAGGTTTTTAACGGCCTTGGTAACACCTTGACCGTTATAACGGTCTGCTTTGCCGTCTCGCAGCTCATGCGCTTCATATTGACCCGTAGAAGCCCCTGAAGGAACGGCAGCAGAAGCGCTGATGCCCGAATCAAGAACAACGGTAGCACTGATGGTTGGATTTCCGCGACTATCCAATATCTCGCGGCCGATAATTGATGTTATATTCATAGTCTTCTAATGTCATCCCTGCGAAAGCAGGGACCCAGTTCTTTTTAATTATATACTAAAGCATCATTTTTTCCTATAATCCTGGACAAAATCGCTTTTTTCCAGTATCCTATACAAACATCTATAAACCATTTTATGAAATTTATTTTCCAATACCTAAAGCGCTACAAGAAAAAATTAGCGCTCATTCTCGGACTGGCTACGATCAACCAAGTCTTTTCATTGCTTGATCCGCAAATTTTCAGACTCTTGATTGATCACTATGCGAGCCGTATCGGAGAGCTTACACAGGGCAGCTTTTTAAAAGGCGTTACCCTCTTACTCCTTGCTTCAATCGGCGTAGCGCTCGTATCACGTATCGCCAAGAATTTTCAGGATTACTACGTTAACTTTGTTACCCAGAACCTCGGAGCCTCTCTCTATGCGCGCGGCGTCAATCACGCTTTTTCCTTGCCGTACTTTGTCTTTGAAGATCAAAAGTCCGGAGAAATCTTGCAGAAATTACAAAAAGCCAGAATTGACACACAAACCATCATCACAAGTTCAATTAACATTGTTTTTGTCGCCTTGATTGGCTTGCTCTTTGTTTTAATTTATTCATTTACGATCCACTGGTCTATCTTTTTGGCTTTCTTGTCATTATTGCCGATTGTCGGAACCTTAACGTTTTATATTAGCCGGAAAATCAAACAGGCTCAAAAAGATATTGTTCAGCGCATGGGCGCCTTAGCCGGCTCAACCACCGAAACTTTACGTAACGTTGAGTTGGTTAAAAGTCTTGGCTTAGAGGATCAGGAAACAAAACGTCTTAATGAAGTGAACAGCGAAATCTTAGGTTTGGAATTGAAAAAAATTAAATTAATCAGAACTTTGAGTTTTGTTCAAGGAACGTTAATTAACTTTTGCCGCTCGAGCATTCTTCTGCTCTTACTCTGGCTCATCTTCAATCAAGTTGTCAGCCTCGGCCAATTCTTCAGCTTGCTCTTCTACTCCTTCTTTATTTTCAATCCGTTGTATGAATTAAGCAATGTTGCTTCTCAATATCAGGAAGCAAAGGCCAGTAATGAAATTCTTAATGAAATTCTGAACATGAAACCAGAAGACACAACGCAACGAACAAAAGAAATCCCGTCAGTCACCGATCTTCATTTTGAAAACGTCGGCTTTAGTTATGGCGACAGCTCACGACCGGCTCTTGATAAAATCGAGCTTTCTATTAAGCCCGGAGAAACCGTCGCCTTTGTCGGACCAAGCGGCGCCGGTAAAACAAGTTTGATTAAATTGATTTTGGGATTGTACCAACCAACAAGCGGGCAGATTACCGTCAACAACATTAATTTGTCACATCTTAAATCAGAAACCTTCAAACAAAAAATCAGCTACGTCTCCCAAGATACTCAACTCTTTGCCGGAACAATCAAGGATAACTTGCTGTTTGTTAAACCTGATGCCACCGACGGACAATGCTTAGAAGCGCTCGAGCAATCCGCCGCCATGGCCATTATCAATCGCGGCGACCAGAGCCTTAATACTCGTATTGGCGAAGGTGGCTTGAAACTTTCCGGTGGTGAAAAACAGCGCCTGGCCATCGCTCGCGCTCTCTTGCGTCAACCTGATGTTATTATTTTTGATGAAGCGACTTCCAGTCTCGACAGCATTACCGAACATGAAATTACCGAAACCATCAAGGCTATCAGCAAGGCCAAACCAAATCTTATCACTATTCTTATCGCCCACCGCCTTTCAACGATTATGCACTCTGATCGCATTTATGTGCTTGAAAAAGGCTTAATTTCCGAGCAAGGGCCTCATGATGCCTTATTGGAAGAAAAGGGGCTCTATGCGGCTCTGTGGCGCCAGCAAAAAGGCGAAGAATAGAATTGTCATCCCAGCGAAGGCTGGGATCTCATGATATACTGTATTTATGAAGAATAAGCAAAACATCTTTGTCGGCGTTGCCTGGCCCTATGTTAACGGCGACATCCACTTTGGTCATTTGGCCGGCTATTTGATCCCGGCTGATATTTTCGCGCGTTATCACCGCTTTATCGGTAATGACGTTTTAATGGTTTCCGGTTCTGACTGCCACGGAACCCCAACCACAGTTGAAGCTGACAAACGCGGCTTAACACCAATCGATATCGTTAATGAGTACCATCCTAAGCATGAAGCATTGTTCCGCGATCTTAATTTAAGTTTTGATTTATACACACGCACTGACAACCCGACTCATAAACGAGTTGTTCAGGATATGTTTGTGACCTTTATTGAAAAAGATCTTTTATATAAAGAATCATCAGAGCAATATTTCTCAGAAAAAGAAAATCGCTTTTTGCCCGATCGCTACGTTGAAGGCGAATGCCCGCATTGCCATGACACCGATGCTCGCTCCGATCAATGCGACAACTGCGGAAAATTATTAGCTCAGGGAGAGTTGATTAATCCGAGGAGCAAGCTTTCTAAAGCACCGGTCACTATGAAAAGTACCGAACATTATTTTTTCGATTGGCCGAAACTTGAGGATTTCTTAAAACAGTATGTTGCGCAACACGGCGATAATTGGCGCCCGTGGGTTCGGGGCGAATCCGTCCGTTGGCTTGAAGAAGGTTTAAAAGGAAGACCGGTTACTCGCGATATTGATTGGGGCATTGAAATTCCGGCCGACAGAATTCCCGCTGACAAATTATTGGCTGGTTACGAACACAAACGCCTGTATGTTTGGTTTGAAGCAGTTATCGGATATCTTTCAGCATCGATCAAGCAATCAGAAGAAGGCGGACAAGACTGGAAAGCCTTCTGGTATAACGACGATGCCAAACATTATTACTTTGCCGGTAAAGACAACTTGGTATTTCATTCCCTGTTCTGGCCCGGTCAGCTTCATGCGTATGACGAGAAACTTCATTTGCCCGATGTTCCGGCAATCAACCAATTCTTAACGCTTAATAATGAAGGTTTTTCCAAAAGTTTTGGCGTGACATTGGATCCGCGCAAGATCGTCGCCGATTTCGGACTAGATATCGTTCGTTTTTACCTATGCTTAATCATGCCGGAAAACTCGGACAGCGATTTCTCGTGGAATGACTTTATTGTAAAGACAAACAACCTTTTAATTGCTAACTTGGGCAATTTTATCAACCGTACGCTTAAACTTGCTGAAAATATTGATCTTTCGGGTGCAACAGCAATACCTGTCTTAGAAAACAACACCATTGAATATTTCTTATCCCATGGAAAAGAGTTGATAGAAGCATGTAAGTTCCGTGACTATACTGAGAATATTCTTTCATTAACTGCCGGCGGCAATCTATATCTTTCAAATACCACGCCTTGGAAAATTAAAGACGATCCGGAAAAATATGCTTCAATCATCCTTGGGGCTGTCACTGTTATAATTTCAACAGCAATAATGATTAAACCAATCATGCCGGAAAGTTTTTCGAAACTAGAAAAAATGCTCGGTGTAAGTATTGACCGCTGGCTTACAGAAGAAGAAATTATTGAATTGGCTAGAAAAGTAAAAGTTTCAAATCTCGAACCGCTATTTAAAAAAATTGAAGCTGATCCGGAAAAAGAAAATTTTAACGAAAAATATAAATAATAAAAAAGTAGGGGCTGGTTTAAAACCTGCCCCTACTTTTTTATTCTTCTGTGAACTCGGTCATCGCGGCCATCATATCATCAGGGTCTTTAAAAACACCGAATGCGGCTTCGGTAATCATCGGTAAATGACGCTCGTTGCGTTCTTGCGCATTTCGGGAACTAGCCGAAAAAAAGTTAGTTTCAAAGCCCATAAGACATATAAATAATTATGAAATTTCTTCTTTAAGATTTACAAGCCGCTCAACGATCAAACGTCGTAAGTCCGGAATGGCGGTTCGTAAAAAAACACTGGCAGCTTCGGTATCTCCTTCTTCTAAAAATTCTTCAAGCTGCGCCAACTGATCATCGGTTAAGTTATCAAATACTGCTTGGCTGATTTCGCGATTAATCTTATCAATTAAATCCTGTTTGATTGCATCTAACTCAGCTTCGTCTGTGTCGGAGCTGTAACTTTGTTCGATTAAACAGTCGGCGAAATATCCGGCTAATTCAGATTGATTACTCAAAACGTCCATAGCAATAAGAACAGTATAGCATATTTTAAAAAAACTACTAATAACAAAACCGACCCCCTAAGGAGTCGGTTTTGAATATATAAATTATTGCTGCTGTTGCTGTTGTTGCTCACTGAGATTCTGCATAACACTAGCAATCAAACCCCTTTTTTCATCTGTGTCTATCATTTTTAGAATCCGTTCCACTGTTTTTCCGGCTTCAGTCTCGGTTTTTTTAACTTTGAAGAAATCTTCTAGTTTATTTTCGTTTGACATAAAGGTTTAATAGTTTGCAAGTGATTCATCAAGAGCCTTTTCGGCGTTCCCGATGATTTCTTCCAAGAAGAAAGAAATTTTCTCCGGATTGTTTTCGACTAACAATTCCTCAAAATCAGCCAAACGCTCATCTGGAATACGGCTGATAATATAACGATTAATTTTATCAAGTGCCTCGTTCTTAAAAGTTTCTTTGGCCTGTTCGTCAGACGGATCAAGATTTTGTTCCTTCATGAGACGAACTACGAGTGCATCAACGGCCGGTGAATAATCAGGCATAGGGTAATAATCTAGTGTTAACTGTCTTATAGATTAGCAAAAAATAAGGCAAAAGTCAAGCTAACAAAATAGAGCCCTTTCGGGCTCTATTTATAGTTGAGGATTAATTGCTCTTTTCTTGGTCAATCTTATTAATCTGCTGACGAAGATTTTCTTCAATATTCTTCTTTTGCTGCTCAATGTCCATTTTCTTCTTTTGAACATCCATAGCCAATACTTCGTCTCGGTTCAAGTTTAATTTTTCAAGCAAATTTCCTTTGCTGTCAAGAATTCGGTAGCTATAGCCTTCGTTATAAAAGACATCGGCCTTGCCTTTGAATTTCTTAGCTTCAATAGGCTTACCTTCTTCGTTAAAAGTTTGAATAGTAACTTCTTCGGCTCCGCGCAAGTCAAGGTCAACAACGCCGCGATGTGAATCGTATGAACGAGGCGCTGCGTAACTTTGAGAAATTTCAACGCCCTTTTCTTCAGGCATCACTTTTTCAGCGCTTTGATTTGAAGCATCGAGGTGCATTTCTGTATAGACTCGGTTTGAATCAGCATCAAGTCCCGGGGCTCCTTTATGCTCATCAGCGCCGATAGCAAGCTCGGTTTTATCATCAACAGGCATGTCACCTGGCTTTTCTTGCGCATCGGCCTTTCCTGTAAATGTAAGCAAAGTACCTACCGTAGCAACAAAAAACAATGTGTTTTTAAAAGTTTTATTTTGTGTAACAGCTTCATAGACTTCATGAGCTATTTGCTTGGCCTTTTCAAGAATTGACTTCGAACTCTCACTGTTATCAAGTTTTATATTTTCCATACTCATATAAATTTTATTATTTTGCTGCGGCCTTAAGAAGCTCAGCAAGATTAGGGATATTAGTTTCTAAGAATGACTTTATTTGTTGAACATCACCCGAATCAAGTAATACTTGCAATTCATGCAATGAATCAACCGGCAATTCCATGATAATGGCATGGTTTATCTTGTCAATCAATTCATCTTTAAGTGCCGCTACTTCAGTTTCACTTAAACCCGAAGTCTTTTCAGAAAGCAACATTGAGGTAATCTGATCAACTTCCTTAGAATAATCCATAGAAAATGTTAATTAATTATAAATTTATTATAGCAAATCTTTATATTTTTGTCAATATATATAACTTATTTACTTTAAAATTAGCACTAAATAAGCAATGACAATGGCCGAAATAAGAATAAAGGCAGACCAACCAAGGAAATTGGAGGCAAAAGAGTTAACTCGCTTCCCCATGATCTTCTTATTGTTAGCTAAACTAATAATAACAAAAATAAGAGGCGGTGTAATCAAAGTATAAAAAATGGCCGTATAAACCAATAATTGCACCGGATCAAGCCCGGAGAATGAAAGAAGCATTCCAATGACGGTTGATCCAATAATGGCAATATAAAAGGCCTTGGCATTATGAAAATGACGATTAAGACCCTGTTTCCAACCAAAGAGTTCGGCGATCATATAGCCGACGCTTCCGGCCAAAACCGGTATAGCTAACAAACCGGTGCCGATAATTCCCAAGCTAAACATAATAAACGCCTTATCACCCAAGAGCGGTTTTAACGCGAGTGCGGCATCATCAAAATTACTTATTTCTCCCAGCCCGTACAATTTACCCAACTGAGCTGCACCTAATACAATAAACCACATCACTCCGTTCGAAAAAAGCATTCCCAAGAAGGTATCTTCTTTAAGATCTTTTAGCTCATGTTTGGTAACAATAAAATGCTTTTTTCCATTGGCCTTTTCTTTTACATTTCGATCCTCGGCTTCTTCTTCGGTTTGCCAAAAAAATAAATACGGCGAAATTGTAGTTCCGACAATGGCCGCGACCAGCATAATCGAAGTCGCGTTCCACTCAAAATGGGTCGGCCAAATAGTTGAAAGAATTGCCTCGCGCCAATCAACATTAATATATAAAACCGTGACGATGTAGAAAAACAGACTTAAGGTAAGCCACTTTAATACTTTGACAAACTTCTTATAGGAAAAAAATATCATTCCACATAGAATCAAAACCGTTGCCACAGGTAACCAAATTAAACGTGGAATAGAGGTTAATTTTTCAGAAACAACTCCAATGGCCAATAAGTCTGCACCGATATTAATAGTAATGACGACACATGAAATTAAGGCAACGCTCCATAATAACCACTTTGGATAATGCTCTTTAATTAAGCGCATCAACCCTTTATCGGTAACAAGGCCGATACGCGCACACATTTCTTGAATTGAATACATTAACGGCAATGTTATCAACGCCGTCCATAATGACGACACGCCCATAACTACACCTGCTTGAAGATAGGTCAAAATTCCGGAAGGATCATCATCGGACGCACCGGTAATAATCCCCGGGCCGAGTTTTGATGTTAATAATTTCCAATAATTCTTTTTAAACATAGTACACTAAGTATAGCAAGCAAAAAAAATAAGGTAAAACTGCATGAGCGGTTTTACCCTATCAAATATTATCTCAAGTGCTTCGCCCCCACAAGTTCGGCCGACATCCGTTGAATGCCTTCCAATATTGTAGGATACTTAGCTTTCTTTAACTGACTTTCAACCACTGAATAGGATCCATTCAGTAAAAGGACCCTCATCTTTCTTGCTTTCGCTGTTCCAATCCGTTTCTGCAAAATTTCTGCCAGATGCGGTTGGAGTTTCTTTTTCACTTCCTCAATGAAAGGCGTTATTTCTTTCCGGCTCACAACAATGAACTTAATTTCCTGTGAGTTTTTGGAACTAATCACAATAGCGTCTTTTTTAGGAATTGACTTTGAAGAAATCAAACACACGCGGTCTACGGGTTGAATACGTTTTAAAACCTGAGATTCTCTAGACATTAATCCTCCTCATGTCTATTTATTTTGGGGAAAGTACGAATTAAAAAACCAGAAACAAGTTTCTGATTCTTTATATATTACTCTTTAATTACATTTTGTCAAGATTTTACTTTACTCTTTTTAGGATTAATTGTAAAAGTAAAAATAGTGCAGTTTGGTATATCTTTTTCAGTTAATGCATCCATTGATTTATTTGACAAACCCTTAAAATATCCTCGCGCCACCTTTAAAATTGGCAAATGAGTTACGATTAAGATAGTTCCCTTCTCTTTCTTTTCCAGTTCTTTAATAAAACTTTTAAAGCGACGTTTTACAGATTCATAACTTTCTCCGCCCTGCGGGCGACATGTCCATGGATTTTTCTGCTTATCGCGCCAGGTATAAAATAAGCCAGCTGGCATATCCTCAAAAACCCCCATAGACCTATCATTAAGTCGAGCATCTGAGCGCATTGGAGTTTTATGATATTTATTTATTATTAGTGCGGTTTGTCTCGATCGATATAACTTCGATGTGTATATTCGTTCAATCGGCTCATTCTTAAGCAAACGCGCGGCGCGAGCTGCTTGACGCAGGCCGAGAGATGTTAAGTGAACACGGCGATTAGGTCGACCATTACAGAGATCTTTAAGATTATAATTTGTCTGTCCGTGACGGAGGAAAATCAATTTCATAGTAACTATATGTTAAATTTTGTTAATCAAAGCGCACCGGAGTCTTAGATTTAATTGGTATAATTACCTTTGGCTTAGAAGGTGTTGGAACACTTGGAACAACTGGAGTTTTAGTGGTTGAGTTTTGCTTTGGCGCCACGAGCGGATTATACAATACACTAATCTTATCACTGCGCGAATTTCCGGCGGCGTCCGTCACTCGTACCTCAACAGTATTTTTTCCGATGTTTAAGCCTTTTAATTTAAGACTATCAATCGATGCGGCACTAACCACAATTTTACCATTGACCAAAACCTCATATGACGCAACGCCCGATAACGCATCTTTTGCTTTTGCGCGAATTGTCGGCAAAATTGATTCATTAAGACGAGGCAAAACGGTAATCGTATTTGCCAAAGGAGGATCAAGGTCTACATTGATTTTAAAATGCTCAGTCGGGAACCAACCCTTTGTCTTTCCTTTTGCTTTCACATGTACATACCATACGCCGCTTGTCACATTTTTTTGACTGGCTGAATCGGCGTTTGTAAGTGAAACCGCTCCCGGTTCTGTTTTTGGATTTTTATCAAACACATACGCGACTGTCTCGATGTCTTTATCGGCAACTGACCAGGCGACAAGAATATTCTTTTTTGCATACCACCGAGATTGACTAGGATGAGTTGATGACGCAATTCGAATACCTGATTTAGTTTGGGACGCCCCACTAACGGTAATAGCTCGGGAAATTCCCTTGGTTGCGATCGGTGTTCCCCTTCCATCATTGGCAAGAACTAAAAAATTGGCGATTTTAAAATCCATTTTACCAGGCGCTTTTGCTTTGAAATCAAAGCCAAACAACCTTCCCGGATTGCCCTTATAACCCGGATTAAAGGTTATGCCTTTAAAGGTAATTCTTCCATTAATCGAATCAATAGTGGCGCTCTGGGCCCACATTGTAATAATAGAACGATCCTTTGAAATATTACTCACCTCAACTATAGAAGGATCAAATAGTATGGTCCCGGAAAAAGCATTTGCGGTTTTTCCTTCGGTATCAACATTAATAGTAGCAAAGCCCGACTCGCCTGTTTTATAACTGTCTTTCTGCGTACGAAAATGAAGTTTTGCGGCTTTTACAGAAAGCGGAGCGAATAATAATACGACAATAACGATTATTACTTGAAAATATTTCATATATTCCGACGACGACGTAACATCAATATACCAAGCGCCAACACAAGAACCACGCCGATAATCCAGGCCCATTGTTCAAATGGACTGAGCGAAGCCGGAGCTATCTTAACAATCTTCTCGTTTCCACTTCTATCAACCGCTTTTATAAAAATAGTATGTCGTCGATGTTGATCATTCAATTTATACGGACTTGCGGTTTTCCGCCAGGCCAACTCATCCGGTGCGTTATTATAGGTTTCTTGAATCTCAAAATAATCAATTCCGGAATCGCGGTCCTCGGCATTAAAAACCGCAAACCATCCCTTTGTTTCATTATTTAATTGAGTGACCGTCGAATCAGTAAACACCGGAGCTATCGAATCAGCACTAAGGCCTGCTTCCGAATCGCTTGTTTTCTTTGAAAATACAATTGTAAGTTTTTCTGGATCAGTGGAAATCGTCGCCGCATCGCCATTACCGCTATAGGCTTGAAGGTTTTTTATTCCTAGAACCACTTCCCCCGGTGCGTCGCTTGAAATTCCGAGCTTAAGTACCAATCCGGGCTGCGGTTCTTTAGAAGAAGCCGAGTACATTCCGGAAAAACCTCCCGGTATAATTCCGGCAAAAACAATCTTAGTATCTTTTATTTCTGGTCGCTCAATCCAAGCTGAAATAATAGAGTCCCCATCTCGAATTTCTGAAAATCTAGCCTGACCGGAAATCAAAACAATCTCAGCGCTCAATGCGTTTATATTTTCTCCCGGTGAATCAAGATAAATGCTAGCGATGGCCTTGCCAGAACTTTTAAGCAAGTTTTCATCAAAGGCAGTGCGCAGCACGGCCGCTTGCGAGCAAAACGGCAGCAACAGCAAAAAGAAACTTATAAGTTGTATTAGATATTTTTTCATATTATCCGGTCCATTGTGAGGCCAAAATACTAAAGTCGGCCAAATCAATTTTTTTATCTTTTTTAAGATCAACAGCCTTTGGCGGATTTGGACGTTTATACCAATATGCCAAAATCGAAAAATCAATCAAGTCAACCTTACAGTCGCCATTCAAATCTCCAGACAAGCCACAAACATCTTCAGGTTCTTTTGGCTCTTCTTCTATTGGAACGTTTTTATCTAAAACTGCAAAACCGACAGCTTGTCCATATTCGCTAATTTGTCCATTAGTCGCGCTTTTTGATTTTGCATCATGTACGCCAATATCCAAAAGACTTGTATCCAATGTGTATACATAGCCACCAGAATTATCAGCTCGCGTTCGTAAAAACATTTCAGTGTCTGAATTTACTTGAATAGTAACATCTGAACTCGGTACGCTGCGGCCAAACAAAATAAGATTTTCTCCGATATTAAGTTGTCTTTTATTTAAATCAAGCGTCGGGGCAATAAAAATACCGCTAACAGTCGTTGTTGCCGCCGCTGTCACTACAACCGGAACAGTAAACGAAGACTGACGGCCAAAAGGATCCTCGGCTACAATCAAATAATTGGCGTTGCCGGGAGCCGCATTCGATATACTGATTAAAAATGATGCGTCAGGACCGGAAATTGTTCGAACAATTAATCGACCGTTCTGCAATAAGGAAATATTACTTGAAGGATAGGCTTTCCCGATAAAAACAACGCCGGTAGTCGGTAACAAATTCGGATCAATTGGCGGGCTAATAACGGTTCCTCCGCCGCCGCCACCTCCGCCGCCGCCACCTCCGCCGCTTGGAGGAGTCGGGCAGCCGCCCGAAGGACAAACCGTTGCTGAAACATTAATCTGCAAAGATCCACTAACGTTAATAGCTCTAGCCGGATGGGCTAGGCTTATAAAAAATAAGCTGATAATAAGAAACGGCGCGGCGGCGGCCGCGCCGAAGAATATTCTTCGAGTCATGATGTAAACTTAAGAGCGTGCCCGCTTAATAACCCAAGTGTTATAACGCTTTATAGCAAAACGTAAAATAAATACTAATAACAAGATAATTACTAATTCAACTGTCAGTAACTGCCATGGAAATACAAAGATGGTAAACGCGGCTGTGGCTTTTTGCTCCTGGCTTCCATACTCTAAATTAAGATTTGCTTTATATCGTCCAAAAGCAAAATTACTCCATTGATATTTAACGTTTTCGAAAAATCCTTCGGGCACAAACCGTGTTTGCGGGGCACTATTCTCAGCTTCATCTTTTTGCCACCACAATTCAAAGCGACGAATACTTCTCGGAAGAACATTTCCTTGCACTGGGTTTGCATTTAACTTTTTTGTTTTCATTCCAAGAGTATTCTTAATGATTAACTCTCCTCTTGGCATTACTCGATCAGCACCAGAGTTTTGGAAACGATAATAGTAATTTACCGGTAAGGCACTGAACCATCGTTGCTTATTTTTTGTACCAAACTCCAATAAAGCTCCGCCTTCTTGAATATCTCCATTAACGCGGAATAATAAAAGCGTTCCAATACGGGAACCGATAGCTAATTGGTTTTGCTCGGCAGAAGGAGCATTCGTACCTAAAAATATTGCCGCAAAATATCCTCCTGGCTCTGCATTGGCAGGAACAGTGACCGAAAAATCAATATTTTTTGTTTCGCCCGGATTAATAGTTATTTGATCTGGAGCCTGCAGCCAAGTTGCCAATCCCTCCGTAGCATTCACAAAACTTGGACTACCCGTCTCCCCCATTGCTTCAAAATTTTGAAATACGGTATATAGGGTTTTTGGTTCTTTTTCATCATTAATCACCTTAAAAAAACCGCCAACAGTTTTACCGGGATCGCCTGACAATTCAAGCCTTACCGGAGAAATAGTCATGGCTTGCACTTGAAATAACGGAGATAGTAGCAATAATCCGCCAACAATAACCCCAAGGGCAAGTCGACGGATATTGTAATTTTTCATATCTATAGTCAGAAACTGAAAGATTTAGAAGCTTCCAGTAGCAGTATATGTTAAAGTCGTAGAATAAGAACCAGCTTCAGTTGTTGCGGCAATGTTAGCAATATATGTAATAGCAAAGGTAGTTGTTGCCGATGGGCCTATCGAAGATGCAATATCGTCTTGAGTTACTGAAGTAGCATTATACGCATAGTTAGCTGTATCATATGGAGCAAGCGCAGCGCCGCTTCCTCCAGAAGCTCCTACTTTTATTCCAAACTGTTCAGAGTTAGGACTCGATGCTGT
This sequence comes from uncultured Gammaproteobacteria bacterium, assembly GCA_964628045.1. Lineage (GTDB taxonomy): Bacteria > Patescibacteriota > Patescibacteriia > Patescibacteriales > Patescibacteriaceae > Patescibacterium. The sequence goes on from CAZVMF010000008.1 coordinate 25,770, forward strand.
GGCAGTTCCACCGATAGCATTAATTGTCGGGCCAGTACCGGTTGCCAAAGTACTTCCCTGCACATACACCGTATAACCAGAAGTTGCGTTTGTCGCAACGGTTAAGTTAGTAGCTGCGCCTGGAGTTGTCGTACCACTTGAATCGGCGGTAGCATAACGAACGTTAGCGGTTGTCAAAGCTCCAAAACCAATTGCCGCATCATCAATCGCAAAAGAAATTGTCGGATCAACAGTAGCACTAACAGAAACTTGATCAAAATTTGTATCGACAATAGCTACGACAGCTGTTCCCGTGTCTCCAAAACCGCCACCAACGGCCACAGTAGCCGCTTGAGCGGTTCCCGGGTTTGTAATCTGAGTTGCGCCCGCACCTCCGCTGGTTGCATTTGCACCAATCTGCACTTCAACACAATGTCCCGCGGTAATCGTATCAGTTCCAGAGGTAAAGGTTACAACCGAACCGGCTTGCACTACCTGCCAAGTAGCACCAGAAGCAGCTCCTGTGCCCAATGTACGCTCACTGGATATGGAACCGCAGGTTGCTCCGGTGGCCAAATCGAAGTTAGCAATTGCAAAGCTTCCCATTGTAAAATCACCGTCAAATGTAAGGGTAAAGTTACCGGCGCCCGCCAAACCAGTTGGGGTTACGAATTTAATCGTATGATCCGCGAGAGTGCTCGTCTTCAACCGACTCAAATTATCGGAAAAAGTAGTAACCGAGGCCGCCTGCACTTGGTAGCCGAAATTCGACGTGACTACCAACAATGAGGTTATAATTAGCGCATTAACAATACGCTTTAATCGAGATTTTCTCATATTTTATAAAATAATACTCCTTTGTGGATAAATTAATATGTACTTATTATATCATTAGTTTTTAAAAACGTCTACTAAAAACTGCCTACTGCGGTATAGGTTAAGTTGGTAGCATAAGCACCGGCATCAGTGTCAAAGCCAATATTACAAAGATATCGTATCGTATATAAATCATTAGAACTGCCGGAAGCGCTACCGATTACACTTTGCGTTGTAGAAGTTCCATTATAACCATAGTTACTTGCATGGTTATAGGGCGAACTCACTGAGCCTGATCCGCCGCTTATGGTTGCCCTGATCCCAAATTGCTCAGTGCCCGGATTCGATGCCGTCGGAGTAGCACCAATTGAAGTGATAACATGGTTACTACTGACTTGGGTTACCGGATCTCCCTGTACATACAACGTGTATCCATAATTAGCATTTGTATCAACGCTTATAGTGTGCGCCGTACTCTCAATGTTAGAACCGGTGCCAGTAGTTGCGTATCGAGGAGACAAAATTGATAAATCACCAAAACTTACGGCACTATCCGATAAGCTGAATGTTAAGAACTGGTTAAAATTCCAGTTACTATTATTGCCGCAATTAGTGTTCGTTCCATTATCAGCTACGATTGCGTTTCCAGCTGAGGCGTCGGAACGACTGACATTAACATAAGACACACCCTGAGTTCCGGAAACATTTAAAAGCCAGGTACCGGTTACGGCTGAATTTCTAAAATAGAGTGGGGTGCCGACTGCTTGTCCATTCCAACTAATATTTGTAAATGTGTATGTTGAGCCTGAATTATACTCAACTCGAGTATTGGCGGTAGTAAATGTTACGGTGGATGCGCTCGCGGCTGCAGCAAAATCAACCGAGGGAACAAAGCCGGTTCGCTCACAATCGGACGCACTCGTACCCGAAGCATTTGTTATTGTTAAATTATTAAAAGCACTGCCGCCCGTCATTGTTCCAGACAAGGTTTGAGTGCTAGTACCATTTAAAGTTACGGTACTAGATCCTGCAGTGAAAGTTCCGGAGTTAGTCCAGTTGCCGCTTACGGTAATCGTATTAGAGGATGCTGTTAATGTACCCGCTGAGATAGCGAAGTTACCGCCAACACTAACCGTGTTTGACGGTGCCACTGTTCCCGCTCCAACTTTAGTAAGTCCAATTGAACTGGCGCCAGTAATTGTTCCGCTCAAAGTTAATGTTCCCGAGTCCGATCCAATTGAAGCATTTGAACCCAATGTGATTGTTCCTTGATACGTATTGTTATCAGTAATATTTCGCAAAGCACCATTACTTGAAACACCGTCTCCATACAAGGTCAACGCTTCAGCTCCAACCGTAATAGTTCCCTGGATTTCCAAGGCTCCTCCAGAGTTAACAACCGTACCCGCGGCTGTAGTGCCGAGCGAAGCGGCGTTTTGTATATTAAGCACCCCCGCGCTAACCGTGGTTAAGCCGGTATATGTGTTTGTTGCTGTTGTCAATGTCAATGTCCCTGTTCCGTCTTTTGTTAAGGTGCCGCTCGTAGTACCAATAACTCCGGAAATTGTCGTATTTCCCGCTCCGCCAACCAACAACGAGTTGGTTGCGCCACTAATAGCTCCGGAAACAGTAAGGCTACCGCTATCCGATTTGAAACGCGGTGTTATTGAACTAAGCGTAATTGCTCCCTGAATCGTATTGGAATCACTCACATTTCTAATTGCACCAATGCCACCCACACCAGTACCATTGATAGTAAATGTTTTTGTACTTGGAATAGTAATAGTATTTTGTAATTCAAGTGTTGCGCCGGCAGTGACGGTTGTGGCGAGCGAATTAGCAGCAGCCCCAAGAGCATTACTATGTTGTAAATTCAACTCGCCAACGGTCAACGCGATCGATGTGCTACTCGTAAGTACATTATCTCCAGAGAGAATAACTTGTCCACTCGTTGTTTTTGAAATGCCGGCAGCGGCTGTACTATCCAATCTAGCGCTAACCGTTCCACTTTCAAAAGCATACGTAGCAGTCGAAGTAAGAGCTGCTGTTCCACCGCCATTAATTATGGACCCGCTTATAAGCGTCACGGTACCGACGCTGTCAGAAAAACCATTAATATCTAAAGTACCGCCAGCAATAGTGACAGCACCCGTGGCTAAAGTATTAGTCGCTCCATATTTTAAAGTCCCACCATTAATTCTTACTAAACCCGTAAGAAGGTTTGCCGCGTTTAAACTAAGAATACCCGAATCATATTTAGTAATAGTAATAGCCGCAGCCGGGAAAATTCCGGAGAACGTAGTCGGACCGCTTCCGCCAATAACATAGTTAAAAGTTCCGGTTGGCGCACCGGCAAAGGTAATTGTACCTGAGCCGGAATTTATAATGCGAGCATTTGAACCTAGCGTTAATACACCAAACGTGTTTGTTCCTGATGAACCGCTAATCAAGGCGCCTGTATTATTAATACCAGTTCCGTTTAAGGTAAGTGGTTCCCAAGTTGAAGCACCGCCAAGAGCAAAGGTTGATAAATCTAAAACTCCTCCGGCTGATACCACAGTACCGGCACCGTTAGTTCCTAAAGGAGTGTTAGTTGCGCCGCCATTAGCTCCAAGCTTAACAGTTCCGGTGCTGACCGTAACAGTACCGGTAGTGAAGCTGTTTTGTCCGCCAAGAGTCAAAACTCCTTGCCCTTCTTTTACTAGCGATGTTGAAGTACCGGACCACACACTTGCGGTTGACTGGGTAATCGGACCAACGGCAACGAACGTTAAAGCTAATGTGCTCCCCACAATATTTCCACTAAAGGTTAATTCGCCGGATCCATAGTTCACAATACGAGAAGCCGCACCAAGTGTTATAACCCCGGAGTAACCGGTTGCACTTGATGAATTATTGGTAATTGCGCCTCGGCTGTTAATACCGGTTCCGTTGATGCTGGTTATCGCTTCTGCTGTAACTAAGGTATAACCATTAAGATCAAGCATCGCGCCGCTCGTAATCGCCGTCGCGTTTGTAGTAGTGCCGAGCGGAGTATTAGAACCTGATCCGGCTCCTCCGAGTCGGAAAGTTCCCGCGCTGATTGTAGTTGTGCCGGTAAAAGTATTATTACCGGAAACCGTCCACATACCAACACCGTTTTTAGTTAGTGTGCCGCTTGTCGTTCCGAGAATACTGGAAAGCGTTCCATTTCCCGAACCGCCAATGGTTAACGCAAACGTAGCACCACTGATTGTTCCTGTATTAGCTATATTAATATCACCATAGTTTGAAATTATTGTACTAGCGGCACCGAGCGTAATAAGTCCATTATAGGTCGCCGAAGCGCTTGAAAGATTTTGCAAGGCTCCACCTGCTAACGCACCACTCAAAGTTAAAGCCTCGGATGTACCAAGAGTATACCCATTTAAATCGAGAGCCGAGCTTGCTCCAGAAACAGTCGTAGCACCGCCTGTTGTACCAAGTGGGGTGTTAGTTCCCCCACCGGTAGCACCAAGTCGTAAGGTTCCGGCATTAATTGTTGTGGTGCCGGTATAGCTATTGTCGCCAGAAAACACCAACACGCCCGCGCTTGTATCTTTAGTAATATTAAAAGCTCCGCTTACAACGGCTGAAACTATGACATCATTATCAACAACGCCATCAGCAATAACAAAACTTCTGTTGGCACCAAGTCCGAGGTTTCCGGTGATAAAAGAACTAACATTATTATTGGCAATTGACGTTACTGTACCGCCGAGCGTCAGAGTACCGGCCCCCGTTGCGATAGTTCCGGCGTTTATGGAAACAGCGCCGATCGTATCCGAATTTCCATTCAAGTTTACGGTTCCGCCAACAATAGTCACGTTACCTGAAGAAATGGCATTATTTGCACCCCAGGTAGCTGTTGCATTATTTACAAATGTCGTACCGGTATATAGTGATGCACCGCTTAAAGTAACATTGCCCGAACCACTAATATCAACCGAACCAGTTGTTGCTGTACCAATCACAGCTGAAATCGTAGAGGCGGCTGTAGCTAAAATCGGCAATTCGTTAGTTGTAATACCAATAGTTGTATTAGCGCCATCAATATTGTTAGCGCTATTAATTAAAATATTACCGCTCAAACTAGCTCCTCCCATAGTAATTGTTTGTCCTGTGCCCGGATTAGTAACGCTATTACCATTAAGAATCAAAGAGTTGATTGTTTGAGCGGAAGCCGCCGTATTGCCCGTTAATTTAACATTAGCATTGAGAGTCCCAAAGTTAGCGGCATACTCACCACTAAAACCAGCTTGGTTAAGTAAACGCAAGCCATTAGTATTACCAACATTATATGTAACCATATCCGAACCGGTACCGGATAATGATGTATCGCCGAAACCACCCTTAATAGTACTGATTGTTGTTGTATTGGCAGTAAGACTCGATCCGGTTATCAGACCGGTTGTTGAGGTAAAGACCATTGAAGAAACATTGGCCCCTGGTGTTGAACCAAAGTTAGTGCCTCTAAACAAAACCGTAGCACCGGCGGTACGAGACCAACTTGCAAAAGTCATGGTTGTTGAACCTCCGGATCCCGGAGTAACGGTAACCGTATTATGTCCGCTGGCCGGGCTAAGCGCTCCGGTTGTTTCAGCGGCGTTTGTTGCCGCAGTGTTACTGCCTATAAAATTGAAATTAGCGCCGTTTAACGTCAACGCAAGCGCATCACCAAGACGGCTCGCAACGTTTGTCGTGCTGTTATCAAGTGTTAATGTTGCACCAAGGTTAACTGTAAAAGTTGCACTAACCGCAGAACCGGAGCCGCTTAATACTACAGTTCCTCCATTAATTGTTGCGGTGCTGCTCATGGTATTTGCTGCTGTCATTGTTACAGTTCCTTGCCTGTTTTTTACAAACGGCACCGCACCAGCCAACACCGCACCGATTGTTCCCTTCTCTACTGTATATGATGTGGCACCGGTTAAAGTTCCATTAGTAATCGTTCCATCAATTAAGGTAATAACTCCGACCGTATCAGTAATACCGCCGGCATTCCAGGTTCCGCCGTTAACCGTTACTGCGGTAACAGCAAGTAAGCCACTTGCACCATATTGAAATGTTCCCGCCTCAATTGTTGTTGCTCCGGTATATGTTTCACTGACGTTGGCGGTTAAGGTTCCGGCGCCGTCTTTTGTTATACCGCCGGTACCTGAAGCAGCTCCGGTAGAATGCGTAATACTGCCGGCGCCCCCGATCCTGGCCGTAAAACCAGCAGTCGTAATCGTACCTGTTAACGTCAATAAACCGGCTCCGGAATTAGTAATACGGCTATCAGAAGCAAGTGTAAGAGCGCCGCTATATGTTATGCCGCTCCCGGAATTGTTAACAAGCGCACCTCCGTCATTAATTCCTCTTCCATTAAGAGTCAGTCCTTCGGCCGTTGCCAAAGTAAAGCCATTTAAATCTAAGACTCCGCCGCTATTTATCGTTGAGGCGCCGGCGACAGTACCAAGCGGCGTATCAGTGCCGCTACCCGCAGCTCCGAGTTTAAGCGTTCCGTTCGCAATCGTCGTTGCCCCGGTAAAAGTACTGTTACCCGAAAGAGTCCAGGTGCCCGTACCAATTTTAGTTAGTGTTCCCGCAACCGTACCGATAATACTCGCCAGTGATCCGTTACCAGTTCCCCCGATTGTTAAACCGTTTCCCGAGCCGGTAATAGTTCCTGTAGCCGTTAAACTGATATCTCCATTGTTTGCCATGATCGTTGTTGCCGATCCCAATGTAATGAGTCCGCTATAACTTACCGCTGTACTAGAAGTATTTGTTAGAGCGCCGGGCGCAAAAACGTTATAACCAAAACCCATACCGTTAAGCGTCAAAAGCTCGGCTGTTCCCAGGGTATATCCATTAAGATCAAGCATGGCTCCGGCCGTAACCGAAGTGTTGTTACCGGCTCCGGCTATTCCAAGCGGAGTATTTGTTCCGCCTCCGTTTGCACCAAGTTTGAGCGTTCCAACGCTTACAGTTGTAACACCAGCATAGGAATTACTATTAGAAAGCGTTAGTGTGCCAAATCCGTCTTTAGTAAGGCCCGTAATTGTCGATAATACTCCTGAAAATGTCGAATCATTAAAACCGCCAATCGTAAGAACAAACGCACCTGAAATATTACCGCTGACAGTCAATGCGCTGGCATCAGCCGCGATTCTTGCCGCCGCGCCCAAGGCAATAGTGCCGCTATAGGTTGCCGGCGTTGATGAACTATTCATTAATGCACCCATGTTGCTATTACCGTTTGCCACGCTTGCACCCGGACCAAATCCAAGTCCGCTAAGCGATGAAATTGGCTCGGCTCCAACCATTGTATAACCGTTCAAATCAAGCGCGCCGATGGTGGCAACGCTTGTACCGGTGCCGACTGTACCAAGCGGCGTATTAGTTGCACCGCCAACACCACCAAGCCGAAGAATTCCGCTCGTAATTGTCGTGGCTCCGGTATATGTGTTGTCTCTCGACACTGTAACGACGCTATCAGCAGCGGCATTAGTTGCAACACGCGTTACTGCGACAGTACCGCCAATAATGGCACTAACCGTTCCTCTTTGAAAGCTATACGACGCTGTACTCGTCAGTGTTCCGGCGCCGCCCGTAATTGTTCCGGCTCGCAGGACAACCGCGCCGACCGATTCGTTGTTGGCGCCAATATCAAAGGTTCCGTTATTTACTGTTAAACCTCCCGTAGACAAGACATTGCTTGCGCCCAAGGTCAAGGTGGCGTTATTTACGTATGTTGTTCCGGTGTATGCAGCGGCGGCGCTCAAAGTTACATTGCCTGTTCCGTTTATAGTCATTGATCCGGCAACGGCCGTTCCAATTACAGCAGAAATCGTTGAGGATGCACTCGCTAAAATATTTAATTCATTAGTCGTGATACCGATCGTAGTATTTGCGCCCGCAATGTTATTGGCGCTATTAATTAAAATATTGCCGCTCAAACTTGCCGATGCCAGAGTAATAGTTCGAGCCGCTCCTGCATCAGTCACATCATATCCATTAAGTATCAAAGAATTAATTGATTGAGTTGCGGCGGTCGTATTGGCAGTCAGTTTAACGTTATCGTTGGCGGAGAATGAACTCGAGTATTCATTACTAAAACCTACTTGGTTTAATAAACGCAAACCGTTCGTATTGCCGATATTATAAGTAACCATATCTGATCCGTTACCGCTTAACGACGTATCTCCAAAGGCTCCTTTGATTACACCAATATTAGTTGTGTTAGGAGTAACGCCCGCTCCTGTTAAAGCCGGTGCAGAAGTAAAGATAAGCGTAGATACGTTAGCAGCCGGTGTTGCGCCAAAGTTAGTTCCTCTAAACAACGCTGTTGCTCCGGCAGTACGAGATAAAGAAGCAAAGGTCATTGCCGTTTGTCCGCCGGATCCAGGAGTAATAGTAATAACGTTATAACCACTTGAAAGTGTTAACGCTCCGGCTGATTCCGTAGAATCATACGAGCTGCCACCGATATAATTAAAATTACCGCCATTCATCGTAAGCGCGGAGGATGATAAACGATTTAATAAATCAGTTGTACTGTTATCAGCCGTCAATGTTGCGCCTGAGTTAATTGTTACCGCTGATGAAGGAATGGTGCCGGAACCGGTTAAAACAACTATTCCTTCATTGACCGTGGTTGTACCCGTAAAGTTATTATAACCGCCCAGGGTCAAAGTTCCTCCATCATTTTTTACTAAGGCAGCCGTTGTTCCCCAAATAGGCGCTGTCGAAGTTGTAGTGACATTTCCGGCGCCGCCAATCGTAAGTGCAAAAGTCACAGCTGAAACGCCCTTACCGTCAATAGTAAGTGTCGTTCCGGTATCAGCTTCAATCATAGCAGCAGCACCAAGCGTAACGACACCGGTCAAAGAATTGTTTCCTCCGGTATTACGTATCGCGCCAGTATATAACATTCCCGTTCCGGAAATAGTAATGTACTCAGGAATAGAAAGACTGCTTCCATTAACGAGCAATGTCGCACCGGCAGTTACCGTAGTCGCACCGTCAATAACACCGAGCGACATACTATCTCGAATATCCAATGTTCCCGCACTGACTGTAACGGCACCGCTAAATTGGTTTGGCCGCGTTAAGACTACTGTTCCCGGTGATGACTTAGTTAAGGCACCGCCGTCCCCGGCAATAATCGCGCTGATCGTTCCGCTGTAAACCGTATAAGTCGCACTGCTTAAGACTCCGGTTGAACCGGTAATTGTCGGACTAGCCGTACCGCCGACAAGCCCAAGTGTAATCGTACCAACCATGTCAGAATACGTTGCAATATCCAAAGTTCCACCGACCATAGTAATACCTCCCGATAAAATGGCGTTATCTATGCCATACAATAATGTTCCATTATGAATCGTTGTCGTGCCTGAGTAGGTATTTGGAAATTCATAAGTCAAAGTTCCCGCACCACGTTTAGTTACGGTACCGGCGCCAATTGCGATTGGCGCAATATCAAATGTTGTATTACCAGCGCCATCTATTATAAGAGGGAATGCTCCGGTTACACCGCCAGTCAAGCTTAATGTACCTGAGTCAGCAGTAATCTCAGTACCACCGGCAACCTGAGTAATTAATCCGGCAAAGGAGTTGTCGCCGCTGATATTACGTAGCGCACCGGCTTCTGAAATACCAAACCCTCTTAACGTTAAGGCTTCATAACCGACTGCAATTCCGTCTTGAAGTTCGAGAGCCGACGCTCCAACAACCGCCGTACCTGCCGCAATAGTACCTAGGGCTGTATTATTTCTCAAATTTACAACTCCGGCGTTTATCGTTGTAGTACCGGCATAAGTATTTGCGCCCGACAACACCAACTTACCTACGCCCTCTTTGTTAAAACCGCCGGCTCCACCGATCATGCCACTAATAGTAAGCGATTCACCGCTGTTTGTTATCCAAATATTTCTCGTCGCATCGAGACGAATATTAAGACTGATTGTATTTCCGCCCGATGAAACGCTGTCGGTTATACCGGCAAGCCCCGGACCCAATACGATGTCATTACCGCCTAAGGTATAACCGCTTCCTGACAATGTAATTGAATTAAATATTGTGTTCTGCGGAAGATCATTTGTATTGGAAAGGTTTGATGCACCAGATGGGAAAATCAAATTATCACCCGCATTAGGCGCTGTTCCTCCGGACCAATTTCCACCATTAGACCAGTTTCCATTAACAGCACCTGTCCAGGTCGCGCTTAATGAGTCGGAGGCAATCTGCCACTGCCGTGCTTCTTCAAAAATTAATTCTTGATCAACACCAAATAATTTCTCTAACCAATTTTGATGCTTGGCAAATTTTAAAGGACCCAACACATAAGCCTGGGGCGAAACCTTGGCGCCCTGATATTCATACTGTAATTCAATGGTATCTCCCGCATTCAAACTTTTCTGCCATACTATAAATTTTTCTCCATTTAATTTTCTTTCTGTTGCATCATCTGCCTCTGATATCGTATATGAGTTCGGCACCATTTCAATAATATCCCCATTAAAATCCTGATTGACTGTAATTTCAAAAGTCATCTTATACTTCGAAAGAAATGGATTGATTCTAGTCGCTCCGATTCTTTCAACTTCAAAAGGAAGTTCATCTTTAACTTCAAAGGAATCTGCTATTTCATAAATAGTTGCTCCCGTATTTGAATCAACACGTTTAAGGAACATGTGGTACACCCCTGCATCAGCGACTTGATAATGAATAAAATAATCCGGATCATCAGTGACATTATTTGGGCCGCAATTTTTGCTGTGTTCAATTGTTCCGTCCGAAGTAGCAAACTTATTTTCTGTTTGCGTAGTTTCGTTTTTAATTGTTAGCTGAAGACTTGCATCACACAAGGTGTTTCCGCCATCATCAAGTGCGCCCATTTGTATATAAGCAACTTCTTGCGGTAAATATATCGACTTATTAACATTGATTGCTAATACGCCCCAAGTAAAATCCTGGCTGGAAACAAAAACAACTCTTCCCTTTAAAATTTCAATATCCATCTTATATTTTCCTGGAATGAACTCATTGCCTGGCTTCGGCAAGCTAATACTGATTATACCGTTAGACTCTTCAACAATTGGTTGCAGGGTTGCTTTTTCACCTTCAGGATCATATACATCCGATTTGATAACTTTAATTTTTGACGTAGAAACAAATGTTAAGACAGTGGGATCCAATGGTGATGAAATGGCCCCGTCAATCGGAGCTTGCATTGGGTCAGGACCAGTGGGCTGACTTATAACTTCGTTACCAGGCTCGACAACGGTTGGTGCCGCTGGCTCAGCCGGAAGTTCGACCGGAGTTTCCGTAACTTGTGGAGCCGAATCGACAGGTGCTTCAGTCGCATCTTGAGCCAATGCGGTGAGAATATTCTTTTTGAACCATAATTGGCTAAAAGCGGAAAACACAGTGTGTAGTTCCGCTATAAGAGATGATGGCCTATGGAATAGTTGAGAAGTCGGAGGTAGTACGCCTTCTATCGGAGCTGACTCTGCTCCCTGATTAGCATTAGGCTCCGATGTTGACTCTGTGTTAGGCGCGGCCTCCGGATTTGTTTCAATCACCTCATTAGTTTCAGAATTTTCACTCGCGCCCGAACTTTCATTCGGGGTTAAGATTGGCGCCACCGGCATTTCTATCTTTTTTTCAGTAGTATCAATAAGTGCATTTGGATCAACTTCAAACTTCGGTTCTTCGTCTGCTTGAAAATCTTCTTCGGTCGACTTAAACATGTTGTCTATTCTCACGCGCGGTAAATTATTAATTTCCTCTTGGCTCAATTCTACTGATGAACCCTGATACTCAACTTCAAGCCACATGGCGTCAAGATAAATTTTAGGCATGCCATCAATAGTTGGAAGCGCGTAGAGGGCGATTTGCGCTTGATCTAAATCAGCCAAACTCGCCGCAGCATCCATTGGTATTTCAAAACTGACCGTATTATTAATATCATTTACATAACCGAGCGTCCTCCAATCTATGTCATCAAACGTATATCGAACTTCAAAAATCGCTCCGGCAGGAACAGGAGCTTGTGTCACATCATTATTCTCTTGAGCAAGTGCTTGGGAAAAAATTGTATCGTGCAAAAAAGAAGATTCATTCATCGATGAATTGTCGCTCGGGGTTTCCGGAACTGCTTGCTCATCTTGTGTTGGCGCTTCTTGCAATGGCAGCTCTTCAATAACAGCCGGTCCCTGGTCAATTGATGGCTCAACATTAACAACTGAATCAGCCTGTGTTGTCCAAGAAAATTTTAAAACAATCTTTTTTTGGACAGCGTCTTGAGGTATTTCTCCCTTAAACCCTCCGCAATATATTTGTGTCCCCGTATTTACCAAAGATGCAGAATTAAGATCGCTGTATTTCTCTGTGCCACCTTCTACTACATTAGGTGCGCCTTGTGCCTTCTCAACATTTTCCCAACCGCCGCGACATGACGTAGGGAAAAAAGAGCTAAGTTCGGCTTCAGTATTTTTTACGCGAAGGAATGGATAAATAATTGATGCTGCTAAAATAAGACCGCCGACAATGAGTCGGAATTTCATTGAAGCAAACAATGAGCGCGTAAACCTAACCGGAATAATTTCCGGCTTGTAATTAAAACGTTGCCTCTTATGGGTTTTTTGATAGGAAGCTCGCATCAAAGACTATATAATTATACTTATATTATACCACAAAATATAGCTTTTTTCTTTTATTCTTGGGGATAAAAGCTTAGGGCGAGTGAATTGATGCAATAACGCTTGCCAGTAGGCGTCGGACCATCGGGAAAAACATGTCCGAGATGAGATTCGCAACGACCACAACGTACTTCAGTTCGAACCATGCCAAAACTTTCATCAGCTAATTCCTCAACATGGTCAGTTTGTATTGGAGCAAAGTAGCTCGGCCATCCACTGCCCGATTCAAATTTTGTCTTGGACTCAAAGAGTTCTAAGCCGCAGGCCGCGCAACGATATATGCCTTTCCCGAGATTTCCCCAAACGCACGAAAAGGGCGCTTCCGTATCACGCCGGCGCATCACTTGAAATTGTTCGGGACTTAATATCTTTTTCCATTCCTCATCGCTTTTTATAATTTTTGCAAACATTTGACTATATAGATAATTTGAGTTATTATTGCCAATTACATAATACATAATAACATAGGAGGTATATTGAAACGAATCATAGTAAATATCAACACAACAGACCATCACTACCGGTTCATTGGAGATATTCATATAGCGACCAAGGACGAAGAGCTCAACTTGGATTTACAGCTTTTTTATATGACATATCGTTCTGAGGGAGATCTAATTTCATTCCCGCATCATGAAATCGAGATCATAACAGATTGCTCGGGTTTTGAACATTCCTCAAAATTGCACATTCATAAATCAGAAAAAACAAATAAACCATTCGTCTGCTGGACCAGCGACATTAAAACGATAGCAGATGCGGAAAAAGTTTTTAGGTTATGGTGCGTCGGAACTGTCTACACTCTAATAACCGGAAATGATTTTGCTACAATTTTCTACGAAGCCAAAACACAAGATAATTATTTTAAAAAAATGGCCGAAGAATATAAAATTGTTTTTTCTAAAAAAGGTCTAACAAAAGGCCGACAAAAAATTTAAAGTAAAACGAATAAGAGACTGTTGATTTCAACAGTCTCTTTTCACAATGTACCTATAGTATCTTTACTCATCATCCGTTTTAAACGGAAGATATAATAATTCATAAGAAATATCTTCCGGATTTTTCCCTCCAATAACCTTACACATAAACAAAGTTATTGTTTGAAAAACACGAGTCGTAAATACCCATTGTTTATCAACGTATTCCGACAATTTAACAATAATCTTCCTTTGAGTTTGCGCTTTATTAAGATTAAACTCAATACGACCGCCGCTTTTCACTTTGGTCTTTTCGCTATAATCTCCGGAAACAATATCATATACTGTCATTATTTTGTTTGTTGCGTTGATCAGTATGAGTGTGTCATCGGAAAAAACTCCGGTATCCTGAGCATAAAAAAGCACAGGAAATAAAAACAACACTAAACATTTTTTATGCAAATTAATTCTCCTCTCTTTTTTATACTAATTGTTAATAATACTTTTAATACCGCAAAATTAGCATCTTTAATGCTTAAAAGTCAATATAGAAAATTTCTATAGTTTTTTTAAATCAAGTTCGTCATCCATTTTGATTTCTTTGACAAAATCACTCATGTGGCTGACTAAGATAATAGCGCCTTCATAGTCATTGATCGCTTGAGCGATGACCGGGATATGGCGGAAGTTAATATGATTTGTCGGTTCATCTAGAATCAGTAAGCCAGGCTTCATTAATACTAAACGCGCAAAAGAAAGAAGTCCTTTTTGACCCTCTGATAAAGCGGCTACTGGATGACCCATTAATTCTCCGCTAATTAAAAAACCAGCGGCAATCGAGCGCATGTCTTGCAAATCATAACCGTCGCCCATGACGCTTTTAAGAGAATCAAAAACAGTTTGCTGAAAATCAAGCGTTGCAAAATCCTGGCTATAATAACCAACGCGAACACCGTCTAAGATAACGGCACCCTTGTGCTCCGGAGAAACGAGACTGCGTAAGAGCGTGCTTTTACCCATGCCGTTCGGCCCGGTAACTAACAAACGGCTTTTTTTACGCAATACTTTTTCAATCGGCTTTTCAACAGCTTTATGATTTATAATTACTTTTACGGAACTTATTTTTACAATCTCACCCACTATATCCTGACAAGGAATTTGAAAGGTTCGAATTGTTTTATCTTCTTTTCGTACATCAACTTTGTTCTCTTCTAATTCAATGGTTTCATCTTTTAACTTCTTAGCGAGTTTTCTCATCTTTCCTCCTTTGTTCGCGAAGAAGTTAACTTTCTCTTTACGGTCCTGAATAGTTTTTTCAAGTTGAGCGTTTTTCATGCGCTCGCGTTCAATACGTTTTTCTATTTCTTCAACCACGGAAAAATAGTCGCCGACATAGCTTTCCATTTTATGCGTATGCACATCAAGATACAAAACACCTTCAGTAAAACAGTTTAAGAAATCGGCGTCGTGAGAAATAACAATAACCGTTTTCGGATACATGATTAAAAATTGAATAAGGTGGTCGATACCGGCTTGATCCAAGTTGTTAGTCGGTTCATCAAGCAATAAAATATCAGGGTTTTGCAATAAGGCAAAAGCTAAAAGTAAACGTGCTTGCTGTCCGCCCGATAAATCTCCAACTCTGCGATCAACCGGAATATCAAAATTTACCGCTTCCATCGCCTTACTGACACGGCTCAATAAATTACCCGGTACAACTTCAAAGGCTTTGGCAAAATATTGTTCAACCGTCAAATCAAAGTCCGCTCGAGCGACCGCCTGCATGGCTGTTCCGATCGTCGCATTGTTAGTGATTGAGATGCGTCCGCTTTTCGGTTTGAGTTCGCCGCGGATCAAGCCGAATAAAGTGCTTTTGCCCGCGCCGTTCTGTCCCATCAAGGTAAACTTGGCGCCGCGTCGCAAACTAAAACTGGCCTCGTCTAAGACGGGCTTCTTTTCCAGATATTCGAATGTTACGTTGTCAAAACGTAAAATCACTTCTTCGGACATAGACGCGGAATTAAGAAAGCCACCTTAACGGTGGTTTTCTCATTTATTTCTTCTTTCGTTTAGCGGCTTTTGCTTCAAGCATTGCGGCTTTAATAGCAAGGCGCTTCTTGGTTTTATGAGATTTGGTCTTTTGGATTCTACCAATCGGTTTAGCTCGTTTAGCCATA
Organism: uncultured Gammaproteobacteria bacterium; assembly: GCA_964628045.1. Lineage (GTDB taxonomy): Bacteria > Patescibacteriota > Patescibacteriia > Patescibacteriales > Patescibacteriaceae > Patescibacterium. The sequence goes on from CAZVMF010000008.1 coordinate 41,367, forward strand.
AGAGTTATATAATAATTAACGTATTTCAATACAATACTATAAAACCCGAAAAAAAGCAATAAAAAACGACAGATTAGAACCTGTCGCTTAAATTATCAGTTTACGGATTAAAATTATATTAATCCTTTTTTTCTGGCATCCCGCACTGACATCGGATTACCACTCGGATACGTAAATTTTGATGCCTTTCTGGCTTCGGGATCTACCACGAAGTTCCAAGCATCCAATACTAAATTTTTAAGATCTTTAAAAAATAACATGTTATTCTTTTCTTTATGTTTTCCTAACGAACGAGAAGAAACCGCGTTTAGGATTAAATGGATTGATGAAACATTCAATAAGATCAACGCTCATGAAACACAAATGTGTTGCCTTAACTATTTCTTCTGCTAATTTTTCCCTTATCTTCTTCTTGCGTCCGGGTTTTTTAAATAATCCTTCCACAAAAATAATGATTTCTTTACTCTGATCTTTTGGAATGCGATCTTTTGATGCATAACAACTAACTTCACCTGGATTAAGCCCCAACTTTTTTATTCCTGAAACCAACATTTTAATATGCTGAGCATATTGTTCAAAATGACAATCACTCATCTCTTGTACTGCCGTACCTTTAATTACTATAACTGGCATTATACTTTCCCTTCATTAATTTATTCTTTTTAATTTAATGTTTTGTTTTTTAAATATTTGATTAGGATTAATGAGACTAACATACGATCGGAAATAATTCATTTTATTGTAAACGGTAATTTCAAAAAGAGTTAAAAGCTTTCCTGAAACTACCACTGCTAGCCAATAATTCCAAAAATATAATGTATATTTGTTAAAAAATATAACCATATCCTGGTGAGTAATTTCCGAGTATGAAGTTGTCGGACCGACCCCAATGATAACACTCAGTAATGGCCAAGCAAAAAATCCCCAAACAACTATTAATGCCCAGGCCAACCACCAAATCCTCATCCAACGCGATGAATGATAGATAATGAGC
>CAZVMF010000009.1:0-39112 GCA_964628045.1 uncultured Gammaproteobacteria bacterium
CCAATTCCGCCATCGAGGCCCGGGGAGGTGAACGAAAAAATTATAAACCGAAAATTAGTAATTGTCAAAGCCTTGTTCTAAGGCTATACTGTAGCTGTATGGGTATGATTATTTCTATTGTAAATCAAAAAGGCGGCGTTGGTAAAACTACGACCGCCGTTAATCTTGCTTCGTATTTGGCCCATGCCGGCAAACACGTTCTTTTGGTTGATATTGACCCGCAGGCCAACGCAACTTCGGGTTTAGGTATCGATCACAAAAACCTGGAAGCCGGAGTTTATGAAGCTTTGCTTGGATTACGAGATTTATCAAGCGTTTTAAAACGAACCGTTCAAGATACTTTAACCGTTGCTCCTTCGACAATCTCTTTAGCGGGCGCTGGAATAGAGTTAGTCTCTTTGGATAATCGCGAATCACGACTTTTAAATATTTTAGAACAAGTTCGTGAAGACTACGACTATATTATTATTGATGGACCTCCGTCTTTAGGTTTACTTACAGTAAATAGCTTAGTGGCGGCTGATCAAATTTTAATTCCGGTGCAAAGCGAATATTATGCACTTGAAGGACTGGGACAATTATTAAACACGATTAACTTAGTACAAAATCATTTGAAACCGACTCTGGGTATTCTCGGCGCGGTCATAACGATGTATGATAAAAGAAACAGGTTGTCAGAGTCAGTTATGAATGAATTGTATCAATATTTTCCAAATAGAATTTTTCGCAGCGTTATACCGCGTTCCGTAAAGCTTGCGGAATCGCCGAGCTTTGGTCGTTCTATTTTACATTATGATCCAAAGAGCAAGGGCGGAAAGGCTTATGAAAAATTAGCTCAAGAATTAATCCACGCAACTAAACGATAATATGTCGAACGGACTTGGTCGGGGACTTGGCTCCCTTATCCCACAATCAAATACTCAAATACATGCACCTATTGATACAAGCGCTATTCCGGATGCCCAGGTGCAGAAGATTAGCCCTGATTTAATTAAAGCCAATCCTCGTCAACCGCGCAGCAACTTTAACGATCCGGCGCTCGCCGAATTGATCCAATCGATTCGTGAATATGGAATTATTCAACCGCTCGTTGTTACTCGCGTTGCGGACGGATATGAACTTATCGCCGGGGAGCGCCGTTTGCGCGCCGCTCGGCAAATGGGCTTGAAAGAAGTGCCGATCGTTGTCCGTGAAACACAGGATCAGGAAAAGCTTGGCCTTGCTTTAATTGAAAATATCCAAAGAGAGGATTTGAATCCGGTTGAATTGGCAATCGCCTATAAGCAGTTGGCTGAGGAATTTAATTTGAACCAAGATGCTTTGGCAAAGAAGCTCGGGAAATCGCGCCCGTCAGTTACCAATACGATGCGCATTTTAAATTTACCGGGTGAGATTCAACTCGCTTTGATAAACGGAGAAATCAGTGAAGGTCACGCTAAGATTTTAGTCGGTCTTGATAGTGAAGAAAAACAATTTGAATTGTTTCAACGTATCCGGACACGCCGTTTGACGGTTGATGATACTTTGATGGAAGCGCGCCGCATGGGCGGAACAAAGCAGAGTAAAATTAAGATAGATTATGCTGATAAAGATAAAGAGCTTCGTTTGCGACAATTTTTTGGCGCAAAGACCGAAATCAAACGCGGTAAAAAAGGTGGGCAAGTGGTTATACATTTTTTTAACGATGAAGAGCTCAATGAAATAATCAGAAAAGCTCATTAAATTCGCTCATCAAAAGAGCCTCTTTTCGAGGCTCTTTTTTGTTTGCTCGTGATTGAGTATCATGTTAATATAGAGTATCTTTAATCCTTCCTATGGCCTTTGTCCACCTCCATGTTCACAGTCATTATTCGCTTTTAGACGGTCTCACCAAGATCGATGATTTGGTGCAGGCGGTCAAGGACGAAGGCTCGCCGGCAGTTGCCTTAACTGATCACGGCGTTATGTATGGCGTGATTGAATTTTATCAAAAGTGCAAAAAAGCCGGTATTAAACCGATCATCGGCGTTGAAGCGTATTTAGCGCCAGGTTCGCGTACTGACAAAACAAAATCTTTTGATGAACGAAATTTTTATCATTTGCTGTTGTTGGCAAAAAATAATATCGGTTATCAAAATTTAATAAAACTTACTTCAATTGCTCATCTTGAAGGTTATTATTATCGGCCTCGTATTGACTGGGAAGTATTAAGTAAATATAGCGAAGGTGTTATTGCGACAAGTTCCTGTTTGGCCGGTGAAATACCGCGCTTGTTAATGGCCGGACAAATAGATAAAGCAAAAGAAAAAATAAAAGCCTATAGCGAGTTGTTCGGTAAAGGAAACTTTTTTATAGAATTGCAAGATCATCCTGAGTTGCCGGATCAGATCAAATTAAATGAAATGCTTATTCCTTTAGCCAAGGAATTTGATTTGCCATTGATCGTTACCAACGATGTCCATTATTTAAAAGCCGAGGACGATGAGGCTCAAGATATTTTATTGTGTCTTCAAAATAAAGCAAAAAAAGAAGATACTAACCGCATGTCAATGCTCGGTGCCAACTTTTCTTTAAAATCAGGTAAGCAAATTGCCGAAGCCTTTGCTCATGTTCCTGAGGCTTTGGAAAATACTTTAAAAATTGCCGAAATGTGCAATGTAGAAATTGAATTGGGAAAAATTCAATTGCCATATTTCAATGTGCCGTCGGGTCTTGATGGAAATGAATATTTGCGTCAGCTGACCTTGGAAGGATTAGTTAAGCGTTATGGTAAAAGCTACGATGAGATTGAAGAAGTGTATAGAGCCCGTGTTGATTATGAGCTGGAGGTTATTGCCAAAATGGGTTGGCCTTCGTATTTCTTGATCGTCGCCGATTTTGTTAACTGGGCAAAGGATCAGGGAATTATTGTCGGACCGGGCCGCGGTTCAGCCGCCGGATCATTGGTGTGTTATGTTATCGGTATTACTGATTTGTGCCCGATCAAATATAATCTTGTTTTTGAACGCTTTTTGAATCCTGATCGTATCTCGATGCCAGATATTGATTTGGACTTTGCCGATACGCGTCGCGATGAGGTTTTGCAATACGTTCAAAATAAATATGGTCATGATCACGTTGCTCAGATTATTACCTTTGGAACTATGGCCGCCCGAGCCGCCATTCGCGATGTCGGTCGCGTTTTAAATTATCCGTATGATTATTGCGACCGTCTCGCCAAGACGATTCCGCCGATGATGAAAATTAAAGAGTCTTTGCAGCGTTCACCGGAATTAAAAGCGATGTATGAAGAGCCGGAAGCGCGGCGCATTGTCGATTACGCGATAAAACTTGAAGGCGTTGCCCGACACGCTTCGGTTCACGCCTGCGGTGTTTTGATTACCAAGAATCCATTGACCGATCATGTTCCGATTCAATACGCGTCTTCATCTGACCGCACGATAATTTCACAATATTCATTACACCCAATCGAAGATCTCGGGCTGCTGAAAATGGACTTTTTGGGTTTAAGCAACTTGACCATTATCGAGTCGGCCATGACCATTATAAAGAATACACGCGGTATTAAACTGGAAATGGCTAACATTCCGCTCGACGATGCAGCCACTTATAAACTTTTTCAAGTCGGAGAAACCACCGGAGTTTTCCAGTTTGAATCAAGCGGCATGAAACGCTATTTGAAAGAATTAAAGCCATCGCAGTTTGAAGATATTATCGCTATGGTCGCTTTGTATCGTCCGGGACCGATGGAATGGATTCCTGACTACATTGCCGGAAAACACGCGCGTAAAAAAACTCAGTATCTTCATCCGAAACTCGAACCGATTTTAAATGTTACCTACGGTGTTGCCGTTTATCAGGAACAGGTTATGGAAATCGCTCGAGCGGTCGCCGGTTTTACTATGGCGGAAGCTGATGTCTTACGTAAGGCGGTTGGTAAAAAAATTGCCAAATTGCTTGCCGAGCAAAAAGTAAAGTTTATCGAAGGTTGTGTTAAGAACGGCTTGCCAAGTAAATTGGCCGCTGAAATTTTCTCATTTATTGAACCGTTTGCCGGTTATGGTTTTAACCGTTCTCATGCCGCTTGTTATGCGATGATTGGTTATCAAACCGCGTATCTCAAGGCAAATTTCCCCGCGGAATTTATGGCCGCGCTTCTAACTTCTGACCAGCAAGATACGGACCGCATTGCAATTGAAATTGAAGAATGTCGGCATATGGGCATTGCCATCCAACAGCCGGATATTAACCAATCGTTTGATAACTTTACGGTTGTTGATGATAAAACAATTCGTTTTGGATTGAAAGCGATTAAGAACGTCGGTGAACATATTTCAGAAATTATCATCAAGGAACGCAAAGCGAACGGCGAGTATCAAAGTATTGTTAATTTTCTTGAACGAATTGATGATAAGGATCTTAACCGAAAGTCGCTAGAAAGCCTTATTAAAGGCGGCGCTTTCGACAGCCTGGGTGAACGCGGTCAATTATTGGCCAATCTTGATATGATGCTTGCTTATCATAAAGAAGCGAGTCAGCGCCGCAATAACCATCAAGTTAGTTTGTTTTCCGGCATGGCGGCGCATGACAGCTCGGCTCCGCAAATTCGATTAATTAGCGCACCGGCAGCCACTCGGGAAGAAAAATTACGTTGGGAAAAAGAATTGCTTGGTTTATACATCACCGAGCATCCCTTTGTTTCTTTGCGTCCGATTTTAAGCGGTTCAGTAACTCCAATTATAAATCTCAGTAAAGAGGGAATGGGTAAAGACCTGACGGTTGGAGGCGTTATTACAACAGTGAAAAAGATCTTAACGCGACGTAATGAAACGATGTTATTTGTAAAACTTGAAGACGGCGGAAGCGTTTTGGAAATTATCGTTTTCCCAAAACTTCTGGCTGAAACTTCGCTGCTTTGGCAAGACGGCAAAATGGTAATATGTCAGGGGACTTTGTCTGATAAAGATAATGAATTTAAATTACTAGCCAATAAAGTTGTTGAATTAACTCCGGAAAACGCTACGATTGTCGCCCGACAATTTAAAACTGTAGAAATGCGTCCGGCTGGCTATCGTTCGGCAAGTCCGGCTTCAGTAACGCCGACGCCGGTTTTGAAATTGGTAATACGAGAGTTAACAAATCTTTCTTCGACACTTGAAACCTTGAAAAGTATTCTTGATCAATATCCGGGAACTCATAAAGTATTTTTAAAGATTGGAGAAAAGATCGTTGAGGCCGATTATAAGGTTGAAAAAAATCCTCAATTACTCGAAGCACTCAAAGTTCAACTTGGTTCAGCGGTCCACATCGTATCGTAACGCTTGCTGAAACACGCGAAGGATTGTACAATATACGTGTACAATTTTAAACGTATGCCCCGAACAACAAAAGAAACAAAAGATAAAAAAGTTCCGGTGCGTCGCTCACGACGCGTAAGCGCCGACGGACCGATTTCAGTAAAAAGAGCTCGTAGTACGTCAACACCGCATATTCTTGATTTAAGTTCTGAAGAAGTTAAAATTTCAGCCGCACCGATAATACATGCGGCTCCATCGTATGACAGCGCCGAGCGCTCGCCATTACGTTTATATAAAAAAATTGCCGTTACCTTTATTGTTTTCGCCGTGTTAACGTTAGCGGTAGTTAGTTATTTCGCGATGGTGCGTCTTGATATTAATGTTACGCCTCGAGTTACGCCGATCGCCGCCGCCGCGAATTTTACAGTTTATGACCGTCCTGAAACATACGAGCTGCCGGCCGGCAGCATTTTGGGAATAGTCAGGGAGATGGATGTTGAATATAACGGAAATTACAAAGCAACCTCTGAAACTGTTACCGGGGCGCAAGTCAGCGGTACAGTTACGATTGTTAACAATTATTCAAAGGATCAACCATTAATAGCCACCACTCGTTTATTAAGTTCTACAAATCAGTTATTGCGCTTGAGCAATGCAGTGGTAGTTCCGGCCGGCGGATCTGTGCAGGCTGATGTATACGGAGAAACAGCCGATCCGAGCTTTACTCTATCCGATTCACGTTTAACAATCCCGGGTCTTTGGGCCGGCCTACAAGATAAAATTTACGCCGAAGCTAAGGTCGGTGAAGTAAGCTATAAAGAAGTTAAGAAATACGCAATTACACAAGCTGATTTGGATCAAGCAATATCTGAAGGCAAAAAAGCCTTGTTAGACGAGTCGACAAACGATATTCAAGATGTCTATGCCGCTTATGATCAAAAGATGTATAAACTTAATGAAGACTCAATCGCATTCTCATTTGACGCTAAGGCTGGTGATGAAAAAGAAAATTTTACAATGAAAATGTCAGGCAAGGTAACGGTTGTAGCATTTAAAAAAGCTTCCATCGGTCAACTTGATAAAACAGCGCTTGATTCGGTTACTGAAAATAAACAAACCGTTCTTGAAAGTGCTCCGGCTTCTTCTTCGTTTGAGCTTGTGTCGGCTGACATAAATCAGAATATCGCCGAAGTAAAATTAAATGTAGCCGCCCAAGCAGCGACAACTACTGCTGATGATATTGTTGATCGTCAAAAGCTCGTCGGTTTAACTCGTTCACAAATTGAAACCTATCTTGACAGCTTGGGTACTATTGAAAAGTATGAGCTTATATTTAAGCCTTCTTTTTTCAAAATTGCACCGCAACTGGTTGACCGGATTAGTGTCAGCGTCAAATAATTGACTTTTTAGCGCATGACGCTATAATTACCATATCAAGCGATTGCTGCGGCAACCAACCGCAGTTCGGACCTTCCGAATCCGCAAGGACTAAGCTTTAATTGAGTGTCCGCCCTTGGGCGTGAAAATCAGGTGGAACCGCGAGGCCCGAAGCCCCGTCCTGATGACTAAACTTCTGTTTGGTTATCACGACGGGGTTTTTAATTTATATATATGTCAACACCATTATCTGCAAAACGCCATTCATTGGCTCATATTATGGCTCATGCGGTACAGGAAATGTATCCGCAGGCTCAGTTTGCCATCGGACCGGATATCGACAACGGTTGGTATTATGATATTGATTTTAATGATACCAAGATCAGTGAAGAAGATTTTGAAAAAATTGAAAAGCGCATGAAAGAATTGGTTAAGGCAAATATGAGTTTTAACCGTGAAGAGGCGTCTATTGATGAAGCGCTTGCCTGGGCCAGTAAAAACAATCAGCCCTACAAGACTGAACTGATCGAGGATTTAGCCAAACAAGGCGAAACAATGGTTACATTTTACACTATCGGTAAGTTTAAGGATTTATGTCGTGGTGGTCATGTTGAACAGACCAAAGATATTGATACACAAAGTTTTAAATTACATAAATTAGCCGGCGCTTATTGGCGCGGTGATGAAAAGAATAAGATGCTGACCCGTATTTACGGTTTGGCCTTTGATACAAAACAGGAATTAACTGATTATGTAACAATGCTTTCCGAAGCGGAAAAACGCGATCATCGTAAACTTGGTGCGCAATTAGATTTATTTACTTTCTCCGAATTGGTTGGCGGCGGTTTGCCATTGTGGACTCCTAAAGGAATGTTGATGCGACAATTGCTTGATTCCTTTGTTTGGGAATTGCGTCGTTCGCACGGTTATGAACAAGTTGAAATTCCTCATATTACTCGTAAAGAATTGTACGAAACCTCGGGACACTGGGAAAAGTTTAAGGATGAATTGTTTATTATTAAAACTCGCGAGGATCATACTTTTGTCATGAAGCCGATGAATTGTCCGCATCACACGCAGATTTTTAAGCGCCGCAAATGGAGCTATCGCGAATTGCCACAGCGTTATGCAAATACGACTATGGTCTATCGCGATGAACAAAGCGGAGAATTAGCCGGGCTTTCGCGTGTTCGCAGTATTACCCAAGACGACGCCCACGTTTTTTGTCGTCCGGATCAGGTTAAGGAAGAAATGCTTAAGATTTGGAATATCATTGAATCATTTTACAGCGCTGCCGGATTTAAGCAGACGGTTCGCTTGTCATTCCATGATCCGAAACAACCGGAAAAATATTTGGGCGATCCGGCACTTTGGGCAAAAGCTGAAGCGGAATTAACAGAACTTGTAAAAGAAAAAGGCTTTGAACCGGTGATTGGAATCGGTGAGGCGGCATTTTATGGACCAAAGATTGATTTTATGTCTAAAGATTCCTTGGGTCGAGAATTACAGTTATCGACTATTCAATTAGATATGAATTTGCCGCAGCGTTTTGATTTAAATTATGTAACGAGCGAAGGCAAGGAAGAATTTGTCGTTATGATTCATGCGGCCATCATGGGTTCGATTGAACGCTATTTAGCGGTCTTGATCGAGCATTACGCCGGTAATTTCCCGGTGTGGCTTTCTCCGGTTCAAGTTAAGCTATTATCCGTTGCCGATCCGCACAAGGATTTTTGTATTGCCTTGGGCGAAGAAATGAAAGCGCAGGGGATACGCGTTGAAATCGATTTGAATAATGAAAGTGTCGGCAATAAGATCCGTAAAGCTTCGAACGAAAAAGTTCCCTACATGCTTGTTATCGGCGACAAAGAAATGAGCTCTGATAAACTTTTTGTCAGAGAAAGGGGAGAGAAAGAAGCTCGTGAATGGGATAAGAAAGAGTTTATAGAAACAGTGATTAGGCAGAATAAAGAAAGAAAATAATTAATTAGTTAAACAAGCTCGGAAACGAGCTTGTTTTGTATCTTGACAAAATAAGGAAAATATTATATATTCATTAATTAAAAAGTATTATTAATAATTCAATAAAAGGAGTATAGTTTGAGTAAAATAAATAAGTTTTTTGGAAGTATTTTACTGCTGGTATTTGCACATTTCTCAGCGGGCTTTACGCTTATTGAGCTTGTGGCAATGCCTAGCGTAAAAATTACTAAATATTCAATAGAGCATTACTTTAATCCCGACGGTTCGGAAATTAGCCTTGTTCGCGGTGAAACAAAAGTAGTTACAAGTTTTGAGCCGATACGCTGTGTTGAACCGGTTGATGAATTCTTAAAAAGTTTATTAAAAACCGATAAAATTGAACATGATATTCCACCTGTGAAAAAGAATCACTTTGCATTGGATAATTTGTATATTCAAAGCAATACTTCACTTTCAGTTCAAAATAAAAAGGAAGAAGACGAGGAATCATCGGATTCACAAAATGTATTTAATTACGCGACACGTTTCGGTAATATTAAGATAAGGGTCAATGATAAAGTGTTTGAGCCTAAAGGTGGATTATTTTTTCTTGATTATATACAAATAAACAAAGGTGAAAAAGTTATTGATATTGGAACGGGTAGTGGCATTCTTGGAATTGCAGCCGCTAAAGCCGGGGCAGAAGTATATGCAACTGATGTCAATACTGAGATCATCAACCTCGCGCAATATAATGCAAAAGACAATGGAGTAACAATAAATGTTTCTGCAGGTAGTTATTTTGCAGATTATTCCAAAGAAGACTTTGATGTTATTATCGCGAATTTACCCCAGGAGATTATTCCACGAGAATGTATTAGCGATTTAGGCGACTGCTCAGTTACACTTGATAGAGGATCAAAAGGAAATGAAGTGTTGATGGATTTTCTTGATATACTTCCTCGACATATGAATGAATTTTCTCGAGCGTACATTGGAGTATATACACTAAGTTATTACTTTGATGTAATTCAAAAAATAAGTTCGCATTTTCAGGCAAGATTATTGGGGGTGAAAGTTGAAGAAACCCATAATTTTGTTAGCAGTTATGAGCAGTTCTATTCTGATTTAAACGCTAATGGGAATATCTGTCTTTTTAAAAGAGATGGAGAATGGAAAGCAATGGCTTATATATTTGAATTAAGGAAAATAAAAACATAGAAAGAAGCGAGTAATGCCAAGAAAAATAAACTTGATTTTACCAAAACACAAAGTTCCGAAAGCAATTCAGGGAGAACAGCGTTTGTATTTTTTAGCCGGTCCAATTCGCGGAGCGATAGATTGGCATCAGAAAGCAATTCGTATCTTGTCAAAAAAAGATCCGGGTTGTTATATTGTTTGTCCGTCCCGTTACGGAACTGATCATAAGCTTTATAAGCATTCTTTAAAAGGCGTCGCTTTAAAGAAAAATGAATTTCCCAATCAAACTATGTGGGAAAGATATTATCTGAAAAAAGCTTCAATGCACGGCTCAATACTATTTTGGCTGCCGCTTGAAGATACAGATAATCCACGTAAAGACGAAGATGGACCATATGCTCAGGATAGTTTTGGTGAACTCGGAAGATGGAGCGCGATCGATGCGCTTAAATATCCGGGGAAAGCTTCAAAATATCATACAATGATGGTCATTGGAGCTGAGAAAGGTTTTTATGGCCTTAGTGTTATTAAGAAAAATCTTGATGCGGATTATGGATATCCTTTTCCGATCCATGAAACATTAGAAGCGACTGTAGAGGCGGCAATATTAAATGCATTAAAACCTCGTAAACGAAAAAATAGAAAGAAAATAAATGGAAAAAATTCAAGAAAAAGATGTAATTCACGAAAGAAAAAAAGTTGATATCCAAACAACAATTTTAAACATTATTAACCACAGGAAAATACCTTCATCGGTCAAAGAGACTGAGTTAAGAGCACGGGTCTCATCTGATCCGAACTTTGTTATTGAGGCCGCTCAATTTGTCCGGGCTGATATTGCATATATTGATTAAATTAAATAATTGTTCATTCAAAAAAGCCACCCAAACAACAGGTGGCTTTTTGATTTAACTTTACTGAATTAACAGCGCGGCGCCGATCGCGCCTGCCAGAGGCCCGACTTTCCCTTTCACTAATTTAACCGACCTGGCCTGATGAGGGAAAACATATTTTTTCATGCTTTCTTTCGCGGAGTTCATAAATAAATCACTCGACGCGACAACACCGCCGCCAAGTATGATCATTTCCGGATCAAGAATATTAACGATGGCTGAAAAGGCGTTTCCTAAATATGTTCCGATTTCTGCAAAACGTTGTTCGGCCAAAATATCACCGCGATACGCTTCTTCGGCAATCAACGCCGCATTGCTTTGCATTAATTTTTGATACGCGTCTTCAAGGTTGATATGAGTATCATAATCGACAAGTAAATTGCCCGGTTCACCGGCTGATCCATGATGGCCGTGATATACATCATTGTTAAGCCACCAGCCGCCGCCTATGCCCGTACCTATTGTGATGCCGTAAAAATTTTTAGAACTTTTCCCGGCGCCGATCATGCCTTCGGCTCGAACAAAGCAATTAGCGTCGTTATCGATGCGAATAGGCGTTTCATTCAATGTAAGATGATCGATAATCACTTGCCCGATTTTTTTCTTATTTAAAAATGGCAAATTCGGAGCAACTTCAACTTCTTGCTTCTCATAATTAATCGGTCCCGGAATACCGACACCAATTCCCACTAACTGGCCTTTGTGTTTGGCTATTCGAGCTAACAGCGGATCAACGGCCGCTTGAAGCATGATTAAGAAATGCTTAAGGCTTTCACGCGGCGTAGCTAAAACCAGGTGTTCAATAACTTTATTATTGGCGTCGATTAAGACGGCGGCGATTTTAGTTCCGCCGACATCAATGCCGATGCGATATGACTTAGTTTGCGACATAGGTGCCGTTAAATAATTGTTTAGCAGTATCCCAATATGCGGGATTATTTCGTGTTGCTTTTTCCCAATACCAGTATTCTACGCCCCACCAATAAAATGTTTTAAATCCTGTTTTTTTAATAAAGGAAATCATGTCCTTGAACTTTTCGGGTGACATAGTTTTTTCTCGTTCGGCTTGTGATAAATTTTGAAAAGCGGTTTTTCCCCATGGCTCGCCCTGCAATTCTATAACTATCCAATCTTGCGGTTGGGCAAAAATATTGGCCAGGTTTTTCTTGATTCGGAAAAAGGCCGGGCTGATCGGATAATGAATATAGCTATGTAGCATACGAGAGTAGGTGTCGCGATACATGGTTGTTCCAAAAACGTCGGCGCGCTTAGCGGCCAATGCCCAGAGCGATAATTCACCGGAATCAGTAACAATAATCGGGCGCTTATCAAGCGAATGGACTAGATTGATTTCTTTATCAAGAAATTGAGATTCAAATTTCGGACAAACTCCGAAGTTTGGTAAAAACGGTTCGTTTTCAACTTGCCAATAGCGCAGGTTTGGATTCTGCTTATATCGAGAGACTGTTTGTTGAATGTGTTCAAGCGTTGCATTTTGACGCTCAGTGTCATTCATGTTCCATGCCCAGTTGGGAATATGACATTCAGGCCAACGCGGAACTCGTTGCCCGACAACAAGAATTAATTCTACGTTTCGCTTTTCGGCTTGTTCAATTTGCCAATCAAGGTCAGTCCAATCATAATTGTCTTGTTCTTTTTCGAGTACATCCCAGTAAGCCGGTAAGCGCAATTTTTTTACTTGTAAATCATCAAGCATCGCAAGATATACTTCTTTCCAATCAAGCCCCAGATCAGTGCTTTGCTTGCTTGAAAAAGTCATCCCATATTCCAGATCCGTTTCTTTATAGCTTGGTCCCCAGCTTAAAACAAAGAGCAGGAAAAAAATCCCGACAACAATATACAGGATGTGCCTGGCTTTATTAAAGAAATGGATCATTTTAGTTATTATTGGTTATCTTCGGAATAACTGTGTTGGTGACGAAATAGGTGATTGAGTAGGCACAAATCGTAATTAAGAGTCCTATGACGGCATTCCGTATTTGTCCGACAGCTTCGTGAACCTGATCTTCATTGCCCCCGGCCGTCATGTATTTAAATCCGGCAACAATTAAGAGCACAATAAAGATGATTCCGAGTAAACCAAGAAAGACTTTAATGATTGATGCGACAATCGCCGTAATTCCTTTTGTCGGTGCTCCGCTTTCGCCGTAGGCCGTGGTGCCAACGGCATTAAGTCCGCCTTCGTTGGCTTTGTCGAGCCATGAAGCCGCGAATCCGAAGGCTGGAATCATGAGAGTTAATGAAAGAGTAGCCATAATGGCTAAGCGTTTAGCCCAAAGCATATGATTGTGGTATAATGCGTATAAATAGTGCAGTTTTATTATATTATAAGGGGCATTGAAAGTCCAACGAATCTATGGCTCTATCGGCAAAAGTTGCCTTTAATACAGGTGTTCAGGTGGCCAGTAAAATAATCGGCACCGTCGTCAGTTTGGCGGCGGTTGCTTTGGTAACTCGCTATTTAGGCAGTTTTGGCTTTGGTTACTACACAACGGCAATCACTTTTGTCACATTTTTTAGTATTGCCGGAGATTTTGGCATGACATTGGTGAGCTCACAGCTTTTAAGTCGTCCCGGCGTTGATCAAAATAAGGTTTTAAGCAATATTTTTACCTTCCGCTTTATTTCAGCGGGAATCATGCTTATTTTGGCGCCTATTGTTGTAATGTTTTTTCCGTATGATCCGATTGTTAAACAGGGTGTCATTATCGCAAGTATTACGTTTTTCTCAATATTGTTAAATCAGGTTTTTGTAAGTTTGTTCCAAAAAGAATTACGCGCCGACAAATTGGCGATTTCTGAAATCGTTACTCGTTTTGTTATTTTAGGAGCGACGGTTTGGGCCGTGTGGTTTAACATGGGTATCTTGTATATATTGTGGGCGATGGCGCTGGGCAATATTTTAAACGTTTTGATGAATTTGTATTATGCTCGTCCGTATGCACGAATCAGATTCATGTATGACAAGGAAATTTGGCGCGATATTCTCAAGCGTTCTTGGCCGCTCATGATTACAATCGTTTTGAATTTAGTGTATTTAAAAACCGACACTTTGCTATTGTCACTTTTTAAAAGTCCGGAAGCGGTTGGATTGTATGGAGCTGCATACAAGGTAATTGATGTGTTAGTGACAGTTCCGTTTATGCTGGGCGGTACGGTGCTGCCGATTTTGGCGCTGCGCTGGGAAAGCGGTAAGCGTGAAGATTATGAACGAGCTTGGCAAAAATTATTTGACGCAACTTCAATTTTGGCGTGGCCGGCCATTGTCGGAGGTCTTATATTAGCAACGCCTATTATGAACATTGTTGCCGGAAAAGAATTTATTCCGGCCGGGCCGATCTTGCGAGTTTTGGTTTTTGCGGTTGCCGGTGTATTTTTCAGTTCATTATTCAGTCACACCATGATCAGTTTCGGCAAACAGAAGAAATTGATTTGGTCCTATGTTTTTACGGCGCTTAGTTCCTTGGCTTTGTATTTTATATTTATTCCAAAATTTTCTTATATTGCCGCCGCTTGGATAACGGTCTATAGCGAAGTCGTCATCAGTTTGTGCGCGTGGTGGTTAGTTCGACGTGAAAGCGGACTTAAACCGAAATATAGTAAATCGATTAAATCGCTACTTGTTGCTTTGGTTATGGGTGTTATTTTATATGTTGTTCCATTTGATACAAGTTCAGCTCTCGGACTCGGAGTCACCGTTTTTGTCGGTGCACTGGTATATTTAAGCGGCTTAGTTATTACGGGAACGATCAGTCGAGCGGAAATCGCCGAGCTTACGAAGATTAAAAGTCTGAATTCCTAATATGAACAAGTCTTTGTTATTTATCTCAAGCTCCAAAGGACGTCAGGCCTGGTTGAGTAATACTATTTCTTCCTTAAAAACCGCCGCTTTTCCGGTTATTGTGCGGGCTGCTTCCCGTCGTTTTCGGAAAAATCTTCGTCGCGAACACATTGGATCAAAATCATTTCATCTTTCAAATTTTCCAAGTTGGCTTTCAATCATAATTATGCCACTGGCTTGGTTATTTTTCGGAACAGCACAGTTCTGCAGAGTACTTCGTTTTCGGCCGGGCGCAGTGATTTTAGTTAATTGGCCGGAAAAAATTATTTTAACGCCCTTCAGTACATTTTTTAAAACAACGGTTGTCTGGCTTGAACATCCTGATCCCGGCGCTCAGATTTCGGGAGTGTTTGTAAAAGCAATATATTATCGACTGGCGCGTCGCGTTAAAATTGTCGCTTTTGGAACCGAACTTTCAGAACTTTGGAAAACCGAACGTCAGCATGGACAGGTCAGTACGGTTTTTCCACCAAGCGTTCCGGCTAACGCCAAACAGCATGATCTGTTTAAAACCATGGCTGATCATACTGACCGCAGCCGTTTTGTCGTTGCGTCAGTATTGTATGGTTTGCCAAAAGATCAGGCGGAACGTCTTTTATCGGCAGTTTCAATTACTCAAAGCGTCTGTCCGAATATTGAATTGGTAATTATCGGTGCCGGTAAAAACCGTCAACAAATTCAATGGCTTGTGCGCCGAATGGGATTGGAACGAAGAGTGTGGTTGGCCGGTCCGACTGATGATTTTGAGCGCTGGCTTAATCATCTTAATACCTATATAATTGCCACACCGCGGCCAACGCTCGATGACGTTTCCTGGGCTATCGCCGCAATGAGTGCCAAGCTTCCGGTTTTGGCACCAAAACTTTCATGGCTCTCCGATGTAATCAGCGAAAAGAACGGAGCATTAATTGACATATCTGATCCGGAAACAATTGCGCGTCAACTTATTACTTTGCAGCAAAACGAAGAATTGCGCGCGGCGCTGGGACGTGAAGCGCAAAGAACAGCAGAACGTTTTTCGTTTGGAAATTTCAGCGATTCAATACATAAATTATTTTAATGAAAAAAATTAAAGTCAAAGTAAAAGATGACGGGCGCCGGGTTGATAGCTGGCTTTCTGAACAACTTGAAATTTCGCGAGCTCAAGTTCAAAAATTAATTAAAGAAGATCTTGTCAGTCGAGAAGGAACTATTTTGCATGCCCATCACACGATGCATAAGGGCGATGTGATTGTTGTGGCCGATTCAATAAAAGTTCCACAGGCCGAACGAGTACAAGCACCGATTCCTAAAATTGAGATCATTGCCGAAACAAATGATTATATTGTCATAAATAAACCGGCCGGACTTTTGATGCACGGAACGGAACGTGAAAATCGCAGTTCGGTTGTTGATTGGCTCTTAGACAAATATCCGAAGATCGCCAAAGTCGGCGAAGATCCAAATCGCCCCGGCATTGTTCACCGTCTTGATAAAGATGTCAGCGGTCTCGTAGTTCTCGCTAAGAATCAAGACAGCTTTGACGATTTGAAGTCGCAATTTCAAAAACGCAGCGTGTTAAAGCAGTATCAGGCGCTTGTGTATGGCGAGGATTTACCGCAAGAAGGAGAAATACGTTTTCGACTTGATCGCTCGGTAAAGGGATATCGTATGGCGGCTCGTCCGGAAAATCAAGAAGGAAAAACGTCGATTACCAATTTCAATGTTTTACAAAACTATTATAACTACACGCTCGTTTCAGTTATTATCAAGACCGGCCGCACTCATCAAATCCGCGCTCACTTCGCCGCCTATAACCATCCGGTTGTCGGGGATGATCTCTATGGCACTGTTAAAGATAAGAAGCAAAATAAAAAATTAAATTTAGGACGTGTTTTTCTGGCCGCACTTAATTTGTCATTCACCGATTTAAAAGGAAAGCGCCAAGAGTTTTCAATAAAAATGCCCAAGCAGTTAGAAGATTTCTTGGGTAAACTTAAGATTAAAAAATAATTTCTGCTCATATGATTGTCTCATTTAGCGGTGCGCCGGGTTCGGGAAAATCAGGAATCGCTAAACGTTTGGCGCAGAAGTTAGGCTGGCCGTATTATGACATTGGTGCTTTACGTCGCAGATTGGCAGCGGAGAGAGGAATGACTTTGGAAGAATATAATACACTTGGGGAAAGTGATCCGAAAACCGATACCGAAGTTGACGAGTATCAAGCAAAACTCGGCAAAGAGCAAGATGATTTTGTTATTGTCGGGCGCACTTCATGGCACTTTATTCCGCATTCGGTAAAAATCTACATGGACGTTGATCCGCTCGAAGGCGCCCGACGAATTTTTAATGATACGAGTGTTCGCAATGAAGCGAAAAATATGAGCAGCGTAGAAGCGGTTTTGGAAAATATGAAAAAACGTCAGCAATCCGACAGCCTGCGTTACAAAAAATATTTTAATATTGATGTAAACGATAAGTCGCACTACGATTTTGTGATAGATACCAGCTCTCTTGATAAAGAGCGGGTTTTTGAGAGGGTATGGGAATCTGTGCAGCCAATTATAACAAACATGGATAATAAAAAAGAGGCTTGATCAAGCCTCTTTGTTTTTGGATCAATTAGTCAATTAGTTCAAAAAATTTCAATGCACCTTCTCTGTGGGAAATTTGTTTAAGTACTTTTTCACACTCACTCGTATACTCATCGGTTAACCTCCCTTCACCACTCATTGTTATTTCAAACTTATGTTTCGTTCGATATAAGATGAGATATCGATAATCGTTAACCCATTCATCAGCCATGTCTTTCCCGCCGCCAACAGTCACCGCAACAAGTGTTATTTTTTTGTCGAATGGAATTTTTTGGCTAAATGTCAGGCTCTCATCACACATCATCTTTAAATTATTTTCCGCAGGTTTTATAAGACTATCCCAATGACTTTTCTGAGCTTTATCCGCTTTTATTCTTTCTGATTCTTGAAGCTTGTACTTTTTTTCCTTTAATTTTTTTGCAGTCTCTATTAAACTATCTGTTTTTGAAATTTTTACCATTATATTCCTCCTTTTTAATGTTCTAATTTGTCTGTATAAAATAGCACCGTGTCGTTATTTGTTATAATAGTTTGATTTTTTATTCACTATTATATTAAAATTACTTAATTTATTGACAATTTAAAGCATTTTGGCTATATTTTATTTGTCTAAAATTATCGACAAATATGAAACATGAATCAATTTTAAGAAATCTTCAGGAGATAGCAGGTTTTTCAGATAAAAAAGCAAAAATTTATCTTGCCCTTTTAGAGTTGGGCGAGGCAGGGGTTGCAGATATTGCGATTAAAACAAGCTTAAAAAGAACTACGGTATATAGTATTTTGCCGGAACTTCATAGCGAGGGTCTTATTAGTGTTAGTAAAAAATCAGGCAAAAAGAAATTTTTTATAGAAGACCCTCGTTACTTAACCGTGTCAATGGAAGAGAAAGCAAAAATGATCCAGCCGGTAATTGCTGAGTTGCAAGTCTTACACAATATATCTCCTTATAAACCTAAAGTTACTATATACGAAGGACTCGGAGGAATGAAAGATATTTATAGAGAAGTAATTAAGAACATATCAAAAGGCGATATTATTTTAAGTTATATTGGAACTTCTGATTTTGAGAAAGTATTTCCAAAAGAAATTTCTGATTACTATATTGGAGAGCGTATTAAGAAAAGTGCGATTAACCGAATTATTACTATTGATTCGAGTATGGCAAAAAAATGGCAGAAAAGTGCTAGACAGGATTTGCGAGAAATAAAAATTATTAGTGATCCCCAATACCATTTTAGTGGTGATATGAAAGTTTTTGGAAACAAGGTTGCATTCCTTTCCTATAAAGAAAATTTTATGGGAGTGCTTATTGAGAGTAAGGAGATTAGTAATTTAAATCGATCCTGGTTTGAAAAACTTTGGTCGCTTTTATAGGTTTTTGTGGTATAATATAAAAATCCAATTATTTTATAAGCCATACCTATGAATATCGCCATTAACGGCTTTGGCCGCATCGGTCGCGCCGTATTTAAAGCACTTTTAGAGCGCCCGGGCGTTCGCGTTGTTGCAATTAATGATTTAACGGATACGGCAACATTAGCTCATCTTTTAAAATATGACAGCTGCTACGGAAATTATTCAAAAAAGGTAAAAGCGACTAAGTCAGCAATTATTGTTGATGGGGTTTCTTTTCCGGTCTCGGCTGAAAAAGATCTATTAGCTTTGCCATGGAAGCAAATGAAAGTTGATGTTGTTATTGAATCGACCGGAAGATTTACCGATCCGGAAGCAGCTATGGCCCACATCAAAGCCGGTGCGAAGAAAGTTATATTGTCTGCTCCTGCCAAGGGCAAAGGCGCAAAAACTTTTGTTATTGGCGTTAACGAGAACCAAATTAAGAAATCAGATCGTATTATTTCTATGGCTTCCTGCACGACTAATTGTTTGGCACCGGTCAGCGATATTATTCGTCGCAGCTTCGGTATTGAAAAAGCGATCATGACAACAATCCATTCCTATACAGCCGATCAAAATTTGGTTGACGGACCGCATAAGGATTTACGTCGCGCTCGCGCCGCTGCTTTAAGTATGATTCCTACCACAACCGGTGCGGCGATCGCCGCAACTGAAGCAATTCCGGAATTAAAGGGGAAGTTTGACGGCTTATCGGTGCGCGTTCCGACCCCGGTGGTTTCATTGTGTGATTGCGTCTATGTTTTAAAAAAGAAAACTACGGCTGAACAAGTAAATAAAGTTTTAGTTAAAGCTTCTAATGATTCACGTTATCGGGGACTTGTGACTGTTACAACCGATCCGATTGTTTCTTCGGATATGATCGGTAATCCGGCCAGTGCCATCGTCGATTTGCCGTTAACAACGGTAATAGGCGGAAACTTATTGAAAGTTATTTCTTGGTATGACAATGAATGGGGTTACAGTAACAGATTGGCCGATCTCTGCGTTTATTTCAATAAGAAAAAATTAGTAAAATAAAATATATGACGCAAAAAGAAAAACAAATATATTTTTTGTTTTTAGGCGTTGCGATTGTTGTCAGCGCCGTATGTGGCGGAGCGGCCGGCTTTATTGGAGCCAAAACCGCAACTTCCAGCCAACCTTTTTTAAAAAATATTGAGAATTTAGTCTCTAATCGAGATGTTAATTCAAAAATTGCCTCAGACGGTATTGTCGGGGTGGTTGATAAGGCATCGCCGGCTGTCGTCAGTATTATTGTCACTAAAGATTTACCAAAAATTAACCCAAACGTACCGGATATTTTTAGACAGTTTTTTGGTAACAGCGCTGTCCCGGGAACAGGGAGCGGAGAGACACAGAAGCAGGAAATTGGCGGCGGTAGCGGATTTATTTTATCCGACGACGGATTTATCGTAACCAATAAGCACGTTGTTGCCGATGAAGCGGCTGAATATACGGTATTGCTCAACAACGGAGACAAACATCCGGCTAAGGTTTTAGCACGCGATCCGCTTAATGACGTAGCGGTAATAAAAATTGATGCGACAAAGCTTCCAACCTTAAATCTCGGAGACAGTGACAGCTTAAAGCCCGGTCAAAGCGTAATCGCCATTGGCAATGCTTTGGGGGAATTCAGAAATACGGTTTCAACCGGAGTTGTTTCGGGATTGGCCCGATCTATTACCGCTTCAAGTGGAAATTTCAGCAGTGAAAAACTAGTCGGCTTGATCCAAACTGATGCTTCAATCAACCCGGGAAATTCGGGCGGACCATTGCTTGATACGGCCGGACGAGTTGTTGGTATTAATGTTGCCGTTGCTCAAGGCGCACAAAACATCGGTTTTGCCTTGCCTATTAATCAGGTTAAAGAAACAATTGAAAGTGTTCGTAAAAATGGACGCTTGATTCGCGCCTGGCTTGGCGTTCGCTATATTGCAGTTACTCCTGAATTAGCCAAGGAAAATAAATTAGCCAAAGATTATGGAGTCTTAGTTCTCAAAGGCGAACAGCCGACTGACTTAGCGGTTATGCCGGGCTCTCCGGCTGATAAAGCCGGTATTGAAGAGAATGATATTATTTTAGAAGCTGACGGCAAGAAATTAACCGAAGAGAATCCGCTTTCCATGATTATTGCTCGTCGCAAACCAGGTGATATTTTGAAACTAAAAGTTTTGCATAATGGCCGAGAAAAAGATACGACGGTAGTGTTGGAAGAAGTAACTCAATAAGCCTACGCTAAAGCTACGGCATTACAAGTAAAATGGAAAATCTTTTGAAACACATTGAAGAGCTCCGGGAGCGCATAGTCGCGACCTGGAGCTTACTTTGACCTTGATCGTAAAGAAGAACAAGCGCAAGAATTGCGCCGGCTCATGAGTGAGCCGGATTTTTGGGTTAATCGCGAGAAAGCTGCGGAAACCGGAAAGAAAGCCGAAGCGCTTTCCAATGAAGTTGAATCATGGAAAAGCTTACTGTTAGAAACGCGTCAGCTTGAAGAATTTGTGGCCTTTGCGGAAACTGAAGATGATATTTCTACCATTGAACAAAGTGCGCAGCAGTATGAAGAGCTTAAAAAGCGTTTTGAGAAATTGGAATTTTTTGTAAAATTTTCAGGACCATATGATGCGAATAATGCAATTCTTTCGATTCATGCCGGTACCGGCGGCGTTGATGCGCAAGACTGGGCACAGATGCTTGAGCGAATGTTTATTCGTTTTGCCGAGCGACACGATTGGAAAGTGGAAATGATTGATCGCGTGCTTGCTAATGAAGCCGGAATAAAAAGCTCATCGTTTTTGATCAGCGGGCATTATGCTTACGGTTATTTGAAAAGTGAAGCCGGTTCGCACCGCTTGGTTCGTATGTCGCCGTTTAATGCCGATGGTAAGCGTCAAACTTCTTTCGCTCTTGTTGAAGTAATTCCGGAATTACCTGATGATGCGGACTTGGTCATTAAGGATGACGAATTGGAAATAGACTTTTTCCGTTCAAGCGGTCCGGGGGGACAAAACGTCAATAAAACTTCAAGCGCCGTTCGTTTAACCCATAAGCCGACCGGAATTGTTGTGTCCTGCCAAAGTGAGCGTTCTCAACATCAGAATAGAGAATTGGCAATGAAAATGCTTCGTGGTAAACTGGTGCAGCTGCGACAATCGGAACGAGCGGAAGAGGCGGCGAGTATTAAGGGAAAGCATACGGCCGCCGGCTTTGGAAACCGGATTAGGTCATATGTCTTGCAGCCGAATCAATTAGTTAAGGATGAGCGAACGGGCCATGAAACAGCTGACGTCTATTCGGTACTGGACGGGAATATTGATGAGTTTGTTGAAGCTTATCTAAGAGGAAAAATATAATTTATTATGCCGGAGGGGGCACAAAAGGGGGGATTGTTTTTATTTTTTTGTCTCGGGCTGATTGCCGGAGTTGCTTTGTTTTCTGTATTTGAGCATGACGCAACGCCGCAGACCATTGATTATTACATTGGTAAAACAATTGAAGCTCAAGCAGAAATTATTTCCGAGCCGCTTGTTAAGGGCAAGGACAAGGAGTTGGACATTCAAATTCTAAAACTAGCACAAGCAGAAAATGTTTCGGGAAAAGTCAGGATAAGAACCAGTCGATTTCCGATTTTGCGTTATGGCGATATTATAAGCGTCAGTTGTAAGCTTGAAGCACCTCAGAACTCAACTTTTAATTATCGGCGTTATTTGGCTCGCTACGGAGTTTACTCAATTTGTTATAAGGCGAAAATTAAGAAAATCGGCGAAGGGGGCGGGAACCCAATTAAGAAAAGACTTTTTGATCTTAAAAATTATTCAAAATCAATAATTGAAAAATACATTAATGAACCGGAATCGTCATTAATCGGTCCGGTATTGTTTGGTGGCGGGGATGAATTAGGTGATGAGATTGTTAATAAATTTCGCCGAACCGGTTTGACGCATATTATGGCCGTTTCTGGATTTAATGTCGGAATTTTGGCGGCAGGGGTTGCATATCTATTATTTCTAATTGGATTACGCAGAAAGTTTGTTTTTATATTCAGTTCTGTTGCAGTAATTTCGTACGTCATATTGGTTGGTGCTCCGCCGAGCGCGGTGCGCGCCGGAATAATGAGCATTTTAATTTTGTTTTCATTATCTGTCGGACGGATGGCTCGTTTAATTAACATCGTGATTATTACGGCGGCCGGAACTTTATTATTTAATCCATTATTATTATCGGCTGATATCGGTTGGCAATTATCATTTGCCGCAGTTTTAGGTTTAATTTACTTGTATCCCTTAATAAAAAAACTCTTAGATAAGATTATGTGGAAAGGCCTTGCCTGGTTAAGCGATATTATTGCCGCGACCTTAGCGGCTCAATTTTCGACAACGCCGATTTCGTTATATCACTTCGGACAAGTTTCGCTTATTTCTCCTTTGGCTAACATTTTGGTGGTCTGGACCATATCATTTTTAACCGCGGTTTCCGCTATCGCCATACCGTTGGCCGCCTTATTTCCTGCTTTAGGAAACATTTTCTTTTTGCCGTCGTTTATTATCGCGAAGTACATTATGTGGATTGTCGGTATTTTAGCGTTGCCTGATTGGGCAGCGTTTAGTATTGACAAATAATAAAAATCGTGATAGATTCAGCGTTACTTAATCACGAAATTCTTTAACAAAATTATAAAAAGCCCATTGGAGGTGGGAAATATTGAAAAAAATATTTGTAACGTTATTTTTAATAGTTTTTACTGTTTCGGCACGAAGTGAAATTGTTATTACAACTCTTCCATCTAACTCAGAATTATTTGGCGTCTGCGCCTTAAATAATGATACGGTTTTTGCAACCGGTCCTGGAATATGGAAAAGCACAAATGCTGGAGTGAACTGGTTTATGGTATTCGGTGGCGGGGGAGTTATAGATATTCATTTTGCTAATGCAAG
The DNA here is from genome assembly GCA_964628045.1 of uncultured Gammaproteobacteria bacterium. Classification (GTDB taxonomy): domain Bacteria; phylum Patescibacteriota; class Patescibacteriia; order Patescibacteriales; family Patescibacteriaceae; genus Patescibacterium. Next base: position 23,497 of record CAZVMF010000009.1, read on the forward strand.
TATTGGTTATGCCTTAATGGGGAATCCCAATGGATTCGCTTTTCAGGCTCCCGTTCTAAAAACAACAAATGGAGGGCTAAACTGGTTTAGTTGTTTTGTCCCGCAGGATAGTTTATTTTTTACTAGAATCTATGTAAAAAGTAGTACCGAAATTTTCGGCATTTTTCCCGGCGCTGTTATCGGACATCAGGCCCAGCTCTACAGATCGACTAATGGAGGAATTAATTTTACAATGATATTTGAAACAGGAGATATCGCATTTCAAGGTATGGTTTTTAGTCCACAAGGAACTTGTTATTTGGCAACAAGTAATTGTTGGAATAGTGACGACCTCTTTAATTGGGTAATGAAATCTGCGCCATTAAGTTATTCTTATGCCGCTCCAAAATATAATAGTAATAGATTATTTTTTGCCGGAACTCGTTGGGAAAATAATAATTTTTATTCAACAATTAGTTATACAGAAGATCAGGGGAATTCTTGGACAAACTATTTATTACCTGATTCAGGGCAATGCCAGGAATTAGATTTCAATTCCACGGGTACCGGATATGCCGTGGGATTAATAAGATCAAGTGCCAATAATTGGTTTGCACAAACTACCAATAATGGCACAAGCTGGAATACGTTGTATATATCTCCCTTTATGATAATGAATAATGTATCAGCTGAAGGGAATACAGCATACATTGTTGGTAAAAACGGAACCAACGCAGCTATTATGAGATATCGCGATAATGTTCTTGCAATTAATTCAAACTCAAATATTCCAAAGAAGTTTGAATTAAAACAAAACTATCCGAATCCGTTTAATCCATCAACGACAATTAATTACGCTCTTTCAAAAGAATCATTTGTGAATATAACAGTATATGATGTGAGTGGGAGAGAAGTAAGGACATTGGTCGATGAATTAAAGCTTGCGGGAAATTACAGCCTGCATTTTGATGCCAGTAATTTAACGAGTGGAGTCTATTTCTATACAATAACCACTGAGCATTTCAGTGAAACCAAGAAAATGATGCTTATTAAATAAGTATGTGTACCTTTTAATAAAAGGGGTTGATTTTATATCAACCCTTTTTTAGTAACAAAATGAAACATTTTTATAATATTGCCGTTTAATGTTATGCTTAAGACAAGCGAAACTATTAATTTATATTATTTTTATATGTCAGACATGGGTAAAATGTATACCTTTTGGACAATATTAATTCTGGTACTTCTCGGAATTATCGGAGCCTTAGTGTATACGAGCAACAGACAGAGCTCTTCTCAGGGCGAACAATATGTTCAAAATACTCAAGAGAGTGCCACTAACGAAGCAGTCGTAAATAATATTGAAACAGAAGAATGGAAAACTTATACAAACGCCAAGTATGGCTTCGAAATGAGCATTCCTCAAGATACTACGGTTGATGACCGGGGCAAGACCATTGAGTTTACAAACACTCAAGCTAAGTTTGCTTTTAATGTTAAGGACGAGCAATACATACATGACGGCAATAACTTAATTCCTATTAGCTTTAAGGATTATCATTATTTTGATATGGAACGAAATGGTGAAGCGACAGTCGGCGGAAAAACTGCGGCTGTATTTGAAGCACCGCGAGGTTATTGCGATGGACCGGGCTGCACTGATCCGTATATTGCGTATGCGGTTGAGCGTGATGTAGCAACATTTGATAATATAGTTTTTTACGGAGACACAAAGCTTAATGAAACAGAACAACGCATTCTTTCATCGGTAACTTTTCAATGGAGTGATACTGCGGTAAATAATAAAACCTATACAAACACAACATATAAATATTCTTTTGCATATCCTTCTAAATATGAGTTACGGGTTGCAAGTACACGAGGTCAGTATTTAGTTGATCAGGCGCAAATCGGAGTACTTTGGGCAACACCTGAAGAAGTAAAACTTCCTTTTAAGGATATTATGTTTGCACGAGTCAAGGGAATTTGTGAAGCTGATGGACCTAGTACCTCAATTACTTGCCCAAAATATGCTAAGAACCCAGTGTCTTTTAAGACAAGTTCCGGATTAAATGCGTATACATTAGTTTTTGTGGAAGAAACCAGAAAAATAGTTAATGGAGAAACGGTGCTAACGACTCGTAATCGAACAGTCTATGCTGTTGATCTTGGCGAGGGCAAGAGTCCCGAAGGTTCAACAACACGTTTTATTTTAACCGTTGAACCGCTTAATGATTTAGTTGCCAAGAACCTTGTTCTGTCAGTAAAGAAGATAAAGTAAAAATATGAAAAAAAGAAGCTGAATTAATTCAGCTTCTTTTTTTATTTACGCAATTAAGATCCTCGTTCAATCAAATAGGCGCCGATAAGCATGATGATAACAGCAACGGCTTTTTGTAGTAAATTTTTCTTTAAGATATTTTCTTTGCCTAAATGTGGGAAAAAGAGTGTTAGCGCGATTCCCATTAAAACTCCGAAGACTGGTTGAAACCCGTTTACGGATTGGACAAGTGCTAATGGCGCTAAGAGCATTGCATATCGAAACGTTAACATTCCAACAACGGTTAAAATTTCATTTACAAAGTTTATACCAATTAAGGCTACTTTATTGTTCTTCCATAAGGCGATAAATTTGTCACGATATTTTGGAATAAATAATAAAAAGATAAGTCCGAGTATGAGAGTGCCAATATATTCCCAAAAAGAAACTGTCCAAAAATCTGTTTCTAATGCAAAAAGCTTGAATATCACACCTTCGCCGGCTATTAAGCAGGAAGCGAGAAGCATGAGCCAGAAAACCTTAGCTTTGAATTTTTTGCGATCAATGTCCCAGGTGATCGCCAGTCCACCACCAATAATAAGAACAGAAGCGAATATTTGTTGCCAGCTCAATGATTCACGAAGAAATATATAACCGAAGGTATATAAAAAAATCGGAATAGTTTGGAATAGGGAACTAACAATAGAAGCTTCATCATTTTCAAGTGCATATAAATAGGCGAGCCAACCAAATGTAACAAGAACTCCGGCTCCCATAATCATGCATGCTTGAAACAGTGAAAGTTCAAAAACCGCATTTGAGAATATTAAAATAATCGGTGCAACAATAATTCCGATTAACGATGAAAAAATAATCAAAGCCCCGATTCCCAGGTCTTTGATGTATTTATTGATGAGATATTTATCGATGTGATTGCTGACGCTCCAGAGAAATGGACCGATGAGAGCAATCCAAAACCAATTCATATTATAACGCTTTGCGGATTGTGGCGGCCGCTTTTTTTAAGCTGACCGTAACCTGCTTCCCGGTTTTGAGATTTTTTATTGTAACTTTGTTTTTGGAAACTTCAGTGCTGCCGCAAAGAATAGCGAACGGAATTCCGAGTTTATCCGCATAAGAGAGTTGTTTTCCGGTTCGTTCAAAGCCGGGATAGACCAGAACATTAAGACCGGAACGACGTAATGTTAATGCGACTTCTTGGCAATAAATGGCTGTTTCCGGTTCAAAGGGTACGATTAAAGCATGGGCCGGATTGGCCGGTCCTTGCGCAAGTCTTTCTTTGATTGCGGCGAACAGTAATGATACGCCAATCGATGCGCCGACACCCGGAAGTGACTCGCGACGATATTCACCAAGTAAGTTGTCATATCTTCCGCCTGAAGCAATACTGCGTGTTACGGATGAATTACTTAGGAATGATTCAAAAATGACGCCGGTATAATAATCAAAGCCACGCGCCATGCTCATATTAAAAGAAATTTCTCGAGGTTTCATTCCGGCGGCTATAAACAGAGTATATAGCTCTTGGAGTTCATTAATCGCTTGAGTGAACTTTTCACTTTTAATATTGAGTGAACTAAGTGATTTTATAACTTCAAGCGCTGAACCCTTGATGTTGGTGAACGCTATTATGTCAGCTGAATCCTGTTTATTGATTCCCAATTTTTCAATTTCCGTCTGTACGGCTTTGGAGCTTTGCTTATCCAACTTATCAACGGCTCGTAATACGCTCGTACTGAAAGATGAAAGTTTTTTGCTTTCCAACAATCCCTGTAACAAACCGCGATGACTTATATTGAATACTGCGTCTTCAACCCCGAGAGCATGAATTGCCGAACGTGCTGCCAGGATAACATCAGCGTCCGCCATCATGCTTTTGCTTCCTAATATATCGATATCGCACTGATAAAATTGTCGATAGCGTCCGGCTTGCGCTTTTTCAGCACGCCACACTTCCTGAATTTGATATCGACGAAAAGGAAACGCTAATTCATTGAAATGTTCGGCGGCATATCGGGCGAGAGGAATGGTCAAGTCAAATCGCATTGCCAAATCAGTGTCGCCTTTGGTAAATCGGTACACTTGTTTCGCGGTTTCGCCGCCTTCCTTTGCTAAAAGAACTTGGGCCAATTCGAGAGCCGGAGTTTCAATCGGCGCATAGCCGTACTGTTCGTAGTTTAATCGAATTACCGAAATCATCGCATTGAAAGCGAGTTGATCGGAGGGTAATAATTCGTTAAATCCGCTTGGGCGTTTAGGACTAATCATATGACTTAATTGTAGCTAAAATAGTTCTGCTTAGCAATTCGCAGCTTTTTTCCAAATAAATCAAAAGCACATTCTTTGCTAAAAAAACTGTTGATAACTTTTTTTTCTGTATCTAGCATTTTTTTGCGCAAGAAAGATATTTTATTTAAAAAAATAATTATTTTTTTTATTTTATTAAAAATTATTAAAAAATAAGCCATTTTTAATAAAATAAAGATGTAAAAAGTTTTTTTCGTAATTTTTTTATTTTTTTTGTTTACGCGCGCACTTTTTTGCGCGTATGTTATTTTTCATTGTTTAGTGGGCTGTTTCTTGGTATAATTAATAGTAAGAAATGATTTTTAAAACATGAAGCGAGATTACTCGCGCGATCATTTCTACGAAAGGGGGTGACACTATGCCTGCTAAGAAAAAAGCAAAGCGCCCGGCAGCTAAGAAACGCCCGGCCGCTAAGAAAAAAGCCGTAAAGAAAACTGTTAAGAAGGCCGCTAAGAAGCGTCCAGCCGCTAAGAAGCGTAAAGCTGCTAAGCGCAAGAAATAGTTTTTAATTTGGAACAAAAATTCCCGTCTACCGTTTTGGTGGACGGGGTTTTTGTATTTATGGGAAATGGACATTTTGTAGGGCCTTAGATATACTGAAAATACTATGAATATACAAGAAATCTTAGAGCGTGGCGTTGAACGAGTCTATCCTAATAAGGAGGCTCTGGAGAAAGCGCTTAAAGCCGGTAAAAAGCTGACGTTTTACGCTGGTTTTGATCCAAGCGCCGCTTCATTGCATATCGGCAATGCCATACAATTAGCCAAGCTTTCGCAACTGCAAAAACTCGGCCACAAGATCATTTTCTTGGTCGGGGATTTTACCGGTATGATTGGCGATCCGACTGATAAAAAATCCGCTCGCAAACAACTTGACCGTGCAACGGTTAAGGCAAATGCTAAGACCTGGAAGAAGCAGGCCTCAGCCTGGATTTCATTTTCCGGAATTAATAGCGCGGAAATAAAATATAATAGTAAGTGGTATGACAAAATGCCGTTAGAAGAGTTTATTAAACTTGGTTCTTTTTTTACGGTTCAGCAGATGATTGTGCGTGATATGTTTCAAGATCGTCTTAAGGAAGAGAAACCGATTTATCTTCATGAGTTTTTGTATCCGCTTATCCAGGGATATGATTCTGTTGTTATGGAAGTCGATGGGGAAGTCGGCGGCAATGATCAGACATTTAATATGCTAGCCGGTCGTGACTTGATGAAAGCGATGTCCGGAAAAGAAAAGTTTGTTATTACCAATAAGCTTTTAGTGGATGCCGACGGAAAGAAGATGGGAAAGACAGAAGGCAATATTGTTAATCTTGATGAAACACCGGAGAATATGTACGGCAAAGTTATGTCTTGGCCCGATGCTATTTTGCCGATTGCCTTTGAATTGTGCACGCAACTAAGTTTTCAAGAAGTTAAGAAGGTGCAAGAGCGTTTGCGCGATACAACCTTGAATCCGCGGGATTTTAAAATGAAATTGGCTCATGAAATCACCAAAATTTATCATGGTGTTAAAAAAGCCGATGCGGCCGAAACGCATTTTGTAAAAACAATTCAGAATAAAGAAGTTCCGGATGAGATGGAAACAATCAAAGCGAGCGACATGAGCCTTGTGGATCTTCTCGTTCACACGAAATTGGCAAGTTCAAAAAGCGATGCGCGCCGTTTAATTGAACAAGGAGCTATTAAACTTGATACACAAGTTATTAAAGATCCGAATTTTAAAGTTGGAATTCCACAAGCCGGTTTAATTTTGCAAAAAGGAAAACGCGAGTTCAGAAAAATAGTGAAATAAGATGTACGCTTTAGAAAAAATTAAACAAGATATTGCGGCTGAGATCAGTCGAATTATTAAAACGGAAATCATTTCTTCTGATTTTGTTATTCCTCCGCAAGCTGTTATGGGTGATCTTAGCTTGCCCTTGTTTAGTTTTGCCAAAAAAATTGCTAGAAATCCAATTGAATTAGGAACGGAAATCGCCACCGGCCTTAAGACCAATAAATGGGCAGAGAATATTTCTTTGGCTGGGCCTTATCTAAACATACGTTTAAATAATGCCGCTCAAGTTTTATTATTAAAGGATATTGAAAAGCTTGGTCCTGAATATGGTAAGAACAAAAGCGGTGCAAAAAAACGTGTCATGCTCGAATATGCCAACGGCAATACTCATAAGGAATATCATGTCGGCCATTTGCGCAACATAGCCTACGGCGACGCCGTCAATCGAATTCTGGCCGCTAATGGCTGGACGACGATCCCGGTTTCCTATGTTAATGATTTTGGAATTCATGCCGCCAAGACTCTCTGGTATTATTTGCAAACAAAAGCCGTGGCGCCAAAAGATAATAAAGGTTATTTCTTGGGACAATTATACGCCGCATCAACCAAAGCGATTGAAGAAAATCCGGAAGCAAAAGCAGAAGTTGGTAAGATAATGCAGGGGATTGAGTCGAAAAAAGGCGATGCCTATAAGTTATGGAAGGCGACGCGTCTCTGGAGCATCAAGCAGATGCAAGAAGTAAATAAAGAATTGGGTATTGATTTTAAAGTTCATTTTTACGAAAGTGATTTTATTGACGCCGGATTTAAGATTGTTAAAGAACTTGAAGAAAAAGGAATTCTTGTAAAAAGCCAGGGCGCGATCATTGCTAATCTTGAGGAATATAAACTTGGTGTTTTGGTTGTTATTCGTTCTGATGGAACGGGGCTGTATCCGGTGGCTGATTTGCCCTTGACCATTCACAAAGTTAAGAAGTATAGACTTGATACTTCGCTGTGGGTGGTTGATGTGCGCCAAGGTCAATATTTTAAACAATTGTTTAAAGTGTTGGAATTGTACGGATTAAAAGCTAATTTGCAACATTTACCGTATGAATTTGTTACTCTGCCATCAGGCATGATGTCTTCGCGTTCCGGCAATGTTATTCCGTATGAAGATTTAAAACAAGAAGCTTTGAAAAAAACTACGCAAGAAGTTTCTACGCGTCATAGTGATTGGACAAAAAAGAAAATTGAGAATGCCGCGCGAATCTTAGCTTTGGGCGCCTTGAAGTTTGAAATGGTTAAAGTCGGCGCTGAAAAGATTATTACTTTTGACATGGACAGCGCTTTACGTTTTGACGGGTATACCTGCGCCTATATTCAATATTGCTATGCCCGTATTCAAAGTATCAAGCGCAAAGCTCCGGCCACATGGAAAAAACTAAAAATTGATTTTGCGCAGCTTAATGATATTCGTGAAAAAGGCTTGATAATGAAACTGGCACATTTTCCTAATGTTGTTTTTGCTTCCGGCGAAAAGAAAGATCCGGCGGAAATTACAAAATATTTATTTGATCTTGCGCAAGCGGCTAATGATTATTATCACGCGATAAATGTCTTGAAAGCGGATCAGGCGACCGGCGCCGCGCGTTTGTCATTATTGCATTCCGTCGCTTTTGTTATTAAGCAGGGCCTTGATCTTTTAGGGATTGAGACGCTTGAAGAAATGTAATATGCCTCGCGAAAAAGATCTATACCAAATTTCTTTAAAGCTTATTTTGAAAAATGAAAATGGTGAGATTTTGATTTTGGGAGGAGCAAGGGGCGGCACCTACGAAGGCTATTTTGATTTGCCGGGCGGGCGAATTGATACGGTTGAGTTTAATGATCCGTTTGAAAGTATTATAAAAAGAGAACTTCAAGAAGAAGTAGGAAATGTCGATGTTGAAATTAACCCTCAACCAGTTGCGTTAGGCCGACACATGCTCACGAAGAAGGATAATGATCATAAAGACGTTCATGTTCTATATATTTTCTTTGCTGCCATGTATAAAGGAGGAAATATAGTAATAAGCCCGGAACATACGAGCAGTAAATGGATTGATCTAAAAACAATAGATCCGAAACAATATTTTAAATCGGGAATTCTTCAAGGAATTGAAATGTATTTAAAAAACGACCGCTAGACGGTCGTTTTTGCAATTTGTACAATTTTATACGGTTTTATTTTTTCTAAATCTTTAAATTGAAATTCTAATCCGAATAAGTGATGGCCGGAACCGCAGTTTACCTGTGTTAGTTTCGTAACGCGTTCGTCGACATAGAGCGGGACGGATAAGATAAAAGGACAAACAGCGCCGGGTTCGACTTCGGCGGCTTTCATAACTTGTTCCGGCGTCGCGATTGACATTTCTTCGCCAAATAATATTTTTGCTGCTTTGAAATCAATCTTATCTTCACCTTTTAAAAAGATTGCAATACTTTTGTCTGACTTTTTGCCGTGAAGGATTATGGTTTTACAAACTTCTTCAGCCTTTAGCGATCCGTCAGAATGCTTCATAACATCTTCGACCGTAAACGCATTTTCAGCTAACTTAATAAGCCGGTAGTTAATGCCGGAGTTTTGTAAGATTGTTTCTATAGCTAATTGAGACATTTTCTTAGAATATCGTATTTTTTGCTTGCTGACAAACATTGACATAGTAAGTAAAAAATGATATGTTCATGAATCCATAAAATATCTTTGTGGATGAACGCAGTACTTTAAAAGAAAGGAGTTTGTCATGACTGATGAACAAAAAACTGTCATCGACGAACAAAATCGTCAACTTGGTATTATTGCGATAAAGCAATGGGAAATTTTAAGAAGGTTTAAAGAGAAAACATTGCCGTTCTGGTTGCTCAGAAATGCTCTTAATTCAGTAATCAGAGGTAGATTCGAAGGAATTAGTGACACTCGGTTTAGATTATATGATGCGGCTGAAATAATCATACCGAATGATTACGATTCTGTAGAGATAATTAACTCTGCTCTTAAAAATGATTTTAGGCACTCTGATAAAACTATGGTTGAAAAAAGCTGCAGCCAGACTGTTGATGCGCTTAAACCCGGGGCAAAATATATTGTTAAAAAGTTTTGGGTTCGATGCGGTGCCAGCGCTTCTATAATAGAAGTTTCTCAATTTATGAAATTTCAGGGCGCAAGCTTTGTTGGTGCTCAGGGCGAATTGTTGCTTTGGAGAATGAGAAAGGATATGTTTACACGAGGCAGATGGACATATTCTCTTGATAAAGCATATAGTTCTCTCACTAAAGATCAGCAGAATAATTATGAAGTGCCACCTATACCACATATATATCCAGGATTTGAGCCAAATGAGCCAGTGAGTAATAAAAATACTTCATTTTGTATAGACGCTCCTACGTTTGATAACGATAGTTTTTTCCTTTGTTTTTTTAAGGTAAGAGACTAGTTGATAGGATTTAAAATAATGAACCTTTGCGCGGAAAATGCCAAGGGTTCATTTTATTTTGTGATATTATATAATCATGACCCTCGATGATGTTAAAAAATTGAATATTCCACAAAATCCCGGTTGTTATCAATATTATGATAAACAAGGCTAGTTGGTTTATATAGGGAAGGCTGTTAATTTACGCAGCCGGGTTTCTTCGTATTGGCGACTAAGCGCCAATCATACGCCGATGAAATCGAAAATGGTCAAAGAAATTGCGCGGATTAAATGGGTTGAAGTTGATTCGGAAATCGAAGCCTTGTTACTCGAAGCCAATCTCATCAAAAAACATCAGCCGTATTATAATGTCATGCTTCGCGATGACAAACGCTTTAACTATATTCACATTTCTTTGGAAGACGAGATTCCCGGAGTATTCTTAACGAGAAAGATCGGCAAAGCCGGAAAATATTACGGTCCTTTTGTCAGCGGCTTGGCGGTTAAAGAAACCTTAAAAGCGCTGAGAAAGATTTGGCCGTATTGCACAATGAAAAAATTTCAAAAAAAGCCATGTTTTTATTATCAGATCGGAAGATGTCTTGGCCCTTGCGGCAAGAAAGTTACTTTAAAAGAATACAATGATCAGGTTATCAAACCGCTTATTTTATTTTTTGAAGGAAAAAAGAAAAGCGTTATTAAAACCTTGCCTGAAGAAAAACGCGAGTATCTACGACAGGTTTTGGAAAATACGCGCGTCTTAAGCGTCGGAGAAAAATACGCCAATGATGTCGTTGAGCTGTCTAAGGTTTTGAGCTTGCCGAAAATCCCGTTGCGTATCGAAGGCTATGATATCTCCAATACCTTTGGCAAAAGTGCTGTCGGCTCGATGGTGGCTTTTGTTAATGGCGAAGCTGATAAAAATGAATATCGTAAATTTAAAATTGTCGGTAAATTCGCCACCGATCGTAAAAAAGGTGATGTGCAGATGCTTTCAGAGATGTTTCAACGCCGTCTAACTAATGATTGGCCATTGCCGGATCTTATTATCGTTGACGGAGGAAAACAGCAGCTCAATGTTATTTCAAAAATTTTAAAAAAAGCCGGCTTGGAAATTACCTTAATCGGCATAACAAAAGGTGAAGGACTTCGCAGCGCCAAAGCTCCGGATAAGATTTATTTCCCCGGCCAAAGTTTGCCTTTGCAGCTTCCTTTGGCTTCTGCCGCCTTGCATTTGATAAAACGAGTGCGCGATGAAGCTCATCGTTTTGCCATTACCTATCACAGAAAACTGCGTTCAAAACGTTTCTTGGCAAGATAAGGCGGCTATGGTACAATTGCCTGTACCTATAATTTTTTTTAAACCATATGGCCCATCAATTCACCAAAGAAAGCTTCTCAAGCGAAGTTATCGAAGCTTCAAAAACCCAACCTGTGTTGGTTGATTTTTTTGCGACTTGGTGCGGTCCATGTCAGGCTCAAGGACCGATTGTTGATGAAGTAGCGACTGATTTTGCAGGTAAAGCGGTTGTCGGCAAGCTCGACACGGATCAGGCAATTGAAATCGCTCGTCAATACGGCGTAATGAGCATTCCGACATTAATTGTCTTTAGAAACGGAGAACCGGCTGAACGTTTTACCGGAGTTCAAGAAAAGGAAATTTTAGCTGAAGCCATTACCAAGCACGCTTAAATAGAATATGAGCTTGGAGGAGGGGAAACGCCGCTTTGCGGTAGTAACGATTATTGTAATCATTGCTGCTCTGGCGGCGTTTTGGTTTCTATATACAGAAGATGATCGTCTTGATTTGTATTTTTTTAATATCGGCCAAGGTGATTCAGAATTCATAGAAACCGTGAACGGCAAAACAATACTCATCGACGGCGGTCCGGCCGATAAAGCGGTTTTACGCGAGCTTGGCAAAACTTTGCCATTCTGGCAGCGACGTATTGATCTTATAGTCGTTACACATCCGCATGATGATCATTTCGGCGGATTGTCTGCGGTTTTGGAACGGTATACGGTCGGAGCGATTATGATAAGCGATATACAGTCGACGGGCGCCGCATACGATGAGTTTTTGAAAAAAATCACAGAAAAGAATATTTCCATTATTCGACCTACAAAAACAAATATTGAGCTCGATGGTCTGGTTTTGCATATTCTTGCACCGACAAAAAGTTTGGCTCAGCAAAAAATTTCTAATGCAAATAACAGTTCAATTGTCATTCGCTTAAGCTATAAGGCAATGGACATTTTGTATACAGGTGATGCCGAGGAGGCGGAAGAAAAAGAACTTCTGCAAACAGTTGCCGCTGATTTACCGTCGGAGCTCTTGAAATTAGGACATCATGGCTCTGATACGAGCTCCAGTGATGCTTTTTTGGCCATGGTTAAGCCCCAGCTGGCCATTGCTTCGGCCGGGGTAAATAATAGCTATGGTCATCCCTCGCCGCGTATCCTGAGGCGTTTAGAGCGTTTAGGAATTACCGTATTCCGTACCGATCAGGATGGAACCCTGCATTTTACAAGCGACGGCAATTCGGTTTTTAACGGCGGCTCTTGCATTATTGGCTGTTCATCGCTATAATCGTGGTATTAATTCATCAAATATATTCGTATGGCCCAAGACCAAAAACAAGAAAGGACATTTATTGCAGTCAAGCCTGATGGAGTTCAGCGTGCTTTGATTGGTGAAATTATTTCTCGAATTGAAAAAACTGGACTTAAAATTATTGGTTTAAAAATGGTTAATGCAACAGAAGACCAATGTTGGACTCATTATAATAAAGACGAGGCATGGTTTACAAAAAAGGGAGCCGGTATTGCAGAAGAATTTGCAAAACAAGGAATTCCTTTAACAAAAGAACCAATTGAATACGGTAAAGATATTGTGAGACAATTGGTTGACTTTATGACCTGCGGTCCTATTGTTTGTTTAGTTGCTCAAGGCAATCAAGCAGTCGCTATAGTTCAAAAAATTGTTGGTTCAACAGAGCCTGTCACGGCAAACATCGGAACTATTCGAGGTGATTTGTCTTTAGATTCATATGCTTTGGCTGGAGTAAACCAACGTGCGGTTCGCAATTTGGTCCATTGCTCTGACAAACCAGAGGAGGCTGAACGAGAAATAAAAATTTGGTTTTCAGAAAATGAATTGCTTAAATATAATGTTGTAACGGATAAAATATTGTATGATGTTAACCTTGATGGTATAAAGCAATAAGCAATATTTTTATAAAAACCGCCTCTTTCCGAGGCGGTTTTTTTGTGGTACGATTGTGCTATAAGCTCTTTCTTTTCGCCCCAGCTTCATTAATCCTAGTCTTAAGTTTTGGATCAAACAAATTACATTGGCATCTTTTTTCTTGTTATAACGTGTTATAGCAGGGGAACGCTAGGGGGTAAATTCGTTAGATTGTATTAGTTGCAGGATTCGTCTCGCGCCTACTGCAATGTAACGCTTTCCAATATTTTGGAAAACCCCACTGTTTTCAAGGCCAATGCTTAAGCTAGGCTCTGGTGGGGCTCGGCTGACAAGAAAGGGCTTTTGTATATCTATGCTTAGAACAATTTTCAGCAAACAATTTTTTATCACTCTGTTACTCGTTGCGTTAGTGGCGGTTTTTGCTGTTCCGCTTACTAAAAACTGGAGACAAAAACATGAGATTGATAAAGAAGTTGCTGACTTGGAAGCGCAGGTCAACGAACTCGAACATAAGAATTCGAGCCTGAAGCAGGTGTTGGACTATATGAAGTCCGACCAGTTTGTAGAACATGAAGCTCGAACAAAACTAAATTATAAAAAACCCGGAGAAGATGTTGTTGTTATTGAAAATAAACCGGGAGGAGATGAATCAACGACTACAAGTTCGGCAATATTCAGCATTCCACCGGCGCCGCCGACGGTCAGTACCGAGCCGCACTTATTGGGAAATATCGACAAGTGGCTTAATTACTTTTTTAAGAAAAAATAAAAAGGACACAGCTGTGTCCTTTTATAAAATGTAAAGATCAATTAATGCTTTGTTCGTATATGAATTTTTCCGTGAGCAATCGTTCGACTATTATTCTATCTTCTTCACTCTTTGGAGTATAGTTGTGAACTTCATATAACGATTTTACTATTTCAGCCTCCATGTCATCGATGAGTTTATCATTTTCATCGTCAGGGAAGGCAATAAGTTTTGAGTTTATAATTTGCATTTGAAGATGAGGGATCTCATCGCTGCATATCCGGCCGTCAATAAGAGCAACGCCCATTTCCTTACCTGCGTCGTACTTGTTATAAAAAATCTCACTCAAACCGCCATCCTTAAAAATAATGATTGCCAAAAGGTCATAACCGCTTTCGCTATCACGCTTTAGTATTCTTAAGTAAGCCGCCGATTCAATTATTTTTGGATGCATTGTCGCCTCCGGGTTTAATTTTCGGTAAATGGTTCATCAAAACGGTTGAATCTTGTTTCATTATATGAAGTATCCTCAAATGGTTCTTCACCGCTCGGTAGTTCAAGCTCACTTACTTTCCCAATTAAGTAACAAGCTTCATCTTCATCAATGTACTTATGGTCGAAAAAACTGTTGATAGTTAAATACCCGTCCATTCTTGTTTTGAAGTTATAAGTGCGTGTCTCATCTTGATTGAAGAATATACAAGCTTCTTTGTTTGGCACTACTATTTTGCAATGAACTGTCTGTTTCATAATCCTCCTTTTCTGTTTGAGCCGACCATGGGACTTGAACCCATAACCTATGGTTTACGATACCATTGCTCTACCAATTGAGCCAGGTCGGCGACATAGCAATAAGTTGAAAGTAACAAGATTCGAGCCGCTAGTCAAGATTTTTTATTTTAGGCAATATGATATAATTATCGCATCTATGCTTTTAAAGTTTTCCAAAAATTTAGATAAACTCGATATTTACGCCCATGGTAGAGAATTGGCTATGATTTTGGCTCGAGACATGGTTCACGGCAAACGAGTATATTCGTATGATGAGGATGTTTCCAAATTTGTGGCGACCATTAAGCGTCCGGTTCTTATCACCGATACCTACGAAATCAACAAGTTTTCTCCGACCTTACGCGACACCGTGTATGCCCTGTATTCTCAGGCCATAAGAACCACGGAATATAATGGCATGTCTTTTAGATTTGAACAAAGAAAGTATCCAAGTGTCTGGGGACCCTCAATCGATACTTTGTTATTTGCTAAAAATTTAAATAAGATTGATTTTAAGAATATCAAAAGCGTTATTGAAATAGGAACGGGTTCGGGATTTCTTTCAAAATATATTTTAGAAAAAAATAAGAATGTAAAAGAAGTACATATTGTTGATATAAACAAAGAGGCGATTCAATGCGCCAAAGAGCAAATAACCGATACGCGGGCGAGATTTTACTGCGGCAATGGTGTCGATTATTTGAAAAAGAAAAAGTTTGATCTTATTATTTGCAACCCGCCGTATATTCCTCGACCGAGAAGCATTGATGACAATCCATATGAAGGCGTTTCTCTGCTTGTCGACTTATTACGTAATTCAAATACATTTTTAAATCCCGGCGGCATTTTAATGACAAATATTTCGAGTTTGGGAGAAAGAATTATTAATAAGATTTTAGATCTTGAAAAAATCAAAATCGATTATTTGGAATCAATGAAGGTTCCTCTTAAAGTATTTAACGTTATTAATAATAAAAAATGGGTTGAGTATTTACGCAAAAAGAAGGGTTTTGCTGCTCCAAAAAATGCCGGTTATGAATATTGGCATGTAATTAATATTGTTTTGCGCAAATCATGAGCGGATAACGGGAATCGAACCCGTGCTTCA
>CAZVMF010000010.1:0-37767 GCA_964628045.1 uncultured Gammaproteobacteria bacterium
AGAGCGTCTCGTTTACACCGAGAAGGTCCAAGGTTCGAATCCTTGTGCGCCCACAGAAAAAAGACTTATGAATCATTTCATGAGTCTTTTTTGACAATACAAGATTGTGGTGCTAAGGTTTTATAAAATTTGAACTTTAAAAAAGAAAGGAGCACGTGGTTATGAAACCTATTGTTATATATGCCGAAAAAGATAATGATTCAATATCGTATACAAATCCTGACCGCGAAGCTCTTATATATTTTTTAGAAAAAGAATGCGGTGTTTTGGTTAAGATATTTAATCATCCAACAGATGTTATAGAAGAGTTTGGTCAGTTAAAAAAATATTTCGATGCAAAACAAGTCGCTTTGGTTATTATCAAGCAGTTGGAAACTTATGATCAATATCCTGAAATTAATCATGAACATACTGAGTTAGTTGAATATATTCGTACCAGGGTATCAATTAATATTCCTGTTGTTATGCTTTGGCATGATATATTTCGTAAAGGTGCTGAGGAAAAAATGTATGATGAAAAAGTTTTTTGTTGTTTTCATACTGATCCTGAACTGGTTAGTTATATTAAAAAAACACTGAGCATCTGTAGGCCAAGTAGGGGGTGGTTGGGCGCTGAAACAATAGCCGAACAGTCAATTATTTCACGACAGCTGCAAGAGGCGTATCATTTTAATTATCTTAAGAATGATGATGAAAAAATGTTAGGCACACCCGACTTCAATCATCAGTTGGTCGCTGAGGCTTTACGAATAAAATTATTGCCAACAGAACTTATTAAAATAGAGTTTGATGATACCTTAACAATAAGTACGCCTTCTTTTACCGCAGTAACAAATGATGAATATGAAAAAGCTATTAAGAAATGTTATAAGTTAAGTGCTACAGAGAAAAATAGTTTAGTCATAGCTTTGAGAAAAGAAGAAGGATGGGAAAGAGATGAGCAAGGCGGAGAAACTCTAATTCATACCGGTTGTACCGCCAAAGTTACTGCTTTTGCTATTGATCCTGTAACAATGGAATATACTACCATCCATGGCGCTGGCACTCATAGTCTTATGGCAATTCAAAAGCTTGCACGCAAAATTGAATCTATCGAGGCTCTTCTTAAAAGAAAGAGTCGTTATGAATTCACGCTTGAGGAAAGTGGAGAGTGTAAGCAACGTATTTTGGGTGGGCTGATTTTTTCAGATATTTGTGACTGGCTAAAAATCCCACTTATTCAATTCTCTATGATTGATGAATGTCCGCCTAAGGATTTTTCAAAAGTTATACGATTCATTAAGAAAGAAAAAATGTTTATTCCCATTGACCACAAGGGCAATGTGATCGAGGGTTAGCTAAACAATGCTGGTCCTCTTTTTTTATTCCTCAAAACTCACTGTCTTTCTAAAGCCGACTCTGTCGCGCGCAATATTTTGTGTATCAAAAAGCAGGCCGCTCGTTACGGTATATTCTCCATAACGATTGTTAACTAAGTCCATGGCGCGACTAATATTTTTTGCTTTGCGCCGATCAGAAAATAATCCGAGCTGTTCGGAAACAGGACTTAGATGCGTAACCGTTACGGCCATCATCCGTACCGGGTCGCTTAATTCCGCTGTTCCTAAAAAGTCATACAAGGGCGCTAAGAATTCATGCGTAGTGAAAAATCCGTCGCTCGCATGAATCGTTTTAGTAAGATGTCCCCCGTTTATATACTGAAGGTACAGATGCGCGCTTTTGGCTTCGAATTCCAAGGCCCGTAAACGCCGTCCAGTTTTCTCGCTTAATTTTGCTAAGACGGTTTGTAAATACTTTTTTTCACGAGTTCGTTTTGCCAAGCAATACGAATGTCCGATTGATTTCGGCGCCCGTATCCCGTTTTCAACTTTCGTGATTTCCTTGCCGTTCACGTTGCACCACAAATAATATCCGTAAATTCCTAAGAAACGTTTTAAGATGATCGGATCCGCCTCTTTTAATTCCTTAAGCGTCGCAATGCCCATAAGCCGCAAGCGCACGGACATTGCCCGGCCGATTCCCCAGGCGTCAATTAAGTCGCGATCTAAATACGAATCAAGGTTTTCTTTAGTGATTATTTCTAAACCATTTTTCGGCGCAATGTCTCCGGCGAACTTTGCCAAGAACTTTGTATAGGAGATCCCCGTAGAACATTTCAGCCATTCGCCTACTTCATTCTTAATTCGCTCTTTTATTTCAAGACAAACATGCTTCGCTCCTTCATAGTCTTTTACCCAGCCGGTCAAATCTAAAAATGCTTCGTCAATCGAATATGGCTCAAGGGCGTCCGAGTATTCCGACATTATTTTAAAAATGCGCTTGGTAACGCAGCGATACTTCGCCGGTTCGTTCTCAACAAAAACGACGTCGGGGGCCAGAAGCTTCGCTTGCTGTACACCGACGCCGACTTTGATTCCTTTAGCTTTGGCTTCTGTCGAGGAAGCGATAATCGCGCCGCGCGGAGAAAGATAGGCGCAGACGGCAACCGGCTTGCCGCGCAAAAAAGGATTGGCTTGTTGCTCGACCGAAGCAAAGTATGAGTTCATGTCCAAATGGACGATGATTTTATCCTTCATTGTAGAGTTCTTTCATCCGCCACGAAAGATCGCGCGTTGAAAAAGCCAATCGGAAAAAGTTTGCGTTGTCAGAAACACTGAAATAGTAAATCTGATTCTCGCCTTGTTTCTCATGATGCACAAGATTGACCTTTTCGACGCGATAGGTTCTTTTGCGCCATTTAAAAAACGAGGGGACAACCTGAGACTTATAGAACTTAACCAATACTTCGATTGGTTCATTTAGTTGTGCGTGCATATGAGTCGCGTTATGAATTAACTCTTTCAGTATATACCATCTAAATTATTTTGTCAAGTCTCTTGAACATACTTGACAAATTCTGCCAGTATGATATCATGGATATATAGAATACAAAGCAAATATGCATATTTTACAACAAAAGCTATTGAGCCTAGCCGCCGAAATGAACCTCGGCTCAGTCGGCTTGCGTAAGCTCGGACAGCTCATTGGTGAAAGTCATCCACAGAAAGTTAAACATCATCTTGAGCAGCTTGAGAAAAAAGGCTTACTGACCGTCAATACTAAAAGCGGGGAGATCAAAGCCACGAAAAAAACTACTAATCCGAGCACCGGACTTTTTACTTTACCAATTTTAGGAACGGCCAACTGCGGACCGGCTGATATTTTCGCGGAAGAAAACTTCGAAGGTTATTTAAAGGTTTCCCCGCACACAATCGGTCGCAAAAAAGCCGAAGGTTTATTTGTTATAAAAGCAGTTGGTGATTCAATGAACAAAGCAAAGAATATTCCCGGCGGTCCGGTGAACAATCATGATTATGTCATTATCGATACAAGTCGACGGGCGCCGCAGAACGGCGATTATGTGTTGTCAGTCATTGACGACATGGCAAATATTAAACGATTTTATTTTGATAAAGCCAATGAGCAAATTGCTTTAGTTTCGGAATCAACTTTACCGATCGAACCGATTTATATTCATCCTTCGGACGCCGATCATTATTTAGTAAACGGACAAGTTATAAAAGTTATCAAGCAACCGAAATTATAAATTAGATACTAAAAAAGACGGGGATGTTCCTCGTCTTTTTTTGTGCCTATGTGATTTCTACGGAACTAGAAGATAATCTTTATCCGGCTGGAAAATTTTATATAGATAATGATCTTTATTATCAAGACCAAGTTTTTCTGCTTTTAAGCAAAAAGCATTATATAAAATTCTGTAATCTTCCGTTTCTCCATATTCGTTTTTAGCACTTTTCATTTTTTCACGAATATCGGAAATCATAGTTTCGGCACTATCGCAGTTTTGAATGAGCTCAAGTAAATTTTGCATCTAGCACCTCCATGTATAAAATAGCCGTTGATCTTGTTTTATACCTATAGCAATTTCTTGTCAATCTATCTCTTGAATTATTGTCGGCAAGGCTCTACACTTGCTTTATGAACTATCTAAGCAAATCGGAAAAAGAAACAGCCGCTTTGGCAAAGCAATTTGTTCAAAGTTTGAAGTCCGGGAGAACAGTCGGGCTTATTGGTAATTTGGGAGCCGGTAAAACCGCTTTTGTTAAAGCCGTCGCCAAGGCTTTGAATATTAAGCAAAGTGTCAGCAGCCCGACTTTTGTCTTGATGAGAGCGTACAAGGTTACCAAGCATCCCGGCATTAATCATCTGGTCCATGTTGATGCATATCGGCTTAATAACGCCGAATCATTGAGAGCCATTGGCCTTGATGATTATATAGACGATCCGAGCGCTTTAGTTTTGATAGAATGGGCCGATCGAGTTAAAGCGATTATGCCAAAAAAAGCGAGTGTGATACGATTTAAACATACAACGCCGACGCAACGGCAAATAACTATTTCTATTTAATAATATGAAAATTGAATCAAGCGAACAAGGAAAAGATAATAATTTGCGAATTTTGCATTCTGACCCTGAATTTTTGGTCCGCGAAGCCATGGAAAAATTAAACCAAGATCGCTCTGGAAATCTTGCATTGTCGACCGAGGACTTCAAGGCGTTAACTAAAGAAGTCTATAATGGTTTTGTTGCTTCTTGCACAGAGGCTGGTGGTGAAGCATTTGCTCCAAGGGATATTAATTTGTTATATAATTATTTTCTTGGTAAAGAAGAAGAGTTAATTGTGCGTCGTGAAATTCCTGAACGCGTTTTTAGTTTAGTAAATGAAAACAAGGCGATACAAGTAGAGAGCGGACAATTGGGTTTTAGTGAGTACCCGAATTGCTCCTTGTTTGGTGGAATGAGTAAGGATGTTCAGGGAATTAATTTGGCTTTTAATGAGGGCTGGGGTGAGGCTGGCGGGGTTGTTACTGTTATTGGATTCCATAATAATGAAAAAGACATGACAGTTGTTGAGCTTCCAGGAGAACAAGCGATGCAGGCTGGGCAGCGCCGTGACAAGGTGCGGTCGTTCACAGGAGATATTAATAAAGATGATCTAGCTTTTATAATTATTCGAGTTCCCAATTCTCTAGGGTTGGCAGCAGAACCAACAGAAGGCTTTTATTCTTTTACCGGATTTGTTTTTAATGAAGACAGCCTTGAATTGAGAAACTTTTTGAAACAAAATAAAAAAGAGGCTCCCGAATATCGGAAAGCCTCTTAAAGAAACTAGGTTTCGTATTTTACGTTTTCTTTTCGTAGATTGTCTGGCAATCAACGCAGCGTATTGCGTTACGAACTACTTCTAAACGAGCGGGGGGGATTGGATTTTGACAATCAATACATATTCCATGCTCACCAGTTTGTTTGCGGTATTCCGCTTCAATTTGGTTTGGTAAGTATGTATTAACCTGGATATCCAACAATGCATCAGTAGTGAAATCAGCGCCCAATTTAATGTTTCCCACAACGATATTGCTGCGCATTTCAATGTGTTCATTAATGCTGCCCATGGTTTACACGTCCCTCTATGGTTTTATAAAAATTCAAAGATCAAATGGTTTTTAACTATAGCACAGAACATGATATAAGTCAAGAGACCTTCTTTCTACGACTTTCGATAATAAATATAAGCGCGCCAATGACGATTGAAACATCGGCCAGATTAAAAACATTAATTGATGCAAAGGAAAAATAATCAATGACCGATCCATAGATAATGCGATCAGAGATATTGCTGAGCGCGCCGAGTAAAACCGCGAAAAGTGCTGAGGCTTCAAAAAACTTTTTTTCTTGAATAAGATGAAATATAAAATAAGCAATTATAAGCGCCACAATACAAATAAACCAAAATAAATTTTGGTCATTGCCGAGAGAAAAGGCCACGCCTTTGTTGGTATGCAATTCAAAGCTGAGCCAATTGTTAATCAAAGAAATTGATCCCGAAATTTCAAGAGCGATATATTTAAGTATTCGATCAGCCATACATAAAACAACGGCCCCTATAAGGATGACCGTTGTTTTATTTCTGGCAATAAGGCCAGTCATAGCAAATTAAGAATTGTTCTGCAATTTTGTTTTGCAGGCAACGCAGGAGCTGGAGAATGGACGAACAAGCAAGCGTTTTTCTTCAATGTCATTTCCGCAGTACTTGCATTTGCCATAGCTTCCATCTTCAATGCTTTTTAGGGCGCCGTTAATATCGGAAAGCGTTTTCTCTAGAACTTTATCCGCTTCAAGATTGGTTGTGTATTGTTCAACTTCTTGCGCGTTCTCATCGCTTTCATCTCCGTAGTTAGGAATTTGCGCAACGCGATGATTATAACCGTGGTCATCATCTGACGCAGTAAAATCAGACAACTCGGTTTCAAGTTGCTTTTTGCGTGTTAGTAAGTCTGCTTTAATTTTCTCTAGAATTTCTGGATTCATATGGTTTAATTGTAACGTAAAAATGGGTGTCGGACAAGCTATGACCACTGCTTAACTTTAAGACCCTGAGCGGCTGCTTCAACTTGAGCTTCTTGTTTTGATTGGCCGCGACCGACGGCTACAAGTTCTTCATCAAGATATAGGCCAACTTCAAAGATTTTTTCATGGTCCGGGCCGCTTTCTGAAATTACTCGATAGTGCGGGGTAATGCCCACAATCTCTTGGGCCTTTTCTTGAAAACGCGATTTAGGATCAAGATACAGGCGATTGGCTAGAATATTCTCAAGATGAGAAATAACAAAACGGTGGATAAAGACATGGGCCGTAGAAAGGCCGCCGTCTAAATACATGGCGCCGATTAATGCTTCCATGGCATTAGCCAAGATATATTGGCGAGCTTTTGAAGCTTCGTCTTTTTCTTCGCCTCGAGACATCGAAATGCATTCTTCAACCGCTAATTCTTTGGCAATTGAAGCAAGCATTTTTGCATTAACCAAACTGGCGCGCCAATCAGTTAAGTCTCCTTCAGGAGTATCCGGATACGTATTGTATAAATGTTCAGTAACAATAATTTCTAAAACCGCATCGCCTAAAAACTCAAGCCGTTCATTGTGGCCGAGTGTAAATTCAGGATGTTCGTTTAAATACGAACGGTGCGTCATTGCTTGACGCAAGAGATCAATGTTTTTGAAAGCGTACCCGATAGTTGCTTCCAGTTTCTGCAAGTCTTTCATGATAGATTGGGGGACGAAAGCAAAACGTCAACAAGGGGTTTAACGGTTTGTTCTCATGTCCCAGTTATGAATAAATTTTAATTTTACAATTTTTAATTTTTTGCCTCAGTTTCCGGCACTGCTGCTTTTACTGTATCAACTTCCTTGGCCGGCATTTCTTTCATAATCGCTCCCAGTACGCCGTTAACGAATTTCCCCGAAGAATCACCGCCGAAAGTTTTGGCCATTTCAATGGCTTCGTTAATAGCGACTTTTGCCGGAATATTTGAATCGTAGACTAACTCGTAAATACCAATGCGCAAAATATTTCGATCAATAATGGTAATTTGATCAAGCGGCCATTCAGTGGCGTACTTAATAATATACGCATTAATATCTTCCAAATGATCAATAACGCCTTTGACTAATGTTTTTACAAAGCCATGATCATCAAAGTTCGGTGCGAACTGATGGAAATTTTCTGTTATGATCGCGTCAATGTCAGCATTTTGCCGTTCATTAAAATCCCAGGCAAAAAGTGTTTGCATTGCTAAAGTACGAGAAAGATGACGATTGGCCATATAGTGTCATCCCTGCGAAAGCAGGGATCCGTTCATTATTTTTTAGTTTTCTTTACTTTTACTTTGACAGTTTCCATCATGCGGTAGGTTCCACAGAAGGAACAGGCGCGATGAGGTTGAACTGCTTTTCCGCACTTAGGGCATTTATTAATAGTTTTTCCCTTAAGAGCGAGGTGGGCACGTCGCCGTTGTGTGCTGGCTTTTGTGCGCTTTTTCATTTGAACCATAGAGGTGATTTTTAATTTTTAATTTTATAATTTCAAAATTAAGAATTAAAAATTATAAAATTTAAGAATAATACATCTCATTATAACCAAATTTCAGGTAATAAGTCAAGATTTCTGCCTGCTGAAGCTTTGTCGGCCTTGTGATATACTAAGATTATATGGAACAAAACTCAAAACATTTTCCGGCCGGATTTCTCTGGGGAGCAGCCACTTCTTCATATCAAATCGAGGGCGGGCTTATAAATGACTGGAGCGAATGGGAAAAATCAAAGAAACGGGTTACTTCTCTTGAGCTTCGCGGCTTAAACCCGATTGAATTTCAATCCGGGAAGGCGGCTGATTCTTGGAACCGTTTTGAGGAAGACATTGCTTGTTTAAAAAAAATCAATGCGAGCGCCTATCGATTTTCAATCGAATGGTCACGTATTGAACCGGAAGAAGGACGCTTTGATGAAGCCGCGCTTTCGCGATATGCCCATTTTATCGGTCGACTTAAAGAAGAAGGCATCGAGCCTTTTGTAACGCTGTGGCATTGGCCGCTGCCCTTGTGGCTTGCGGCAAAAGGCGGCTGGGCGTCGTCATCGATTGTTTCCTATTTTGAAAAATATACGCAGCGTTTAGTCGAGGCTTTCCCAACCGTGAAGTTTTGGTTAACGCTAAACGAGCCGACCATTTATTCGGGTGACAGTTATTTTAGAGGAATGTGGCCGCCGCAGAAAAAAAATCCGATTTCGTATCTTCGTGTTTTGTCACATTTGATTAAAGCGCATAGACGAGCATATAAAATTATAAAAAATGAATTACCGAACAGCCAGATCGGCATTGCTACGCCAAATATTTATTTCGAAGCGGCGCCGGGCTTTATAAATAGCTGGATCGTCGCTGCGGTTGATTGGTGGTGGAATCATTATTTTCTTGATCACATTAAAAATGAACAAGATTTTATCGGTTTGAATTATTATTTTCATCATCGTATTAGTTACGGAATGAATAAAAATAAAAATGAACGAGTTAATGATATGGGTTGGGAATTATACCCGCAAGGAGTAACGCATGTTCTAAAAGATTTATCGGATCGATATCATAAACCAATTTATATAACGGAAAACGGAACGGCTGACGCTGATGATGATCATCGTGCTTGGTATATTAGTGAAGTTTTAAAACATGTTCATGAGTCGATTGAACAAGGCATTGATGTGCGAGCATATTTGCATTGGTCATTGATTGATAATTTTGAATGGGCGCACGGTTTTGAAAAAAAATTCGGTTTATTCGAAGTTGATTATAAAACCTTTGAACGGCGTCCCCGCCCTTCAGTAGAAACTTTTGCGCGGATAGCGAAAAATAATTCTTTGTAATATGTGGATTTTTGTTGCCGTTACTTCATATTTATTAAACGCCGGCGTTCACGTCGCCGATAAGTTTTTGCTTTCCAAAAAAATTCACTCTTCTATCGTCTATGCATTTTATGTCGGTATTTGGAGTGTGGGAAATTTTGTTTTATTAATTTTTAGTCCATGGGTGCCGACCAGCTATGAATTGATCCTTGATTTGTTGGCCGGATTTTTGTTTTTGTTTACGCTTGTTTTTTGGTATAAAGCACTTCATCAAAGCGAAGCAACGCGAGTTGTCCCGATTGTCGGAGCCTTAACCCCGATATTTTCTTTTATTTTTTCCTATCTTTTCTTGGGAGCCCATTTGTCGCCGCAGCAGTTGGCGGCCTTTGTTGTTTTGATTGCCGGCGGTTTATTGATTTCAATAAAACGGACGCGCATGCATATGGTTACTGAAGTTTGGAATCGGACTAAAAATATTTTTGGAAATGCCTTGGGAGAATTTGCAGTTGAGTTACGTCCGACTTGGCGCTTGATTATCAACTCGGTTATTGCCGCCGCTTGTTTTGCGGCTTATTATGTTTTTATCAAATATATTTATTCTCATACCGGACAGCCTTTTATCGGCGCGTTTGTGTGGTCACGTCTCGGCAGTTTTTTGGGCGTTCTGTGTATTTTGTTGGTTCCGGCTTGGCGTAAACTTATTAAAGATTCAAAAACACATGAACATCGTAGTGCGAAACAATTAACCTTTTTCTTAGGCGTGCGTTTGGCAGCCGCTGCTGCTTTTATCATGTTAAATTATGCAGTCAGCTTGAGCGACAATGTTTCGCTTATTAATGCTCTGCAAGGAACGCAGTATGCATTTTTACTTTTCCTTATTATTGTATTGGCGCGTAAGTTTCCGAAATTCATCGATGAAGAAATCGGACGCGGTGTTATTTTTCAAAAAACAATCGGTATTGTTCTGGTCGGACTTGGACTTTATTTACTAATGGTGTAATTTCCGTGTCATCCCGACGAATGTCGGGATCCATTATTCCGTACTGAGTACGTTTACATGGATCCTGAAACAAGTTCAGGATGACACTATAATAAATTATGTTTTTATTTTTAATTATTATCGCTGCAATATTGTTTGCTTACTTGGCTTGGAAAAATTTATTTCAAGCTAGTTTAGTAATGATCGCGTGCTTGCCGTTATACGTTGTTCGTTTTTCTATTGGTCCAGTTCCTTCAACGTTGTTGGAAATTTTTGTTTTGATTTTGTTTTTTGTTTGGCTGTTAAAAAAACCGCGCCTGTCGGTTCGGCAACCATTTTACCGAGAACTAATTTTATGGCTGGCCATCGGCTTAGCTGCGGCGACGATCTCGGGAATTAGTTTTTCAACATTGGGAATCTGGCGCGCCTACTTTTTCGAACCGGCTTTAGCTTTTATAGTTTTTATTTCAGTTTTTAATTCTAAAGAAAAAGTCTTAAAAGCTTTCGTCGCTTTAGCCTATTCGGCAATCGCCATTTCTTTGATTGCTATGTACCAATATATTACCGGCGATCTTATTCCTAATCCGTTTTGGGCCAATGCGGCGGAGCGTCGCGCTACTTCGATTTTCCCGTATCCGAACGCTGTCGGTTTATACTTGGCGCCGATTGTCATTTTAAGTTTTAATGCGGCTTGGGCCAGCCTAAAAAATAACAAGAAATATTTTTATTTGTTTTCTGCTGCAACCTTAATCGGTTTTATTGGAATCTATTGCGCAAAATCCGACGGCGCCTTATTCGCCGTCGCCATTGCCGGTTTTATTTCCTGTCTCTTCATTAATAAGTACACGCGCATCGCCGCTTTGACAGCGGTAATCGCCGTTGCCGTGGCGATGACGCAAACACCGATTAGAAATTATATTGTTGATCGAGCAACATTGCATGATTTTTCGGGAGAAATCAGACGACTGCAATGGAGAGAGACTTGGAAAATGTTGCGGGACGGCCGATTGGTGACCGGCGCCGGATTGCTCGGATTTAAAGAAGCGGTTAAGCCCTATCATCAGGAAGGATTTTTTTATAACAGCGATCGCTTAAATCAAAATGATTTTCTTAAACGCGTCTGGAATGATGAAAGCTATCGCAAAAGTCATTGGCAGCCTTTGGAAATTTATTTGTATCCGCATAATATAGTCTGGAACTTTTGGTCGGAATTGGGAATACTCGGCCTGCTCTTGTTTATTTTCATCATTGTCCGCTACTATTACAGCGGAATTGCCCACTATCTTAAAACTCGTGATCCGATACTTTTGGGATTATTGGCCGCAATGCTCGCAATTTTAATTCACGGCATTGTCGATGTTCCTTATTTTAAAAATGATTTGGCGGTCATGTTTTGGCTCTTAGTCGCCCTCGTATCCATCTTATGAAAATTGTCATCCAAAAGTTAATAGCTCAAGCCGGAGTTTCATCTCGTCATCAAGCCGAGAAATTAATCGCGTCCGGACGCGTTAAGTTAAACGGTAAAACTGCCAAACTCGGTGATCGCGCCGATGCGGACGATGAAGTTTTTGTTGATCGCAAACCGTTGCGGTTTACAAAAGAACATACCTATATTAAGCTCTATAAACCCGAAGGCTTTGTTTCGACAACGCGTAGCTTTCCGGGTGAACATAACGTGCTTGATATTGTCCGCGTTAACAAACCTTTGGCGATTGTCGGCAGATTGGATAAAGAAAGTGAAGGTTTGATTATCCTGACTGACGACGGTGAACTTGCCTATAAGTTAACGCATCCGAAGTACAATATCCGCAAAGTGTATGTTGTTACTTTGTCGCATGACTTGGGAGTAAGTAAAGAGGAAATTAAAAAGAAGGTCAAAGAAATTTCCGATGCTTTTGGACGCGGCGTCGCCATTGGCGGCGGCGATGGGACGGTTAAGGCGGAGCGCGCCAAGCATTTGCGCGGACGAACTTTTGAAATAGTTCTTGAAGAAGGTAAGAAGCGTCAGATTCGAAGAATGTTCCGACAAGTCGGTTGTCATGTCGGACGACTCGTTCGTGTTCGTATTGCCAACGTGACCGTCGCCGGATTATCGCGCGGACGATGGAAATATTTGACCAAAGAAGAAATTCATAAACTAAAGAGTTTCAAGTAAAAAGTTACAAGTTGCAAGTTAAAAACAAAAGACTTGCCACTTGTTACTTGTAACTTGTTACTAAGTTGGAAGGGTGGCCGAGTCCTCCTTCTCCGCCAAGGGCGGATTCGGAGGATAAATTAAAAAGTGTATACTATGGAGAGGTGGCTGAGTGGTTGAAAGCGCTACTCTCGAAAAGTAGTAAAGATTCACGTCTTTCGCGAGTTCGAATCTCGCCCTCTCCGCAAGAATAAGTTTACGTACCGTAGCTTAAGCGAAGGTAGGAATCCCTCCTCTTCCGCCTACGCCTCGCTAAAGCGAGGAAAATATATGGACAACGTTAAAGTCTCAGTAAATCATAAAAATCACGATCAACTTCATCAGGAGCTAGAAGAGGCTTCAAAAAAAGTTGTAGTTGGTGGTATCTATTCTCATTATAAATATCCAGAAAATACCTACAAGGTTATTCACTTAGCTTGTATTGAATCAAGTGATGAAATTTGTGTTATTTATCAAGCGACCTATGATTCGGAATTAATTTTTGTGCGGCCTTTGAGCAGTTGGTTAGAAATAGTAGAGTGGAAAGACGAAAAAATTGCGCGCTTTAAATTAGTGCAATAAAATAAAAATTTATGATCCACTCAAAAAACAAAATTATTATAACCATAGTAATAATTTTACTTGTTGTTGGTGTTTTATTGTTGGTAAAAAAGAATATTGGTCCAATAAATATTCCGACTAAGGAAGAAAATAATCCGATTCAAGAAGTTAATACAACTCCGACCAAGGAAATAGCTAGTATCCCGGGGATTACAGTTCCGGACGGTTTTTCATTAAACGTTTTTGCTGATAAAATTCCGGGCGCGCGAGCAATCGTTCTTGATCCGCGCGGTCGTTTGCTAGTTTCGCAAACCAAAGAAGGAGTTATTATTGCACTGCAAGATACTAATGGCGATGGTCGAGCAGAAACACGAAAAAATTTAGCGAGTAAATTAGATAAGCCGCATGGCATGGCTTTTGATTGTCCGATTGATGATCGTAAGTTGCCATGTTATTTATATGTCGCACAGCACGGCGAGCTTGGGCGTTTTTTGTATGACGCTCAGTCCCCCGCGCTTGCTTCATACGAAAAACTTGCCGACCTAGATGCCGCAGCGAGCGACCGTCATTTTACCCGTAGTTTGAATTTCCTGCCTTCGCCTAATGAAAACATCTTGTTAGTTTCAGTCGGTTCATCATGCGATGTCTGTAATGAAAAGAGTCAGATGCGCGGCGGTATCATGGCTTACGATACTAACACAAAAACACTGAGTGAATACGCTGATGGCTTACGCAATTCTCCTTTTATGACAACTGATCCAGTCAGCGGTCGAATTTTTGCAACGGAAATGGGACGCGATCGTTTAGGCGATAATTTGCCGCCCGATGAAATTAACATCATCGAGCAAGGAAAAAATTACGGTTGGCCGATTTGTTATGGAAAAAATGTTCATGATACTAATTTTGATAAGAATCAATATATTCAAAATCCGTGCAATGATAAAACGCCATCCTTTATTGATTTACCGGCGCACTCCGCGCCCCTTGGTTTAGCGTTCATTCCCGAAGAAGGTTGGCCGCAAGATTATTGGTATGATTTGCTTGTCGCGTTTCATGGATCATGGAATCGTTCCGAACCAACGGGGTATAAAATTGTTCGTTTGAAGCTTGATGAAAAAGGAAACTATGAAGGCGCTGAAGATTTTATTTCCGGTTGGCTGACGAGCAAGGGAAAGAAGCTCGGTCGTCCGGTCGATATTCTCGTCCTTTCCGGCGGCACGGCCTATATAACGGACGATTCAAGCGGAGTAATCTATAAACTTTCGCAAAAATAAGACTAAATAGTAGCCATTGACATTTTCTTGATTTTATGGTAAAAAGCCAATAAGAAAAGAAAAAGCACATTCAACAATTAAAAGTCGAGGAGACATAATGACCGAAAATTCAGAAAATACAAAAGATTCTGATGAAGTAAAAGATCCATATCGCAAAAATCAAATTGAGGCGGAAGGACATGGAAGACGAAAAAGAACAATTAATGTTTCGGCAATTACAATTTTAGGTTTTGAATTAAGAGCACCCGGGACAAAAGTTATCGAGGAGTACGGAGACTTAAGGGCCAGTAAAGGTGACGAAATTCCTGATACGGATTATGTGTACCGTACATTCTTGGTTCGCTGCAGACTCCTTAAGGTAGCAAAAGGATCTAAGGGGCATTATAAAACAC
Organism: uncultured Gammaproteobacteria bacterium; assembly: GCA_964628045.1. Lineage (GTDB taxonomy): Bacteria > Patescibacteriota > Patescibacteriia > Patescibacteriales > Patescibacteriaceae > Patescibacterium. Next base: position 14,610 of record CAZVMF010000010.1, read on the forward strand.
CGGCTCTGCTTATATTTCTTGATGGTTTTTACAACGTTTCTATTGCTGTCGGAAATACCACTTTTGTTTTCGATGAGAAAGTTGAAGCGGAACCTGAGGTAGAGGTTATATACAGAGGGCAGTGTACTCGATACGGCTGCATGTCAAACGGAAGAACCGATCAGTCGGTTAAAATGTTTTTTAAAGACAAGGAGCAGATGAACAAGTATTTAAAAGATCTTTAATTTAAAACACAATATTTAAACAAAAAGGGGCTAGAGCAATCTAGTCCTTTTAAGTTACTTTCTAAGTATTTCTTGTGCTACTATTATAGTATATGAAACAAACAATCATCATCCACGGCATGCCGAGTGAAGAAGGTTTTTATAACCCAGTTTTTTCTTCGCCTTCTAATTCTCATTGGTTCCCTTGGTTACAAAAAAAGCTGGTTTTGCGTAACGAACTTTCTCAGACCCCGGAAATGCCTCAGCCTTTTGATCCGATTTATGAAAATTGGAAAAAAGTTTTCGAACAATTTGAAGTAGATGCTGACACCATTTTGATTGGGCATAGCTGTGGTGGTGGTTTCTTGCTTCGTTATCTTTCTGAAAACAAAGACATGATAATTCATTCGTTATTTTTAATTGCTCCGTGGATAACGGATACTGGCAATGATTTAACGACTGATTTGTCTTTTTTGGAATGTGATATTGATGCTAATATGCCAAATCGGTTTCCAGTGCAAGTCTTTACTTCCAGTGATGATGATTCTGTTATGCAGGATTCATTCAAATTGTTGAAAGAAAAATTGCCTAATGCGATTTATCATGAATTTACTGACAAAGAGCATTTTTGCACTCCGGAATTTCCGGAATTACTAGAATTATTATAGGTATGTCAGAAATCAAACGTCCCGGAATTCCCGAAAACGCCAAGCTTGCTTTTAAAGGAGTGATTTTTGAAGTGTGGCAATGGGAACAAGAAATGTTTGACGGAAGCATTGAAATTTTTGAACGCATTTGGCGGCCTTCGACCGTCACCGTTATTGCTACAGTCGATAATAAGATTATTATTGAAGAGCAGGATCAGCCAAGCCGCAGAAACTTCTTGTCATTAGCCGGAGGCCGGGCAGACAGTGAAGATGATATGCTCGCCGAAGCAAAGCGCGAGCTTCTTGAAGAAACCGGTAGAGAATCCGATGACTGGGAATTACTTTTTGAAAAGACGGCAAGGTCAACTAGTATTTTATGGCACGAGCATTTTTTTATAGCTCGCAATTGTAAGAAAGTGCAGGAGCAGGAATTGGACGCGGGTGAAAAAATTGAATTACGTTTAATTAGTTTTGAAGAGTTTTTAGCACTTGCCGATGAACCACGATTTCGGATTTCTGCAGACTTCATATATTTCTTAAAAGAGCTACGCGACGATACAGATAAACGAGAGGCTTTCAGGAAAAAAATATTTAGTTAAAATGCAAAAAAGGATTGTCCAAAGACAATCCTTTTCCTTTCTTTTCTTTACAATGTACGGTTTAATTGGACTAAGTTGTTGTAGAGATTTTGGACCCTACGTTCCAATAAAAATAAATTGCAATCAGTACGAACAAGCAGGTCAGCACGCTTTTCTTTTTCTTCACTGCTTAATTGAGCATCAATTCTTTTATTAATCGCATCATTACTCATTAATCGATTTTCCCGTAGACGGCGTTTTTGTTCTGCTTCATCGCATGAAACAACTATCATTGCCCGGAATTTATCTTGCCAGCCAATTTCATATAAAAGAGCTGATTCAACAATGTATATTGTTTTGTTGTTTTGGATAAGGTTTGTTCTTTTATCGATTACCATTTCAATTTGTTGCCAAACGTATGGGTGAATGAGCGCTTCAAGCTGGCTGCGTTTTTTGTCATCACTAAAAATAATTTTTGCTAATAATGACAGATCTAATTCTTTGTTTTTAAATATGTTTTTGCCAAATATTTCTTTTAACGGCTTAAAAAATATTTTTTTCTTAAGCGCGTTTTTTGCAATTTGATCCGTATCAAAAATAACAACATCGGCAATTAGGGGTTCAGAAATTTGCAGGAGCAGCATTGCCACAGTACTTTTCCCGCAGCCGATATTTCCAGTTAAGCCAAATGGTTTGAGCATTCCGTGCTCCTTTCTTTAATAAATGTGATGTTAATGTCCATTAAATATCTCATATTAGCGCCAGCTTTAATAATATGTCAATATATGACTATATGCTCAAGAAACCAAAAAAAGTTATAGTGAATGATCTCATGCAGAAAAAGTATGAGTATTTTTTGACTGAGCCGATGGGTAAGAATTTTGCGCCTGAGTTTAAGCCGCAGCTAAGTCCGAAACAAATGCTCGCGCTAGGGGTTTTCGGTGGAAAGTATATGACAGATTGCCGAAAAGAATTTCCGAAAGATTGGTTTACGCGGGCTAAGCTTTCGCCGGAAAGGCACGATAAGAATTTTAATTATTTTAAAGTCGACGCCAGTCAGTCGTTAAAAGAATGGGAGAGGAAACATTGGATCAATAAGCGTCATGATCCGCGCGGTTGGTTTCAGTGGTATTGTCGGTATTATATGGGTCGGCGTTTGGGCGTTGAAGATGAGCGACAGATTCATCGATGGAAGATGATTACGCGGCACATCGCGCAGATAAAGAAAAATTGTCGACTGGGCGACCTTGATTGTCGCAAGCGGCAGCGACAAGCCGTTTTGCATTGGGCATATGATAGCCGAAAAATATAATATATGTGGATTATACTCGCGCTTGGCGCTTCGTTATTTTGGGGACTGACCTATGTTTTTAATCAAGAAGTCTATAAAAAGATTTCTATTTTTAGTTCTCTTGCACTTATTTCTTTAGTTACATTCATAGTTACTTTTGTGGCTGCTTATTTTAGTGGAGTTATTAAAACCGATATTGATGCGATTCTTTCCTCGCGTCGTTTGCTCGGATATGTTCTGGCGAGCATCGGAGCTTTTTTAATTGCTGAGTTATTAATTGCGTATTCTATTAGTGCAAAAAACGCGACACTCGCTGGATTAATAGAAATTTCCTATCCAATCTTTATTGCATTGTTTAGTTATATTCTTTTTAAAAATAATGTGTCACTCCCGACAATTCTCGGGGGCGTTCTTATTTTTATCGGTGTTTTTGTTATCTACTATTTCAACCGCTAAAAGATTTGCTATACTGTAAGGAATTAATTCACTAATATAAAATATATGTCATATGTTGACGGTTTTGTAATTACAATCTCTAAGAAGAATATTGCCGCTTATCGCAAGATGGCGCTTTGGGGAAAAAAGATGTGGTTGAAGCACGGTGCGCTTGATTATAAAGAATGCATTGGCGACGATATGAAAGGAATGAAGGGAGCCTTGGCTTTTCCAAAGATGACAAAATCAAAAGCAAATGAAACAATAATTTTTTCTTATATTGTTTTCAAGTCAAAGACGCATCGTGATGCGGTCAATAAGAAAGTAATGAGTGATCCAGCAATGAATGATCCGAAGATGATTAGTATGGCAATGCCGTTTGATATGAAGAAGATGTGTTACGGAGGGTTTAAGACGATTGTAGAGTAATGAAACAAAAATTGTTTTATAGCTCGAAAATTAATTATTAAAAAATTTCCATGATTTCAAAAGAAGCATTTATCGGTTCTGTTTTGCATGAGTTTGCTATTATTCGCCATTTGGCAGAAAAATTGCGTGAAGAAGATTTGCAGTATCGACCAAACGAGAAACAGCGCAGCATTTTAGAAACTTTGCAATATATCAGTATTATCATCGGCGTAACTATCGAGTCGGTGGTAAGCGGCGATAAAACATTATTTACAAAAGAGTCCGAACGGGTGAAAGATTTGAAGTTGGAAGACTTTGCCGCCGCGATGGATGCACAGGCCGATAAGGTAAAAAACTTGGTAATGTCGATGAGTGATGAGCAACTCAATGAAGAAGTTGATTTTTGGGTTAAGCAGACAAGAGCCTTGCATTGTATGATGGCTTTGAAGTTTGCAGTTGCCTACAAAATGCAATTGTTCCTCTTTATGAAAGCGGCCGGGCATACGGAATTAAGCACGATGAATGCCTGGGCCGGAGCTGATGCGCCAGTCAAGGCGTAGTAGTACCGACTGGCATTTCTAATTACTAAACAATAAACCCGGAAATTGCTTTCCGGGTTTTTTGTTTAAGGAGCGGTAATAATTTTTTTGAAATTTCTGAAAATAGCTTCTTTCCAGGTAGCCATACAGTGCGTAGCGATTACGGTCATTGTATGGTGATGAAAGACCTTTGGAAATGTTTCGTAGTTGCCGTATTTAAAAATACTGCCGAAACATACGTTATACGGCCGCGCTTTTTGCGTGCTGCTGTAGTAATATACTTCATCAAGATGTTTGTGATGATGTATGAAACATGTGAGATCGAAAAGCAAGTATTCGCGCAGGGTCAGGGCGGTGAGCGCCGGGATTTTATTCGGCGTAAGTTCCTGAATGTAATTGCGTTTATTCGGATCAGCTTCAAGTACAATAAGGTATTTGTCCGCGGTAACGCCTCCCCTTTTTTCAATCATACATTCGTCGGGAATACTTAGATCAAGAAATTGCGTGCATGACAGCATTATCTTTGATCCGGTAATTTTTTCATACAGCGGAATTAATTTTTTGTAGGAAAGCCCGGCTTCTACCGGAATAACAATATCCGTGCTTAATATTGAATCGATGTTAAATTTTGAAAAATCTCGTTTCAATGCCGGACGCTTGCCATAGATCTGCTGAAGCGCTGGAATCTGTTGCATCGTCTACCTCCGTTGGTTATATATGTTAATGTTCAACTCATTTTTTTATACCTTAACGCTGAACAAAAAAGCTGTCAATTGAGGCAATAGGAGCTTTGAGCTATAGTTAAGCCATATGAATAAAACCATTGTCTTAGCCGGCGGCTGCTTTTGGGGAATGCAGGAACTAATTAGAAAAGAACCGGGCGTTGTTGCAACGCGCGTTGGGTATTGCGGCGGCGCGAATGAAAACCCGACCTACGAAAATCACCCGGGGCACGCCGAGGCGGTAGAAATAGAATATGATGATGAAAAGACTTCTTATAAAAATCTTCTAGATTTCTTTTTTCGAATTCATAATCCGACGACCTTAAATCAGCAGGGCAATGATAAGGGCACTTCGTACCGATCGGCGATATTTTATGCCAATGATGAAGAGCAAAAACAGGCGCAAGATTTTATAGATTTAGTAAATAAGTCAGGACGCTGGAAAAATCCGGTCGTTACGAGTCTAGAACCCCTAACAAGCTTTTGGCCGGCGGAAGAGTATCATCAGGATTATCTACAAAAGAATCCTGGCGGGTATACTTGTCATTTCGTAAGGTTTGAAAGTTTTTTATAATATTCCCTAATATTAAGACGTTTTTACTGTCTTTAGGACAGATATAATACGGGCCAGCTTTTTTATTTTATTCTTGCTATAATATTCAATATATGAACGAGAATAAAAAATTAACAGTTGTTGATCTTTTTAGTGGTTGTGGCGGGCTCTCAAGGGGCTTCCTTGACGCAGGCTATAATGTAATTTTAGGCGTAGATAACGACGAATCGTCATTGAAGACTTTTAAGGTAAATCATGGAGAAAGCAAAGTACTAAATGCTGATCTTTTTGATAAGAAAGCCATACAAGAAATAAAAAAAGAGGCAGGAAGAAAAATTGATGTTTTGATTGGTGGTCCACCATGTCAGGGGTTTTCTTTAACAGGAACGCGTAATTTTGATGACAAAAGAAATCGTCTTTACTTGTCTTTTATAGAGGCAGTTGCAGAATTGAAGCCCAGGGCATTTTTAATAGAAAATGTACCTGGACTTGTAAGGTTGTATGAAGGCGCAGTTAAAAATGAAATAATAAACCGTTTAACTAAAATTGGATATAATGTTGAGTGGAGGATACTTTGCGCCGCTGATTATGGTGTACCACAAATAAGAAAAAGAGTTGTTTTTGTCGGGATACAAAAAAAATATGGAAAGTTTGAATTCCCCAAAGCTACGAATACTCCGGGTAACTATGTAACTTGTTCTGATGCAATAAGCGATTTACCAAGTCTTCAAAAAAACTTGGGGGAAGAAAAAAGAGAGTATAACACGGCTCCTTTATCTGTTTACCAAAAACACATGAGAAAGAGGGCGGCTTTCTTATATAATCATGTGGCAACAAAACATACAGACATGGTGGTATCTGTTATCTCTAGGGTTCCTGAGGGCGGTAATCATAAAGATTTGCCAAAGGGAGTAGGAACAAGTAGAAAATTTAACGAAGCCTGGACTAGATATCACAGCAAGAAACCTTCAAAAACAATTGATACGGGGCATAGAAATCATTTTCATTATAAGTATAATAGAATTCCTACGGTACGAGAAAATGCAAGGCTACAGTCTTTTCCTGATGATTTTATTTTTCTTGGAACTAGAACACAACAATATAAGCAAGTTGGCAATGCAGTTCCTCCGTTATTAGGACTTGCAATTGCTAAACAGTTATTGAAATATATTGGATATGAAAAATAAATTAAAAACAATTGATCTATTTGCGGGTTGCGGAGGTTTAACGGAGGGCTTTGAGTCGTCTAACTTATTTTCAACTATTGCGGTAGTCGAATGGGACAAACCCTCTCTAAATACTTTAATTAATAGATTAAAAACAAAATGGGGGCATAAGGATGCGGAAAGGTTTGCTCTAAATTTTGATATGCAAAGAACTGATGAATTACTAAAAGGTTGGTCAGACAAAAAATATGGGCAACATGCAGGGTTGGAAAAAATAATTAAAGATAAAGGGGGTAATGTTGATATAATTGTGGGTGGCCCCCCATGTCAAGCCTACTCGATAGCAGGAAGAATTAGGGATAAAAACGGAATGAGAAATGATTATAGAAATTTCTTATTTGAAACATATATAAAAATAGTAAAAAAATTTAAACCAAAGTTGTTTGTTTTTGAAAACGTTTTAGGACTATTAAGTGCTAAGCCTGACGGTATTTTAATTGAAGATTTAATTAGAGACTCTTTTGATAAGATTGGCTATACAATCATCAGTGATTTAAAAAAGGCATCATTTAATGTTTCTGATTTTGGTGTTCCTCAGAAAAGAATAAGATTGGTTATTATTGGAATAAGCAAGGCCCATTTCAAAGGTGATAGACAAAAAATGTTGTTAGATTTTTATGAAAACATATTGCCTAAATTTAAAAAATCAAAAGTTACGGTGAGAGATGCAATTTTTAATTTGCCAAAAGCGGTTATTGTTAGAGACAAAAAAGTCTCTCATAGGATTATTGGACAAAACAATATAGAGAACCATGTTCCAAGGTACCACTCATTAAGGGATATACAAATTTTTAAAGAACTGGCACTTGATCAAAATAGGAAGAAAAAAAAGTATAATAATGTACATGATTTAAAAAAACTTTATACAGAGAAAACAGGAAAAATTTCTAATGTTCACAAATATCATGTGTTAGATCCAAATCAGCCGAGTAATACAATTGTCGCACATTTATATAAGGATGGTTTGCGTCATATACATCCCGATCCAAAGCAAGCTCGTTCTATAACCCCTCGGGAAGCAGCTCGCCTCCAATCATTCTCTGATGATTTTAAATTTTTAGGAAGTATGGGTGATCAGTATAAAATGATAGGAAACGCGGTACCCCCACTTTTTGCAGAATCAATCGCAAGGGCAATTTATACTTTTCTATCTAATAGATAGTTTAACAATATGGAAAATAATTCTTTTAATAATCTGGTTTATCTTCGTAGGCTAAATAGTAATGAATTAGGTTATCGTGCAGGTAAACCAGGCAAGGCCGGAAGATTCTTTTTTATATCAAAAGCGGCAACTAGTTTCTTTCCCCCTCTTAGTGACTGCATTGTTAATGACAATGTTTTATTAGACGTAATTCCACCGTTTTCTAATGATATTGTTTTAACCAAATTTGAATATCATAATAGCTTATCCGCTACAGAGGAGGAGGAAGAAAATCGTAATGAGTATAGATTGTATCTGAATGTAGATAATGATATTGATAGAAACTATTTTAAGCCCGACGATATTGTTTTAATTTTAAAGATTAAATCGCCAGAGAATAATTTGACTTATAAGCTTCTAAAATTTTCACCTAGTGATCTAGAATATAAAAAATTATCGAAAATTATTGAAACTTCTTTCCCTACAAAGTATAGAGCTCATGCGTTAGTCGAGCTTAAAAAGCTTACTTTTTTACCGCAAATAAAAAAAATTAAATTCGGTAAAAAGATTATTCCTAAAGAAATTGTAGAGCTGTCTTTTAAGGAACCAGTGAGAGATATCAAGATTGCAAAATATGAAGATAGTGATTATTCGACAAGAACAATACGAAGCAGATCGTTTAGGGACTTAATTTTGTATTTTTATGAGGATAACTGCGCAATAACTGGGAAAGATCTAGTAATTGAATATAAAGACTTTAAAAATTTAGAAGCCGCTCATATATTTGCACGAGCAGCGGGAGGGGGTAGTCATCCTTCAAATGGTATGGCCTTAGAGCGTAATTTGCACTGGGCTTTTGATAAAGGATTTTTTACGTTGACTGAAGATTATAAGATAGAAGTACACCCAAAAGCTATGCATGTACCATATTTGGCGGATAAAAATGGAAAGAAGATTTTAGTTCCACAAGATACCAGGTCACGTCCCAATTTAAGTGCAATTAAGTGGCACAGAGAGAATGTATTTGGTCTATTCTTAAGAACCGATGTTTAGAAAACTAACTGAAGTAGTTTAATATCCTTATGAAGTCTGTTTATTCCATCTACCTCCTCCTTTGCTCTGACAAATCTTTGTACTGCGGCATTACAACTGATGTTGAAAGAAGATTTAAGGAACATAAAAATGGGAAAGGTGGGAATTATACACGATCGCATAAAGTTGTTAAAATTGTATATACGGAGAAGGCAAAAGATAGATCAAGTGCTTTAAAGCGTGAAGCCGCAATTAAGAGAATGACACGGGCGCAGAAACTTTCATTAATTAAAAATTATAAAATTAAAAAATAATTAATATATGTCAGAGAACAATCAAAAACCATATCCGGTAATGGTGCATGCAGAATATCCGGAACACTCATCTCGCTGGCTCGGCTTAGCCACGATCTTGATGATCATTAAGCCGTTGTTACTGATTCCGCACTTTATAGTGTTATACGTTTATGGCGCAATCGGATTCGTTGCCGCCGTCGCGGCGCAGTTCGCGATTCTCTTTACCGGCAAATTCCCAAAGCCCCTCTTTATGATCAATAAAAGTGTTATGATCTGGAGCAATCGCGTTAACGCGTACATGCTCGGAATGGCTGATCAATATCCGCCATTTGACATGGGCTTGAATGAAAGTGAAAAGAATGAAGCTAAGAAAGCACTTACCTGGATTATTGGTATTGTTGTCGCCTTAATTGTTATTGCTGTTTTGACCAGCTTGGGAAATAGATAGAAAGATTTCAAATCTTCAAGAAAACCGGTGGATAACCGGTTTTTTTGTTGTTTTGCTAAGAAAACGGTCCTTTTAGAGATATTGACACTAATCTGTAAAAATGGTATAATCCTATATTAATGAATTTTTGTAAAGCAAATTAAAAAAGGAATTAAAAATGACTACTACGATTAAAAGTATCGTAATTGGATTCATCGTTTTATTGGCTGTTCCGCTTCAGGCTCAGTTCAAGGTATTAACCGAAACAAGTTCACGCTTTGATGCAGTAGATAATGCTATTACTATTCAGCGGGCTGAGCTGACATTATCAAAACATGTTTTTTTCAAATATGATTATTACAATAATCTACATGGAGAAACAATTGATGATGTTGGAATGATTTCGTTCACCAATGCAATCTCAACAAAAAAATTCTATTTTGAGCCAAGTATTCTAACACTTGGTGATCCCGGAAAAAAGGGAATGGAAACTTTTGTAGACTTGTATGGAAAGCTCACTACAAAGAGTTATTCATTTTCAGTTGAACTTGGCGGCGGCTATAGCCCAATAACTGCTCCGCGCTATTATGTACTTCACCGTTTAACGAGCGAGTATGTAAGTGCAGAAATGGGACTTGTTTCAAAGCATGGTCCCGAAAGTTTTAAGGACTTGGCTGATAGTAAATATGCTTGGGTGGCTTTTACTCCTAAACATATGTACTTTGCGGTTGGAAATGAAATAACCAGAACCTGGTTCTTCGCCGGCACAACGGAGTTCAAGGATTTTGGCAATTTTACTTTTGCCAACTTCGACCGGGCAAGTAATGATTACGCATTTAGAGCGCAGTTTGGCTATCTAAATGTAAATCAAAACTATTTCAACAAGGATAACTATATTGTTGGAACTAGTTACTTAACGATTCCTCCTTTTTTCTATAAACACTTCAGTCCAATCAGCACAAAAGGGTTATACTCTTTTAAAGTTGATATGAAAAAAACTGGTGATATAGAAAAACAGGAAATAATAGCCGGAAGACAATTTGGTCAGTATGGACAGATTGCCCTTGGTTATCAGAACCAAAAGAATCTCGGAAGCGGTCTTACTGCCGAATACTATAATTCAGTTTCATGGAAGGGGTTCAGTGCTTCCGTTGAATTAAAGTATGAACATTTATACAAACGGATGACCGGTTTCTTGGTCTTCGCTTGGACCAGATAAAAAATATATTGATCTTTTGAATGAAGGATTGTCTAACAGACAATCCTTTTTTCATATGGTACTATGCAGCTATGATTGATTTTGAATTAAAACGCTTTCGTAATTCTAAAGTAATACGTTTAATGATCCGTCGTGACGGATCTGTTTTAGTTACGGCGCCGAAACGAATTTCTCAGCGTTTTATTGAAAGGTTTATCGCTAGTAAAAAAGAATGGATAGAAAAGAAATTAGAAGAATTTAAAAAGTTGCCAAAGAAAGAAATTAAAGATACTAAAGCCGAATACACAGAACATAAAGAAGCGGCTCGGAAATTGGCACATGAGCGAATTGAATATTTTAACAGTGTATATAAACTGAAGTTTAAAAATATCAGTATTAGAAATCAATCGACGCGCTGGGGTTCCTGCTCAAGAAAAGGCAATTTGAATTTTAATTATAAGATCGCACTATTACCCAAAGATTTGGCCGATTATATTATTGTGCATGAGTTATGTCATCTTAAAGAACATAATCATTCGCCGCGCTTTTGGAGGTTGGTTGAACGAACGATTCCCGATTATTTAAAACTGCGTAAAGCCTTACAAAAATATAGTTTTGAAGATAGCAAAAAAGGATTGTCATAAGACAATCCTTTTGCTTGTTTATTTATAATAAAGAACGTTCTAATCGATCAATGGTTCGAGTAATATTTGCTCGCGCCTTTTCTTCGTATTCGTGGAAAAAATAATCATGAGTGAATATTCTCTCCCTAACTAGTATCGATTTTAAGAATTTAATTCTTCCCCGGGCAAAGGTCAGTTCTGAGTATTCAGAGAATTCGTGACGAATGCCGGAGTCATAGATATCAAAGATTTCTTCATCTTTTCCTAAGATAGATAAATCAAGATCAATGATAAAAGCAGCTTCTTTGTCAGACGGATGAATTGGAACTGTATGACGTGTGGCCATAATAAGTTCCTTAACTCGATCGATTAAATCTTTCGGAAGCCCAAGTAGCCAATTTTCGGCTATATCCGCGCTCTTTTTTTCGTTAAGCGGTTCATTGGGCACATAATAAACATCATGAAACCAAATGGCGAGTTCCATTGCGAGCGGATTAGGCATTTCTACCATTGGTCGCGGCGTTAGTTGATAGGTATTTAAGAATCCATGTTCATGAAAGTCTTTCAACATTCGTGCAATGTGTTTAAAATTATGATAATGGCGCGTTGGACCCGTGTAGGCATCAACTAATGTTTTCCAAAAAAATGCTTCATGTCTTTCTGACTCAGATTTTAAGCCTAACTGCTGTAAACGCTTGTATAGGGTGCTCCCTCTTTTCATAATATATTGTAAGCAGCTGTCAGGAACATATTTGCTTACTTCCAATTCCCAGCCTGCTGGTCCGATTAATGATTTTACGGTGCTTGAGCTGGTAGAAGCGATCTTTGGTGGTGGTAATAGATACCAAGCAGTGACGTTCTTATTAATACGGCGATTAATATCATTCATCTGTTTTTCATATTCATAATCAGTCGCTGATCGTATGCCTCTGATAATATGATTGATATTCATCTTTGGTCCGAAATCAACGAGAAAGCGATCATACATCGTCTGAATTGAAACTGCTGAGCCCAGGTGACGCGTCATTTCTTTAAGCATGAATATTCGTTCATTGACCGAAAACATGGTTTTCTTTGTTGGGTTTATGCCGATAACGATTCGTAAATCTGAAAATAGTTTAGCTGCTTCATTAATTATCCATAAATGTCCGTTTGTTGGCGGGTCAAAGCTAGCAGCATATATAGCGGAGTTGGTCCCCATTTTTATATCTCCTTGTTAAAGTTCGAAATTTCTTATTAATTGCCAATCTTACGCGCAAATAAGAGGCTTGTCAAATAGAGAAAATGTTTGTCAGTAGGATAAAATAACGATATACTTAGGATAGATACTAGAACCATTTATGGCTTTTCTCAAAAAATATTATATCCATATAGTTATCTTGATTTGCGGTTTTGCAATCGGTGCTTTGTATATGATGCAAGGAGCCGATAAACCAAAAATTACACAAACTAACAAACTAGAAAAATGCAGATATTCTCATATTAATCCCTTGCGTTGCGGCGACGATGTCCCGCAGCAGGTTGAATACACTGTATTTAAGAAAAAACTGTTAGCTGAGCTTGAGGAAATAAAAAAACAAGGGAAAATTACCGATGCTTCATTATATTTTCGTGATTTAAACAACGGACCAACTTTTTTCTTTAATGAGCAGGAAGAATTTGCTCCGATGAGCTTGTTGAAATTGCCAATGATGATTGCCGTCTATAAATACGCTGAATCGGATCCTAAATTGCTAGATCAGAAATTACGAACTCCATCGGATTTTGCGAAAAACTCTCAGCTTATGGAGCCGGCAAAGACTTTGTCTCTTAATACCGAATATACGCTTGATGAAATTATTCGTTACATGATTGTTTATTCCGACAATCGAGCGATTGATATGCTTACGGCCTGGCTTGAAGAAAAGGGACCGAACTATGAAATCATTCGCCGCACCTTAAGCGACTTGGGAATAGTCGGCTATGAAGCTGATTTATCAAATTCAAAAATTACCGTTAAGCAATACGCTTCAATATTTCGTATTCTCTATAATGCCTCATATCTAAATCCGCAAATGTCAGAGCGCGCCTTGAAAGTTTTGGAGCAAAGTGAGTTTAATGAAGGATTAACCGGTAAAATGCCTAAAGAGATTAAGATCGCGCATAAGTTCGGAGTGCGCGCCTATACGGAAGGAGAACAGCAATTGCATGATTGCGGTATAGTCTACTTTAAACCAAGTCCTTACATGATATGCATTATGACCCGAGGAAAGAATTATAAAGATTTGTCAGAGTATATAATGAAGACTTCAAAAGAAGTTTTTGATGAAGTAAAGAGTCGTTCGAAATGAAAAAAGCTGTAACAAAAACAAAGAGTTTAAAACGTGAGTTTTCTCAATTGAGAAAGACGCTTTCTTTTAAAGTGGCTTGCTCGGCTTTGATAGTTTCCTTTTTAGCAATTATTAGTTTGCTCTATTTTGCGCATCATGAATATCCGGAAAAAGACGCCGAGTTTTCATTAACAAAAACTCAATACGGTATTGAGCATGAATTGGATTTGTTCTTACATAAGAATGGCGAATTGGCAGCGCGGCCCGAGTTGATTGAAGCCGTAGCCTCGCAAGATTTGGATAAAATAGCTTCACTGCTTGCGTTTAATGCCGATGAACGCGGCATTCCCCTTGTTGGTGTTGCAAACAAGTCAGGGGTCATGCTTGCTCGTTCAAAAGCTAACAATAAAATTGGAGATAACTTCTTTTTAAACAACGCACTTGGACGAAAAATGATGCAGACCGGCGAAGGGGCGGCTGCTGTTGAAATAAGTACGATTGACGCGCGCTTACCAGTGTTGGCCAGCGGCCAATTTATATATAAAGACGGACAGAAGATTGGCGCGCTTTTTTTTGGATACGCGGCTGATGAAACCTATGCCAAATATTTTGCCAAAACATATTTGCCGCAAGGTGTTGAGTTGGCATTTTATACAAAAGATTTCGGTCTTTCCGGAGCGAGTGTTAAGCGGCAGATCGGCAGAGATTTATTAGCGCAATTTTTACGACCGGAAATTGATATACTTCATACCAATTTGGCAACACGCTTCGCGTTATTGCCCGACTTGCGATTGTTTATTTTGCAAAATCTATGGTTGCCGGGTTCCGAAGCGTCATCAAGCGGTATAATGATTTTTACGCCATTGCGCTATGTGTATGTTGTTACCGTGCTGGGGGCCCTTATACCTTTGGCGTTATTTTTCATTATTTTATTTTTGCTTCATCGTAATTTAAAACGAAAAGAAAAATATTCATGGCTCTCTTCGCCTCTCACTATTATTTTTGTAGTTGTTTATGTAGTAAGCTGCCTGGCTTTTGCCATTGCTTTTTACAACCGTTTTATTGCATTTAAGGTTCATCCGTTTCCGTTATACAATTCCATCTTGCGTTTTCAGCCGGAAGGCGGAGTTTATGATCGTCGTTTTGCTCAACGCATGTCGGTGATGCTCGATACCGGCGGTGAAGCAATAAATGCGATCCGTCTCGCTTTGTCGTACAATCCAAAAGAATTAAAGATTCAATCCATTGATATGGATCGTTCAGTTTGTCAGAACTTTATTATTACTGAGCATAATTCTGAAAGCGGAAAAATTGTTATGGAATGCATAATTCCTAATCCCGGATTCAAGGGCAACAGTGCTGTTGTCACGGATCTATATCTACGACCACAAGAAGCAGTTGGTCAAAGTTCACTCCACTTCCTTGAAGAATCGCAAGTTTTGGCCAATGACGGCTTGGCTACCAATGTGTTGCGCATGAGCGTTGATTCGACACTGCGTTTTGATACCAGTGATTTACTCGACAGTCAAAAAAGTTTAGTGTTGTTTTCACCAACGCATCCAAATCCTGAGCGATGGTATTCGAAACGTAGTGTTGATCTTTCGTGGGCGCCATTTTTGCCGGCTTCACTTGAAGGCGCCGCGCCTTCGGTTCCGCCGATTCATAAAACCGTTTATTCTGACGGAGTTCATACTTTCACAGTTCAAGCCAAGAATGCCAACGGTGAATTAATTTCCGGATCAATCACGGCGCGTGTTGATACGAGTCCTCCGGAAAAACTTGAATTAAAGGCAAGCGAGAATCGTATTAAGCCGGGCGGTTTAGTTCGCTTTACGGCTACGGGAAGTGATTCAATGAGCGGCTTGCAACGCGTCTTCTACCTAAAAATTAATGATGAAATATTTTTCCCAATCGGTTCGGAAGTATATATTCCGTTTCCGCAGGCCGGAAACTATACTATTACCTTGCGTGCCTATGATAAGGCCGGTAATTATCGAGATGTTTCGCAAAAAATTATAGTAAAGCGTTACCAATAATATACTTGACATTTCATTGAAATCCTGATTAACTAAGGAATCAGGATTTTTTTGTTAGAACATTGAAATATTAATTAAATATAAATAGAAAAAGGAGGATAATTCCTTGTTGTTATTTAAAGACTTGTTACAAAAGTTTTTTGCCATGAGCGAGGCTACATCAATTGATGTAATTAAGCTCATAGGTGATTTTTGCGGTGTTTCTAAAGACGTGGTTATATCATGGATAAGTGAAACCGCTGTTCCACGCGGCATTGTTCTTATTAAGCTGCGTGAAATATTTGTTGGCGCCGGCTGCACGTTTAGTGAATATGAACGCATTCCGGATCCATTTAAGGACATCTCAATATTGCTGGCGTATGACATCATCAATATTAAAGATAATCCATATCTTAAAATGGGCATCCCATTTAAAGATGATTTTATGCGTCCGATTACCGGTGACCGAATTCCAGGTAAAGAACGTTTGAAAAAAGTTGCACAGTTTTGTGCTGTCTTCGATGAAGAAATTTTTCAAGCAAAGGATGCAAGGCCTGAACGTTTTAAGATAATACAGGAAATTTGCTCAGCAATGGATACAAATGAAGTTGTGCAGCCGACGGTTGACGCTCAAGCGTTTAAAAAACTACTGAGCTCAGTTGATAATATTATTACCGTGCTTTCTCCACTGGCCGAAACATTGGTTAATGGAACCGCCGGTGAACGATTGGCGTTGCGTGAATTAATAAACGCTGAAGACAGAAAAAAATTATTCAACATTTCTAATAACTTGTACAACTTCAGCAAGTCAGTTGAAAGTTTGTGCGGCGAAGATGCACGTAGCCGAAATTTAGCAGAAAGGAAAAAATCTAAATGACGACGCTTAGCGAAAAGAATAGCAGTAAGGTTGATCTGCATTTAGGTCATGCCTTGATTGAACTTGCTAAGACCTACCCTGACTTAAAACTTGTCCTTCTCGAAAGCGTTCAAAATGCTTTGGACTCAAATGCTCGTTTTATTTATGTCAGTGTTGATTATAAAAAACGTACCGTAACGGTCCGTGATAACGGCGATGGCGTAAGTAAAGAAGAATTTGAGAAATCATTAGTGTCAATTTGTAATACCAGAAAAAAGGGCGTTGATAAATTAGGACGTTTTGGCGTAGGAATGATAAGTCCGATAAATAAATGTGATCAATTCTTTTTTACCTCAACTCCAAAGTCAGATCCCTGCAGTTATATGTGCTGGACTTTTGACAGAAAAGTTATGGAAAATGAAGATGTTGATAGTATACCCAACGAAAAGGTTCCGAAGTATATTTACGGCACCAATTCAACGGCGCCTCGCGGCAAGGAATATGTTAATTGGCGCACTGAAGTAAGGCTACATAATCTTATAACAGACGCCATTGTTACCAAGATTAACTTGGAAAACCTCAAGGAAGAGATTGTTGGAAAGTTTGGTGAAAAAATGCGCCAACTTAACACGACAATTAAAATAAAGATACTGCGCCGGGGAAAAGAGAAAAAAGCAGAAGAGGATATGTTTACGGCTCCGGATTTTGAAGGTTCCAAGCTTGAAACCGTGAAATATGAAGGGCAGAAAGCCGGTAAAATCACTTTGGATTTTTATTTGGCCAGGAAAATGTCTAAGAAAGGAAGAAATGGAAAAGTTTTTATCGGCGTATTGCATGATATGTTCAGGATGAATTTCGGATCAGAAGCAGTTTGCCATTTGCTTTCTCCTGAAGCCGTGGAAGTTATTAGTTCAGGAATCTTTGAAGGTACGATGCGTGCTGAAAAGGTAAAGTTAGTTAAAGAGCGAACTCATTTTGAAAAGAATGAAACACTCGAAGATTTCTGCAAATACATTGAGCTATGGGTAAAGGATTACGGCAAACAGTATGTTAAGGAAATAAAAGATGAATCAAAGAACGAACTATGGCAGTTAACCGGTGTTCGTTCTTTAAAAACAATTGAAGATCTGTTGCAGCTTCCTGAATACAAAGATTTAAAAGATGTATTTGGCTTGTTTAAAATCGGGACAGTCGGGCACAGTCATTCCGGCTTTGCCAAAGGTAAAAAACTGACTGATCTTAAAGAGCTGAGCACTTTGTATGATGATAATGGAGAAAATGGTGAACCAAGTTCAGGGTCCGATAAAACTCCGAACAAAGGAGAATCCAAGAGTTTGAACAAAGAATCAAATAAAGCTCAGGGTCCTCAGGGAACAAAACGAAAAATCGTTACAAAGCAGGGTATCGGATTAGAACTTCGATATGAAGAAATGTCCGGAAAGTCCGTGCTTTGGGAATTTGATTTACAAACGGGTAGCATAACATTCAATGTGCGGCATCCGTTGTGGGAACGCGCCGAAAGAAAAGAGCGTGTTCTTATACGTTTGCAGGAATATATTATAGTCGCAGCTTTGACAATAGAAACAAGGCCGAGGGACTTGCGAAGCGCCCATCAGGAGTTCGCCCAACAGCAGTTGGAATATATTATCCCAATCGTTGAAGTTGAGCATCCGTTTGTGCGGACAGTAAAAACGTAATATAAAGGTAGTACATTGTTATATCCCGAAAAGCTTAGGCTTTTCGGGATTTTTTATTTTCTTCTAAATAACGTATACTAACCGTATGAAAATCACCTTCCACGGCGCCGCCGGAAATGTCACCGGTTCGAAGCACCTCGTTGAAACAAATGGACTAAAAATCCTCTTAGATTGTGGTTTGCATCAAGGACGTCGTCGCGAAGCGTATGAGCTGAATAAAAACTTTGCGTTTAATCCGGCTTCGATCGACGCCGTTATTTTGTCGCACGCTCATGCTGATCACTGCGGTTTGTTGCCGATGCTCGTTAAACTTGGTTTTAATAAAAACATTTACGCGACTTCGGCGACGATTGATATTGCCCGTTTGATTATGCTTGATTCGGCAAAAGTTCAGCTCGAGGATTTTAATCGTTTGCAAAAATACGCTCAACCGGGCGATGAATTATTACCGCCTCTTTATTCAGTTGATGACGTTGAAGCGGTTTGTGAATTATTTGTTCCGGCGGAATATGGCGAGTGGCATTCATTAGGCAATGAATGTCGTTTTAAATTTTATAATGCCGGACATATTTTGGGATCGGCTGTTACTATTTTAGAAAGCAACGAAAGCGGCGAAACAAAGCGATTGGCTTTTACCGGAGATTTGGGAAATACGCAGGTGCCGATTTTACCGGAACCGGAAATAATTTCCGAACCGGTTGATGCGATTATTAGCGAATGCACCTACGGTGATCGTAAACATAAAAATGTTGAAGTTGCCAATGAATTATTGATAAAGCTTATTACTGATGCGGTTGCCAATAAAACGAAAATAATTATGCCGGCTTTTGCGCTTGGTAGAACTCAAGAAGTTGTATATATTTTGCATAAATTATTTAACGACAAAAAAATTCCGGCTATCCCGATAGTAATCGACAGTCCATTGGGTAATAATGTAACGGATGTATTTAAAAAATATACAGACAGTTTTGACGAAGAAACTGCACGCGATTTTCCTAATCATGAATCGCCTTTTATGTTTAAAAACATGAAACAAGTTGTTTCGGTTGATGAATCTCGTGCGTTAGAAAAAACCGCCGGACCCCTTATTATTATTGCGTCATCCGGAATGTGCGAAGGCGGACGCATTCTTCATCATCTTGAAGATGTGGTTTCTGATCCCCGCGCCGTAATTATTTTAACGGGTTATCAAGCTGAGTATACGCTCGGCAGGAAATTGCTCGAAGGCATCAGCCCGGTTCGTATTTATAACCGTTGGCATGATGTTAAGGCTCATGTAGTTACCTTAAACGAGTTTTCAGCTCACGCCGATCAAGATGGACTCTTGCGATATATCGCAAGCCTTAAGGGTTTACATAAGGTTTTTCTCGTACATTCTGAAAGCGGCCAGGCCGCAGTCTTTAAAACAGAATTGGCAAAAGCCCAACCTAAACTAGAGATTACCGTACCGGCCGTCGGACAGTCTTGGGAACTATAGCTTGGGCGTGCTACAATTTTAATACTAAGCCGCTTTTTGGCTTGTAACTAATTATATGAATAAAAAAGCTTTAATTGCTGTGGCCGTAATTATTGTTATCGCCGCCGCATATCTCTTTATTACTCAGGATAAGGATAAAGACGAGTTTGCCGGAAAAATGCCGGAAACTCGCTTGGCTGATGATTCGCAAATGGTTGGCAATGAATCATTGCGCGCCCTTGCTTTAAAAGGAAAGCCTTTGCAGTGCGAAGTCAACCAGGGCTCGATGAACGGAAAATTCTTTGTTGACGGAAAAAATATGCGCAGTGATTTTTCTACAAGTCTTTCCGGTAAGACCAGTACCGGTCACATGATTGTTGCCGACGATACATCGTATACCTGGATGGATGGAGAGAAAACCGGATTTAAAATGAAACTTTCAGCCCAGGAACAAGCAAGCGCCGAGAGCGGAGCGCAGAAAAAAGAGCAGGTTGATTTAGATGCCAAGTATGATTATAAATGCGCCACATGGTCAAAAGACAGTTCATACTTTGAAGTTCCAAGCGGTGTCAGCTTTACTGACATAAGCGCCATGATGAATGCCGGCGCGAAAGCTTCAGGCGCTACCGATCTAAAAGCGATCCAGTGCGCGGCTTGCGATAAGGTTCCTGCCGAAAGCCAGGCTCAATGCAAAACGTCACTGGGTTGTAATTAATTTCATGTCATTATACATCCCCATAGTTTTAGGCACGGCTCGAGCCGGACGACGTTCTGAACACGTTGCTCGGCAGCTTTTTCAATTTGCAAAAGATTTAGATATTGAAATTGAATTATTGGATGTAAAAGATTTTCATCAAGCCTATACGCAAGAGCCGACCGAGAAAATGAATGAGTGGAAAGAAAAGGCGACGCGTGCTGACGGCTTTGTTGTTGTTACTCCCGAATATAATCACGGCTATCCCGGCGAATTAAAAATGTTTTTTGATCATATTTATAAAGAGTGCAATCGAAAGCCAATCGGTTTTGTCGGAGTCTCTACCGGTATCTTAGGCGGAGCACGCGGAATAGAACAATTGCGTTTAGTTTCAATTGAATTCCAAATGATTCCGATTCGTACGGCTGTGTATGTCGGCAATGTATTAACTACGCTTAACGAAGCTGGAGATTTTGTCGCGCCTGATGAATGGAATAAAAAGTTTGGACAACTTTTTGAAGAACTGCTATGGTATGCTCGGGTTTTGAAAAATGACCGGCAGGCCTGGAATGAAGCGCGCGCGGTCAAAGCCTAGAACGCCTTCGTCGTTCAATGGATAGGACGTGAGCTTCCGGAGCTTAAGATGCGGGTTCGATTCCTGCCGAGGGCACAGTCTGTTATAATAAAGATATATTAATTTTGCATATGGACCATTCACGCGTAATTGTTTGGGGGCTTATTGCCTTGGTTGCAGGACTTGGGCTTGGTTATTACCTTGGTTTTAACTTTGGCTATGATCAAGCAACAAACGTCTTTTTAGCAGTAAAATAACAAGATACAGCAGAAAACCGCCGAAAAAGGGCGGTTTTTTGTATATTCTTGACTAATATAGCATTATGTGATATAATATAAATAACTAAAAATAACGCTCATTTTATAAAGAAAGGAAAAATAAGTTGAAAAATTCAATCATTGTTTTTCTAGTTTTCGTAATAATAAGTTCTATTTGCTTTCAGGGTTGTTCGTCACATCAATCCACTGATAAAGTCGGCTCCAACGTTTCTACGAGCCAGCAAAACGACGAATCAAAGCCGCTTATGCACCGTGATTATTTTTTCCAAACTCCGGCGAATGTAGACTCAACTAATCTTGATCAACAATTCAAGAATAACATATTGAGTTTCTCGGGCGCGCTTGATTCTTATAAGTTATCAAGTGGTCAAACAAGATGGAATCATAAATATACATATATTTGGATTGATTCCGTATTTGATGGACGTAGCGGGCGCATTGAAACAGTTGAAAAATATGCTGCTGAACACAAAAATGATGCGTTGCTTATAAGTACGGTTTGTACAAATGGCAGCCTAGCACCCGGTTTTTACAATATTATTCTCTTAACTGACGAGTTCATTCTCGACTCAAAGTACTTAAGAGATGATATGCACGGTGTAAAATCAGTAAAAGCAAAAAAATAATATTATTACGAAGAAGGGTCTTGCCAAAAACATCGCAAGGCCTTTTTTCATACCCGAATTGAAATTATTGAGTTTTCCTGCGACAATAAAGGTATGAATTTTTTGCATACATACATTCCGCACGCTGTGGCGTTTGCGGCCGGACCGATAACGATTTATTGGTATGGCATTATTATGGCTATTGCTATTGCCTGTGGAATTTTATTGTCTATATTTATCGCGAACAAAAGATCCATTAATCCGGATTTAATAATCGATGCCGCGATTTGGACGATTGTCGGAGGTCTTATTGGTGCGCGCGTTTATGAATTCTTTTTAGAATGGAATTTTTATTCTCAAGCTCCGTTTGAAATTTTAAAAATTTGGAACGGCGGCTTGGCGATTCACGGTGCGTTAATCGGCGGGGCGATTGCGCTTTTTATTTTTTTGCGAAAAAACTCCATTTATAATATTTGGAATATCGCCGCAGTATTTTTTCCCGGCGTCGCCCTTGGTCAGGCGATAGGCCGATTCGGCAATTATTTTAACCAAGAGCTTTTCGGCAAGCCGACGAATTTGCCATGGGGAATCCCGATCAATCCGTTTCATCGTCCGCCCGGATTTGAAACATTTGAATTCTTTCATCCGACTTTTTTATATGAAGCGTTATTGTTGTTGATTTTAACTATTTTATTATATCGACTGGCAATAAAAAAATCTTTGTCGGCGCACATAATTATGTGCGCCTATCTGATTGGATATGGTCTAATCAGATTCTTTTTAGAATTTATAAAAATTGATCCAACACCAATTATGCTACGACTTCGTTGGCCGCAAATTGTAAGTTTAATAATGATTGTTTTTGGTTTTATTATTATCTATAAAGTACGCAAGTCCAAGCCTTGACACTAAGGCAAATCGGCTATAACATAGAGCTGTTAGCACTCTTTTATCTAGACTGCTAACGGCTCTATTTTTTAATTTATTTATCTAGATCCCCGCCTTCGCGGGGATGACACAAACTATGAACTTAAAACCACTATCAGATTATATAATCATTCGTCCGATTGAAGACGAGGCAATTACGAGCTTTGGCTTGGTCTTGCCGCAAACTATGGAAAATAAAGATAAGATTAAGAAAGGTGAAGTTATTGCCGTTGGTCCGGGTAAACGCTTGGATAACGGACAGATCGCACCTGTTGGTGTTTCCGTCGGCGCCAAGGTTATGTACAAAGAAGGTTGGGGCGTTGAGAAAATAAAAATCGATGGCATCGAGCATCCGATTGTTCAAGAGGGCGACTTAATGATGATAATTGAATAACCATATGCCTAAACAAATTATTTTTGGTGAAGAA
>CAZVMF010000011.1:0-34300 GCA_964628045.1 uncultured Gammaproteobacteria bacterium
GTCGGTTTGGCAGCCATCTATGATTTGTCGACAGCTCGCAATTGCGAACGCTGCAACGACAAGAAGGCGGCTCCATCGATGAACTAGTATTTGTTTTTGAAAACGGCCCTTTAGCCCCATGCTAAGGGCTGTTTTTATTTTTAAAATAAAAAAGACCCGCTGTGTTTAAGCGGGTCATAACTGAAACGTTTCGTTTCAATTTTTCAATGTGCTTTGATCGTATCCATTATCTCCTGCGAGATATCATTATGCGCTGAAGTAAATGTATCTTCCCAGGCAAGCCCGGTTTCTTTAAGATCGAATTTTTTAATTATTGTTCCGCCGGGGATACGTTCATTTTTTTCATCACACTTATATCCCATAACGTAGATTGAATCTGCCAATTCAACAGCCAGACGGATATCATGCGTTGTAAAGATAATAGTATTCGTTTCATCAGTAGTGCTGATTTTCCTGAAACTATTTTTCACATCGTCGATATTCTTAACATCAAGGCCACTGAATGGTTCGTCAAATACCAGAAAGTGACTTGAGCATAAAAGCTGCTCAATGATAGCAACACGCTGTCTTTGGCCACCTGATAAATTATTGGCATACAGTTTTCGCTGTGCCCACAATCCCCAGGTACTTAAGTATTCCTTAATTCTATCTGACTGCTCTTCCTTTGGAATGACCCCTTTACGAGCAGCATCATTAAACATCTTAAGGACACTCTCATTACGAGACAGTGGGAAATCCTGTTGCACAAACCCAACATCGCCGGCTTCAACTTCACAATATTCGCCGATTTTGTTCTTATCAATATGCGGAATAACGATACTACCTGTGGTGGGTTTAAGAATTCCGGTGATCAACTTTAACAATGTTGTTTTCCCGCTACCCGATGCCCCAAGTAAGGCAACAATTTGCCCTTGCTGCATATCAGGCCGTCTAACGTTATGAATTATTAACGGCTCTTCACTTCCTATGCCAGTAATTATCAGTTTATCGCCATAACTTTTTGAAACATTAGTCATAGTGATCAATGTTTCTTTTCTTTCAAATGGTTTATAGCCCATGATTATCTGCTCCTTTTCTGCGCCGGAAAGGCATTAAATGCAGCTCGAAGTAAATAATCAATTCCAATGCCCATAAAAAGAATTGTAAATTGAAGCGCGAAAATCTTTGGGAAAGCTAAGGCGCGCGTTGTGAAAATAATCAAAGCGCCTATACCTCCTTGCGAGACGTCCATTGCTTCAACCGAGACGATCATCATCAACATCATGCTGATGTTTTGTCTCACAACTTCAATTAAATAATCAGGTCTATCTTTAATAGCAACTTTCCATAATATTTGCCAATCATTCATCTTCTGAGTTTTCCGGCGAATAATATCTTCGTCCGGAATATCTTTTACTACATGCACCAAACTGTTGATGAAGTAGAAAGAAGTGAATATTACTAATAGCACAATCTGCAGAGTTCTTCCGCCGCCGGTTGCCACCGTCAGGAATAATGTAAAGCCCTGAATCGGATTGAAGCGAAACTTAGTAAGTAAAATACCAAGTGGTCGGAGGATTGGAATCGGCGTACTGTATGCAAATATCGTAGAAACTACTAAAGAAATTAATATAGCCCAACCCATTAAATTTAATGTTGCTCCAATATGAACAAATAAACCACTCTTCCATAATTGACCCCAGGCTTTCAAAACATCGGGAAGTGCTGGGAGTAAGGAAGCTTCAGGAACAAAGAATGTCCACCATAGTAAGCCTACTAATATGTATAAACCATAGATAGCAGCCATGGTGCCCTTGCCTACTTCCGCAAATGGCGTGAATATTTTTGCTATATTTTTCAATTTTTATTTTGGTTTTTTGATATTAATTGAGGCGCCTAAAAATTCAGACGCCTCATAATTAAATATTGTTTATTATTTCAGAAGTTTTATTGTAACTCTTCTGTTTTGACTCCGTGCATCGGCTGATGTGCCAGGAACCTTTGGTTCGCTTTCTCCCTTACCTTCAATTATAAATCTTTTTATATCAAAAGTATTATTTGAAAGCTTCATTAAATAGTCTCTAACCGAATAAGCTCTGGCTAATGACAGTTCCTGATTTTGAGCTTCATCGCCCACGTCATCAGTGTGCCCTGTAATCTGCACCTTTGCATATTCTGAACCATTTATTAAATCAAAAAGCGCCTGCACTTCTTTTTCGCCTTTGCTTGTTAATGTTGCTGAGTTGGAATTATATGTAATATCTCCCCAGTCCTTAGTACCAAAAACTACGCCAGTGTTTTTTGTATAGTCCACTTTTGGAGTTTTAATACTTTCAACATTAACTTTTTCCAAATACCTGGTATCAACAGCATCTTCATATGGAGTTAGTCCGCCTTCAATATTACTTACCATTTCCATAGGATTCAGCTCTTCCATTCGTGCTTTAGAATAATTGTAGATGGATTTGTAGAAATTAACTTTTCCAGCTCCAATCCCAAAGTATTTTTTATTATCTTCCAGTGTTGCCATCAGTGTTCCGCCAATTGATACACGGGTTCCCACACGGTTTTCAAGAAAACCACGTGGCCTTTCTTTCTGAACTGATTCGGGATAATGCGGAAGTCCGTAATTATACCAATCCTCAGCCGTCTCCGTGCAATTTACCGGATCTGCCATGCAAAATACCGAAGGTGCTAGCTGTGTCGCATACTGAAACCATTCATCATACTGTTTGATTTGGTTCGTTGCTGTCAGCGAAGCACTTAAGAAATCAACTACCCATTGCTCATTGTCCCTGCACCACTTATCACAACCAACAATAACCGTAGCCATCTGGTTAGGATAATCAGTTGTTGAGGTTACTTTAATTAAATCAGTATTTTCAACCACCCTGCGGTCACCTGGGAACCAGGTAGCAGCGCCTTCAACCTGCTTTTCAACATAATCACCGGTTAATTTTCCGTTGCTATCTTTTACCTGTAACTTAACAACTTTGCCAGCAATAACATCATTAGCCGCTTCAAGAAAATTATCATCAGGTGCCGGTACAAAGTTGATTGCCTTAGGATCATATGTTCCAGGATCAGGATTTACTAATACACCATTATCATCCGAGCCGAAACGTATACCTAACAGCCAATCACCATCGCCATAGACCGCTGAAATAATACAGCCTTCCATGCTTTTTGGGTTAGTTTTCCATTTATCAGGTCCCATAACGCAATCTTCACCAAGACTCCAGCCAACTATACCAACTATTTTAACCCTATAATCTTTATATTTTTTATCACCGAACATTTCACGGATAGCCTGGTTCATACTTGAAATGTATGTTACAGCACCGTCGCCCATGATTGATACTAAAGCTACACCGGTCTTAGGATATTTTTCTCCATCGTAGTAGGCTTTAATAAATGTAGCCTGCTCATTCTTCATAACAGTAACGCTATTATTGGTAATCAATTTCAGGTTGAGCTTCTTTTGATCCATAAAAGAATTTTTCATTGTTACCGGTCCGCCGTTTGCAGTAAAAATACCTGCATTACCGAACCAGATCCAATTCATCATTCTTACTTCAGGTCTGTTTGTTGTCTCCGCTTCTTCCAAATTATTGAAGTTTGGAACTTCTTTCTTTGGAGTTTTGGTTATTCCAACAAACACATCCTGGGTTTGTTTTTTATCGATCTTATTTTCATTGCCAACCTTTTTTGATTCGCTGGTTGTTGTTCCCGGGATTAATCCGAAATGATCAAGAGCTAAAAAACCTCCTATCAAAAGAATTACTATTAACGGATATTTAACATACCATGGTAGTTTATATCTCTGAAAAAATCCCAATTGTTTGTTTGGATTGTTTGGATTGTTTGAATCCATTTTTTATTATCTCCTTTTATTGTTTATGTTTGTATTTTTATTAATTATCGAGGAAGTTGAAACCAGTTTTTGACTTCTCTTCAGGAAGAATTTCATATGAAGCGCTTGACATCTTTTTGATATCAAGTTTTTTCATATGACCTGCGTTAAGCTTTCCAACGATTGCCTGCAATTCTTCTTTAGATTTAGATATGCCCTTAATATCGATTCTGTTTTTCTTAACGTATTCAATATTACTACGCATATTAGCTAAACCATAGCTAATTCTATCTCTAACTGATTCTAATGCAATCTGGAATTTCTCCCTGTCTTTAACCTGGAATATTTCTGCTAAGCCGGTTGTAGCCGCATTCATTCTCTGGGTTGCCGAGAGCTGTTTAAGAGTAATATTAATAGTTGAAGTTAATAACTTTACATACATTTCTGCAGCAAACTCATTATCCTTCAATACTTCCATCACTCGTGCGATCTCATTAGCACCTTCAATGTAAAAACGTGCCAATCCTTCTGCGGCTTGCGCCTCGGAAAGACGCATAGAAGCCATGCCGCGAGAATTCAAAGCTGATCTTTCTTTTTCATCAGCTTTTTCTTTTTTGCCAGCTTGCCTAAGTTTTTCAGCCTCTTGATCAAACGCATTAGCTTCTTCGGTTAAATCAACGACGTTTTTATATAGAACTTCTGCTTCTGCCTTTGAATCTTCTGCATCACGAATGAAGCCTATACGGGTTGCATCCACGGCAACAAGTTTCTGCCTTATGGCATCAAATAATTCTTTAGCCACTACCTTGGTCTTCTGCAGCCACTCAACATCAAAAAATTTAGTGGTTGCAATATCGGCTCTCTTTAGCGCCATCTCAGCTGTATTGTAGAGATACTCAACAAGCTTTGGTGAAAGCTTCAGAAGTACGATAGTCAAAATAGCATATGCAGTAAACAATAATGTTTTTGATGCAAGTATTGTCAGCTCGCTGACATGTGTTAAAAACCATGCACCGAATACAATTGTAACCGCACCAGTAAAAATAGTTTTTAACCATTTTTTTGCTTGCGGTGTTTTTAACTGATCCGGAATAAACTGGCCATCCAAGAGTTGCGTAATTGGCAACGAAGACCAAGACGCGCTGGCAGAGCCTGTTGTAGCAAGGCCTGTTCCTGTGTTTATTTTATCCAATGTATTTTCCCTTTCCTTAGGATTTAATTTGTTTAACTAAACTTATTACTGAATTAAGCTGACTTTTAACAATCTTCAAAGAATCGTTGCCGGTGGCAATCTTTCCTTCAAGCTCCTGAATTAACGGCGCATACTTCATGTCAATTGATTCCAATTGTCTGCGCTTGCCGTCACGTTCAGTAGTTAGCTCTTGAATTTTTCTAGTAAGATCATCAAGATCGTTTGTTAATGATGACTTTTCATCATTTTTCTGCGAAGTAAGATTTACTCTGTCATTTTCCTTTGCTTTGATTCCGCTGTTGGCAGTTTCTTCAATCTGCCTAATGTAATACTCTCCACTTTCCACAAGACTTGCCGGTGAAATATGTGCATCCATAATACTGAATGTTTTATATGCATTTTGGAGATTTTCTAATGTTAAGCCTCCCATTTTATTGGCAGCCTTTAAAATTTCCAAGAAATCTATTCCCGGCTGATCAATAGTATCAAGGTAAGCATACAATTTACGGCATGCTTCCTCTACTGACTGCTTGGAGGATTGTGTTGGAGTTGAGTAAGTTGCGGAATCAACCTGGCTTACTTTTGCTACATTATTGGAAACAACAGTTTCTTTGTTGTTAGAAGTGGAATAATTTTCATTTTCCATTTCTTCTTTTTCAAGAATCTCTTTATATTCATCGGTTTTGAAACCATCGAGAATACTTCCAAGAAATCCTTTTTTTGGTTTTTCTTCCATTTTTATTATATGATTTAGTTTTAAAATATCTTTCTATTTCTTCCAAAAACTGCAATTTTGCAATCTGCCAATTTATCATAGATTATGCGTTTTTGTCAAGTGCTAACTCAAAATGCCAATTTATAGCCATAAATCGCAAAAATCGGTATAATACAAGAACATCAGACCCTTTATCAACAGGCTGATGCATTAACAAATTTTTATCTTTTTTATGAAACATAATAAGGATTTAGGGCTCTTTTTGCTCCGTCTTGCCTTGGCGCTCGTGTTCATCGCGCACGGCTGGGCTAAACTCACTGGACTTGGAATGACTGAATCATTCTTTTCATCAGTTGGTATTCCGGCAGCCGGAGCTATGGCCGTCATTGTCGCGCTTGTCGAATTACTCGGCGGGCTCTCAATGCTACTCGGCTTATTCACCAACTACTCTGGTTGGTTCTTATTTGTCGTCATGGGCGTTGCAATTTTACAAGTTAAACTTGCTAAAGGATTCATGGGCGGATATGAATTTGATTTAACGCTACTCCTTGCTTCACTTGCCATTGTCTTTACCGGACCGGGCGATTGGACCATCATGAAATTGATTCGAAAGAATTCTTAATTTTATAAATTAAAAGACCGGATTTATTCCGGTCTTTTTTTATTATTTTAAAAGATATTTTTCCAAGGACGCTGAAGTAAGCAAAACTGTGTGGTCCGCAGTGTTTCTTAACTGCAAAGAATACTGATCATCAAACCCAACGTATTCCACTTTCTTTCCGTATTCCTTTACTCCTTCAAAAAGAGGCAAAAAATCATTATCTGAGCTTACTATGATAGCAACATCATAAGTATCTTTAATTGCCCCGCTTATAACATCCATCGTTAACAAGGTGTCTACACCTTTTTCATATTGTTTATCACCATCTTTAATTATTACTCCTTTACGTACCTTAAAACCTTTGTGTTCAAGCATTTTATTAAAGTATTGTCTGGCAACTTTAACTCGCTCAAGTTCTGATTCATTATCATTAAAAGAGAAAACTGCCGTATAATAACTTTTCCCAACGCACATTCTTTTCTGTGATAAATCATCAACAAACAACGTAAAGTCAAATCGTGCTCCTTTTCCAAACAAATATCGTTCTTTTAGCCCATCTAAACTATATACCTTATTTTTCCCCAATGGACCAACAGCTTTAACGGTAATTGTTTTTAGAAAATTATAAAAATTACTTCCATCAATAAATATTGCTACTCGTTCAACATGATTCTCTTCAATATCTTTATCAATGGATAATTCCTTTATTGTGATAAGCGATTCTTCGGGAGCAGCTCGTTTGCGCGTAAACCACGCAATAAGCTTTGAGATAAAACTAGGCATGACCCTATCCTGTCCTTTCTTTAAAATTTTTATGTACTGTTTTCAGCCTATCAAGCGACAACTATTATTGCAAGTATCTATTGGTATGACGGTGCTTGCTCATCAATATTTTTGCAATCATTAACTCTTCGAGCCAAAACAAATAATACACTTGATAAACGATTAAGATATTTCTTTATATGTTCCGAGGGTTCCATAGCTAAAACCGCTCGTTCGCAGCGCCGCGCCAAAGCTCGGCCGTAATCAAGGCTGGCACTTAGCTCTGAACCTCCCGGAACAGTGAAGCTTTTACGTTCTTTTAATTGAGGCGCAATACGAGCGATGTTTGCTTCAAGTTCTTCGCTATGGTGAGGCTCCATTTTCTTATCAGAACCGGCTAATTCAGCCTGAATAATAAATAACTGTTCTTGCAATCTAATAAGCAAGGGGCTGATTTCCTTAGCAATAGTTTCATTATCGTCAGTGACTGCCTTGGTCGCGCATACGCCAAGCCAGCAATTGAGTTCATCAAGAGAACCGAGTGCGTTAAAAATGGGATCTTGTTTTGAGACACGTTCTTTAGAGCCGAACAATGTTGTTGTCCCACCATCTCCTTTGCCCGTGTAATACATAGTCTTTCACTAAAGTTACAGACTACCGGTTTAGATTTCGCAAGTTCCGCCGGCGCAGGCTAATTCGCGGCGCATTTCAGTTTCATCCTGAGCTTCGTAAGTAACAATTTTTGAATAATCTAAATCCTCAAATTTCTTGAGCATTTCTTCGAAGCGGGCTGCATCGATTTCTTCATACGGAGCCAATTGGTAAACGTGGTTCGAACGGGGCAAGAATGAGAGTCCGCCAATAATATCCCAATGCTCGTAGACCCAGTTAGCAACAGCCAACCATTCATTCTCACTGACGGAAACGGTTACTGAAGGATTATGTTCTGTGTATAATTTTTTAACTTTTTTCCAATGCTCAAGCATTGCCAAGGCTGACAAGTCATCTTTATAAATTGATCCGTCCGGAGCCTTAATTGGAAATTCAAATACATAAGTCGTTGCGCTACCAAAAGCCTGTCCGACTTCCGGTTGATATGGCAAGCCTTGATCGCGCAACATTTTAAAGAGTGAATCAGTCGCTGAAATGCGAACACGACGAATATAATATTGCGCGTGACGTGGATGCATTCCAGAAGCACAATCAACTAATTGTGAAACTGTTCCCGATGGCTTAACGCAAGTAATACAGGTTGATTCACTAATCTTAAGACGCTTGGCATAATCTTCATTGGCAACAATCGCCGCTTCACGCATTTTTTGCAACGCGCTGTCTTCACGTACTGCCGGACAATCCCATTGACCGGTAATCGAAACACCGAGCAAACGTTCCTTCTCGCAATTCTTTTGCCAATCTTTTGAAAGGTATGGGAAATAGGTAAGCGATGATTGATAGGTTCCGATTAATGTTGCTAACTTAACTTTTCGCAACAAATCCGCTTCAGTATCGCCCGGACGAGCGACTACTTCTGACAAGTTACAAAACTGCTTTGATTGCAAAATAATTTCACCGCAGGGATTTGTTCCAATAGATCCGATAATATTCTGACCGCTGGCGTCAAAATAACCGTTATATGAACGCAATACTTTCAAGCGTCGTTCCGGCAAAGTCTTGGCCAATGAGCCGCGGTTAAAGATGCCGCGTTCACCCGAACCGGACTTAATAAGCGCCGTCCATTCATCCAAGAATTCTTCGCTTGTCGGTTTTTTAAGGTAAACAGCGGAGTTATTGGCCAATGAACGCTGCGGTTCGCTAACATAAAATTGGCCTTTCTTTGCATCACGAATTTCCTGATCATCAAGATCGGAAAGTGAAATCATGGCGCTGCGGCGAACGCCGCCGGCCACCACGCAATCGCCAATCATGCAGATGATATCGTGCAAATCAATATTGCGTAAGCGCTTGCCCTGGCGACCCAACATCTTACGGCGCGTAAAATCAAGCAAACGAATCAATGGTTCGGGACCGGAACTTTTACCGCCCATAGTTTTTAAACGGGCGCCGGCCGGACGCAGTTGCGAATAATCAAAATCAACATCATCGCCCTCGGCCCAGGTTTTCATACCAAGCGCCAATGCATCGGCCCATCCTTCTTTGCTGTCAGAAACAACATGCGTATCTAATTTTTTTCCAGTCTGAATTTCAATTTGCGGGAAGCGTTGTACATTCTGACTTTCAACTGACCAACCTACTCCGGTTCCGCACATTGAGATATACATTATTTCCGCCAGATCCTGAAAACATTGCGGCGCTATATATGAACAGTTGTATGCACATACATTGGTATTGCGCGCCGCATTACCAGCAAACTGCAATAAACGCATTGATGGCATGACGTCTTGATGTAAAATTGCGCTTGTTAATTCGGCGTACTCATCATCACTGATCGCGTCGCCGATATTTTCCTTCATGAACTTGATGTATCGATCAACGGTTTCGATCCAGGTTTCCCGGCGCTGTTCTTCTTCAATCCAGCGAGCGTAGGTTCGATAATAAATAAACTCTGATAAAGTATTTTTAAAATATTGTTTACTTTCGTTCGCTAATTTTTTAACATGCTCCGGTACAACGCCTTGCTTTACGCGCAATTCGCTGCGTTCTTGTCGGTAGAGGATGTATGCTTTGGCAACTTTAGCAAAACCATTAACCATTAATTCCTCTTCAACAATATCCTGAATGAGTTCAACGGTCGGCATGAAGTTATCATCCTTAGAAACTTTTTTTAATTTGATAAGATCGGTTTGCACCTTCTTGGCGACTGTTTCCGGAAAACCATTTACCTCTTCGCCGGTCGCAGCAAACGCCTTAGTAACCGCTTTTTCAATTTGCGTAAGATCAAAGTCTACTATTGTTCCGTCGCGTTTGCGAATTTGTTCGACCGTGGTGGAAAATGGTTTGATCATATGCGTAAATATGAAAAATATAAAAATTAATAAGGGTTATTTTGGGAGCTGACAGCCACATTTTTTAGTGCTACAGTATAGCTGTCGCGTAGCGCCCCCATTATACCAAGAATTTTAGAGCGACACAACATGTAGTGTTATCAACAAGTCTTGAGACACCATATACTATGAAATCACCTGTAAAATTAAAGAATTCAAGTTTGTCCTTTCTGTATCGTCACGTCACTAAACCGATATTTTTTCGCCTTGATCCCGAACATATCCACAAGCTAACTATCAGCTTTGCGAGCATGCTTGGGAAAAGTGCTTTTGGACGATTGCTTACCCGAAATATATTCTTTTTTGAGGACAAAAGTCTTTCGCAAAAGCTTGCCGGGCTCTATTTTCCAAATCCCATCGGACTGGCTGCTGGTTTTGATAAAAACGGACGATTAAAACAGATCTTACCCGAACTAGGTTTCGGCTTTATTGAGCTCGGATCAGTAACGGCCCTAGCGTGCTCGGGGAACGCCGGAAAACGTCTCTGGCGACTACCTCAAGAAAAGAGTTTAATCGTGCATCTCGGGCTTGCCAATGATGGCTCAGTGGCCTTGGCTAAACAGCTGAAGACACAATCATCTTCAATACCGGTTGGTATCAGCATTGCGGCGACAAACTGTCCCGAAACCGCCGAAGAACAAAACGCCATTAAAGACTTCGTAACTTCATATAGCTTTTTTTCCAAAGAAAAGTGCAGTGATTATATAACCATCAATATCAGCTGCCCGAACGCCTATGGCGGAGAGTCCTTTTTAGAGCCGGCTCGACTGGGGCGCCTGCTTTCATCGATTTCCAAAGCTCGAGCGCTATACTCGAATACTCAACCCATTTTTTTAAAACTCTCGGCGGCAATCTCCGACACTCAGCTTGATGAGATTATCAGCCTGGCCCGTGAATACGGGATCAATGGTTTTATTTGTTCAAATCTTCGTAAGAAATATTCGCCGTTGGGCGGAGTAAGCGGTCCGCTTGTTAAAGATCAATCAACCGACTTAATTCGTCGTATATATAAAAAGGTTAATGACGAATTCATTATCATTGGCTGCGGCGGAATTTCATCAGCCCAAGACGCGTATGAAAAAATAAAAGCCGGAGCTTCTTTGCTCCAGCTTATTACCGGCTTGATCTATGAAGGACCCCAACTTGTGAGTGAAATTAATCTAGGCCTTGTTGAACTCTTACATAAGGACGGTTATTCGTCGATCAGCCAAGCAGTTGGCAAGGAATAAAAAAACACCCGCTCAAAGCGGGTGTTTTTTCTTAGCTGTTAAGCTGCTTTTTTATCTTGATTAGAAATATCTTCAGTATCAACAGAGCTAACGCGTAAGCGTGGTTCGCCATTGCTATTAGTCCATGTTTTATAATTAACCTTTGCTTTCTCCGTAAAGTTTGCCTTAGAAAGGTTAGGGCGCTTTACTCCCGATATTCCGTTTTCGCCAGCATGTTCTTTGTTATATCGAATCATATCAGCTTCGTCCTCTAATTCTACTTCGTCTTCCATTAATGATGTATCGGCCACTTCTTCAATAGGAACAAAAGGAGTAGTATACTTTTCTTCTTTTTCCTTTAAAAACTCATTATCTTCGAGTTCGGCATTAACGGTATCCGCATATTCATTAGCTTTGTTCCTAATATCACGTCCCTTGCGTTCTACGCTTTCGGTTCCTTTTTTCGGGACACCAGCCTCATTATTAATCTGTTTTTCAAACATTTTTCCAAAACCCATAGTTTTAGTTTAATAATATATGATTATACTATCATAAATAGCATAAAATGTCAAGTTTTCTTAAGAAAATAAGGGGTTTTTGGCCAACTTGACAGAAGAATCTAATGATGGTAATTTACAGATTATATAAAATAAAACCGGAGGTAGCGTGGAACACACACAGGAAATAGAAGTACCGTCCTTTGAAACAAATACCAAGCCCCGTAAAACAAAGCAATTCTTCAAAAATGCGTTGCTTGCTGTTTCCATCCTGGGCGTTGTAGCAATCGGCTATTTTGTTAATCAAAACCCCTGGCTCGTCTGGGTGATTAACATACTTTTAGCCTCATCAATCGTCAATGCAATTTACCGTAAAGGCAGCCACAAATCCATGCCACTTGTTGTATGTGCGATTATCTTATGGATTATCGCATTAATGATATCAACCTGGCAGGCATTAATTGGCGGTTTATTGCTTTCACTGTTTGTTTTTGTCGGATGGTTTTTTTCCTGGGTGAAAAAAAAGTTCGATTAAGACAGCACACGACACTTTAAAAACCGGATAATAAATCCGGTTTTTTATTTTTAACGAAGATAACTTTTAATCAATTCATCAACGAGTAACTTTGGGGTGCCGTAAGCTAATTTACTTAATAGATGAATTTGCTTTTCGTAATTGGGTTTAGCTGCGGGTGCCGGCGGCAAGCTTAAACCGGAAAACGCTTCGCTTGTTTTTCCATTGATCATTAACTTCAAATAAAAATTATAACGAGGCAAATTTAAAAAATCTTCTTGAGTAATGGGATAAAATTCTTTTTCAAGTTTCTCGGCATCTTCCGAGCCGATTTCAAAAACCATCATAGTCCCAATATTCCCGATAATCGCATCCTGAATCTTTTGCGGCAATTGTCCGAGATATTGGTTGGTAAGATGTATCGCCAAGCCGTACTTTCTCGCTTCCGACAGTAAGGAGGAAAAACTGTCGGTGACCAAATTTTGAAATTCATCAACATACAAAAAGAACGGATGTCGTTTGTCTTCAGCAACGCGAGCTCGCTTCATTACCGCCGCCTGCAAACGTGCCACTAGAATCAGGCCGAGCATCTGCGCGTTAATATCGCCGATTTTCCCTTTTGACAAATCAACAAGTAAAATCTTTTCGTGCTGTAAGATGTGATCAAAATCAATGGCTGACTTCCGTTGGCCCATAATATTGCGCATCAACCCGTTGTTTAAGAAGTGTCCGAACTTCGAGGTAAAGTAATTAAGCATTTCGGATTTATGAAAGTCCGAAGTACTAGCCATTTGTTTTGTCCAAAAATCAATAACCGTCGGATCGGTTAAATATTTTCTTTTTTTCGCCTCAAATTTCTTATCAATGAAAAGCTTGGGAATCTCGAGTAAGCTGCCGCCATCTGGCCCGGCCATAACGGTCAAGGCGGCGCAGCGCAACCAATGCTCAAATTGCGGACCGATAATACCGCTATGCTCCGGATCAAATAATTTATAAAATATTTCAATAACTTGAGCGACTAAGAAATCTTTTTCTCGCTCGTCATGCGCCTCCAATAAATTTAAACCCATCGCCGATTCTTCATCAGAAGGATCAAATAAAATAACATCCTCGAGACGATTCTTAGGAATGCGCTGCAAGAGCCAATCGATTGCTTCGCCATGCGGATCAATAAAACAGGCGCCGCGCTGACCGACGATATCCTGCAAGCACATATTCAAGAAGACAGTTGATTTTCCAACGCCGGTTTTTCCAAGCATATACATATGACGCAAACGATCCGCTTCTTTAAAAAGAATTGGCGTTTCTCGACCGCGAAACATATTTCTTCCGATAATACTGTTAGGCATATATTTATTCGTTTGATCGATTAAAAAATTTCTGCTCGAAATACTGCGAATTGAGAACGAACGAATAGTGAGACAAAGCTTCGTCTCGCGCTTCCTGCCAATGCAAAAGTTTGGCAAATTGCTGTCTTTCTTCGGCAAACTTTTCTTTGATTCGATTATACAACTTCAGATAAATAAAAGGCTGAAGCTCGGAAAGCTCGGTTTCATATTTTTTATACAAGGAATCGATCTCTTCGATATCTATTCCGTCTTTTATTTCCTTTTCGTTTTTCATGATAATAATTTTTTCGAAATCAAATTCTCACAAGTCGTTTCAATAAAACGTTTTACCGGTCGCGCTCCGAAACGGGGATCCATCAAATTTTTTATTTTTGCACGCAAGACGTCGGGATCGATTTTGAATGAGATATTATGACGCGCTGTGCGTGCTTCAACTTTTTGTATTTCCAATTTTGCAACTTCGAATAAATCTTCTTCGGTTAACGGTTTAAATACAAGCGTTGCATCAAAGCGGTTTAAAAATTCAAGCCGGAACGATTGACTCAAGACCGGCAATAACGCTTCACGAATAAAAGCTTCGCCGGCTATTTCTTCATTGCGAGAAAATCCCGACACAATTTCGGCGACGCCGATGTTTGAAGTGGCCATTATGATTGTCTGTGTAAAATCAACGGTTTCACCCTGACCGGAAGTTAATCGTCCGTCATCAAGAATTTGCAAAAAAATATCAAAAATTTTCGGATGGGCTTTTTCAATTTCATCCAATAAGATCAAACTATACGGTTGCTCCTTCACGGCGTTCGTCAAACCGCCGCCGACATCAAAACCGACATACCCGGCCGGCGCCCCGACTAAGCGAGCGACAGTGTGCGCCTCACTGAATTCCGACATGTCGATTCGTATGAATCTGTTACTGGCGCCAAATACTTTTTCCGCCACCAACTTCGCTGTTTCCGTTTTTCCAACGCCTGACGGACCAAGCATTAAAAATGAACCCAAAGGACGATTTGGACTTTTTAAACCAAGCCGGGCTCGCGTTATACTCGAACAAATTTGAGCGACGGCTGCGCGTTGTCCGATAATCTTTGTATTCAATTCAGACTCCATGTTCTTTAAAAGCTCTTTATCCGAAGATTGCAGCTGAGTGAGGGGAACGCCGGTTTTATCAGAGACGATTCGATAAATATCTTCTTCGCTGACAAGCTCCGCTTTTTTACTTCGAGCAAACGCCAAAATTTCATCAAGAATCGCGACTGATCCGGCCGGCAAATTTCCAAGGCTTGTAAAGCGCTCTACCAAAGAAATAATTATCTGTAATAATGAGTCATCAATTTTTGGATCACTGTCATTGCTCAGTCGAGTATAGGCCTCTTTCAAAATCTCAATTTGCTCTTCTCGTGATTGATTGGAAATCTGTATCGTTTCAAAAAAATTTAAAAAGTTAGGCTGCTGTGTTTCTATCCATTTAAATTCCTTGGGTTCCAGTGTAAAAATAAATTGAATCGTCCCTTCTTCCGCAAAGGGCCGACACAAGGAAATCATATAATTTAATAAACTTGGTTTGTTAAAAACAAGACGACCGAAGTTATCAATAAGCACCACGCTTTTAGGCAAGGCTTCGAACGCTTCCTTGAACTTTCCAATCGGAACCAAGCTGCCGGCATTAAGTACTTCAAAACTTTCCGGTGCTAGTTCAATAAACGCACGCTCATTGTATTGCGAATCCGAAAGCAATTGACGTACAAAGCCTCTGGCTAAACGAGTTTTGCCGCTGCCGGCATTCCCGACAATCAAACAATTATTATGAATCTTACGGTTGATAACGCGTGTCAAACGATCTATTTCTTCGCTGCGTCCGATAAGCGAAGCCAAACGCTTTTCAAGCGCCTCAAGTCGTAAATCATAATATTGTATACGGGAAAATTCACTCATATCTTAGTTTCTCGTCGCAGCGGCCGAGTGTCTTAAATTATTTGTTTCAATAATTGAGCCTTCATCATCCACTAAGGCTTGCGGTTTATATCCGAATAATCGATTAATAATCTCGGCGCCGGAAATCCGTCGATTGCCATTGTTATTCATCTTTATGTGAATTGGTTTTTGAATATCTATCTTTCTAAAATTCTCTGTACTTTTTCTTTCAAGTTTTTCTTCAAAATTTTCTTCTTTCTTATTTTCAATTATTTTTTCCATCTTGCCCTCTGTAGCTTTAACAAAGGAAGATTCTTCTTTTTCTAATTTAATTTTCTCTTTTTGTTTTTCTGCAGCTTCTTCAGTGTGCTCAGTCTTGTCAGTGCTTTCAGTGGTTCTGACTTTTTGTTCAACTATTATTTCTTTCTGTATTGGCTCTTCTTTCTTGTCCTCCGAAGTTTTAACGAAGGAGGACTCTACTCTAGTAATTGTTATTTTTTCTGCTTCGATATTTAACGGTGTAAAACGTATCTCTTGTACTTCGTTAGTAGTTTGTATTTCCGCACGCTGCGGCTGTGGTTTTTCCTGCGGAACAGTGCGCGGAGTTTCATGTTGCCTTTCTATCGGCTTTGATTCCGTTTCTCCCTCTAC
Source organism: uncultured Gammaproteobacteria bacterium (assembly GCA_964628045.1). GTDB lineage: Bacteria > Patescibacteriota > Patescibacteriia > Patescibacteriales > Patescibacteriaceae > Patescibacterium. The sequence continues at coordinate 16,235 of CAZVMF010000011.1, forward strand.
ACGCTTAATTCCTCTTTCTTCCGGAGCATGTCTTGGTTTTTCTTGAACCGATTCATCTTCTTTAGTATCAGGTACTAACTTAATCTCACTTTTTATTTCTACTATTTCCTTAATATTCTCTTCAACTTTTTCTTTTAGTTTTTCTTTTTCTCTTTCAGTGAACTCAGTTTTCTCAGGGCTTTCAGTGGTTCTGGTCCCTGTTTCTGCAGCCTCATCTGTGTTCATCTGCTCATCTGTGGTATCTGCGGTTCTGACAGTTTCTTTGATCATGAATTCCGATTCCTCACTTTCAACAATACTAATCCCCGTTTCTTCTGCTGTTTTTTCTATTTTAATTTCTTCTTTTTGCTTTTCTACAATTTCTTCAGTGTTCTCAGTCTTGTCAGTGGTTCTGGCCTCTATTTCTTTGGTCTTGATCTCTGATTTATCAACCTCAACAATACTTATGCCTGTTTCTTCAAAGCTCTTAATTTCTTGCGAATATTCTTCTTGTTCTTCGGGTTCTGCAACAGTTAAAGGCTCCGTCTCATCTTGTTCCTCAACTTCTTTTTTCTGATCAGGAAAAGGCTCGGTAACAATATTTTCCACTGCTCTCGGTTCTTCAATGATTTGCTCAACGCCAACGAATTCAAATATTTCGTCGGTAACTTGCGATGTTTCAACGACTTCTTCCATCTCTTCATGTATTTCTTCTTCCATCTCTTCATGGTTTTCAACTTCAACTGCCTCGGCTCTGTTCTCAACAAACAAAATATCTTCATGGGCTTCTTCTTGTTCTTCAACAAACTCCAGGCGCGCCGTTCCGTCTTCTTCCTCGTTAAGAATAAGTTCGGTGTGTTCTTCTTCATTAAAGTCTTCAAGTTCCTGTTTTTCAAGCTCCCGTTTCCACGTTACTGAAACAACAGTACCATCGGCTTCCACCCAACTTTTAGTTACATACTGTTCTATGCCGCTTTCTGTTTCTTGAGTATATGGAATATATGCCGCTTCACCGACAGACCAACTAGCAATAATATCTTCATGCATTCCGATAAAAGGATTCTCTGTGTCCTCACGCAGAGTTTGCGTCAACGATACGCCATCTTCATCAAATTGCTCCTTCTTTTCAAAATCAAATTTATATCGACGAATATCTTGTTGATCAAATTCCCAATTGCCTTCGCCAAACTGTTCAATAATATCCGGCGGAACTTCCGTGCTTAATTCAACTTGTTCTTCTGCTTCTTCTTGTAACTCAAAACTCTCACGGAGTTCTTGTTCCTGTGTCTGCTCTGCGTCCTCTTCCATCTCTTGAAGCAAAAGCTCTTCTAACTCTTGTTCTTCTGTTTGAGAAATTGTTTCCATAATAAAAAATCATCTCTCCCGAGATGATCAAAACATTGCCAGTGCAAGTTCCTGCTCGGGAAAATAAATATGTATAGCGATCTGACTCCTCGCTTGTCTTGCCATAAGGCAGACCTAAGCGAGATTACAGTTGCGGCACAGTGCCGGAATTACACCGGACTTCCCTATACACATCTTCTAATTGTAAATACACTAGTATTATCGTACAGGCGTAAATGAAAGTCAAACCTTTGACAAACAACAAAAAACCGGTCCGAATAGGACCGGTTTTTATGGACTTTTTTATTTATAATAACTCTTAACTTGGAACAACAAATAAAGACCGATACACGTTCCAAGCAATGACCAAATCAAATCGCCAAAACTATACGCGGAAAATAATGCGTAAACGGCTGAAACCAAATCCGAGTAATAGACCATTTTCCATCCCTTGGCTTGTCGTTTTTGTAATCCGGGAAAAGCGATGATCATAAGTACCACCTGAATAATAAGTACTATGACACCGATATAATAACGCGAACTTACGCCAAGTCCGAATGCGAAAGATCCGATGCCGAGTAAAGCAAAGATGGCCGGCAGAGACAACGCAATAACGATCAAGGTAACCCAAGGAGCGATCTTAACAATCGTTTCCTTGGCTTTAATCGGAAGCTGATAAGAAATTTTCTTTGTGAACAGCTCCTCTAAGAACTTCTCTAATTGATCCATATATAATACTTAATAAATAATTATTCGGTTGTTACACCGTCAAATTCTTCTTCGTTGGCAATAGCCTCAGCCTTTGTCTCCCGTACAATCTGATCCTTATGATGAGCCGGAGAGTAAATCGTATACAATTTCAACTCATCTTCCGTTGATGCATTAATGACATTATGTTGAGCGCCGGCCGGCACTAAAACGGCAAAACCGTCGCTTACTTCATAGTTAGTACCGTCAATAATAACCGTTCCCTTGCCCTGTTCAACTCTGAAAAACTGATCGTTGTCAGGATGAACCTCCATCCCGATTTCTTCGCCGGGTCGCAGAGACATTAAAACAAGTTGACTGTGTTTAGCGGTATAAAGCACCTTACGAAAATTTTTGTTAGCAACGCTTTGTTCTTCAATATTGGCTGCAAATCCTTTCATATATTATGTTTAATTGTATACCTTAAGTATACTCTTCCTATTGGCTAATTTCCACAAGCGCTGGCTGGCAGGAGCGAAGTCTGTCACTATGAGCTGCAAAACAAGATTCGCAGCAAATTACCTTTTGTGAGGGTCTCACGCTGTCGTCGGAATAGAATTTTTCACATGGAGTCTGACAATATTCGCAACGTCCGATAATTTCTCGTCCCGGAACATCAACAACATCCGTGCTCATACGATTATCAAAAACAAATAAGGTGCCTTTAAAATGTGCGCCCGGAAACTGCTGCATATAGGTATGAATTCCGTCCTTAAGCTGCACGACCTGCTCAAAACCTTCTTTTTTTAATAAACAAGTCGCTTTTTCGCAACGAATACCACCAGTACAAACCGTCACAACTTTTTTATTTTTTAAATGTTCTAAAGACGGTAAGAGCGCGGGCAAGTCCCGAAAGTTTCTCATCTTCGGATCAACGGTTTTTTCAAATTGCCCAACACCTAATTCAAAATCATTTCGTAAATCAAGAACAAAAAATTCATCATCGTTTTTATACATTTCTTCTAATTCAGCAGCGCTGATTTCCGGAGCAGTTTCATTAGGAATATCCAAACCTTCGACACCCAAGGTGACAACTTCTTTGCGAACTTTAATTTGCAATTTAGTAAAAGCGTGTCCCGTCCCTTCACTTTCCTTAAAAACCAAGTCGGCGAACGCCGGCATTGCCCACAATGCTTTTTTATACGCATCAATCTGATCTCGTGTTCCTTCAAAGGTACCGTTGATTCCTTCATGCGCAATCAAGAGCCGCCCCAATAAACCGAGTGATCGGCATATTTGTTTTTGCTCATCACAAAAAACTTGAGGATTCTCAATATCGACAAACTTATAAAATAAAATTACAACGAATTCTTTTTCCATGGTGAAAAATGAAAATATAAAATAATACTAAGTACGGCCGAGAAGAAGCACCAAACGGAAGCGAATGTCGCCGTATAAAAATAATATGAAATTGCTAAAAACACAGCCGTACAAATACCCAACAAGCGAATCATTTTGTGACTTGAAAGCAAAGTCGCACCACAAGTAGCGATAATATAACATACGGCATGCAAACTTAACGGTACGCGCGGCGAAGGGCAAATATATTGAATGCTGTGATTAACAATCACCGAACTGGTCGGATACATAATAAATACCGCAAACAAATAAGCGCCGGCGGCGGCCCCTAATGCCCCGCAAGTCATAATCATTTTTTTTCGCCAGGCGACGGTTTCAACCAGTAAAACGGCAATCGGCACATAGATCGGCCACAAGACATGAGCAAAGAATATAAAGCTGTAGCTTGAAATCGAGTTTAACAAACTCAATCCATTGCGCAAAGAAATCCAAACCAAGCCTTCAAGTAATTGCTGTATGCCAAATAATAACGGAATCAATGCTAAAGGAATTTCTTTCTTCTTTTTTGCTTTTGTAAGCGTCACAACGCCCGCCGCGCTTAAGGCGCTTCCGGCGATAAAACTGGCTGAGGCAGAGAAGCACATAGGCGATTGTCTTAATAAAATCAGTAAATAATGTCTTTATTCTAGCATATTGTGATATGATGAGCTAACAATAAACTAGTTCATTAAAAATTACAAGAAAGGAGTAATCGGATGGAAAATCCAAATTTTTCTGGAACACTGCAAGAAAAGAGTTTTAGAAAAGCATGCGATAAAGTAATCGACGATTACTTCGATCCCCCTGACAAAAGCTATCCAAAGATAGCTCGAACAGGAAATAGAGCTTTGCGAGTAAAAGCAATTTTAGTGTCCGCAGTATATATACTTTCTTATGTTAGTATAATTACTGTCATTAAAAATCCTTGGCTGGCGCTTGGTATGGTCGTCATCTTTAGTTTAGCGCAAGTTGCTGTTGGCATGTGCATTATGCATGATGCGTCACACGGTGCATTTTCAAAAAAGCCTTCAGTTAATGCTTTTCTTAGCAAACTCGGCAACCGGTCATTTGGTATGTATGAAAATAATTGGCACATTCAACATATTGTTCTTCATCATATCAATACGAATCTTAAAGTGAGCAGCGAAACTCATGGTGATGAAGATATCGAGGCCTATGGCCTTTTACGTCTTTCCGAACACGGCATTTGGAAACCAATGCATCGTTTTCAACATATCTATGCTTGGCCTTTATATATGATCGTAACTTTCGGAAGATTTTTTGGTGAAACGTTCCGGCTCGCAAAATATATAAAGAATGGTCTTGCTAAGCGATTAAAAATTAATCCCTCAATTGAATATTTTAAAATCATAACTATTAAAGTTATATTTCTTTTCTTTATTTGGGGATTACCATTGCTCATAACTGACTTTAACTGGAAGCAAGTTGGCGTTGGCTATTTGGTAATGAATTTTGTTTCCAGCTTTAGCTTTACCTTAATTTTCCAATTAGCCCATATTGTCTTGCAAGCAAAACAACCACCAATTATTAATGGCGTTGTGCAAAACGATTGGTTTATTCATGAAATGTATACAAGCTGTGATTTTGTCGCTCATCCTATATTTCGCGCATTAATCGGCGGATTAAATCGCCAGGTTATACATCATGGTTGGCGCAAAATTTCTCATGTTCACTATGAAAAACTTGCTGAGTTACTTAAGCCAGTATTCATAGAATATAATGTCCCTTATAACGAAAACCCTTCCTTTAGTAAGGCAGTTGGTTCACATTATCAACGCTTAAAACAATTAAGCGTATACAAAAAAGCCGCTTAGTAATAAGCGGCTTTAATTTTAATCAACAATTACGGTGAGGTTTGGCAAACGACTTTTTATATATTCAAGATCTTGTTTTGAATAGTCATTACCTTTTAAATTTAACGTTTTCAAGTTTTTTAAATTAGAAATTTCCTGCGGTAAGCCTGTTATTTTATTATACGAAAGATCTAATTCTTCCAAAAGATACAATTGTCCGACTTCCGCTGGAACTCCGGTCATCATATTATGATCGGCTTTTAAAGTTTTTAAATTTGATAGCTTTCGAATTTCAGCCGGCAAAGCTCCCGTTAGTTTATTATAAGAAAGATTCAAAACCTTAAGATCAGTACGATCAAACATTTCCATCGGAACCTTGCTCAAATTCTGAGTACTTAAATCAAGTGTTGTTGTAGCAACTTCTTCACCAATTTGCGAATCATTTTGTAACTCGTTATTGGTATTATTTTTTGAAAAATTAGATCCCAAAGAGCAAGCGCTTAAAATACTTACGGAAAATATTAAGATTGGCAAAATAAAATACTTCATATATTTCTACTTAAGTTTATATTAATTAAAACGAAATAATTCCCAATAAGTTACAATTAAAAACAATCCGTCCGCCTCAGGCGGACGGATTGTTTTAAAAGATATTATTTCTTTTTCTTCGTAGGCTTCTTAACAACAACTTTTTTGACAACTGCTTTCTTGGCCGGTTTAAGCACTGGCTTTTCGGCTTTAATAGTTTTCTCAACTGATGACTTTGGTGAAAGCATCTTTAAGATATCATCAAGCTTTTTATTGAGCTCATCAAGTTGTGATTTATATTGATCCATTCTCGGTGCGCTAGAGCCATGACTCTTTTCACTCTTTCCAAAACAATCTTTGCAGTAAACCGGCTTTTCACCCGTTGGACGGAATGGAACTTCGCAATCTTTTCCACATGAATCACAAACTGCTTTAAACATCGGCTTATCGCCAAAACTAAATTTATCTGAGCCGCGGCGTTCAAAACGATCGTTACCACCGTCTTTTTTTCCAAAACAATTTGAACAATAGACTGGCTTTGATCCGCTTGGCTTAAACGGCACTTCGCAATCTTTGCCGCATTCAGCGCAAGTTGCATGAAACATTTGCGGACGGTCGCCTCGATCATTGCCTCTGAATCCGCCTCGATCTCCGCCAAAACTCTTTTTTCCGCCGAATTTATTGCCTCCTCGATTAAAATTTCCCATAAACGTTTTATTTAATAACTGTCTTAAATACATATATACTATAGCACCTTCATATACGCCTAGCTAATTTAGGCGGAATTGGACATAAAGTCAAATTCTATGAACTTTCTTGACTTAGCAAGATACCAGTGATAAAGTCAAAAAAAATTTGTTATTTAAAAATTTAGTCAGGAGCCATACAACATGGGACCATTTAGCAAAAAAGAGCTTAACAAACTCGAAGCTGCCTTAAAAAACATAAAACATAATAAATCAAAATTTGTAATACGCAATTCTCCGGAGCCGGGCAAATATTTCTTAAGTGAATATGAAGACGTTACCATTGAGCGCCAAAGTGATTTATGCTTAATTGCCACCCTGCATTATAAAAAGAAAGCTATGGGAATGAGCACCCAACTCGATCTCGTCGCACATGATCCAGCTATCAATTCTCCAGATGACTACACTGATACACTTGGTGAAATAGAAATCTGGGAACTTAATTGGTTGGGTCAGGCTACATTAGTGTATGAACGAAAAGAAAAAACTTAGAAAGGATTATGTATGTGGTTATTAGCGTATAAATTAGTACGACCAATTCTGCCAATATCAAGCGGAATCGCCACCTGGATTATTGCGCAATTTTGCGGAGCCGCCTTTGAACAATCAATTGCGGCGGCCATATCAATGGCATTGAACACCATTGGCGCAAGTTTTTATCATTACGGCGGTGCAAATTGGATGTACGCTCGCAAGTCCGAACGCTTTAAATTTAAAAATCCTGAAACCATCCGCCTGCTTGGTCTGGTAATATTCAGTTTTTCGATTGCGATTGCCGTTTTATGGCTTCCTAAAATATGTGTATTAATTTGTTTATTTAACACCATAGCCATTGCCGCCTATTCAGCAAAGCTTTCCTCTCATTGGACAACAAAAAATATCACAATGGCAATCGTCTGCATTACTCCCATAGTCATTGGTTGGCAAGCAGGTGTAACATCGCATCCTATTGTAGGCTGGGGAATTGTCATGGCTGCTTTTGCCTATTTTGCACGGGAAGTAATTAAAGATGTAAAAGATATTTTAGCGAACGAAGGAAAACGAGTTACGCTACCTATGGTCCTCGGAATAAATCACGCCTTACAGCTTGCCGGTATCTTACTTTTTATTTCAGCCATTCCAATTATAAAACTATTGCAGTTTACAAAAGGTCCATTTCAAATAACAATGGCCGCTGCCGCTATTTTATTACTGATTTTCACCGGTTCGATGTTACTTGTAAAAAAGAAAGCCTGGCGTTGTGAGACGCTTATTCAGGGATCAATTTGCCTGCTCTTACTTGCACTTTGGTAAACAACCAATTAATTTTAAAAGCCACACAGAAATGTGTGGCTTTAATTTGTTTAGGCTATTTATTTAAATACGTAACATTCAACTGCAATACCGTGGCGAAACAGACCCACAATAGATACGGAATCTGCGCATAACTTAAATAGCGAGCATGCGGATAAATCGCGATCATCGCCCAAATCAAAGTACCGAGAACCAATAAAATATCGAGAGCGGCCAAATAATTATTTTTTAAACCGAATTGAATCGGTGTAAAAATAAAATTAAATAATAAATTTAAAATAAACGGCAAGGCGACCATGAAAGCAATTTCTTTGCGCCAAGCCATCAGAAACACCTTGCCGAAAGATAATGCGATAATAATATACAAAACCGTCCAGACCGGACCGAAGAGCCAGGATGGCGGCGCCCATGAAGGTTTTGTTAGTTGAGAATACCAATTATAACTGTTCATATGAGTAGTGTAAGATTATTTAATAATTTTTGATTGATTCCATATAAATTCAAACCAACTTCGCAGCATTATCGCGAGCGGCTCATTCTGGATAAGTGTTCCAAATATATCTCCGGAAAAGGAGCAAAACGCAATATGCGAATCCCATATAATAATTGTTGATTTCAATTTGATAAATCCTTCCGGTCGCAATCGTATCTCGCGCAGGTATTTGTGATCATTTCTAAATACTTCATGAACGCCGCGTTCTTTCCCCGGACGCAAGGCCTGCACTAATATTTTTCGTGACGAACGCCGGTTATGAAAATCAATAAGAAATTCTTCTCCTAAAGCATGAATCATATCGAGTTCAGATCCGGCGATTATTATTCGTTTGCTTTGAGACAATAACGACATTCGAATCATCTTTCGTAAGCCTTCGGCTCCGCTAAAATATGAAACCTGAGATTGAAGAGCCGGCTTATACGAATCCAAGGAATTTAATAGCGGAAGCATTTCAGTTAAGTCATTTTTAAGGCGGGTAATTTCTTTTTCTTTAAGCGCCAAAATTTCTTTTAATTCACTGGGCGGGTTTGCTTTTATCTTGCGACCATATTGAGCGCCCAAATTAAAACATAAACCCTTTTCTTCAAGTTTCTTTATAACATCATAGGCGTTGGTGCGTGTCAGTCCGCAGCCGCGACTGATCAAACTGGCGCTGTGAGGACCATTTGATAGTAAAAAAAGATAGACCCGTGTTTCCTTGTCGTCCAAACCGGCCTTGCTTAAAAAATCTTTAATTTTCTTGGAAATTTCTGGTTTCATACCATATGTTGTCGAAAGTAGCTCGACATATGTACATACTAATAGAATTTTGGTATTTTGTCAACAAATAAAAATAGGAGAATATCATGGATCTTTTACAATTAATAAAACAATCAACTTCAATCCCCTTCATATATACGTACCCCACAACACGGGCATATGAGAAAGTAACAAACTTTGATATTTCCCGAGTTCAATATTCAGAAAATATCAATTTGTATTTTCATATTCCATTCTGCGGACAAAAATGTTCTTTTTGCGGTTACTTAACAACGGTGCTGACAAAAGAAAGTGAATATGAAGCATATGTCGACGCCTTGATCGAGGAAATTAAAAACGCCTCACATCTTCATGATCGGCATATCAGTACCATTAACTTTGGCGGCGGAACACCAATGATGCTTTCCGAAAAACAACTTATTAAAATCATGAAACAAATAACAATTTCATTTCCTGATTTTTTAAAGACTGCAGCGGAAATCAGTATTGAGGCAACACCGGAATCGATAACTGAAGAAAAAACTGCACTGCTAAAAGCTTTGGGGTTTAACCGAATTAGCATTGGCGTTCAAACACTCAATGCGAACGAAATAAAAAGTGTTAAACGACATAATTTTTCGAAACAAACTCAAAAAGCCATAGAGATTATACTGTCGTCCGGTATTAATAATCTCTGCTGTGATTTAATGTATGGTTTACCGGGACAAGATTTGAAAAGCTGGAAACAAACGGTTACGGGATTGCTCGAATACAGGCCGCAAACCATAGAACTATACAGAACAGTGAGCATTCCAAAAACCGGTTTTTCTAAGGGAGCATCTTTTCAACTATCAAATGAAGAAAAGTACGAAGCGTATGAATATGCGCGCGAAAAATTGCTTTCCTCCGGATATCAACAGAATTCCCATCTTCGTTTCATTTTGCCGAAACAAGGCTTTTATCAGCAACAAACAAATGTCTTTTGCGGTGAATCATTATACGGATTCGGTGTCGGCGCTCGCAGCTACGCAGAAAATGTCCATTATCGAAATTGCTATGACTCATCTAAGCATCGCTCTGCCATTCAACGGTATATCAGTTCACAACAGAACTCTAAATCAGCAATTGAATCGGCAATTTTCCTTAATGAAGAAGAAAAACTGCGCCGCTATATCATTTATAACTTAGAATCGCTCGACATTAGAAAAATCAAACGAATCTTTAATATTGATATAGTAGAAAAATATAAAGAGACCTGGAAAACGCTGAATGCCCTTAGTCTTATTAGTATTATGGAAGATATTATTACTCTTAACTCTCAAGCTGCATACTACCGTGATGCAATAGCCTATAGCTTTTTTTCAGAAGTTATACAGAAAAAAGAAGCTAACTATTATAACGGACTAAACGGGATTGGAAGGAAACCATGAAAAAACAAAATACTAAAATTATTATTTTTGGTTTTTCCGGATCAGGTAAGTCTACTCTTGCCAAGATGCTTGCAAAAAAACTACATCTTCGAGTTATTCACCCATCAGGAATATTGCGAGATCTTATTAAAAACAAAAGACCCAATATTGCTGCTTCAAAATCGGGACGTGGTTTTTGGGAAAGTCCCGCGGGAATTATGATGTTTAATGAGCGTCTTAAGGAAAAAGTTCCGATTGATTTTAGTTGCGATAAAATTCTTCTGCGCGAATTCAATAAAGGCAATGTCATAATTGATTCATGGAGCTTGCCCTGGCTAACAAATCACGGAATAAAAATCTATCTTAAAACTAGTTTGAAGAAACGGATCGAACGAGTAGCCAAACGAAGCAAGATCAAAAACAAAGATGCTCGTAACGTCATTGTAATGAAAGATACGAAAACAAGAAATTTATATTTAAAGCACAAAGGCTTTGATATAAAAAAAGACCAACAAGTATTCCATCTTGTCATTAATACAGACAAACTTACTAAAGACAGAGTTGTTTCAAGGATTTTGTATTTTTTTAGAAAAAATACTTGACATAACACCAACAACTTGTTATATTCATTCATTAATTAAATAATTGTAACTTAAAACATTAAATATACGGAGAAATCATTCGATGGAAACAAATCCAGAATCAGCACCCAAAGACTTAAAATTATTGAGCAAAAAAGAACTCAATAAAGCAAGAAATGATTGGAAGGAATTTTTTCTACGACAACCCATACTAATTACTGTAGTTAATCCAAAAGAATTAAAGGATATTAAAGGACAATTTTATGTTTGCGATGATGATCCACTATTCGCTGTTTATTTCCCTAAATCATGGAACCATCTAAATGACTTCTTGCAAAATGTTCAAAGTGCCACAGCCTTAGCTATTTTCGGGAAGAATGGGCATGTTAATATTCAAGGACTCGGTAAGGACAGCGAACGCTATAATTACAAAAGTGCCTGGGAAGAGATCTACCTTCGAGTTATGGGCTTTGATAGGAATCTTATAGAATTTAATGTCAGTTCAGACAATGAACTAAACATTGATACCGTTATTAAAAATACTAACGAGCTGACAATAAAATTAAACACCTGGGTTGAAAAGTTGAATCAAATACCCGGAGTCAAAGCTCAAAAATATGATGGTGAAGATGGCTACAGTTTCATTGAAGTTGATATCCCAATGAGCGCTAACTATTTACTTGACCAGGACAATTCAGGAGAAGATATATTTTGCGTACATCTAATTACCGAAAATAAGGTTGATTTTGATCGCTATGAAAATGGGGAAAGAAGTGCAATCTTTGAAGAATGGATAAAACGCGAAAGTGAAATTACAACCTGGCCAGAACTCTATGATGAGCTACTTAAGCTGGCAAATTCATACGCTACTGTTCCTGAACCTGTTTAAAAAAATTGTACTTATATAAAAATAACAAAAGGCTGAGTTTACAACTCAGTCTTTTTTAATTCATCTAAAGCTTTAGCTCGTGAATAATTATACGATTGCCACTGGGATTGCATCTTGCCGAATTTTTCTTTCTTTATGACTAGCAGTGGCAGAACGATCGCTTTGTCTTCATCGCTTAAACGATCATAAACTTTCATGATTTGCGGTACGGCATCAGCCGACATAGTTGCTAAATAATGAGTGTCAATTTTTCCAGTTTTATTAAATCGATCAATATTAACTTTTGCAATAAACGCATCGGGATTTAACAAATTAAAGATTGTTAAAAATCCAATCATATAAAGCAAAGCGCCGAAAGCAAAAAAGCTGTCTTCTTTTTCTCGCCATAACTTAATGGCAAGAATGATAAAGACAAGAGCCAAGAAGATAATAAAGCCGGCAACGTATAAACGCAGCGTCGTTAAGCCGTAGGCGGATTGATAGAGCATCAAGCGCTTAAAAGCTGAGACGATAATGATAAAAACTTCAGCGCTTAATACAAGACTCGGCAAACCAAACCACGCAAAACGCGATCCGTCGCGCTTGGTAAACTTATCCATGAGCAAGAGAATGAGCAGCGTAGAAAAAGACACAATAAGCAATTCCCAAAATCCTTTGCGCGCATACTCGGCGTACGTAAAAGCGCCGCCGGAAATATTAATCGCACCGCCGAACAAATAGGCAATCTGAAAAATCAGGAATACAGCAAACAAGCCGGCGATCATCCATAAAAATACTTTAACTTCTACTGTCCGGTCGACTATCGCCTTATGTTGCTTAGCTGAATCAATCGTTTCTACGGTTTCTTTTTCAGCCGGAACATTAAATAGATAAGCGAACAAGCCCAGAGCAATAACCGCCGTGCCGATTATAAAAATAAAGTGTCCAAATAACTCATCAGGCAGCGTAAATCTAAAAATTGAATCAACCAATTGCTTAAAAGCTAAATCAGCCGAAGCGAAGAGAGCTCCAAAAAATAATATAAATGGAAGAGCCATGATAATCCCAATGATCACTCTTTTTGTTACAATGCCCGAAGATTCTTCTGAAGGACGAACCAAAAAGGCTGCGGCCTGACCGAAGCGCTTTAATATTTTAAAAGGCGTTACGACGATGGTTAAAAAATAATCGGGAATTCTAAAAGTAGCAATATGTTTTTTTAATAGCTCTTTGCTGGCTAACAGCACTAAGCCGGCACTCCCTAAGATATTCAAAGCGCTAAGCAACATATTGTCACGAATAGCATTCATCGCTGCGAAAAACAATGTGAAACCTAAGAGCCAGAGTACCGAGCGGTATGATTTCTTAAATCGGGCGCAGAACCATAAGGTCAGCGCAATAGCGACGGCTTCAAAAATAAAGACGGAAATACCGAACACTTTTTCAAAAAATAAGATATCAAACAGTATGCCGAGTAGGATTGCCGCCCCGGTCAGCAAAAAGACAGATTGTTTATCATTTGAATCAAATATACTCATATATTATGTTCTTATCTATATAATAGCACTAAAGCCTAGTAAGCAGTATCAAGCCCTTAGATTATACTAAATTTAAAAAAGCCCGGATAATTTATTCCGGGCTTTTGAATTAACATTTTTACTTTACTTGACTATATCACTTTACTAAGATAAAGTACTTTTATATGGATTGGAACTCTAAAGAGAACAAACAATTGATCAAAGCCATCCTCTGCCTCAAGACTGCTGACGAAGTAGAGAATTTTTTGCGTGATCTTTTAACTGAAAGTGAGATTAATGAATTTGCTAAACGTCTTAAGACGGCCGCTATGCTATATGAAGGTATCTCTTATTCTAAGATTGAAAAAGAAACTGGTTTTAGCTCTACTACCGTAGCTCGTGTTTCTAAATGGCTTAATAACGGTAAAGGCGGATATATTTCTTTATTAAAAAAACTCGGTCATCATCGCCCTCTCAAACTTGAGAAGGGATTGTCTTGATATTTTAATTTTTTATAAAGCTAACCCCTTCTCAGTTTTGAGAAGGGGTTTTTGCATAAGCGAACTCACATTAATTGTTCATTACAAATGTATAAAAGAAAAAGTTGGTTATGGTTATTATGGCATCTAAAACTTTCTAAACATTTTAAATTCTTTAGAATATTTAGAAAAAAAATGCGACCATATATTCCGCCCGATCCAGGGAGATGCGATAATCATTAATAACAAAAACACTGAGTTAATAAGCTCGGTGTTTTTTATTTAATATATCTACGTCTTACAATTAGAATAATCGAGAACAAAGCATTAGCGACTACCCATGTACTTGGAAATAGCAAAGTAATTATATTATAATTGGCCAACGCAACGATACTTAGAATGTGACGAAAAGTAGTGATTGCGTATAATGATAAAGTTTCGGAGTGCGGAGCATTCCATGATTTACGAATTGTTGGTAAAAAACCAAGCATATCAATAGTCGATAATAAAATTATTGATAAGACTGGCTGATCAACAACAAGCCATAAAGGGATTGATAGTAACGCTAAAACTAAAAACACTACATCAATTTTTTTAATATCCTTATTTCCGTTTTTGAATCCTAAAATAAATATTATGACCGAAGCAATTGCTACAGCCAATGTTACTAAGGATCCAAAGCCAGCTCCAGCAGAAACCTGAAGTGCATAAATGATGAACGTAACAATCGCCCAAATAAACCAGGAAAAAATGTGAGGTTTTGTTTTGCCTTTAACTACATCACGTAAATACGGAGCATAGCCAATAATGGTTAGCGCTATTGCGACAACACCGCTAATGTTTTTTATATCAAGAAATTCCATAATTATATTCTATCATGTTTATAAAAAACGGCAGAATCTCGTGCGGAGAGTAGGAATACAGGATCTTAGATAGATTCTGCTGAAAAAGGGTCTTGCTTTATACAATGAATTATGGTACCACTAAAGCGAACTCGCTCGAAATGCACATTAAAAAATTAATACTATAGAAATGGATTTGTAATGAAAAAGTTATTTACTACCCTAGCATTCATAACCCTTTGTATCACAGCAACATTCTCACAAATTGAATACACCTGGACCGGCGCACTAAACCAAAACTTCAGCGCTGCCGCAAATTGGAACCCCGTACGAGCTGTTGGGCTATACACTGATTTGTTGGTTTTCAATAATGGAATTTCTAACGACATTCTTAATGTCCCTACTGTATCAATAGGACAAATGAGAATTGAAAATAATACCTCAGTTCAGTTTACTCCCTTTGATGGATCCGGAAGCGCTAATACCGTAACTATCAGAGGTACGACCGCGAATAACTTGCCGGACCTATCAATTGAAAGTGGTTCAACGCTTTTTATTCATTCGATCGAAAAATCGCTTAGCTTCTATCTTAACACCGGAGCAAACGCGGTTATTAACGGAAATTTAAGAACAGATGGACCCTTAGCAATGTATATATGCGCATTTGACTATCACGGTATTACTGTTAATGGAACAATTGATCAGTATACGCCGGGTTGTTTATTCCAAGGAACAACTGTAGGTAACCCGCATATTGCGTATCTTAGCGCCGGCTCAACGATGAGAGTAAGCAATACGGCTCTCAGTCCTTTTGGTCCGACACCAACAGTTCCAAAAGCTGAATTTGATCCGAACAGTAATTTCATAATCTACATGTCGATAAGCAATCCAATTAGTTTTTTTGGAGCCGGAAACGAAGCGTATGGAAACTTTTCTATCATACAAGGTTGCAATATATCATTAACAAGACAAAATATTGATTTCCACTGCAGTTACTTTACGGTTGATGCAAATTGCTCCTTAACCATGCTTAAATGCATCGGAACTATGAATGTATTCTGTTACAACTGGCAAGGTGCGGTATCAATCAATCCTGAAGTTGAATTCAACTCAAACTGCTTGAAACAGACAGATGATTTCAGCTACACACCGCCTAAAACAATCGTTTCAGTAAAGATTTATAATCTATTGGGACAATTAATTAGCTCAGGAGATAATTTTTCTTCCCTGAAAGTTCCTACGGGCGTATATTTAGTACAAACTCTTTTTTCTGACTTAACTGTAAACGTACAAAAACAATTAATTATAAAATAGTAGATTCAATAAAATAACTAAAAAACGCATTCGACAAGTTCAAAAAATAAGACCGAAGCTAAGCTTCGGTCTTTTTAATAATAATTATCTAATTCTTTACTGTAATAATTCCCTGGTGCGTACCGCTTTCAATATAAGCGCAGTATTTCGGTAATTCAATCTTGTTATCTATCGCAACATCTTTAGGATAAGAGAAAAAAATCTTAGTTTTAAATTCCTTCTTTAATAACTCATTCTTAAACTGGCATTGATCAAGATCGCCGGAAAAAATAACTAGTTTAGCATCTTTTAATTGTTCAAATAATTTTGCATCATAGTTATCAATATTCTTAAACAAAACGATGCGCTCCGAAAGATCCTCGATTGTTTTTAGTTTCTCGATGAACGCCGCGTCATCACCGGATTCAACAATTAAAATATTGTCAGTAACGGCGTCGCCGATTTCTTTTTTAAATAATTCCTTAGCTTGTTCAAAAGCGGAAAACAAAACAACCTTTTCTCCGTGTTGAGCAAGATGCACCATCAGCTCAATACTAAAATACGAAGATCCCTCTCCCGGCGCGCCCGAGATGAGCATCGGAAAATCTTCATGAGTAAATGTTATGGGTTGATCATTAACGACGATGTTCATATATGTGTTTGATAATTATCAATTTATTCAAAATGTATAGCAAGCTGCTCAGCAATTCTTTGAATTAAAAATAAATATGGCTGAATTAATACGTGATTTTTCTTTGTTGGCAAAATAATTTTATTTTCCCTACTTTCTCTTAAGTGAACTAAAACATTTCTTATTTTTACAATATTATTTTTTATACTAACCATTATTTCTGGACTGGGATTTTTTATATTTTGATCTTTGTTTAATAATGGGCCAAGACTGAAGCCACCATCAAAATTTATACTTTTCATAAAATAATCTTTGTTTTTTTCTATCTCATTTTGAATATCTTTATAATCACACAAATTCTTAATAGTTTGCTCAAGTCTCTGACTATCCTCACTTTTATTGATATATTCTCTAGATTCTTCGGTAACAATCTTTAATATATTATTTACTCGTTTATCAACGTTTGGATCTTTTAGTATTTTATTTAAATTATTTTTTGTTTCTTCTTTCATGTAATAAAAAGAGACATATTCAAGTACTTGGTAATAAAATAAATAACGCAAAACTGGGTTCGGCGTAGATAACGCAACACTAAGAATATCTAATAGAATTGAATTAATATTTCCACTATCAATTGCTTTTGGAAAATTTATATTATCCGAATAGCAAGGAATTAAAAAATCACTCTTACTGCTATCCCCCTCATTATAAGTCATTAATAATGGCGTCCTCCTATCATAATAATGCATAAAAAAATTCAAATTTTGTGCAAAATCTCTGAAATCAAAATTTCCTTTAAAATTACCTTTTACAAAAAAATTTATCGGTGTTTTATTAGAAAAATATTTTTTTATGCGAACGTCTGTAATTTTTTTTAATGAATAATAATCTCTAAACTTTAATAAATTTGTATAGAAAAAATCATATTCAAAATCTCCTTCTTTTTTTAGCCCTTGATATTTTTTTATAAAAATATTTTTAAAAAAATCGCTAGGCTTCTCAAAATACATATCAAATTTTTTCTGTTGATATGTAAAGGTAAACTTTCTTTTCAAGAAATTAACACTTTTCTCTTGAGGAGCATACACCACTTCTAGCAAATCTTTTCCATGTAAAATCGCATAAATTCCTTTGGGAAGGCTGACTAATTGCATTATCTTCTTTCTGCCTACACTGAATACATATTTATTTTGTCCAAATTGCAAAACTTCTTCCTTTGGCACTCTTGTAACACCGGAATTTTTTTTAAGTCCGCGCCTTGAAGACTTTTTTATTTTTTGAGTTTTAATCATATAAAGTATTTCTATTAATTCAAATAAAAAATCGAGCCCAAAGCTCGATCTTTTTGCACGTCCAAATTGGAGTGTAAGGGTCGCTTGAAAAATCAAGCTTAATGCGGGAGGTAGTGGTCTCAATTACAACC
>CAZVMF010000012.1:0-34012 GCA_964628045.1 uncultured Gammaproteobacteria bacterium
CCTGTAGCTCATCTGGTAGAGCGCTGCATTCGCATTGCAGAGGTAAGGGGTTCGAGTCCCCTCAAGTCCACAATCCACGAACTTTAACAAGTAAATATATGAGAACAAAAAAAGTCACAACAGCGTTGAATGATTTTGATGGAAAATATTTGAAAAGAACCTTAAAGCCGCTTGTCACAAAAATTAATTTGTTTAAATCTGATGCAGCTTTGTTACGGGGGGCGGAAAGAGAAAAAATTGAAGCAAAGATCCTTAAACTTGAAAACAAAAAAGGCGAGATTATTATTGAGTTGCGTAAGAATTTTTTAAAGCTAGCCTCAAGAGGGTTAAAGCAATTTTTATTGCATACTCATCCGGCCGCATACATTATGAATGGCTCGGTGCCTTTTTCCTTCACGGGGCCCAATTACTGTAATTATATTGTTGAGGCTCTGGTGCTTTCATATGAGCATGACGCATGCAAAATTGCCTTTGACTCGAAAGATGAGAATAAAGAGCTTTTTGCTGATTTAGCAGAACTGCTAAATAAAAGATTCAAGATAGAATTGTTTATAAGATCAATGTTAACCAATGATAACGGTTATTTTGTAGTAAATAACTTTGAGTTCAAGGTTTTAAAATGAAAACCAATTTAAAACCACTTTTCGATTATCCGACTGGTGGTTTTTTAATTGACAAAACCGTTGCTATATGATGAAATCAAAAAATTAAAGTTCTTTCATAAGATAAAAGGAATATAGAAAATGAAAAAAAATATTATTCTCACCGGCGAGCCGGGAGTAGGCAAATCAACACTGCTTATTAAGATTGTTGAAGAATTGGAAGCTAGGAAGCCGGGAATTTGCCATGGATTTTATACTCAGGAAGTAAAAAGATACGGCAAAAGAGTTGGTTTTAAAATGGCTGGTACTATTATTGCTCATGTTGATTCAGAAAGTGAGATTAGGGTTTCGCGTTATGGAGTTGAAACTAATAGAATTAATAACATTGCATTGGGCGAAATAATAATGATTCCAAAGGAAACAGGACGCATTCTTTATTTAGATGAGATCGGACAAATGCAATTGCATTCACAGATTTTTAAAAAGCTTGTAAAAAAATACCTCGATTCAAAAAATATTTGTATCGCGACCTTAAGTGCCGTTTACCACAGCCAATTTACCCGGGCTGTTAGAAACAGGAAAGATATTGAAATTATCAATGTTACGGTTGAAAATCGTAAAGAATTATTGAGTACAATTTATTCCTTAATAAAAAATACTCTCTAAAGAGATTGTATTAAAAAACCACCTTTCGATATATTCGACTGGTGGTTTTTAAGTTATTTCAACAACTTAAAGGAAGCAATAACTTTTTCGTGTTGGAGTTTTAGATTGATAAACTCATCCGGTGCATCTTGCCAGGTTGAATAGGCGAACACATAATCTTTGTTCTCATCGATATATGTCGGGTGCTTCCCGTCATTTTTTACGTTATCCCATTCCGCGTGAGAATACGCATTGATTGCCAACGGATAGACAAAACAATTTCCGATTTCAATATCCGGTTCGCCGTTGCAGCTTGGAGTCGGTAACGCGAAAAGTATTGTCGGCGGCATATCCCGCGTCGTTAACGTCGTTTGCATGCCTTTCCAGTCCTTTGGAAATTGCAGGCTGAAGCCGAATTCATTATTTGTATACAAATATCCACTAGCATTTTCCGTAATGAATTCTTTTGCTAATCTTGTCTCCTGCGTGTTTGTTGATTCAGCTGGAGTTTTAGTTTCCGGAACAACAGTTTCGGATCTATTCGATTCTTTAACTAAAGGAGCTTCAACGGGTTTCTTGGTTAAGAGATAAACGACCGTGCCAAGCAAAATAAGCCCGGCGATGGTCAACACTACGTTCCAATGTTTTGAGGTCATAAAAGTATAAGTTTTACTTATTAAAAAATACAATCGATTTTTTGAGAACTTTATCTATTATTGACAATAATAGACTATTTAAGTAAAATTAGCAAAAATAGTTCTTAAAAAATTTAAGGAGAATCAAATGGAAAATAGCGAATGTTTCAAAGATGACCAAACAATTATCGGCGAAATTATTCGCCATAAGCCGATACATATCCATAATATTTGCAAAGTTTACCATACGGTAGCCGGACAGCTTACTGAAATTGAGCAAAAACTTTTTTCATTAGCTTTAGAAAAAAGCATCGAGCTCAACGCACTATTTACTGAAAGAATAGCGCAACAGAAAAGAAATGATTGGTGGGACTTTATCATAAAAATGAATTTGAAAGAGTTGGCACTATATGAAGCAGCAAAAGCTTGCAGGTCCTTACTTAAAGCATCGATTTCAAAACGGTTTCAGGGTTTGTGCAGGAATTATGAAATTGATAATGGTGCTGAGGGGCTTTATCTCATCTATGTACCGTACAAAAGCGCAGTCGTCCGTTTTCTTGATAAGAAGCCAATCAAGACTTTTCTGGATGAAATTTTTGAATGTGAAGAATATATTAAACCTGATAATGTTTTCGACGATTATTACTCTGTCCGCCGTGGATGTAGTGAGCTTGAGAAGAAAGTTTATACTCTAAGCATTCTCAAGAAAAAGATTGCTGACCAATATACTGAAAAGATAGAAGCAGTCGGAGAGGAAGATCGCAAGGAACGTTATCGTGATAGGCTGACAAAGATTGGTGAAAATGAATTTGAAATGCTTCCTCGCCTTATAACTAAAAAACCGATTAGGAAGCTATTAAAAAATCGATACACTATCTATCATGGCAGGAGCGGGCAGGCTTTTGCTGAACATGAGGCTTATAATGACTTATTGGATTGTCTCCTGGTTTCGGAACAAAATGATTTCTATGATTTTCGCAGGAGAGACAGCCTTGGTATTGACCAAGACTTTAATCTTAGGGTTAAAAAGGTGACACCGTTTTCAAGAATAGAAATGTGTGGTCCGGTTTTTACGAGCCCCGGAGGTTCATTCACTCTCTTTGGTGAAAAGTTTTCCTTAGCAGATATATAAAAGATAAAGCCGCCTTTGAATAAATTTCAACAGGCGGCTTTAATATTGAAAAAAATGGAAATGTAAGCTATTATTAAGTCTATATGCTCGAAACAGTTACTAAAATCAGCTCACACGGGAAAAGCTTTGGACAGGAGCTTTTGGCGTTTTTAAAGCAATATTCCGTCATCGGTCTGGCCATCGGTGTAATAACCGCTCAGGCTTCTAAGGACCTTGTCGATTCGATTGTTAAAGGAGTTTTTACTCCCTTAATAAAACTTTTGGTTCCATCCGGATTTAACGGTTTGGTCTTTACTGTCCGCGGCGCCAGCTTTGACATCGGCATTATCATTAATGCCGCCTTGACCTTTGTTATTGTCATGGCTTTCTTATACTTAATAATCAAGAAGCTCCTCAAGAACGATGAGCTGCTTGAAAAGAATAATTAATTACCCGTATGAACATTATTATTCGCTGGCTCATCGCCACAGCAGCAATCATCATCACAAGCTATGTCTTGCCCGGTGTTATGCTCAAGGGTTTTTGGAGCGCCGTTATTGTTGCATTGGTTCTTGGTATCATTAACATGGTGATCAAGCCGATCTTGGTAATTCTGACATTACCGATTAATATTTTGACCTTAGGTTTGTTTACGTTAGTTATTAACGCACTCTTGATTTTGTTGGCTTCTTCAATCGTCGCCGGATTTTCTGTTGATGGTTTTGTCACTGCGCTTTTCTTTAGCATCATCTTATCGGTCGTCAGCTTCTTCCTTAATAAATTGTCACCCGATAAAGATTAGTCGTCCGCCACGGCGGACTTTCGGGATGTAGTATACCGGTAGTACACACGCTTCGGGTGCGTGTAGACCGGGTTCAATTCCCGGCATCCCGACATTTATGAATGACATTATCACTTGGGTAACGGATATAATCGCACGATTCGGAAACGCAATCTATATTTTTTTGTTTGTAATGATGATTTGTGAATCGTTGCCGGTAATAGGTTTGTTATTGCCCGGAGTTACCATTATGCTCATCGCCGGAATTTTTGCCGCAACCGGTGCTCTTGATGTAAAAATGCTTTTGCTTGTCGGCAGTCTTGGCGCTTTTGCGGGTGATTTGATGGCGTATTTTATCGGCAAGCGTTTTGCCGGTTCGTTCACCAAAGAACACCGTTTTCTAAAATTAGATTATCTTGCCAAGGCGCAATCATTTGCGACGCGTTGGGGATCTTCTAGTGTATTTCTGGGTCGTTTTATTGGACCATTACGTGCTTTTATTAGTGTGGTTGCCGGCATGACCGGAGTACGTTTTATTGTTTTTTGTATTTTAGCACTGCTTGGCAGCACCATGTTCATTTCCTTGCACGTTATGCTCGGTTATTTGGCTGGGAGTGCTTGGCAAACAATAGAAGCATGGTCGAGTCGAGCTACAATTTTATTGGTAGGATTTTTTGTTTGCGTAGCTGCTTTGTGGTGGTTTAAGAATTTTATGATCCGCCAAGGTAAACAGCTTAAAAGTATTGTTGCCTCATTTTTAAAATCATTGTTTGAAATGTGGGTACTGAGCGCGTGGTGGAAAGTGTTTTCAAGACGCTTTCCGTCTTTTTCTATGCGACTGGAACGTCGAACAAATCCCAATAATTTTTTTGGTTTGCCATTTTTAAGTTTAATTTTGTTGGTTTTGATAGCTTTAATATTTGTTATATATTTGGGTTTTGCCGTTGGTTCAAACAGTTCGTTTTGGTCAAATCTTGATTTACGTGTAATTTCGGTCGCATCATTGTTTGCCAGCTCAAAGTTGGCGTGGACCGCATTTCTGGTTACAGCTTTGTGCTTCAAATGGTTTTTGAGCGCCGGTGTCGTTTTGACGTTAATCTGGTTATGGCTAGAACGTCGTTATTCGTATATCTTAGGTTTGCTCGTAAGTGTTCTTGGTTCGTATACGGCGGGCAGTATTTTAAAATGGTATTTTGCTCGACCGCGACCGGCGCCGACATATTATTTTGAAAACTATTATTCTTTTCCGTCTAATCATGCAATTCTCGCGGTAAGCTTATTTTGCTTTATTGCATATTATGCAGTACGCGCGTATCCCCGTTGGTCACGGAATGTCAGCCTGATACTTTCAACGATTGTTCTTGCTGTCTTGATCGCCTTGAGTCGAATTTATTTACAGGTCCATTATGCGAGTGACGTTATCGCCGGATTATTCGTTGGGTTGTCGTTTTTGATAATTGGAATAATTACGCAAAGAGTTTTTGAGAAAAATGATTCGACGCGACGTTTGAAACTTAGATCTCAGCTTATTTTATTAAGCGCTTTTTTGCTTATATTAATCCTCGTATATATAGCTCAGGTATTTAACCCGGCAATGAAAAAAGATTTTTCCTATATTCCGCTGACTGAACAAACGCTTCATATTGATCCAGCGAAACTTACCGAAAAAAATATAACGACAGAAAATTTACGCGGCGGGCGAAAGCGTTCCATCCATTTTATTATTCATGATAATGAGCAGAATTTAGTACAAAGACTCCAGTCCTTTGATTGGCAGCTTGTTCCGCAACCAACAATTACCAATATTGCCAAACAGGCTTGGTCCTTTGTTACGAAGGATCCCGCGCTTAAGCGACCGCTCCGTCCGCGTTTTTGGTCAAATGAGCCAAATGATATTTCGCTTATCAAAAAAGTTTCACGCGAATCAAAAACCGACGAATATATTCTTAGACTATGGAAGGCTCGACTTGCTAATAATGAAACAGTATTCATTGGTGAGATCTCGGTTAATCGTGATTTTTCATGGCCCCTGCCGCCTTCAGCGGAAATAATTATAAATAAAGCGCAGGAAGAACTGCTTATGGATTTTTCTCAACAAAAAAGTTTCAAAGGTTTTGAAAAAATAGAAGTTCCTTGGAACGCCGATTCGGACGAAGAAAAGCAATTGGAGAAATTGTATATAGTAAGCCTATAAAAATGTTTGAAGATTTGAAAAAGAAGTTGCAAGATGATAAATCTTTGAGTTTAAAAATCAAAGTGCATGCCGGGGCAAAACAAACTCGAATAAAATCAATGTTATCAGATGGAACTTTAAAAGTTGATATCGCGACAATTGCAGAAGAAGGAAAAGCAAATCAAGCGTTGATCGCGTTGTTGGCTTCGGAGTTTAATATTTCTAAAAATAATATCATTATTATAATGGGAAATTTTTCTCATGATAAAGTAATAAAGCTCAGTGTCTAGGATTGACAGTGAGCTTTGTATATGTTAATACTTGCCTATTAGAAAATGTACTTTAAGAAAGGAATATAGTAATGGTTTTTAACCGAAAGAATCTTGTAAATGAGTTAGTTGAAGAAATTCCTGTTTTGAGCGATGAGCAAGATACAATATCATTATTAAAATTGTTGGAGGAAAACAACATTAAAGTTGCCTTTAATGGGTATAGCGACTTGAGATATCAGGGAAACAACGAGCTGATTAATAAAATTAGTTTGGCGTCGCAGTACCCAATTGTTAAGCCTTATATTGTTCCATATGAGTATAGCGGTTACAGGAGTCTTAATTTAGATAACCTTGCGAAATATGCAGAATTTTTAAATGTACGATTCAATGTCCCTGCTGCTTTAAATTGGATAGTCTGCAATAAAGAGGGCTTATTAAGGATTGATAATAATCTTTGCGAATCTGAAGACGGAAGAATCAGTTTGGTTTTTCGAATTGATTTTGAAAAACCGGTAATTACCGTGAAGCCTACCAAGGAGTTTGAAGAAAAGTACAAACCCGCATTCGGTATTGTACGCGTTATTTACGGTACGGTTTATTTCCATATCAATCAGGGAGAAGGCGCAGTACGCGAGCTTCCGGGAAAATGGAACATTTTGGCGTTTAGATAAACTTTAAACAGCTTATAATATTTAGAAATTTAAAAGGAGTAAAAGTGAAAACATTTCCATTGCCTGACGGATCATTGTTATCCGAACGGCTAAAAACAGTGAAAACCGGCGATGATATTTTGGTTCATGATTGCTCATCTGTGAATATTAAAGATAGTATGATTGATTGGTACGGCGGATTTCATGGCGTTGCGATTCGGGTTAAAGGAGGTATTTTTATCAATAATACATTTATAACCGAGGATGCTGCTCCGTGGCATCCGCACCCCTTGGGCATTGTTCAGGTCTATGATAAAGAAATAAAAATAAACGGAGAAACAGAGATTTCATTAGCCGATTGTTCAACTGATTTTTCAGTAGGCGGCGGTCCATTTTCTCTCGGATCAGATAAGTTCGTGACTAAGTGGGGAGTTATTAGCAGGGCCAAAGACGGGTTATTTCTTGATGGCAAACTTTATTTTGAAGGCGATGATTATACTTTTTCCGTTGTTTCAACCGGAATTGTAATCATTAATAAGCGCAATGTTTTTTTACGAAACAAAAAGGTTGTTACTCTACCAAAAAAATGTTCAATATTTTCTTCTCATCCGCAGGGAGTTTTAACCAAGCGCAATCGGTCATTATATTTAAATAATGAGGAACGTATTTTTACAGGCGAAATGCCGGGAGAAAATCATTATTGGAATCATCCTAAAGGTATTGTTACGGTTTCACCATGGACGATACAAAATTCCAAAATGCGTTATATGCTCAACGGTAAAACCTTGTTACTTGAAGATGAGTTGTGCAGTTCTGCCTTGCCGCATGATCAAGGCGCATATATCAGGGCGAGAAATGATGATATGTACATTAATGAAACTAAGCTTATTACCAGGGAAGAATGGAAGGATTGTCCAATTACTAAATCCCAATGTCCGTATGGAGTTTTGATTTTGCGTGACTACAAAATATACTTGCGAGTATATAAAGAATATTTAACCGAAGATCTATATACTCCGCTACAATAAAAATGTTTTTTAAAAGCCATGACTCGCGTCATGGCTTTCTTTTAATTTAGGGTGTAATTCTATAAATCGTTCGCGGGAAAGGAATTGCTTCGCGAACATGTTCCAGGCCGCAAACCCAAGTGACAATACGTTCAAGCCCAAAACCAAAGCCGCCGTGTGGAACGCTGCCATATTTACGCAAATCCAAATACCATTGGTAATCTTCAATTTTTAGTCCAAATTCTAGAATTCTTTTTTTCAAAGTTTCATAATCATCTTCGCGCTGTGATCCGCCAATAATTTCGCCATAGCCTTCCGGCGCCAATAAATCTGCGCCCAATACCCGCGTTTCATCTTCTTCATCACGTTTCATGTAAAAAGCTTTTACCTCAGCCGGATATTTAGTGATGAAAATCGGATTATCAAATTCTTTGGTAAGAATCGTTTCATCGTCACCGCCCAAATCATCACGATCTTTGATGTCCGAGCCCAGTTCTTTTAATTTTTTTACGGCTTCTTCATGAGTTAATCGATAAAAAGGTTTATCGATATTTTTTAAAACACTTATATCTCGTTCAAGAATTTCTAATTCCGCTTTGTTTTTTTCCAGGGCAGCTTTAACCATGAATCTAATTAAGTTTTCCTGAGTATCAAGGTTTTGTTCAAGATTGATAAACGCCATTTCCGCATCCATCATCCAAAATTCGGTTAAGTGCCGTCGAGTTTTTGATTTTTCAGCGCGGAAAGTCGGACCGAAATCAAAGACACGACCATGCGCGGCAATGGCTGCTTCGATATACAGCTGCCCGGTTTGTGATAAATAAACGGTTTCATCAAAGTATTTTACTTTGAATAGGTCGGTTGTATTTTCTCCGGCATTGGCCGTTATGATCGGTGAATCAATTTTTGTGAAATGGTTTTCTCGCATGAAATCATAACAGGCATGAATCAGGGTGTCGCGAACGCGTTGAATCGCCCACTGTTTAGGCGAACGTAGCCACAAATGTCGATAGTCAAGCAAGAAATCAATACCATGATCTTTCTTTGAAATCGGATACTCTTCGGCAATCTGGTAGAAACGGAAACTGACAACCTGAATTTCATATTCTTCTTTCTTCGGGTGCTTGGTAACCGTTCCGGTCAATTCAACCGAAGTTTCTAAAGTAACTTTTTGCGCCTCAATCCACATATCCTCAGATACTTCATCGGCGGAAATAATCGCTTGGCAAAATCCGGATCCGTCGCGGATTTGCCAAAAAGCAATCTTACCGGAAGATCTGAAATTGTATACCCAACCGCGTAAAGTTACGGCCTGTCCAACATGGTCCTTAAGTTGTGTAATTAATATCTGCATTATGAAATTATACTAGCAACAAGGCCGAAAAAAAGCAATTAACATCATGCGTGCCAAGCAGCTTAAAAATTGCTATGATGAGCATATGAATCTAAAAATATTTCGTATTGCGTGGCTGGCGATACTGGCTCTTATTTTAATATGGATTGGATGGCAAACCATTGTGCCAATGGGTAGCATCAGCTACACGCATGATTTTTCATCGGAAACGTATCGTTTCAGCAAATTATTGCCGGCTGAACGGGTTGTTGATTCTAAAACCGTTATTGACGAGCCGGTATATTTTACCGTTTATACGCCGCGAGCTTTTCGAAAAGCAATACTTAAATTGCGCTTTGAGGAGCCGAGTCCGGCAATGCAAATTGGAATTGCCCATAATAAAGCGCAATGGGATTTTGATTTTAAACCGGTAAGCGCAGGTTCCCTCGAAACCGAGCTTGTTTTTGATGCTCGTTTGGCCGAACGGATACGGGGCCGTTATTCATTTATGCTTTCGGATCCGGCCTTGCGCACAAAGGGTGATTCTATCAAGGTTAAAAATGTTTCCATTGAATTTACCGACTAGACTTTATGATCAAACTAGTAATTCTTAGCAAGGAAATCTTGCGAGCCATAAGCCTGAGTCTGCTTTGTTTGGTGATTTTTGAAACGCTCTGGCCCGGTGCGGTAAATAGCCTTATAAATCTTAATTATTTATTGATTATATGGCTTATAACTGCTATAATTACAGTGTTTTTAGATAAATCTAAGCATTAACATATGGAAGGATTAATTGTTAAAGAGCTTACTCGCTATGATGATAATCGCGGCTGGCTGGTCGAGATTTTTCGTAATGATGAGCTTGAATATGACCCGGCAATGGCGTATGTCAGCTTGACCAATCCCGGCGTCGTTCGCGGACCGCATGAACATCACGAGCAATCCGATTGCTTTGTTTTTGTCGGTCCGGGAACTTTTGAGTTGCACCTATGGGATCGCCGCAGTGGAAGCGCAACAGAGGGAGACCATCAAGTTATTACTGTTGGTCAAAATAATCCAACCATGGTTATTGTTCCTCCGGGAATTGTTCATGGGTATAAATGCGTAAGCGATACTCCGGCTTACTCGATCAACTTGCCGAACGCTTTGTACAAAGGAAAAAATAAAGCGGAAGAAATCGATGAGATCCGCTGGGAAGCCGATCCTAACTCACCCTATGTCATCCCTGCGTAGGCAGGGATCTAATCAAATAGCTATGGAAAAAACAATTTTTGCAAAAATCGCGAATGGCGAGTTGCCAGCGGAAATAATTTGGCAGGATGACAACTTTGTCGCGTTCCTAGATGTTTTGCCAATTGAACCTGGACATACTATCGTTGCGCCAAAGCGTATGGTGGCTTCATTGGAAGATTTGGCGAGCGAAGAGTTGGGGGGATTGATGGTCGCGGTTCAGAAAATCGGGGCAGCTATGATGAAAGGAATGGGTGTAAAGGGTTATAGTATCTTTCTCGATAACAAAGATGCGGCTAATCAACATATTCCGCATGTCCATTTTCACGTTGTTCCGCGCGCTGAAGGAGATGGTCTTGGTCGTTGGCCGCAAACTGCGTATGATGCCGGGGAAGCGGAAGTCTACGCGGCAAAAATTCGAGCGAATCTTGTTTAATACTTATGAAACTTCTCGTTACCGGTGGCGCCGGATTTATCGGTTCTCATTTTATTCGACTTTGGTTGAAAGAATGTCCTCAGGATGAGATTATAAATCTTGATGCTTTAACCTATGCGGGTCGACTTGAAACAACCGCTGATTTTGAGAATGATCCCCGCTATCGTTTTGTTCAAGGCTCAATTTGTGACGAGAAGCTAGTTCGCGATTTGGTAAGCAGTGTCGATACGATTGTTCATTTTGCCGCGGAAACGCATGTTGATCGATCAATTGATTCAAGTAAAGTATTTGTCGAAACCAATGTTGAGGGAACGCGTAATCTGTTAGAAGCGGCCCGTCACTGCAATCCGATGCCTCGTTTTCATCATGTTTCAACCGATGAAGTGTTTGGTTCTCTGGGAAAGGCTGATCCGAAATTTAACGAAAAAACTCCGTATGATCCGCGCAGTCCGTACAGTGCTTCAAAAGCGGCGAGCGATCATTTGGTGCGTGCTTATTTTCATACCTATGGCTTGCCGATAACAATTTCCAATTGCAGCAATAATTATGGTTCATATCAATTTCCTGAAAAATTGATTCCTCGCTTTATCGCTCGTTTGCTTGATAATAAAACTATTCCGGTGTATGGCACGGGAGAAAATGTCAGAGACTGGATTTATGTTGTTGATCATGTTGCGGGAATAAAGAAAATCCTTGAGAAGGGATTTGTCGGAGAAACCTATTGTCTCGGTTCTGCAAATGAAAAAAACAATTTAGAAATTGCTCATGCCTTGCTTGGAATTCTTGGTAAGGATGAATCATCGATTGAGTATGTGCCTGATCGACCGGGTCATGATTTTCGATACGCCATCGATTCATATCGCGCCGAAACCGAGCTGGGCTGGAAACCAGCTGTTTCGTTTGATGAAGCGTTGAAATTAACAGTTCAATGGTATAAGGACAATGAACAGTGGTGGAAACCGCTGTATGAAAAAATATGATAGGAATAAAGGCGCCAAGAAATATTTTACTTAGTATTAGTTGTAGTTCATCTTCGCCGTGGCGTAACGATCTGGAAAAAATTCGCGAATCTCAACTGCAAGAGTGCGCTCTTTTTCTTAACGAATTGCACATTGATGAACGACGTGAATTATACAAAGTACTGGAAACTCTGCGTGGCCTGGTTATTCCGTTTGTTCGTTTGGCGTCGGACATGGAGGCTTGGGAATTTGATTTTTTGACCGCTACTTGCAAGACCAGTATTTTTTCGTGTCCGGCAGAGCCAAAATTCATGTCGCAAATCGTTTCTTTTCCAAAGTATAAACCTTTTATTTCGTTGGAAAATCCGATGCGCGATTCCCATAAAGCATTGTTTACCGACGAAGCGTTAACGCGCAACGAGTTTTCCGGCGTCTGTCTTAATTTGGCAATTCTCGAGCGTGATCGTCGCAGGAATAAAAAAAAGTATAATAGTTCCATTCATACACTCGATCATCACCCGTTGATAGCAACACTGTTAAGCCCGTTGCCGTCAGCCTGGTTCAGGCGCCTCCTATCTTTTCATAGTCGCCGTTTAACGACGCTCTCTGATTTGCAATATATACGTCATATTCCGAGCAATCAACTGGCCGCGACGCTTGTTATCGCTTCTGAAAACACACTTGACGAACAGCTAGAAATAAAGGAATATATACGTCTGTTAGTAGAAACTATATGACCATCCTTATTTTGGGAGCAGCGGGCAATTTAGGAACCGCTTTAATTGAATATTTGGACGAGTATGAAGGTATTTCCGCCATTGGCTGGGATAAGGCCGATATTGATGTAAGCGATCAGGGTTTGTTGTCCAAAAAGATTATTGAGCTTTCACCGAATGTTATTATCAACACAGTTGCCTATAATGATGTTGATCGAATGGAAAACGATGAAGCGGCGCAAGAGCTTGGAGAAAAATTGAATGTTGAATTGGTAAAAAATTTAAGTGCCATTGCACTTGAAATAAAAGCGACGCTTATTCATTATTCTTCGGATTATGTTTTTAATGGTGAAAAAGAAACGGCATATACCGAGGATGATGCGCCGGATCCGCAAAGCGTTTATGCGCAATCAAAATTTGCGGGCGAAGAAGTATTGGTGAGTGCTACCGGAAAAGGTTTACAATGGTACTTAATCAGAACTTCGAAGTTGTTTGGACCGCGCGGATTAAGCGTTGGCGCAAAGCCGAGTTTCTTTGAGTTAATGTTTAGATTGTCACAAAGCAACAATACAATAAAAGCAGTTAATGATGAAGTTGGATCTTTTACTTATACCCGCGATTTGGCTCGCGCAACTATTTCCCTTATCGAAGATGAAAGTCCGTACGGCATATATCATATAGTTAATGACGGAGAGGCCAGTTGGTATGAAGCAGCGCAGTATTTTTTCAAGAAACTTGGAAAAGATATCGAGCTCATTCCGGTCAACGCCGCGGAATTTCCGCGACCGGCGCGACGACCAAAGCATTCATTGCTTGCTTCGGTAAAACGTTCTCCGATGCGCAGTTGGCAAGAAGCAGTTGACGATTATTGTTCACATGAAACATTTATATGAAAGGAATAATTTTATCCGGCGGCCGAGCAACTCGCTTGCGACCGTGCACAAAAGTTACGAGCAAGGGTTTGTTGCCAGTTTATAGCAAGCCGATGATTTATTATCCATTAAATACGTTATTAAAGGCAGGGATTAAAGAAGTGCTCATTATTGTCGGTCCGGAACATGCCGGTCAGTATCTTAATCTGTTGGGCAGTGGCTCAGAATTTGGCATCCGTTTGACTTATGAAATTCAAGATGAGCCGCGCGGATTAGCCGACGCCTTTATTATCGGTGAATCGTTTATCGGCCAAGACGATGTTGTTATGATTTTAGGCGATAATATTTTTGCCGATGATTTGAGTTCCGAAATTAAGAATTTTAAAAAAGGAGCAAAGATTTTTGCCAAAACCGTGCCCGATCCCGAACGCTTTGGTGTTGTTGAAATCGATGCAAATGGCAAGGCGCTTTCTATTGAGGAAAAGCCGACAAGTCCAAAAAGTAATCTTTGTATAACGGGTTTGTATGTATATGATAACCGCGTCGTTGAAATCGCTAAAAATGTTAAGCCATCGAGTCGCGGAGAGCTGGAAATCACGGATTTGCATAATTGGTATTTGCAACGACAGGAATTGGAAGTGGCCATGATTAAAAACGAATGGATTGATGCCGGAACCTTTGACAGTTTGTTAGAAGCTCAGAATTTGGCAAAAGAAAAATTACAATCAAACATGATTATTTAAATGTCTTACGAATCATCAACACAACCAAAAGTTTGTATCGGTACTATTCTATACGGCGCCCTGACGGCGCCGTATCTGCCGTTGTTTAAGAAATCGATTGAGGCGCAGACTTATGCCAATTATGAATTGCTTATTCATGACAATACCGAAAATAATTTGGGTTTTAGTAAGGCATATAATAAGTTGATTGCAGAAGCGATACAAAGCGGTGCAGAGTATTTCTTAGTCATTAATCCGGATATTGAGTTGGCGCCCGACGTGTGGGAAAAATTAGTTAAAAAAATAGAAACTGATGAGCGGCTCGGATCGGTTATGCCCAAATTGCTGCGTTGGGATTTTATACATAAGACACATACTCAGATTATTGATAGTTGCGGATTGGGTTTGAGAAGGGGTTTGGTATTTTATGATATTGGTCAGTCAAGAATTGATGTCGGGCAATTTGATGATGTCACTGTAGTAGGTCCATCAGGAGCGGCCGCGCTATATCGAATTTCCGCTTTGGAAAAAGTATCGGAAAACGGAAAGTGTTTTGATGAACATTTCTTCATGTATAAAGAAGATTGTGATCTGGCGTACCGTCTTTACTTGGCTGGTTTTAGCTGCGGTTTGGTACCGCAGGCGCTTGGTTTTCATGATAGAACCATCAGCGGCGGGGGATTTTTAAAACGTTTATTGAACCGTCGAGGCTATACACGCAATGTAAAAAAATGGTCATTTTTGCATCAGCATTTCTTGTATATCAAATATTGGAAAACATTAAGCCTTTTATCAAAGTTTCTTGCCATATTTCGCATGAGCTTATTGTGTATTGAAGCACTTATATTTGAACAGTATTTATTGGCGGAATATTCAAGCATTTTTGTCGCGCAAAAAACTCTTAAACGCTATTAATATGGATATTTCAATCATTATTGTTTCATGGAATGTTAAAAATAAACTTAGGGAAAACCTCCATTCAATACTGCAAAGTTCCGGTGCTTCGTTTGAAGTGATTGTTGTTGATAATAATTCGCATGACGGAACACTCGAAATGCTGCAAACAGAATTTCCTTCGGTTCGAGTAATCGCCAATTTGGGAAATCTCGGCTTTGCTCAGGCTTGCAACCAGGGAATTGAGTTAAGTATCGGGCGTTATATTTTATTGCTTAATCCGGACATGAAGCTGACTTCGCGTAGCTTGAGCGATTCAATAATCTGGTGCGACGCTCATCCCAATGCGGCCATTACCGGAATTAAGCTCGTAACAGAAGCCGGCGAAATCATACCGCAGGTCCGGCGCTTTCCGCGTGTCAGCGATCAACTCGCTATTATTTTGAAAGCGCCTCATCTTTTTCCGCCTATTCTTGACGGCTATCTGCGCAAAGATTTTGATTATTCTCAGGCTGCGCGTGTTGATTCGATTCGCGGCGCCTATTTTATGATTCGTCGTTCAACAATTGAAAAAATCGGCATGCTTGATGAACGTTATTTTTTATGGTTTGAAGAGGTTGATTATTGCCGGCGTGCAGCTGAAAAAGGATTGGAAGTTTGGTATACTCCGGCGGCTCACGCCATTGATTTTATCGGTCAAAGTTTTAATCAACTTACGCGTTCAACTAAGCAGCGCTATTTTAAAGACTCAATGATTTTTTATTTTAAAAAATGGCATTCTTCACAGGCTTTCGTAATCATTATTGCTTGGTATCTCGGCAGTATAATTGGCACCATAGGTGATCTCTTTGCCGTACAATCTAAAACTCGAACCTAGTATGAGAAAGTTAGCCGTTATTATCAGTCCGAACTGGAAAGATTATGCAAAACGCTTTTTGCACGATTGTCTTGTCAGTTTGCGAGCGCAGACAATGCAGGAGTTTGATTTAATCTTGGTTGATAATGAATCAAGCAATGAAAGTCTTGAATATTTGAAATCGCTTGCGCATGAAGCGACTATTATTTCTTTGCAAAAAAATGAGGGTTTTGCCGGCGGAAATAACGCGGCGATTAAAGAAGCGTTGAAGCAGGGGTATAAATATGTATTTTTAGTAAACATGGACACGGTTCTTGATGCGAATTGTTTGAAGAACATAATGGAAGCGGCAAGCTTACATCCCGATTCAGCTATTCAGGCGCGATTAATGATGTGGCCTGATACGCAAAAAGTGAACAGCTTGGGCAACAGCACTCATTTCCTGGCATTCGGTTATTCAATCGGTAATAATCAATTATATGATTCGCGTGATCATCGAACGGAAATAGCATATCCCTCCGGCGCCGCCGTGCTTTTGCCTTGTGCGGTTTTACAAGAAATCGGTTTATTTGATGAGCAGATGTGGATGTATAACGAAGATCAGGATTTGGGTTGGCGCTTTTGGCTTTCGGGAAAAAGCTGCCGCATGGCCAACGACGCCGTAGTATTTCATAAATATGAATTCAGTCGCTCGATAACAAAGTACTATTGGATGGATCGCAATCGTATAATCGCCATGATAAAAAATTATCATCTTTTGACTCTCATATGTATTTTCCCGGCTTTCATAATTATGGAAATTGGTTTAATACTTTTTTCTTTCAAATCGGGATGGTTTAGGGAGAAGCTAAGGGTTTGGAGCTATTTTTCGCAAACCGAACACATCCGTTATTTAGTTGAAGCGAGACGAGAAGCTCAGGCCTTGCGTAAAAGTTCAGATCGACGGATTACCCGATCTTTTTCAGGAGAAATTTGGTATCAGGAAATTGATGATTATAAGCTGCGGATTATTAATCCGATATTTTCTTTGTATTGGCGAATAGTCAGAATGATAATGTTTTGGTAAGCTTAGATAGTATGGATATCAGTATTGTCATTGTTAATTATAAAAGCAAAGGCTTGACCCTTAATTGCATTAAATCGATTGAAGAATCAGACTTCGGTGATTTGTTGTATGAAATTATTGTTGTCGACAATCATTCCAATGACAATATTGGAGAAATTTTAGCATGGCAGTATCCGAAAGTGTTATGTATTCAAAACAAGCGGAATGTCGGTATGGGTGCCGGTAATAATTTGGGCATACGACGAGCCCGCGGTCGCTATGTGATTATTATGAATCCCGATACGATCGCTTTCAAAGATACTTTTACAAAGCTCTATGATTTTATGGAGAAAAATCCAACCGTTGGTATGGTTGGTCCCAAGCAATTTAATCCTGATAAAACAGTCCAAGATTCAACCTATCGCTGGCACAGTTTGTTGACGCCGATTTTCCGTCGTACGTTTTTGGGCGGTTTGGGTGAATGGGAATTAAAGCGTTATTTAATGAATGATTATGATAAACAAAATCCACGAGATGTGGATTGGTTGCTTGGGTCATGTTTGTTCATTAGAGCAAAAGCCTTAAAAGATGTCGGCATGTTCGATGAACGATTTTTCTTATATTTTGAGGATACTGATTTATGTCGTCGTTTCTGGAAAAAACATTGGCGAGTGCATTATTATCCCGATGCTTCAATTATCCATAATCATAACCGCGAAAGCGCACGACAACCGTGGTATTCATTTTTTATGAGTACCGTAAGCCGTCGTCATGTCCGCTCCTGGTTTAAATATATTGCCAAGTGGGGACTGGGAATGCCCGAATCTCATTAATTACGCAAGGCAACTGCAAAAATTCCCTCTACGTTATTATAGCTTCCGTCAACGTAGAGGATTTTTTTATTTTCTGAAAGAGTCATAGCGCGAACGTTTTCAATATCAGCCAATATAATTGTGAACGGCTCGCGTCCATTGGTATAAATTCGAATGTCATGAGGTGTTGCCAGTACAACGCTTTCTTGATTCAAAGGCAAAAGAGCATTAATCGGTAAGCCAAGACGTGTTAATAAATAATCGGAACTTTCATTGTCCCAACGTCGTAATTCCAAGGGCGTTGAATAAATTATCGATTGATTGAACCATTGTCCCGCGCTTACTTTTCCCGAAATTTCCAAGAGTCGAGGAGTCGGATAAAGCGGAAGCGGCTCGTCAACAATATAGCTTGCTTTACCGTTGCTTATTAACGGTCGATCGCCGTTTAATGAAATAAAACGATAATGTCCTGATGGTAAATCGATTCGTGCGAAATCACTATTTATGAGCCCTGATAACAAATGCTCGGATCCGTTGCTTGATTTGGTGATAAGATATATTTTTGAAGCGTAAATTTCAAAATCAATTATACTCTCATTTTTCTGAAGTTCTTTAATAATGATTTCTGAAGTTTTTTGATTTTGAGGAATATATGAGTACAGTGTATTCCCGGAAAGGCCGTAAATTATTCCGGCTGTTTTTTTATCCCAATGCACTAAGCTTGCCGGGTTTTTTAATTGTTTAAATAATTCCTCTTCCTTTTTTGTTGTTCGATCTATTAAAGTTTTACCGGCACTAAACATAGCAGCATCAGCAGACCAATCGAAGTTTTCCAGGTTGGCTTTATGGGAAACTGCGATGTTTGTAACTGAAGCGTCAGAGTTTGAAATTATAGAAATTGTGTTGTCTGAAATACTCGCGAGATACGAACCCTGCGGTGAAATTGAGGTTGAATTATTTTTTGCATTATTGATTTTTTCCGGCTTACTTTGACTGTATAAAATTACGGTTCCAAAATTAACCGCTTCACCGGGAGCAAGATTAAAAGTATTTTCCCAAGGCCAGTAACCGTTCAGTTCAAGTCGCAAGCTGTGTTGTCCCGGCAACAAGTCTTTTACCCGTGCTTGGGTCTTGAGAGAGCTTTCCGGGTTAAAGAATTGTGACAACGGATCCTCGATTGTTTTGCCGTCAATGTAGATGGTGGCTCCGCTTGGTTCGCTGTTTACTAAAACAGTTCCGGTTTTTTCTAAACTAAAACGCCGCCAGTTTATGGTATGACCAGTAGCGTAAATTAAAACAAGGGGAACTAAAATAATAAAAATGAGAACAAAAAAAGCAAAGAGTAGACGTCGGTGGGCTAATGACATACTATTCGCTGCGTACTATATCAACGCCAATTGCGCGTAAGCGCGTATCTATTTGTTCATAGCCACGTTCTATTTGATAAATGTTGTCAATTTCTGTTTTACCGCTAGCAATAGCACCGGCGATGATCATGGAAATACCGGCTCGCAGATCCGGCGACGTTAAGGAACGTCCGTGTAGCGGAGTTGGTCCTTGAATGACGACTCGGTGCGGATCGCACATGGTAATATTGGCGCCCATTTGCGTAAGCATGTCTGTAAAAAGTAAACGTCGTTCATAAATGGTTTCATGAATAAGAGATGTGCCGTGAGCTTGAGTCATTAAAACTGTAAACGGGGATTGCAGGTCGGTCGGAAAACCGGGATATTCATGAGTTTTTAAATTATAGGCCGGAATTTTTTCCGGATATGAAATCATTTGAATCCAGTCCGGACCCGTTTCAAAAATAATCCCCATTTTTTTAAATATTGTCAGTAAAGAATCAAGGTGACCGGGATGGCAGCGTGTAATTTTTAATTTCGCTCGGGCAGCGGCCGCTAAAATTGCAAAAGTTCCGGTTTCAAGACGATCCGGGATTACTGAAACAGGAGCGCCTGCCAATCCTGTAACGCCTTCAATAGTAATTGTCGGTGTTCCCGCGCCAGTGATACGGGCGCCGCAATTATTAAGATGCTCAGCAAGCGCTTGAATTTCCGGTTCCATAGCGCAATTTTTTAATGTGGTTGTGCCTTCGGCCATAGTTGCCGCCATCATCATGCTTTCTGTTCCGGTAACACTGACGGTTGTAAAGAAATAATTGCAGGCCTTTAGTTTTTTTGTTGAGAGATGATATAAGCCATCTGAAAAATCAATATCAACACCCATTGATGCAAAGCCGTCAGTGAATAAGTCTATAGGACGAATACCGGCGCCGATAACGCAGCCACCCGGATGAGGGAAAACGGCTTTTCCGCTTCGGGCAAGCATTGGCGCAACAAACATTATTGATGCACGCAGCTTATTCGCGAACTTTGGTTCAAGAGTAGTTTTTATTTCAGCGGGCGCTGTTAAAATAACTTCTTCGCCCGTATGTTCAACCGTGCCGCCCAAATCTTGAAAAAGTTCTAGGCAACGTTTGCAGTCCTCAATATCAGGCATATTGCGGACTATAACCGGGGAATTAGAAAGCAATGCTGCTGGAATAAGTTTTATAGCCTCATTCTTTGCCCCGCCAACGGCGATTTCGCCGCCAATGGGTTTGCCGCCTTGTATAATGAATTTGATCATAGACGACTTAAGTGTAGCTCGAATGGCCGATAATTTCAATAATATGATACAATATATGAACTATGTATACTATTGAAACCAATCGTTCGCCTTGGCGAACCGTACGAAAAGTCGCTATTTCTTTGGTTTGTTTGGCGGCTGCTTTTTATGCTGGCAGCTATGTCACAACTCAGGGCGGAATCCAGCAAACACTCGGAGTTTTTGAAGGGAAAGTTATTAATAAACCGTCAAGCAGTCCGGATGTTGATTTTAAGCTTTTTTGGGAAGTGTGGGATACTTTGAAGCGCGATTATGTTGATCAAGACAAGCTTACGGAAAAAAAGTTATTTTACGGAGCCTTGCAAGGCTTGGTTCAGGCAACCGACGATCCATACTCGGTATTTATGAATCCCGAAGAAGCTCGTTCGTTTGAGGATGATTTGTCAGGAACTTTTGAAGGCATTGGCGCTGAAATTGGATTTAGAAATAAAGTATTAACTGTTATTGCACCGCTTGAAGATACTCCGGCGCTTAAAGCGGGTTTACGGGCCGGTGATCAAATTTATGAAATTGACGGAAAGAGCGCAGCTGATTTGTCATTGGAAGAAGCGGTTAAAAAAATTCGCGGCGCCAAAGGCAGTTCGGTGCTTTTAAAAATTGTTCGAGACAAAGAACCTAAGCCTATTGAAGTTACGGTTGTTCGCGATACGGTAATTGTTAAAAGTGTTAAATATTCTTTTGATGAAAAGAACGGAATAATGACCATAAAGATCAGTAGCTTCAACTCTGATACGGAAAGTTTATTTAATAAAGCGGTTCAGGAAACACAATTAAAGAAAGCAAAGGGAATTATTTTGGACTTACGAAATAACCCGGGCGGTTATCTAGAGACCGCTGTTGTCGTGGCCAGTGAATGGATAAAGGAAGGACCGATTGTTACGGAACAATTCGGCGATAGTCGAAAAATTGATCATAGCTCAAAGGGCACCGGACGATTAGCCGGTATTCCGACGGTTGTATTGGTAAACGGCGGCAGCGCTTCGGCCTCAGAGATTGTTGCGGGTGCATTAAAAGATACGGGCAAGGCAACATTGATCGGCCAAAAAACGTTCGGTAAAGGATCGGTTCAAATTTTGCGTCAGTTGGAAGACGGTTCGGTTATTAAAGTCACAACTGCCAAATGGCTTACGCCTAAGGGAAATAATATTAATGAGCAGGGTATTGAACCTGACAAGAATGTTGAACGGACCGATAAAGATCGAGAACAAAATAAGGATACGCAAACTGATGCTGCCATAGAACAGCTTACCCATACTGGTCAATAATATATGTGTCTTTCATCGTCAAGGGGCTTTACGCTTATCGAAATAATAGTGACGGTGGCGATTATGGCTATTATTTTTAGTATTGCCGCTGGAGGTTTTAATCGAATGAATTCAAATTCAAACTTAAGCGCGGTAGCACAAAATATGGCCAGCGATATCACCACGGTGGCCTTATCAGCTTTGCATTCAGATACTTTCCAGTTGCAAACTCCATATGGATGGGGAGTTTATTTTGATGTCGGTAATAATTCCTATACGATTTTTGCAGATTTAGATAATGATAAAACTTACGATTTAAACGAAAAGTTTAAGGAGGTCAGATTGACGCGAAATATTTCAATAAGTTCAGTTTGTTTTACTGTTTGTGCGACAGTAAACGGCTCATTGGATTTTACGGTTCTGGCAACACTTGCGTATTATGATAATACGCAAATAACAACAATAACCGATGATTTAACAATTGACGTAACCGACGCCGTGTCCGGTGTGACGAAGGTTATTTCAGTCAATTCTTTTGGGGCAGTAAGTCTGCAGTAGTATGAAGATAAAAAAGAAAAATCAAGGATTCACATTATTAGAGGTTGTTATTGCTTTGGGTCTTATAATTATGGTTTTTGGCGGAGTGACGGGCCTTGCTATGCTTTCAATTGAAGCGGGACGTTCATCAAAAAATAACTTAATTGCCGCAAATTTGGCGCAAGAAGCCGAGAATCTT
This sequence comes from uncultured Gammaproteobacteria bacterium, assembly GCA_964628045.1. GTDB lineage: Bacteria > Patescibacteriota > Patescibacteriia > Patescibacteriales > Patescibacteriaceae > Patescibacterium. The sequence goes on from CAZVMF010000012.1 coordinate 22,402, forward strand.
ATTCGTTATAAACGTGATTTGAATTATATTTTAGTGGTCTCGCCGTTTACTGATATTGCGATAGAAACTGATTTAACAGCATACTACTTTACGATTAATTATGACGGAACTATTGCCGCTGAAACCAGCGCGGATGTGAAGCTCGCAACGCCCCTGCAGCTTGTTGGTAATTTTTATGCGCAAGGATCGGGGACGGTAACTAAGTTTCGTCGTTTAGTTACAACAACCTATCATGATGCCGCCGGGCCTTTGCCCGCCTATATCGAAGTTAAGGTTGATGTATACTGGAATGATGATACAAAGAGTAATACCTATACAACAACAAGCGAATTAAGTGATTGGCGTTAATATGAAAATAAAAAACACACAATACGGATTAACCTTGCTTGAGCTTATGATAGCCGTAAGCTTGTTTACAATGGTAATGTTAATTTCAACTACGATGTTTATTAGAGCGATGGATAATCAAAAACAATCAATTGCCGGAAATAATTTGCAGCAAGGTTTGAATTATGCAATTTCGATAATGTCGAATGAAGCATACGGAGTGATACAGGATCCGACATCATGTCCTGAAAATCCCTTTATTTGCTCGGATGCTACATACTTCTTTTGTTCACATTCATCGGATACCGAGCTAACATTCAGAAATGCGAGCGCTCAGTGTGTTCATTTCATGCTTGAGAATGATGCTAATTCGATTCCGCGAATACGAATGGTTCGTGGAGCTGATAGTGCGTACATTACACCGGTAACGATGCGCGTAACATCTTTAAATTTTAATGCAAGCAATACCGACGATCCCGTTTATCCGATTGGAGCTGTAACAATGTCAATAACTGCTCAGTCATTGGCCGGAGTTGAGTATCCCGAAACGCTCCGTGTTCAAACATCAATAGCAACCGCACCCTAATAAGATATATGAAAAAAAATATTTCATTTATACAATCAGAAAAAGGAATGGCTATGGTTATTGTTTTAACTGCGTCGTTTATTGTTTTAGCGACGATTGGCGTTGGAGCAGCTTTGGTTGTGAAAAATATTGATCAGGTCTCGGGTGGTGGAAGTGTGGGAAAAGCAATCTCAAATATGCAAAGCGCCATTGAACGAGTTCATGGCAGTGTTGCGGTTAGCGGTAGTGCATATGGAGCCTGTGCTCAAGATGATTGCATTAATACAAGTAACGCGAGTTGCGGACCCTGTGCTTCGACAATTATTGATTTAGGAAATAATAATTTTCACACGGTTGAAATAACAAGTCTTACGCAACCGACAGCCGATCCTGCGGTTGGTTCCATGACAATTTTAGCAACCGGGGTTTACAAGGCTGTTAGAAAGTCAAAATCAGTTACGATGTGTTTAAATTATTGCGCTATTTCCGGACGCAATTGCGATTCAGACGGCTGTGGTGGAATCTGCGGTACTTGTATTGCACTGCAAACCTGCGGCGCCGTAACGCCCGGTGTCTGCGGCTCGGCAACCAGTTGCTCTGATCCAACTATTGAATGTGGTGATGAGTGTGTTGAAGGCGATACCTGCGGTGGCGGAACGGTTGTTGACGCCACTAATAATATAATAGCGACTTTCGGAGGCTGCCAAAATGAAAATGGTGATGGTTGCTCAAGCGCCGGCAATACTGATGGACTCACTAAGACTTGGGATAATGCAAGCTCAGGAACCACTGGCGCAACTGACATGAATGACGGAAGAACTAATGCTGAAACACTAAGAACATTTGGCGGTGGCCTAACCATAGGAGCTAGTTTTGAAGCCGTTAAATTTTGTGATGATTTAATTATTAATGGTTCTTTTGATACCTGGTATTTGCCAGCATATACTGAGTTAAATAACTTGTATACGGCGAGTAGTAATGGTTGGACAAGTGGATATGTAGCTGATAATTACTGGGCTTCGGATGAAACAAACGTCAAAGAAGCTAATTTCTTTAATTTCAGTGGCGCGGTTGGAGTTGGTAATATATCCAAGGATCAAAGTTTATATATTCGTTGTTTACGAAGATACTAGTTTATGACAAAAGCAGAGGCTCAAAAAAGAATACTGAAATTGCGTGACGAAATAAATCGGCATAATTACCTGTATCATGTATTAGACAAGCCGGATATTTCTGATGCTGTTTTGGATAGTTTGAAAAATGAGCTTGTACGTTTGGAAATGCAATTCCCGGAATTGATTACTTCTGATTCACCAACGCAGCGTGTTGGTGGAAAGGCGTTGAGTAAGTTTTCTAAAGTGAAGCATGCGTCGCGTATGATTTCTCTATTTGATGCGTTCAGCGAAGAAGAAATGAGAGAATGGCAGGAGCGCGCAGTTAAGATTTTGGAGCAAAACAAAAGATCAATTCGTGATGTTAATTATTATGCTGAGTTGAAAATGGATGGTTTGGCAGTAAGTTTAATATATAAGAATGCTCTGCTTGTGCGAGCTGCTACGCGCGGTGACGGTCAAGTCGGTGAAGATGTCACGGCTAATATTCGGACAATCAAAGCGGTTCCTCTGTCATTGCGAATTCCTTCGGAAAAAGAATTAAAGACTGCCGGTTTATCGGCGTATTCAAAAAAAATAATAGAGACTTTAAAAAATGGTGAAATAGAAATTCGAGGAGAGGCTATTATGACCGAAGCGGTGTTAAAAAAACTAAATGACATTAATAAAAAAGAAGGCAAAGCTCTTTTTGCCAATTCGCGTAACGCCGCCGCCGGTTCGATTAGACAACTTGATCCGGCGATTACCGCCGCTCGAGAGCTTGATTTTTATTGCTATGACATCGCCACGGAATTTGGAATTATATATCATGACCAAGAGCATGAATTGGCGGCATTGCTAGGTTTTAAATCCTTGAAAGCCAATGCTCGTTGCAAGGATTTGCCAGAACTCATCTCTTTTCATCATCGTTGGGAAAAAAACAGAGCAAAATTGCCGTTTGAGTGTGACGGAGTTGTTGCCGTTATAAACGATACGCGCTTATGGCCGATATTGGGAGTAGTCGGGAAGGGGCCTCGTTATATGATGGCCTATAAATTTGCCAATGAGCAGGCGACGACAAAATTACTTGATGTGGTTTGGCAAGTGGGACGAACCGGGATTGTAACGCCGATTGCCCGATTAGCTCCGGTGCGTGTCAAAGGTGTGGTTATTAGCAATGCTACCTTGCATAATTTGGATGAAATAAAACGCTTAAAAATTAAGATCGGCGATACGGTTATTTTGGAACGAGCCGGCGATGTTATTCCTAAAATAATCGGAGTTTTAGAAAACCTGCGTGATGGATCGGAAAAGAATATCAACGTTCCTCGTAATTGCCCAATCTGTGGCAATAAAGTTACGAGTGTAGAGGGAGAGGTTGCATATCGTTGCCTCAATAAAAATTGTTATGCGGTTAATTTACGCCGCCTCATGCATTGGGCGTCAAAAAGTGCATTTGATATTGAAGGTCTTGGTCCGAAAATTATTGAACAACTTGTTAAAGCAAACCTGGTTTCCGATCCGGCTGATTTTTATACTTTAACCAAAGATGATTTATTGGGATTGGATCGTTTTGCCGAGCTTTCTGCCAGTAATACTATTACGGCAATTGCTCAGGCGACCAAACCGGCTTTGGAAAAATTATTATATGCCCTAGGAATAGTGCATGTTGGAGAAGAAACGGCAATTGTGTTGGCGCAAAATCTTATAACTTGGTCTAAAAAATATAACGTAACACTTTCTTCGCCTAAAGATATAGCGCTTTTGTTTTCACATATTAGCCTTGATCAGCTGGAAAGTTTGCCGGATGTCGGAGTTAAGGTTGCTGCATCAATTAAGGACTGGTTTAGTAATAAAGCGAATATTCTTTTTTTGGAAAAACTAACCGGTGTGGGTTTGTCGGTGCGTTTAATCAGCAGTCAGGCCAAAGGAATTCTTAGCGGTAAGTCGTTTGTTGTTACGGGAACCTTACAAGGTTTGACCCGTGATGAAGCAAAGGCTACAATAAGAAGTAATGGCGGACAGATTTCTGAAAGCATTAGCGCTAAAACAAGCTATCTTTTAGTCGGAGAAAATCCGGGCTCAAAGTTGGAAAAAGCAAAAAAATTAGGAGTTAAGATTATAACTGAACAAGAGTTCAATTCACTTATTTCTCATGTATGAAGAGACTTCGGAACGGCTTTACCTTAGTTGAATTATTAGTTGTTGTCTCAATCATCGCGATATTATCGACGTTGATTGTTGTATATTTGAACACGGCCAAAATGAATGCCCGCGACGCCCGTCGTTTATCTGATGTTAAACAGATTCAGTTAGCTTTAAAAATGTTTTATAACGATGTTGGTATTTATCCAACAATAATAACCGCAGGGAATTCTATTGCAAACGGCGGAACAAATTATTTATTGCGAGTGCCGGCAAATCCATCTCCACGAAATGACAATGGTTGCCCTGATCAAGAATACCAATATAAGCAATTGGAGAGCGGCGCTCGTTACAGCTTGGGTTTTTGTTTGGGAGATAAAACCGATGATATTGACAGCGGTTTACGAGTGGCGACCGCTAACGGAATTTTAAACTGCCCGACCGGGTATGTTGCTGTTCCGGGGAGCTCAACCTTTAACACAAATGATTTTTGTGTGATGGAATTTGAAGCAAAGTGTGCGCTCACTTCAGCGCCCACAGCCGGGCTGACTACTAATCCGACAGCTGAAACAACGTACGATGATACAAGCTATCCGTGCACCTCGGCAAATTCAAAACAAATTGTATCAGTCTCAAGCGGTTATCCAATTGCAAATATAAACAGAGCGACAGCGATTACGCGTTGTCAGACAATTGGCGGACATTTAATGACTAATCCAGAATGGATGACTATCGCCAGGAACATAGAAGCAAATGCAACTAATTGGTCAGGAGCATCAGTCGGTACCGGATATGTTTTTTCCGGAAATTATAATACAACCGACGCTATGGACGGCACTGCTTTGTATGGCGCGGCTGCTAGCGGGAGCGACACTCATTACTATCGTTTATTGACGCTTACGAGCACTGATACAATAAATGATTTTAGCGGTAACGTCGCTGAAATTCTTGACACGACATGTACTTCAGGACCCGGTGCCGGAAACTATGAAACCGCTGGATCATTTACTCAATGGACCTCAACATCCTCTCCTGATTTAAGCGATTATGAAAAGGGAGCTAGCGGTCCGAACGGGGCATATGATTCGACCAACTATATTGGAAAATATAAGGGTTGTTCGGCAAGCTCCAATATTTTTGTCAGAGGCGCAAAGGCAGATACCGCCACTGCCGATACTGGGATTTATAATATTGATTTGAGTAATGCGGCTCCTTCAAGTACCTTATACGGTTTTCGTTGCGTAAAATAATATGTCATTATCAGCAAAAGATATTAAACATATCGCGAAGCTCGCGAAGTTAACATTAACTGAAAAAGAGATTGATCAGTACCGCCGAGAAATCAGCGGTATTGTTAAGTATGTTGAGCATATTGCGCAAGCTAATGTTGGTTCAATTGAGACAACCACTCGTTTGATAGAGGCGACTGATTTACGGGCAGACAGCGTAACGCCGTGGGATGAATCAGAGCGCGAAGCTGCATTGGCGCAAGCGCCTCATACAAAGAAACGTTTAATTTCTGTTCCTCGAATTTTTGAATCATGAAACTAAATGAACTAACAATTGCTTCTGCTCGAAAACAGCTAGATGCTAAAGAAATTTCAGCGGTCTCTTTAACCGATGCTTGTTTAAAGGCGATTAAGCAACATAATAAAAAATATAATATCTGTTTAACGATTGATGAGCTCGGAGCTCGTAAGGCCGCCAAAGAAGCAGATAAGCGTTTAGAGGCGGGTGAACGCGGAGCATTGTTAGGAATTCCTTTTGTAGCCAAAGATAACATCATGACCAAGGGCTTGCGGACGACAGCCGCTTCGAAAATGCTTGAAAACTATATCGCGCCGTATGATGCTACTGTAATAAAGAAATTAAAAGATGCCGGCGCAATACTTTTAGGTAAATCAAATCTCGATGAATTTGCTCATGGCGCTTCCACTGAATACAGTGCCTTTGGTGTTACGAAAAATCCGTTTGATTCCACTCGCGTTGCCGGTGGCTCCTCCGGCGGTTCGGCCGCTGCTGTGGCCGCCCATTTTTGTTTATTTGCGTTAGGAACTGATACCGGCGGTTCGGTACGTCATCCCGCGTCATTTTGCGGTGTTGTCGGTCTTAAGCCAAGTTACGGATTATGCTCTCGCTTCGGTCTGATTTCAATGACCAGTTCAACTGATGTTCCGGGAGTTTTAGCAAAGGATGTTGCGGATGCGGCGACGGTTCTTGAGTTGATTGCTGGATATGATCAACGAGACGCCACAAGCATGGCAGTTAAGAAGACCGCGTATAAGCCAAAAAGTACATTTGATTTAAAAAACATACGAATTGGTATTCCTGATTTTAAAGTTTCTGGATCGGTTAAGAAAGAGTTTGATAGAACGGTCGCTGCAGCCAAAAAGTCAGGTGCAAAAATTGTTAAAATTTCTTTGCCTTCAACAGAGTTTGCCATTGCCGCTTACTATATTATTACGCCAAGCGAAGTCAGTTCCAATTTGGCGCGCTTTGACGGTTTGCGTTTTGGCGCCCGCAGCGGAACAAAAAAACTTTCAGAAAGTTATGAAACAGTTCGAGAATTAGGCTTTGGACCGGAAGCAAAACGCCGTATCATGCTTGGCACCTATTGCTTAAGCGCCGGATATTACGATGCATATTATATTCGTGCTCAAAAAGTTCGGACAAAAATAATTAATGAATTTGCAAAAGCGTTTGCTCGCTGTGATGCCATTATGACTCCGACCACACCGACGGCCGCTTTTAAGATTGGTTCAAAAAATAAGAAACCATTGGAAATGTATATGGAAGATTTGTTTTTGGCGCCGGCTTCTTTGGCCGGACTGCCGGCAATCTCTATTCCGGCCGCAAAAAATCCTTTGCCAATAGGTATTCAGCTTATTGCGCCCATTCAATCCGAGGCGCGTTTACTTTCAATTTCTCAGGCAGTTGAATCATTTGGAATTGACCGTTTTGTGCAGCCGAACGTATAATGTATAAATATGAAGAAGCACTATAATTTTTTTAAAGCCAATCGTTTTGATAATATAATCCGCGGATTATTGTTTGTCTGTATTGCCGGGGTGGTAATTGCGGCAATATTATTTATTTCTTTGCCGGACAATCGCCGCGAGATTGCCTCTTGGTTCGGTGTTAAAAAACCGGAACTTTCCAATGACTCGAAATCCAAAGAGGCGATGGGGGACGCCGGACTTAATGGAAGTGTCAGCGTCAATTCACAGATAAGTGTTAAGCCGATTGAACGAAGCGATCATTTATGGGGACCGATTGACGCGCCGGTAAATTTGATTGTTTATGATGATTTTGAATGTCCGTTCTGTGCGCAATTTTACGAAACGGTAAATCGCGCCAAAGCTGAGTTTGGCAATGACTTAGTTGTTGCCGTTCGTCATTTTCCGTTAATGAGTCATCCAAACGCCATACCTGCGGGAATTGCGGCGGAGTGCGCGGCCAAGCAAAATAAGTTTTGGGAAATGTACCATCAATTATACGAAGATAATAAAGCCGGGAAAATCAGTCCTGAGACAATTCAGGGAGAAGGGGCGGTTATTGGTCTTGATGATAAGGCTTTTCGCGATTGTTTGACTAAAGAAACAGATAAGGATAAGATACTGGCGCAAAAAGATGAAGTTAAAAATTTGGGCGTTATCGGTACGCCGGCCAGTTTTATAAACAGCCAATATGTTCCGGGTGCCTTGCCGTATGAGGATTTTACATATCCTGACGGGAGCGCCGCGTTAGGCTTGCGATCTTTGATCCAACAGAAACTGAACGCTAACCGATAGCTTTAGAGGAAGGATCGCATAGTGGTCGAGTGCGCTTGCTTGGAAAGCAAGTAGGCCTTAACGGGTCTCCGGGGTTCGAATCCCCGTCCTTCCGCTTACATGAAAATCATTATTCAACAAAACCAGTTAGCCGCCAGCTACTTTCAATTTTTAAAAGAGGCCGGCTATAACTATATTGAAAATAGACATACCGGTCAGGGAAGTTTTGCGCGTCCGCTCGGAAATAATCATTATCCGCGTTTTCATATTTATGTTGATGAATATGATGACGGACGAATTTGCATAAAACTCCATCTTGATCAAAAACAGGCAAGCTATGAAGGCACGACTGCTCACAGCGGAGAATACGAAGATGAGGGTCCAGTCTTGGCTGAAGGTGAACGTTTGAAATCATTGGCGTCGGGAACACGCAGCTCGCAATCAAAACCAACAACAAAATCAAACAATCCGTGGGACGCGTTAAAAAAGTAATATGGTAAGCCCAGCAGACGAAATAAAATCACGCCTCGATATCATTGAAGTCATCCGGCAGTACGTTCCGTTACGCCCGGCCGGTTTGAATTTTGTGGCACGCTGTCCCTTTCATAACGAGAAAACAGCATCTTTCAACGTCAGCCCGACTAAACAGGTCTGGCATTGTTTTGGTTGCGGTAAAGGCGGAGATTTATTTTCGTTCGTAATGGAAGTTGAAAAAATCACCTTTATCGAAGCGCTTCGTTTGCTTGCGCCGCGCGCCGGCGTGGTTTTAAAAGAAGAATCTGGACCGCAGGCTTCGGTTCGCAATAGGTTATTAGATATGCATGAATTGGCCGCCGCATTTTATCATAAAATTTTTATGAGTTCGGCCGCCGGAGCTAATGCGAAAAAATATGCGATTGGACGAGGCATGAACAAGGAAATGGTAGAACAGTGGCAGATTGGATTTGCGACTGATTCATGGGATGATCTTACAAATTATCTGCGCAGCAAAGGATTTAAAGATCAGGAAATTGTCTTAGCCGGCCTTGGAGTAAAACAACAGAACGGTTCCCGTATTTACAACCGTTTTCGCGGACGTCTTATGTTTCCGATCAGAGAGATTAACGGAAATATCATTGGTTTTTCCGGACGCTTGCTTCCTGAATATGAAGCGCGCGATAAGGCGCAAGGCAAATACGTTAACAGTCCGCAAAGTCCGATTTATGACAAAGGACGAGTGTTGTTCGGTTTGGATTTTGCTAAGCAATCTATTCGTGAATTTAATCTGGCAATTGCGGTTGAAGGACAAATGGATTGTTTAACTGCGCATCAATTTGGTTTTGCAAATGTCATTGCTTCCTCGGGTACGGCATTAACAGCCGAGCAAGCAATGCTTATCAAACGTTTTACTAAGCGCGTCGCTTTTGCTTTTGATATGGATTCCGGTGGAAGACAGGCGGTAGAGCGCGGCGCCCAACAAGCAATGGCACTTGATATGGAAGCTTTAATTGTTGATTTACCCGAAGGCAAAGATCCTGATGAATGTATTCGTAAAGATTTTGAAGGCTGGAAGAAAAGTATTGAGCAGGCTAAACCGGCCATTCAATATTTCCTGGATGAGCAAGTTGCAAAACTTGATTTATCAAGCGCGAGCGGGCGTCGTGAGTTGAGCGAAAAAATATTACTGTGGATTTCCCGTTTGGCAAACTCGGTTGAGCGTGATTTTTGGATGAAAAAATTAAGCCAGGTAATTGACAGCGACGAAAGTTCATTACGCGAGTCGCTTGTTAAGCTGATCAAGCGTAATGAGTCGCTTGCTCCTGCGTCGCCTGAAACGATGCCCGAACAAAATCAAGAACCGGCCAGTCGGGAAGAAATTCTGACCGAACAGTTTCTGGCCTTACTGCTTGCTTTCCCTGAATTGATCGAAGGAGTAGGGCCGTATGTGTCGGTTGAACAGCTGAGCGGTAGCTCATTACAGGCCCTTTACAGACAGCTTGTTGTCTATTATAATAAGAGCATCGCTCGGACTCAGGAAGGCTCGGCCACCTTTGGCTATAGCGATTTCAGATCCTGGCTGATTGCTCAGGATTTTTCTGCGGGCGATATACATAAATTAGATCGACTCGCTATTTTAATTGAACAAACTTTTTCCGAAGTCAGCGCTGATGAAGCCTTGCGTTCGGTAAAAAATATCCAAAATGAACTTCGACGTTCATATCTTAATCGCCGCTTAAAAGCAGTCGCCAAAATAATTGGCGAACTCGAATCACAACCAATGAGCGGAGAGCGAGATGAACGGCTTGAAGTCTTATTGAGGGAATTTAATGACTTGGCGGAAGATCTTCGTCAATTGTCACTAACAGGGAGTGAATAATTTTAAACTATGGCACTTAAGCCTAAGAAAAAAACCATTTCAAAAAAAATGACCGTAAAACCAAAAAAGCCAGCGGTCAAGAAAAAAGTTGTTGCCAAAGCAAAGCCAAAAGCGGCGCCGGTTAAATCAACTTCACCTAAACCGGATCAAGCAGCAATCGACGCGTTGATCGCCAAAGTGCGACCACGCGGTTTTGTTACAGAAACGGAATTATTGCAAACTTTACCGAACGTAGAATATTATGTCTATGATTATGAGCTGCTGCTCGAGCAAATGCAGCGAAATAGTATTCGCGTTGTCGAAGATTCCGGAAGTTTCTTGGATTTTGATGCGAACAAGAAAAAAGACGAGGCGCTCGGTCAGATTTTAGGCAGCAATAAAGATCGACTCAAATTTGATATTTCGGAATTGTCAGCTGATTCGATTCAGATGTATCTGCGAGAAATCGGAAAAGTTCCATTGCTCTCGGGTGATGAAGAAGTTGAACTAGCAAAACGAAAAGAACGCGGCGATAAAGATGCGGAACGACGCTTGATTGAAGCAAACTTGCGTTTGGTTGTTTCGATTGCGAAAAAATTTGCCGGCTCAAAGGGTTTGAGTTTATTGGATTTGATTCAAGAAGGAAATATCGGCTTGTTCCGCGCTGTTGAAAAATTCGAATATCGAAAAGGTTATAAATTTTCTACCTATGCGACCTGGTGGATTCGTCAGGCGATTACCAGATCCCTAGCCGACCAATCGCGTACGATTCGTATTCCGGTTCACATGGTGGAAACAATTAATAAATTCCAACATATCCAACGTCAGTTGATTCAAGACTTGGGACGTGAACCCTTGCCGGAAGAAATTGCTGCGGAAATGGGCGAGACGATTGATAAGGTTCGCTACATCATTAAGATTTCTCAAGATACGATTTCTTTGGAAACCACTGTCGGTGAAGATGAAGAAGATTCTACCTTGGAAGACTTTATCGAAGACGTTAAGAATGTAACGCCGGATCGCGCCGCGGCTTTGCAGTTATTGCGCGATTATGTTAAAGAAATCATCTCTCAATTAACGCCACGTGAACAAAAGATTTTAGAAATGCGCTTTGGTTTGATTGATGGCGTTTCTCATACTCTAGAAGAAGTCGGTGCTGAATTTGATGTAACTCGCGAACGTATTCGTCAGATTGAGTATAAGACCTTGGAAAAGATTCAGAAGCATTCATTGATTAAGAAGTTGCGTGATTACTAATCATTGACTTTTTCCCGTTTTTTGATATTCTATATTCATCATTTCGCGCCGGTTCTCCGGCGCGTTTATTCCGGGGTAGCTCAGCGGTAGAGCAGTTGGCTGTTAACCAATTGGTCGTGGG
>CAZVMF010000013.1:0-28859 GCA_964628045.1 uncultured Gammaproteobacteria bacterium
CCGGCTTCGGTTTCTACCCGTTGACCGACCACTAGTCTGGTTTCTGATGATCCGATATCAAGACCGGCTATCAAGTTTTCTCTCATAATTCAAAAAAATAGATGTGGCTTTATTATAACAGAAATTTTCTAATACATCCATAACAAACGCAGTAGCGGAGGCAGTAAAAGACAGATGGCAACTCCGATGGAGCCCAAAGTCGCAATGGCGACTGCGGCCGCGCTTAAATCCTTAATCTGCTTGACATACTGATCAAGGCGCGGTTTCAACATGTCGCTTACCAATTCAATCATCGTATTAACAAGTTCCAGGGCAAGAACTATGCTGCAGGTTAAAATAATCAAAGCCAGATGAGAGCTTGGAATTCGTAATATTAAACTTACCAAAATAACAAAAAAAGCGGCAAGTATTTCCCAACGAAAGTTAAGTTCTTCATTCCAAGCCTTGGCTAAACCTCGGCTCGCAAAACGAATACTTTGGAAAAAACGACTAATTTTTTTCATACAGCAATTTTTTTAATCAATTGATAGCCAAGCTTCTCCATAGTCTTTCTGCCTTTTTCGGTTTCGTCTTCATATCCGAGAAGATGAAGCGTCCCGTGAATTAGAATAAATACCAATTCCCAAGAAATACTGTGACCATACTGCTTGGCTTGTCGTTCAATCTGTTTAAAATCAATAATTAACTCACCGACAAAATCACTCTTTGTATCTTCGGCAAAGGAAAGGATGTCAGTAACGTAATCCTTTTTTCTATACTGCCGATTAAGTCTTTGAATTGCGGCGTCCCCCACAAATACTACTGAAACGTCGCCACGACGTTTTTTAAACGCCAAAGTCGATTCAACCGCTTGGGTAATTAAGGCTTTCTTCAATACCTTGTGCGTCTTATTGGTAATTTCAACAGCCATAGGCCTTAGACGCCAAGTTTAAAGTTTCTGACTATTGTATCAAAAATATTCTTAAATTCCAGAATTCTCGTATTGCCTAAATTATAGGTCACTACAAAAATATAAGTCTTGTCTTTATTGGTAAGATACAGAGTTAAACCGTCCGGAGTTTTAACACCATCCCAAGTCTCGCTTAACATGAGCTGACTGTTTGGTATTGTCTGAACACTGAAGGTTGCCTTATACCAATCAACAATATCCTGTTGGTTGGAATTTGGTTGTACAAGAATTTGTACAAACTGATGATTATCAGCGGTAAACATTACTGAATCGTCGGTCGAAGCGATGGTACGGTTCCAATTCTTTGGATATAACAAGCTAAAATTAAACGTTGTATTAAGATAGGTGCCGAGATTTTCATTAGCGGCAATCTTACCTGCGCCAGCCGGATTATAACCGTTGTTAAGTTCTTCAGCATCTTTATAACCGTCTGTATCAGAATCACTGGCCTTAGCATTAGTTCCCAAAATAGCTTCTTCCGCGTTACTGAGTCCGTCCTGATCATCATCAATGGCCGCAGTAGTCGCTTCATTGTTATTTCCAGCGTTATTTGTTTCGCTCCACGTTTCATCGGAAATTTTCCATTGTCCATTTTCAGCGATTAAACTAACCGAACCGCTACTTTTACCGCTGGTTTTTGTAACCGTTAATGTTGCGCGTTGTTCGGAAATATCTTCTCGAATATTTTCAGTTCCATCAAGCGCCGGTACCGGCGTGCCGCGCAAGGCGCTTAATATATCGCCTTGTCCGCCAACGGATTCAAGACTGGCCTTTTGGTCGCTTAGCTGCTTAATCTTGGCGGCTGAACCGTAACGCGTAAAAACAGCCATATATTTATCAACCGTATCGGCTAATTCCAATTCACTGCGAAATGCCAAATATGAATCCTTTGGCGATCCGGTTGGCTGAGTCGCAACCGGTAATGAGCTTGAATTTGTCGATGAATTAAGCGTATTGCCCATATCATTGGTTGCAGCAATCGGCGTCTGCTTCGAAGCACCAAACAAGCCGCCCATGAAGTCAGGTTTTACTAAATAAATATATAAACCCCCGCCCAACAATAACAAAAACAAGATACCTAATATCAAAACAACAACACCGGAAACATTCATATTATGCCCGGCCACTTGATTACTCTTTTGAAAATTTTCCGGCATATAATAAATATCAGTATTCTCCATTACTGATTTGGCGCTTGCGTTCTCTGCGGCGCTTGGAGCAGCCGGCCGTGCTTCTTGATCGAGTTCGGGAGCAGAGCTTTCCGCTTGACGTAATTGTTGCTGATTAAACATACATTAGTTGTTAATAATTTTTTTTAATTACTGGCAAATTCGGCTGGACGCGGAGGCCATTCAGCCTTTGGATTGGAATCCAATGGATTACGACGATCTTTTATTTCTTGGCCATCCCCCATTGAGTCACTATCCGTATCTGCTTTTAAAGGATCGGTTTTATACACTAAAACTTCCTCACGATCCGTAAGCATATCAGCGTCAGTGTCGGCTTTGACTGGGTCAGTTTTATATTTTTCTTGTTCATCATTATTGGACAACCCATCAAGATCAGTATCCGCGACCGTATCTCCCGTATTAGTTACGCCATTTAATAAGCGCTCAAAAAAACCAGTTTTCTTTACTCCGTTTTGTTCAGAGATATTTCCGTTTCCGGCTCCTCGGAAAATATAAACCGAAGAAACAACAATAAGCACAACCAAGAATACGACTAACAAAATAATTCCGAGCCGCCAATTGTGTTCCTCATCAACGGATCGCGGAAAGTTATTTTGAAAATTATTATTTGGACTCATATTAAAATATATTATTGATCAATACTTCCGCCCGGAGCTTGCGACCGTTGGTTGGAAAGCTCGCTCTGGGTCGTTGCTGATTTATTTGCTCTAATAGCAAAGTAATAGGTAGTACCGTTTTGTAAACCGCTAATTTTTCGACTATACGTTGTCGCTGACACAGAAACAGTATCGGTAAGGTTACGAGAATTTTCACCATAATAAATAGTGTAACCCGTGGCATTGATAAACGGCAACCAATTTAAGGTAACTGACCCGGCGCCTGGAGTCGCACTAATAAGATACGGCTGATTCGGACGCTTTTCAATTTCCGGAGCATAGTCACTCATATTGCCGTATTGATCAACAGAACGAACCGAAACATAATACGGCACCCCATTATTTAATCCGCCTCCATTAATACTTGAGAAAATGGCATTTGGATTATTTGGTAACGGATCAGTACTCACAACCGTGGAGTTTGAATATTGTCCATTCCCCCGAGGCTGAGCGCTGAAATATGCGATATAGCTAACCGCTTCCGGAACTTTTTCCCAGAATAAGGAAATCTTACCATCGCCTGAACTCGCTTGCAGCACTGGAATTGCCGGCGGAGTTGTATCCGCTGGCTTGATTACCACCTCAACCGAGAAAGCGCTTTCTTGGTTCTTGCTTGAAAGAGCCGTAACGGCAAAATGATAATTTAATCCATTAACTAAATTAGAAATTGTTGTATTTACTTGCCCCTTACCCGAGACTACTTCCGATGTAAAAGTGTACTGACGAGCATTAAGACCATAATATACTTTATACTTTGTCGCGCCCGGAACTTCATCCCAGCTTAATGTGACCTTTCCGCCGAGAGGATCTGCGGTTCCTTGTGGATTTGGAATTCCCGGTTGATTCTCTCTAAAGAAGAAAAATTCTTTCAAAACTTCCGGCAAACAACTGTTGGCAATATTGCTGCAATTTGCATCTGAGCTACAAGTTCGTCCGACATTAGCGCCGTACATACAAATTTTACGACCACCTTCTTTAACAACCGGATCATCAACTAAGGCCGGCAAATCATCAATTGTTCCAATCCCGCTTTTATCGCGGCAATAATAGAATTCGATGCCGGTAGCCGCATCTTTCCAAGGCCACTGATATTCAGGCGGGAAGGTTGAATAGACCGGCCATGGATTTTCACACAAGAACAAGCGGATACGTGCGGTTCCATCAACAGTTTGCCGCTCAGTCGACGGTTGGTTAACCGTGTCTTTAACGATAGTCGCTTTAGCGCGAGCGAGCGTCTGAGCATCTTGTTTGTTTCCGGCTGTAGCCTCTCCGAGATACTCTTGAGTCTGCTCAACTACTTGAGCAATCTCCGAGTTATCAGAGCTCCAGTCCCAAGTCCACGCATACACTGATGGAATTGATTGAATCGGATGATTGGCTTGATCAAAAGCGACTGATTCAAAAATTTGTTTTTGTGCGGAGCGTTGGAATAATTTAAATGAAGGGGCGACAGCAACTTTGCTTAAGGTACAGACATCTCGTCCGGTCGTAAATGGCCAAATTTCCGCGTTCTTTAATTCAGTATGGTTAAATCCATCAAGCGGAACACTTCGGCTCGCAACTCCAATCATACCGATACGGGCAAGATTAACTATATTATCATTATAATATTGCTTCTCATCGTTTCCACCGCCTAATTCCGCTAACGCCGAGTCACCCATCAAAGCCATATAATATGTCATCTCCGGCTCAAGCGGTCGAGTTAAATGGAAGGAAACTTTTGTTTGGTTTGCATTCAAATCATATCCAACAACTGAACCCGGCACATAACAATAATGACTAAATTGTGCAAAGGCCGAATTTGTAAGAACCACCGGGAACACCTTTGCTAGTAACTGCTTAAACGGTTTTAATAATTTAGCAAATCGAGTTTCATCTTGTGGAGCCATTGCTACCGGCGGACTATCAGAAGGACAGGTCGCAGCGCCGTAATCAGCAATCAATCGAACGTTGTCGCTAAAACTGGTAATGTCCATATTCTGATTAAAGACCGCCTCGATAACGGTGTTACGGCAAACACCTTGTTGATCAACTGCCGGAGTCTTACTCGTAACAGTCGGTCGAGTTTGACAGCAACGTGAACCGGTTAAACCGCAACCCGTAGTAAGAACGTCACCGCACATGCCGTCACTCGTACAGCCACAGCATAAGCCACGCTCACCTGTTGGACTGGTACAAGCTCCCTGATCAGCGATACAATCTAGTCCTGGATTGATAAATTTACAACTATCTTGTTCACCATTCACAGGAGGCTTACAACAACAACGACAAGTATCTTGCCCTGGTTCGCCAGGGCCAGCTACCGGTGAACTTCCGCCGCCATTATAGCCGCTTGGCAACAAACATTGATATCCAGGGGTACAAGTGCCGGTACAGGCTTGAGTTAATGGATCGCGGCAAGGCAAACCAGGACCCGGATCAGAGCTCTTGCATTCGCAGCTTGTTGCATCGCAGTGCATATTAGCCGGACAAGGGCTGTTCTTATCGCATTGGCCGAAACTGTTAGCGCAGGAGATCGGCGCCGCCGTACAGTTTGAATTACAGCTATTCAATTTATTATAGACACCATCCGTCGTCGGATTTACATTACAGGAATTCGGATATTGGTTAGTACAATTATAATATGCGCAGTACTGCAAACCAGCTTTTTCTAACCGTCCGCCATTGGGCTGATTAGGCACAACGCTCGTACATCGTCCGTTGTTTTTTCCATCAACACAACACTGAGCATGCTTTGAACACTCTGTTGGGTCAGTAATTGAAGCGCAATCTTTGCAGACGCCTCTCGTGTTAGCGCCTGACGCATCACAATATTTGCCGGTTGTTCCGGTGCAGTTACACAAGGAATCATCCGGTACACCATTAACAACGCAGCCTGAGCATAGTCCCAAGTTCTCACTGCCGGAACCGCATGATCCTTCGCAACTTAATCCGGCACAACAATCCTGCGCTGAATTGTCTTTACGACAACAACAATCACAAGTTCCTTGATCTTGTTTTTCACATTTATTGTTCGTAGCATTACAGGTTGATCCGGAAGAGCAAATCGGCTGAGAAATGCCGCACTTACCGTCGCTACTTGCCGACTGACAACTAAATGGATTTTGACATTTGTTACAGGCGCCATTGATATTACTTACATCGACACATCGATTATTAGTTGTACGAGTCCAACCAGCCGGACAGGACTGACTCCAATTGGTCAAGAACCAATGCGGATTACTTTGGAAATTATCACACGTACCGGCAACTGGCTGATTATTTAATTTAATTATCTGATTAGCGTTATTGCGTAATTCAATTTTTTTACAAAGTAAACCAGAGCTCTTTACACAACGGTTAAGAGCCACATCATAATTGCAAGAACCTGGAGTTATATTACAACCTGGCTGTGTATCACAAACTGAATTTCCACAACTACCCACTTCAACCACTCCACCAGTCGGCGCAGTAGGCGAACATTTACCGGGTGAGTTTGGACAGAAATATCCTTCTACACATTGATTATAGGTATAGCCGGCGCACGATGGCGGATCCTGACAAACGCTTGGCTGACCTTCAATAATGACCTTGCAACCGCCCGGGCTACAGCATTCGCCGCTACCGCATTGGCTCTGTCCGGCTAAGCAATCCCGACATTTGCTTTGTGAAGCGTTTTCACAAGTTCCACGAGCACAACATGTCGTACCGCAAACCTCTTGATCAGCAGCGCATGAGGCCGTACTGCCGGTTGAAAAACGCCATTCATAAACACTATTAGCCACTGACCCATAGCACTCGGACGCATTAGCCTTACATTTTCCTGCCTCCGGTAATCCGGCTGCGCAGCACGTTGCTTCACTGCCTCCGCAATCAGCATCTTTCGTACATTGTCCAACAGTAAAATTATAGACATTACTTAATTTTTCCGGTGAAGAAATAACAACACGAACCGGACCGG
Organism: uncultured Gammaproteobacteria bacterium; assembly: GCA_964628045.1. Classification (GTDB taxonomy): domain Bacteria; phylum Patescibacteriota; class Patescibacteriia; order Patescibacteriales; family Patescibacteriaceae; genus Patescibacterium. The sequence goes on from CAZVMF010000013.1 coordinate 6,736, forward strand.
TAGCGGCAAGCTGAGGGACATTGGTTATTACTTTCCAAGGCTTAATTCCTGAGGCAGTTTGATCAATAAGCCAATTATTTGCCAAGACATGCTGATCTTGATTATTGTAAAAACGAACAATACTATTATTATCATTTGCTCCAAAATATTCCCCCCAAACAGTGACTTCACTATTAGCCTGTCCAAGTGACGGTTGAATACGGCAAACTCCCGGATTAGGCGTACCGGTACTGACATTGAATGTTTGAGTGCCTGAATCTGCTGGTGGAAATCCTCCACGAGCAACTGTTAATGGATAACTTGTTCCCGCCGGTATGCCTGATGGAACCTTAATTACAATTTGTTTATCTGTCCAAATACTTTCTGCGCAAATTTGCGGAAACGAATAATCCGCTTCAAATCCGGTTACGGCTCCAAAAAATACTTTGCTTGTTGATTTAGTGGCGCCGAAACCAGAACCGCGAATTGTAACATACTGCCCAACTGGGCCGCTTAACGGTTCGATTGAACTAATAATCGGACCGTCATACGGCTCGTTCTCTTTTGTAAAAGGCAAGAAGTTGCTTTCAACATTTGTTTTCTGAACATACGTGGTAGTCAAACCACTTGTTAGATTCGGAACAGTGGCGGTTCCCTGTTTTGGTGCGTTAAATGAAGAAATTGGTGCTTTTACATTATTTGAAAGATTTCCGTAATATGCTTCCGCGGAAGTTAGTTTAATTCCGTCATATTCAACAACATCATTAAGTTTCCCGCCGACAGGAGTAAGCGCGCAAATACCAGGGCGATCAATCGTATTCTTTTTAAAATTCATGATGAGCGGCCCAAATTCGTCATCCGTCGCTTCAATAACTCCCGTTGCTGTTTCAATCGACAACTTTCCGTTCTGTGCGTCATTAGGAACTACGGCAATAATTTGTCCGTCCTGCCAAACGGCATTAGTACAGCTTGGATTTCCGCTTGTGGCGTCATCGGCCAGAACCGCCTGTACCCTCGCGCCACTGGCGTCTGTAAAATACACCTTACCACGACTCGTTCCAAAACCAGAACCGAGAATAGTGACAAAATTTCCAGTAGCTCCATTAGGGGTTCCGAGATCACAGTTGGCACCAGTTCCGCAATCTTGAACCTCAGTTGCTCTACGGCAATACGTGTTCGGATTATTGGAACAAAATCCTCCCATCGGACCGACGCGGCTGATAATCGGGCGATTCATTGCCTCACAAGACAAGCAACTCCCGCCGCAATCGACATCGGTCTCATCTTCATCTTTAATTCCGTTACAACAATGAGCTGGAGAAAGTTTATAATCTTTTTGTGCAAAACTATTGTTACTATCAAGATCGTACGCGTTTGCTTTAAAAGTAATTGTTTGTCCAACCGGAAGACCGGAAGCATCGAATTTTGTCGTCGCTTCAAACGGGCTACCGACAAAAGGACTTGAACTGTTAATTATTGAATCAACAAAATTTTCATTGGCAGAAAAATCAATCTTAGAAACCCCGTAGTTATCAATACTACTGGCCGTTATGCGGTTATCAGCAGTTGCGCAAACCTGTTGCGTCGTGACATTAACACGCGGTGCTTCAGTATCAACAATTTCTCCTGTTGTAAATTCTATTTTACAGTTCGATGTTCCTAAGCAGGATAATTCTTTATCATCAATACTAATTACTCCATTTTGGCCGCTTTGTACCATCACTAAATATGAAGTATTTTTATCAAAACATTTTAATGTTTCATTCGGTGCTTCGCAATTCGCGCTAGGAACAAACTCTATAAAGCGTCCATTCGTTGTAGTAGTTCCGGCTACAGAACCCCCCGCTGAAACAATAAACGTTGTTGCATTAACCGTTTGTGGTTTTACAGCTTTAGTAAATCTAAAACGAATAACTGTATTACGAATAACATTGACTGATTGATGAGCCGGCGTTGTTCCTGAAACTGCGAAAACGTCGGACCCGCCGCCGATTCCCCCGCCGCCGCCTCCACCGCCATTGCCGCCATTGCCACCAGTTGCGCCAAGCAAACGACTCATCACAAAACTCGCAATAGCAAACGAAGCGAGAATAATAGCCAAACCGATTGACGCGCTAATCATTATCTTTTTTGCTTTTTCGATTTTTTCTTCTTCGCCTTTTGCGGTCATCCATATAAAACCGGCATACATAATTAAAGAGACGGCAATAATACCGAGAAAGCCAAGGGCAATACGAATAATACGAGCGATAGTCACTCGCGGATCTTGAGTCGATAGTCCGGTATCAGTCGCAAAATTAAGACCGGTATCTAAATTTTGAGCTAGGACCGGAGCCGCAAAATGCCACAAAAGCCCAACACCAAGTAGGGCAATAATTCCAAAAATTAAAATTTTCTTTCGTGAACTTTTCATAAAATATTATGGGCAATTTCCATCCGGAGTTAAAGTTGCGGTTGGACGCAGGTTACCGTTGGCATCCCGACAGCACGAAGGTTGACCCGGTCCGGCAGTACAACTTGGCCCCGATGACGGCTTATAACAGTTTTGATAAATATCTTTTACACCCGAGCCCACTTGAGATTGGTATTGTGTTGAACCGATGAATTGACCGTGTGATAAGAAAGCACTCGTACGATCAGGACGTCCATCAAGCGGAACTACGTCACGATCCTCCTTACGAACCCAGTACCCGATTGGATTATTTGCCAAACTCCACAAATTAATTAATTTATGGGTTATTTGATTAATTCCATTATCAATAATAATACTGCCGGTGTTTAAACTGGAGGACATCATTAATTTTGAAAATATTATTTCAATTGCACTGGAAAGATTAACATTCCCCGCTCCATTCATAACACTTAAGCTGCTGATGGTCGGAGCTGTTAAATCAAGTTTATCACTCACCCAGAAAGACCACGCGTAATTGTCACCTCTTCCTCCGTTATCTTGTACTGTACGGTTTTCATTATACGTATCAGTCTGGCCCTGAGGATTATCATTGCGGTTGCCGTCGAGTGAGTTGTCTGCTAAGTCAAGGATACCGTTCGGATTCGGAGCGGTCGGATAATTTTTATTATTTGTCGAATCATTACATACTCCTTGAGTACAGGTAGTAAAAGGAGTAAAGCTGCAGTCAGCATTAGTAGTACACGGCTGTAAACTTGCAGCGGTTGCTTCTACTTTTAACTGACTATTACCCGGCAAGCAATAAATATTTTCACCGCAGCCGTTAACACCACATTTAATATCAGAAATAAATTCAACCGTTTTATATTGATTCGAAACCGTAAACTTACCAGCCAGCTGATTTCCCTCGCAAAGACCACTGACACACTTATAGGAACGACAATCCTTATTAGCGGCACAAGCTTGTCCATTGGCAACATTTCCTTCGGCGTTAACAACACGAAGTTTGTCGGCAATCTCATCACTAGATCCTGAGACCATTAACGGATTAACAGCTTCGTTAAAGTTAATTTGAATAACAGAATTCTTCGGCTGATCAGCTTTATCTTTAATTGAATATTGCGTAGTTTGATCAGAGCCGCCCTGCATTCTTGAAACTGCTATATTTACTGAGTTTGAAGTTGAGAGCTCAAGGTTGTTTCCGGAACTGCCGGCTACTTTTGCACGCAAGTTCACTTTATTACCAGCCACTGACGGTGAACTGAGCTCAGGGTGAATAGCATTAACCGCGGCAGCAATATTAGCAGCTGTCGCCGCGCCATTAGCACCGACTCTAATTTGATTTTGATTAGGAGAAGCACTCACAAAAGTATAGGTTTTTGAACCCATGGTCAAAGTGTCTGATTGTTTTTCTTGAATAACAGCAATTCGCCAAGAATCTCCGGCAACAAAACCCGGATCAAGAATCAAGCTCAATCCGCACGGCTCAATGGCAACACGATTATTAACGATTGGAATAACGGCGTTGACCATGCCCGGTTGATCATAACCAACATTTGCCTGGTTGCCCTGCGGAGTAATCGCAATCGTTACATTTCCATCAGCGCATCTATTAGTACCTTCAACCCGAGCTTCTAGATTGCCTGTCGGAATTCTCGTTAAGGAGCTGCTGGCGGCACGATAGGTATTTGGTTGGACGTTAATCGTGACTGAACCACTGGCCTGAACTGCTTGAGAAACGCCGCTGACAATATCAGCCTCGTCATCAGGCGCCGGGAATATTCCGGCGTCGCCCAAGCTTTTGATTTTTGGAGAAACTAGATCCAATTGGTTATTCACTTCAAATGTCCAACGGAAATCACTTAAGTTAAAGGCGTCTTTCCCGTCGCTCTTTTTTACATCGCGCGTAAGATTAACCGTATAGTTGGTCGCTTCAATCGGTGAACCAAGATAAGCCGGTCCCGCTGGTTTAAAAATAAATGTCAGGTTGTCGTTTGAAGTGACCGTGACATCACTTAGATTAGTCGCTCCATTGTCGCCGACCGTTGTTTTAAAAATTTTTACGCTTGAGGTTTTTATTTTTGTTCCTGGCGCACACTTTGCCGGCGAACCGCTTACATTCAAACAAATGGAAGACGCCAAGATCGGTTCACGGAAAGTCACGACGATACTCGTATTGCGCGGAACATCTCGTTGGAACGGTTCCGGATAAACACTTTTTACAATTCCATTTCCTAAGGCGCCAATTCCCTGCCCGTTGCTGTTTCCATTTTCCCCGGTGTTTCCTCCGCCGCCTGTTGCCAATAACAACCTGCTTATAATAAATGAAACAATTGCAAAGGAAGCGAGAATAATTGCCAAGCCGATGGCGGCGTTACGCAAAATTAATTTTGCTTGAGAAATTTTTTCTTCATTGCCGCCTGAGTTCATCCAGATAAATCCGGCGTACATAATTAAACCAACCGCTATAATTCCCAGGAAGCCGAGAACGATACGAATAATGCGAGCGATAGTCACGCGAATGTCTTGGCCGGACAATCCGGTCTGCGCAGCAAAGTCCAATCCGGTATTTAGGGTAGCGGCGTGACTTTGCTGAATAGCAAAAAAGCCAACGGTGGCCGCGACAATGATAATTAGGAGTAATTGTATTTTAAAACGGTTTTTACGCATTTTTTTGACTAGAGCTCGCGCCACTTTTATAATCATAATACCACATTTGCAAGAGCTGACGCAATAAATATGACTATTGAACAAGTGATTGAACAAGTTAAAAAGAACCAACCCGGCGCCGATACCGGTGCCTTGCAGCGAGCCTACGAATTTGCCGCAGCCGCCCACGGCGATCAAAAAAGAAAAAGTGGCGAACCGTATATACAACATCCCCTACACACAGCTTTTATTCTGGCCCAAATTCGAGCCGACATTCCGACTATTACAGCCGGCATTCTGCACGATGTTCCGGAAGATACGAACAGGACCCTTGATGACATCAAGCAACATTTCGGCGATGATGTCGCTACTTTGGTCGAAGGGATTACTAAGTTAAGCAAAATCCGTTATCGCGGAATCAAACGATATCGCGAAAGTTTGCGTAAAATGTTTTTAGCAATGGCCGAAGATTTGCGGGTTATGGTTATTAAATTTGCTGATCGCTTGCATAATCTGCGAACCCTTGATGCGCTGCCTAAAGAAAAACAAAAACGCATCGCTCAGGAAAGCTTGGAAATTTTTGCTCCGATCGCCGGCCTACTCGGTATTTGGAGCTTGCGTTGGCAGATGGAAGATATTTGTTTTAAATATTTATATCCGGAAGATTATAAAAAACTGGAATACAAATATGAAATTGAACGAAAGACTGAATTGAATCAATATATTGAAAAAATCAAACAAACGGTCGGTGAGCGTCTCGATTCAGAAAAAATTCCGTATCAAATCGACGGTCGCTTCAAGCATTTATACAGCATTTGGCAAAAGATGCAGGAGAAGAATCGTAAGTTTGACGATATTTATGACGTCTTTGCTTTGCGCATTATCGTTGACACGGTAGCTGATTGCTATAAGGTGCTTGGCATTATTCATTCAATTTGGAAACCGAATTATAACCGATTTAAAGATTATATCGCCGTACCGAAACCAAACGGCTACCGCAGTATTCACACAACGGTTTTTGGACCGCAAGGCCGGGCTACGGAATTTCAAATGCGCACCAAAGAAATGCACGAGGAAGCGCTCTATGGTATCGCCGCTCATTGGCAATACAAACAAAAGCGCGGCGAAGAAACAAGTAAAACCCCCCACTGGGTTCAGGATATTTTGGAAATTCAACGCGAAGCAAAAAACAGTCAGGAATTTATCAGAGAAATAAAACTGGATTTGTTCCGTGACCGCATTTTCGTCTTCACACCAAAGGGCGATGTTCACGATTTGCCAAATAACTCAACTCCAGTAGATTTCGCCTATTCGGTTCATACCGACATCGGCAATAAGTGCGTTTCCGCTCGTATCAATGGACGCATGGCCCATCTTGAAACACCGTTGAAGAACGGCGACATGGTTGAGATCGTCATTGACGCGAACCGCGCCGGACCTAACTATGACTGGCTTGATTTCGTAAAGACGCGGCGCGCCCGAAATAAAATCAAACAATACGCCAAGCGCTCTCGCCTCGATAACCTTAAGCGCTTCATCCCTGGCTTTAATAAAAAATAATCCTCCGTCGCTAAAGCTTTGGAGGATTATTTTTTCGATTACCAGCGACCCATTAATTCATCTTTGAGTTTGCCGGTTCGGCGTTCATATTCTTTTTTGTGGCGAAGTTCTAAGCCGATAAGAGCGATCTTACGCTTAGCTGATTCATTCTTTGGCTTTTGATGATAACGCTTTTTGCGCGCATCATACAAGTCGCCGCTTTGCTGTAAGCGTTTGTTAAAACGGCGTAAAAACGCTTCAAATGTTTCTCCTTTTTTTCGTTTGAATTCAACCATAGGGCACACCTGCTTTCTAGAACTTAAATATAAGCTTTTCCGATAATACCGTAGAAAATGATCTGTGTCAAGTTAGTGCTTTGCCCCAAGTCGCTTTTCCAATTCATGAATTATCTTCTTGGCATCAACTACTTCCTGAGCGCCTGATTCCATATCGCGGATTATGATCGTTCCATCCATCAACTCTTTCTGACCGAGGACCAGCGTATAACGAACATTCAATTTCTGCGCTTCTTCAAGCTGATGCTTCAACGCGTTATGCAAAAATCCTTGACTGACGCGGAAACCGGCTTTACGCAATTCTTCAAACATCGCCAAAGCTTTCTGACGCGGCGCATCGCCTAATTGGGCGAGATAAATCTCGGCCCCACCTTCTTCAACCGGAAGATCCAAACTGCGAATACGACTGACTGTTTTTTCAATACCGACCGCAAATCCGACGGCGCTTGTCGGTTTACCATGAAGTCGTTCAAACAACGCGTCATATCTTCCACCCGATCCCAAGACCGCTTCCTTTCGTCCTTCTTCTTCAGGCGCAATAAATTCAAATACGGTACGACCGTAATAATCGGCAGCGCCGAATAACGTATGATTTAAATTATATGGAACACCAAAGGCATCAAGATGTTCAATTACTGTAAAGAAATGATTCTTCGCTTCTTCAGAAAGAAAATCAACAATAGCCGGAGCGTCTTGATTCAATTCAATAATGCGCTCATCAGTACTGCGCAGCGCTTCTAACGGTTTTTTCAATAAATCGCGTTTCAGTTCAGCCGGCAATTTTGATTTTTTAGTTTTTTCTTTATAATGCTCAACCAGCTTTGCCGAATAGGCCGCACGACATTCAGGATCTCCCAAGCTGTTAATATCAACACGAATATCAAGCTGTAATTCTTTAAAGAAGTTATAGCCGATCATAATGATAAGCGCATCAGCAATCGGCGATGGGTTATTAATAATATCCAAACTCCATTGCGTGTGCTGTCGCCACAAACCCGATTGAATGCGGTCACAACGAAACACTGGACCGAACAAGCAAAGCTTTGCGAACTTTAACTCGTCAACTAATTGATGTTCAATAACCGCACGAGCAATTGACGGACGCAGTTGCGGACGAAGCGCGACCTTATCGCCGTCATTATCAACAAAGGAATATAATTGATTTTCAACAATCGGATTGTGTTTTCCGAGTCCTCGCTCAAACAAAGCGAGTGGCTCCAAAATCGGAGTTTCCAATCGTTCAAAATCGTAAATGCGCGCCAACTGCAAAGCTTTATCGGCGACCAAGCGCCAGTAACGCCATTCTTCCGGAATAATATCTTTAAAACCTTTTAAGCGAGCCGGCGGATCATTGCGTCGTGAACTGCGCGCTGGAGCGGCGGCCGCTTTCTTTTTTTGAATTGGAAATTTTGAACTCATAAGAAAATTTATTTGGTCAATTGATAATCACCGCCGCGAACAATACCGACTGTTTCAATCGGCCAACCGCGGAAGAACACACGACCGATGATGAAGCTTCGCTTTACTGCCCCAAAACTGCGTGAATCCTTTGAACCGTTACGGTTGTCACCCAACACATAATACTCATCTGTTCCTAAATGAACTGGCTCTTCAGATAAAGCTATTGTTGAAGTGTTCTCCGGCAAATATGACTCGTTTAATTTTGTGGTCAAACCGTCAAGATCGGTCACATAGACACTGCCGTCTTTAATAACGACTGTTTCACCCGGCAAGCCGATCACGCGTTTAATAAAATACTCCTGCGGATCTTTTGGGTAACGAAATACGATAATCTGACCGCGTTCCGGCTGCTTAAAACGATAGCTGATTTCATCAACCATCAAGTATTCATTTTCATGAAAATTTGGTTCCATAGAAGCCCCTTTAACATAAAACGGCTGAACCAAAAAATAACGAACCGGAATGATAATTGCCAAGGAAATAACCACCATCTTGGCGATATCAAAGATAAAAGCAAAAAAGCGTTTCATATTTTATTTCAATTTCTTTTCGGTCTTTAGAATATCGACCGTTGTCTTAATAACAGTATCAGGATTTAATGAGATACTGTCAATCCCACACTTAACCAAGTATCTAGCCAATTCCGGGAAATCGCTCGGCCCCTGACCGCAGATTCCGACTTTCTTTTTACGGTTTTTGCCGACATCAATCAGATATTTAATAAGCATTTTCACAGAATCATTCTTTTCATTGGACATTCCGGCAACTTTCAAATTTCCGGCATCACGATCAATACCTAAAGTGAATTGTGTTAAGTCATTTGATCCGATAGAAAAACCATCGAATATTTTGGCGAACTGATCAGCTAGAATAATGTTCGTCGGGATCTCAGCCATAACAAAAACTTCCAATCCATTTTTGCCTCGTTTCAATCCGTTCTTTGCCATGATATCCAAAACTTTCTTTCCTTCTTCAACGGTGCGGCACATTGGGATCATCAATTTGACGTTTGTTAATCCCATATCATCGCGCACTCGTTTAAGAGCCTTGCATTCCAATTCAAATGCCGGAGCATATTTCGGATCATAATAGCGACTGGCTCCGCGCCAACCGATCATCGGATTTGCTTCAATCGGCTCAAACTCTTTGCCGCCGATTAAGTTCGCATATTCATTTGATTTAAAATCCGACAAACGCACGATTACCGGCTTTGGATAAAAAGCGGCAGCGATAATAGCCATACCTTGTGCCAACTTATCAACAAAAAAGTCAGGTTTATGATTCCAGCCTTCAGTAAGTTTTTCTATTTCACGCTTGGCTTTTTTATCTTGTAAATTCGGATAATTAATCAAAGCCAGGGGGTGCGCCTTAATATAGGTATTTACAACAAACTCTTCGCGGGCCAAGCCAACGCCGTCGTTTGGAATAAATGAAGCGGCAAAAGCCTGCTCCGGCGAACCGATATTCATCATGATCTTTGTTTTTGGACGACCGAGCTTTTTAATGTTCGTGCGGCTTATCTTAAACGGAACAATTCCCGGATAAACGTAACCCTCGTCCCCTTGCGAACAATCAACTGTAACTTTATCACCCGGATTGATTATATGACTACCGTTTTCCGTTCCGACAACGCACGGAATACCAAGCTCACGAGAAACAATTGCGGCGTGACAGGTACGTCCACCCTTATCAGTAACAATAGCGGAAGCAATTTTCATAATCGGTTCCCAATCCGGATCGGTCATATCCGTAACTAAAACTTGTCCCTTTTTGAACTTCGCAATATCTTTAATACTCATGATACGGTTGGCGACGCCGGAACCGATTTTCGCACCGACGCTCTTTCCAACAACAACCGGCTTGGCATGGGCCGACAAGCTGTAATTTTCAATAATGCTGTAATCACGAACACTGTGAATTGTTTCCGGACGAGCCTGAACGATATATACTTTATTATCAACGCCATCAACCGCCCATTCCATATCCATCGGCCGGTTGTAATGTGCCTCAATAGCCATGGCGGCGCGTGCCAATTCTTTTACCTGTGCGTCAGTAATTGCATATTTTAATTGATCAGCTGCGGAAACCGGGACATTTTTAACCGGACGAACACCAGCCTTTTTGTCATAGACCATTTTGATATTTTTATGACCGCGACGACGAGAAATAATTTGACCCGTTGGCTTAAAAACCAAAAACTCATCTGGATTAACTCTACCCAACACGATATTCTCTCCTAGTCCGTAAATTGAATTGATCAAAACGACATTTTGAAAACCGGATTCGGTATCGATCGAGAACATAATACCCGAAGATCCAAGATCCGAGCGAACCATCTTTTGTACGCCAACCGATAAAGCAATTTTAAAATGATCAAACTTCTTATCAACACGATAGGAAATTGCGCGATTAGTAAATAATGATGCAATACATTCTTTGACGGCCTTTAATAAAACTTCCGGTCCGCTTATATTAAGGAAAGTTTCCTGCTGCCCAGCGAAAGAGGCATCCGGCAAATCTTCAGCCGTAGCCGAAGAACGGACAGCGACATGCAAATGCTTAGTTTTATGTAATTTTGAAAGTTTTTCATACGCCGATACAATGGCCTCTTTTAATTCGGTCGGAAATTCGGCTTTAACAATAATATCCCGGACTTTTTGTCCGCGACGAGCTAAATCAGTGACATTATGCGTATCAAGCCCTTTCAGTATTTTTCGAATTTGTTCTTCTAGTCCGGTCGCTTTGAAAAAATAACGATAGGCATCAGCCGTTGTTGCAAAACCGTTTGGAACACGAATTCCTTTGGCCGTCAGCGTTCGATACATTTCTCCCAACGACGCATTCTTTCCGCCTACTGATGAAACATCTTTAATGCCGAGCTCTTTATAAAATTTAATAAATATCATACAACTAAAAATTTATTTTTTGACTCCACTCATAAATAAACGGCCCTTTCCAATACTCACCGCTGTACGCTTTAATAAAACCGATAATGGCAACCAGAATAACTGCAGCAAACAATGCCCAACCGATTAAAGGGATCCAGGCAATAAAACTAACAACGACTTCAATTGCAAAAAGAATCATGCCTTGTTTGGCATGAAACTGAACGAATTTTGAATCGCGCTTTAAGAGCAACGGGATAAGGAAAAGAATCCATACGTATGAAAACGCCGCAATGAGCTTATTTTTCTCGATATCGGCGTCGTAAATTTTTTTGTCACTCATATATATATTTATTTTTAAAACTTCTTTATTATAGCACAAAAAAAACAACCCTTACTACGTGTAAGGGCTGTATCCTGGAGCCATGTACATATGTTATTTTCTTTTGAGCTTTTGCGCATGAGCCAAAACATGATAAAAAATAAACGAGAAACCGGTCGGGCAACGATGCTTCCTTTGTAAATACTCGGTTAGCATTTCCGCCTTACTCATAAAATATTTTTTCTTTTTCGGATCACCGTCGCTGTATACAAATGACAATGCCCGGATCATTCCGGTTGTTGTCGTTGTTCGTATGCTGGTTCGTATGCGCTTGGTGCTGACCTTACCCATTTCATGCATGGACCGCAAAATGTTATTAAGATCACTGTCATGTTTTTCTAACTTATCTTCTTTCATAAATTTTAGAAGACGAGCCCAGTGATCCTTCATTCCGCGAAAAGTGATGAGAATTAAAGAGCCTTCCGGTTTTACGAGACGCATTGCTTCATTAATAAAGGGCTCGTACTTTTTCTGATTAAAAGAAATTGAATGGCAGCTTAACACCGCATCAAAAGGCGCACCGCGAACTTCGGTCGGGAAATTCTTCTCGATCACTTTAATTCCCTTACTGCGTAAATGTGCGGCAAAAGTCGGATGCGGTTCAAGCGCCACATATTTTTTAACATGCTGTGAAATCGGCAAACTAACCAAGCCGTTTCCGGCACCGATATCGAGTAAAGACTCTGGCTGCACTTTTTTTATAACATTTAGAATCTCTTTAGTCAGCCTTGCTTTTTCATTTGTATTTTTAAGAAAAAAAGAAAAGTCATCACTATAACTACCTAACATGATTTTTATCTCCAATTTAAAATTTTGTAATGTACTATTTGTGCGGGCGGAGAGACTTGAACTCTCATGCCGTGAGGCACCAGCTCCTAAGGCTGGCGTGTATACCAATTTCACCACGCCCGCAAATTTTATCCGTATGCTATAGTAATGTATATTTACTATACTATGATACTTTTGGCAATAGAAACAAGTTGCGATGAAACAGCGGCCGCAGTTGCTGAAGGAAAGGGTAATAAGCTTTCCATCATTTCCAATGTTGTTTCCTCACAAATTAAAATACACAAAAAGTACGGCGGCGTCGTTCCGGAAGTCGCGGCGCGCGAGCATGTCCTTAATATTATTCCAGTAATTGATGAGACTTTAGCTAAAGCCGGAATTAAGAAAAAAGACGCTGCGAAAAAACTTTCAGCCATTGCCGTCACGGCTGGTCCTGGCTTAATCACTTCGCTCATGATTGGGTTAGAAACTGCCAAAACTTTGTCCTACGCCTGGAAAATTCCGGCGGTTGCCGTCAACCATATCGAGGGACATCTGTATAGCAACTTTATCGACAGGGAAAAAACAAAATTTCCGGCCGTCATTTTGACTGTTTCCGGCGGACATACGCAACTTGTTGTCATGAAGGATCATCTTAACTATAAAACGATCGGCGAAACGCGCGATGATGCCGCCGGTGAAGCGTTTGATAAAGCGGCTCAGCTTTTAGGCTTGGGTTATCCAGGCGGTCCCTTAATTTCCAAACAGGCTGAAAAATTTAAAGGCAAATCTCTGATAAAGCTTCCGCGCCCGATGATGGATTCAAAAAATTATGAATTCTCGTTTTCCGGTTTAAAAACGGCGCTGCTCTACATGGTACAAAAAGATAAGAATTATAAAAAACGAATTCCCGAATACGCCTACGCTTTTCAAGAAGCGGTGGTTGACGTTTTAGTCGCTAAAACTATCCGAGCGGCACGGGCGCATAAAGCCAAGACAGTTATGCTTGCCGGAGGAGTTGCAGCTAATAAACGCCTGCGTGAACGATTGTCCGAAGAAGTTAAAAAACTAAAACTTGATTTTAGAATGCCCGAGATGAAGTACACGACCGATAATGCGGCGATGATCGCCTCGGCCGGCTACTTCAAATTCAAAGCAAAGAAAACCACGCCCTGGAACAAATTAAAAGTAGATCCGAATTTGGAATTATAAAAGCCGCTGGTTTTCCAACGGCTTTTTTAATTTTATGAAATAACTACTTCTTTATTGTGTATTATTTTTACGTTCTCTTTCACATCTTCTTTCGGATATGCAATCTTAATTTGCTGAAGTGTTGACCAGAATAGATCGAATTCAACTCTTTTGAATCCTAGTCCCTGTAACTCATCCAAATCTCTGCTGCATCTAATCATTGTCAAAAGAGTTGCTTGTGGAAAATCGGGCTCAAAAAGAAAGATCTTTAAAAATTTCTCATCATCGGAGTTATGTGCAGAATGGTTTACAGCCGCCTGACACAAATCTTTAAGATATTTTCCGTAGTTAAAAACATTATCCATGTATTTATCATCGGAGGCAACAATAGCACCCACACTCTCATGGCCATACTTTTTGCAAAGTTCGGTATAATCCATATCTTCGATTACTCCTAGTGGGAATTTATTATCATGATAAAAATGAATGGCCAATGGCACCTCATAGCACCTTGCCTTATATTCAATTTCAACATGAGTTACAAGAGTAAAATTTCCGGAGTAAACGTTACTCCATCTTTCTGGATAAACAACAATAAGTTCCTTGCCTTTGCCCCAACATGCACTCGGTCCCGAACTTAGGAACGCGCGTTTAGCATCGAGCATGAAAGTTTCTCCCGATGGAAGAAATACCATTTTTACCGCATGATTATCAGTTAGGCTAACTGCTTTCTCAAATTCTTCTTTAGTAAATTGCGTTATGTACTTTTTAAGAATTAATTGAACAAGATACATAAACACGTAGATTGCCACTGCAGCTATACCCATAATCAAAATAACTGAAGATTTTGGGAGCGCTGTGAAAAGCAACACAATGGTTGCAAGAATCCACAATCTCGTTATGTTTTGTCCCAGGCGGTTAATCCCGTACCTAGCGATCCAAAGAAAAAATCCTTTAATAAGGCTCATTTTTAGAGCTCCTTTCCTATTTTATTACTTCTTTAAATTTCAAATAACTAATCCTATAATGTAACACATATATAAGAATATGTCAAGAGAATGCCTATTATTCTATTATAAAAGGAGCTTTTTAAAGCTCCTTTATTTAAACCTTATATTATAATGCCTGCAATCGCAGAACATCTTCTTTATCCCATATATGAACTATTCCAATGCCTTTTGAGACCTTTGTTTTCTCATAATCTATTTCAATTTTTTCAACACCTGAAATAGGCTTAAATGATAATGTTGACCCGATCGCATCAAATAATTCCTTGTCCTTAAACTCTACCCTGTCAAAAAATCCTTCGAGCATTTTTTCTCTTGCTCTTTTGCCTTCATCAATATTTGAGTCAAGTTCGGCAATTAAGAATTTGTTAAAATTAAATCGTTCTTCATTAGTATAGGTACTTTTAACTTTAATAAAGAAGTTTCCGCTATCGGGGTGATCTTTTACCACCTCAATCCACTGAAGAAAAAGCTGGGCCGGGAAGTCATTGATTAGAGTCAGTCGAAGTATGAAGGGTATACATATTAATTTGCTTCTATAAATAATATAAAAAATTTTCTCAACTTCAAGACAATACCTATTATCCTTTTTAGTCCTCAATTGCTCATCCCAACGCCTCGTAATCTGAATTAAATATTCGTTTCCCTTCCCCCAACAAATATCTCCGCCACGTAACTTACGGACTGTACCGTCTGGCATTTGAACTATTTTATAGAGCACACTCTTCATTCCTGAAATTACGGAAAACCCGTGAGCAAAATAGGTCATATATTTTTTTGCAACAAATAAATGCAGCAACAAAATAACCATGGAACCTGAAAATAATATCAACATATCAATCCAGATCGAACTTAAGTCCGGGGTAGAACTAGTGGTCATTGTAGAAACCCCTATAAACATTCTTGCCGCCAGGGCAAGGACACAGAACATAAGAATAAATGCGCCGCCTGCCTGATTGGCAATTTCGAAATATTTTTTTACTATATTCATTATAATCTCCTTGGATTATGTAATTTTCAAATAACGTTATTATTTTCAAACTACAGAATAATGCCGAATTTGTCAAAAAAGCGAAAGATGACAAAATGCCGATAATTTTATACACTAAGAGCATATGAAAACACTCATTACGGGCATCAAACCATCGGGCGAATTGCATCTCGGCAATTACATCGGCGCGATCACTCAGCTCGTTGAGCTGCAAAAACAATATCATTGTTTTATTTTTGTGGCAGATTATCACGCAATTACCGTGTACCAAGACCCGAAAAAACTTCACGAGCAAATTCTTAATGTTGCGCGAACCTATTTAGCCGCCGGCCTTGATCCGAAAAAAGTCATTATTTTTCAACAATCAGACATTACAAACCATACTGAACTCGGTTGGATTTTGAATACTATCACCAAAGTCGCAGAGCTCGAAAAAATGACGCAATTCAAAGATAAGGCGCGAGATGAAAAGAAAGAAGGCCCGGGCGCCGGTTTATTAAATTATCCGACATTAATGGCGGCCGATGTCTTACTCTATCAGACCGATGTCGTACCGGTCGGTCATGACCAAATGCAACATCTTGAACTGACTCGTCTCTTGGCTAAACGCTTTAACACAAAATACGGTCAGACTTTTAAAATCCCGGAAACTATAATTAAGAAAGAAGGCGCGCGGATTATGGGTCTTGATGATCCGACTAAAAAAATGAGTAAGAGCTCGCAGAGTCCGAACAGTTATATCGCCCTACTCGATGATCCGATGGTCGCTCATAAGAAAATTAAACGTGCAGTTACTGACTCAGACAATAAAGTTGTTTATAATACTGAAAAAAAACCGGCTATTTCAAACCTGCTCGCGATTTACTCAGCACTCGGAAATAAATCAGTTCGTGAATTAGAAGTCATGTATGAAAATAAATC
This sequence comes from uncultured Gammaproteobacteria bacterium, assembly GCA_964628045.1. GTDB lineage: Bacteria > Patescibacteriota > Patescibacteriia > Patescibacteriales > Patescibacteriaceae > Patescibacterium. Next base: position 23,212 of record CAZVMF010000013.1, read on the forward strand.
ATACGGAGAATTCAAAGAAGACCTCGCTAACGTCGTTGCCAACTTCTTAACCGAATTCCAGATGCGATACAAAAAGTATTCAGACAAAGAAGTTCGTAAGATTTTAGACAAAGGCGCCAAGGAAGCGAAGGCTATTGCCGAGAAAACAATGAAACTTGTTAAAAAGAATTTAGGAATTAATTAAACAACACCCTATGATGAAAGACAACCTGAAACAGCTCGAAACGGCTTATGAACTTATTAAGACTCATAAGCTTATTTCGTTAGATGAGAAAAAGAATGTCATTGAAATCCTGCGGCATCCGAAACGCTTGGTGCGTGTCAGTTTGCCGGTACTGATGGATTCAGGCGAAATTAAAGTCTATGAAGGCTACCGCGTTCAATACAATGACGCGCGCGGTCCGTTTAAAGGTGGTTTACGTTATCACTGGGAAGTTGATGAAGATGAAGTTACTTCACTCGCCTTTTGGATGGCGATCAAGTGCGCCGTCGCCGATATTCCGATGGGTGGCGGCAAAGGCGGCATTGTCATAAACCCGAAAGAATTATCAGTTACCGAATTAGAGCGTCTTACTCGCGCCTTAGCGCGCGCCCTCGCTCCGGTCGTCGGGCCGAGTGTTGATGTTCCGGCGCCGGACGTTTATACAACGCCGCAGATGATGAGTTGGTTTAAAGATGAATATTCAAAGATTGTCGGTAAAGAAACACCGGCGGTTATTACCGGAAAACCAATGGATGACGGCGGCTCAAAGGGACGCGATAAAGCAACCGGACTCGGCGCTGTCTATTCTCTCGAAGCGTATTTAAAGAAAACAGCTCAATCAGAAAGAGAAATTACGGTTGCCGTACAAGGCTTCGGGAACGCCGGCTTACACTTTGCTGAGCTCTCCCATCCGAACTGGAAAATCGTTGCCACCTCTGATTCTAAAGGAGCAATTTATAATGAAACCGGACTTGATATTAAAACCTTGATTGAACATAAAGAAAAAACAAAATCCGTTATTGACTTTCCGGATGCTAAAAATATTTCTAACGAAGACCTGTTAGCTTTAGAAGTTGACGTTTTAGTACCGGCTGCGTTAAACAGCGTTATCACAGAAAAAAATTGGGAAAATATAAAAGCAAAAACAATTGTAGAAATTGCCAACGGTCCGATCAGCTTACCGGAAAGCGAAAAGTTGTTTAAAAAAGGTATTACGATTATTCCTGATGTTCTTGCTAACTCCGGCGGTGTTGTTGTTTCCTACTTTGAATGGGATCAGAACATGAAAAATGAAAATTGGGAACTAGAAGATATAAATTCAAAATTAAAAGAAAAGATCGTCACTGCGTTTGCAACGCTGTGGGAAAATTCTCAAAAATATTCTCTTGATTTAAGGACCGCTGCGTATGTATTAGCAGTAGCGAGAATTTTAGAGGCGGAACAAAAACGAAATTAAAAAAGGTTGCAAGCGAGTTGCAACCTAAATGAAATCTTTATATATTTTTAAACGATTATACGTCCTCTGGTTTGAAATTTTAGCGCTTTATCGCTTAAATGCTCAATTAATAAACACGGTCCCGCAGCTAGAATACTGCAAATAAATATATGGGACATCAGACTCATCAGAGTTAGAAATAAATCTTGTACCGCAGCATATTATACCAGAGAGATATTCTAAATAGGACTTATTTTCTGAATAACATTTCAGAATAAGAACCAACTCCTCTAACAAGGTGGTGAAAGAATCATTCATATATATACTTTTATTCTTCAAATCATAGGCGGATTGTTTGTGCATATCGCTACCAATCTGATCCTTGACCCATCTCCCATAAGATTCATTAGGCGTTCTGTCATTAGAAGCAAAAGCATCATCTAATGTATGTTTTTGTTTTGAGAATATTCCCGAACTTGGGATACAGCTTTGATAACCGAGCGGTACAAATTTTGTTACTACAGAAGCAGTTCTTTCAAGAGTCAAACCTTTGGGAATAATTAATAAACAATCATAGCCCTCTTGTTTCGGAGTGATATGAATGGGAGTTGAAGAAATATCCATATCAAAATACTTTTTATAAAATTCAATCCATTCAGCAATTTCTTTTTCATATGTTGACATATAAGAAAAGAAAATTTTCCTTACAGATTTGATAAAGCTCTTTTTATCTCCAATAATAGTAAGAGCTGTTTTAGGATCAATGTAACGAGGCAATGCATCAAATAATAAAGTCTTTTGAATTTCTGAAATTTGACCCTGGCTTGCAGGTCCCTGAAGGTTTATTCCATTGTTTTTCATATGGACTGTTCCTTTCTTTTTTAAAGTTCTATATCGCGAAACTGCGATGTTTCTTTTTATCACGATGATGATATACTGTCAATATAATTATAATAAACTATATGGATATTCAAGAACTGTTCAAAACCGCTAAAACCGATACACGCGAACACTTCAAGCAAAAACTCAGTTCGCTCGTACGCAATGATTATAAGTATCGTAATCTAAGCGCTGATAATCAAAAATTTATCATGGATATAATTTATGATCACATTGATAATATTCGCGACGGCTTAGGAATTTCCGGATATTTATTGGAAAAAGAAACTCAAAAGATTTACTCTAATAGGGAAAAACTTGGTGTCAGTCTAGAGGACTATGAAGACATCAAAGAAATACTTCATCTTTTTAAGAAATAAATCTGAAATTAAAAAAGCTGCCTTAAGGGGCAGCTTTTAAAAACTTCTTACTTAGAAATAACATGGTACATTTCTATTTCAGCATCTGAAACATGATCTGTGTCAGATGAGTATGCTTGTACTGACTGCAATTTATTGATGAGCTCGGCGTCTTCAGCGCTTAAGCCGTTTTTTCTCTTTTTATTTTTAAAATTATAAATCGCAATATTAATATCAAGCCGCGATATTGGTTTCTGATTCAAGCTCACCCCTTTCTTTTTTTAATTTTCTTTTACGCTTTATCTTTCCCCAATAACACGAAGAATAAATAGCTACCCTGGAAATCGAAAAACCTATCATTATGCCAAACAGGTCAGTAATGTAGGGATCAAAATATGTAACTATTTTCAGATTGCTAAGCGCAAAAACGAGCAGGCCCAGCATCTGGAAAGCGGTTATCGGCTTACTGCCACTAGCTACGATATGACTGTCTTTATTTCCATGCCTAAATAAATAGGCAAAGACAGTTCCGATGGTTTCTAAAACTCCAACCACTAACGCTAATTCATGGTTAACTCGCCACAACACCGCAACAACCAGCAGTTTATCTCCAGCCGGATCAAGAACCTCACCTAAATACGTGACTACCTTATACTTGCGAGCGTATCCGCCGTCAAAAAAATCAAATATTGCAGCAATAGCTCCCCATAGTAATATGTCATTCCAGCTTTCTATCGTATCAAAAATAAGAAAGGCAATGACAATTCTAAAAAGAGACAGGATATTGGGAACGGTGAAAATTCTTTTTTTAGGATCTTCCATTACTTTCTTCTTTTGTTTTTAAATAACTATTGTCTGAACTTTAACTAAAAATGATTGGCCTGTCAACCAATCATTTTAAGTATGTTTTGTGTTTCATTTTCTACTATTTCTTTACTTATTCCCTCAAGATTCAAACGTAGTAAGGATTCGGTATTGGAAGCGCGCAGATTAAACCAAAAATCAGGATACTCGACGGATAAACCATCGAGCTCATGAATCTTTCCAGCTTTATATGATTCTTTTACTAAAGCAATTTTTTCCTGAGGATTTTCTACGCGCAAGCTTATTTCCCCGCTAGAAAAATATTTTTCAAAAGGCTTTAAATATTCGCTCAATGAAGCAGCTGCTTGCGATAACTCTGCGAGAAGTTTTAAAGCAACAATGCCCGGAACTTCGTAACATCCTTCACCCGCCATATTAAGCATAAAATGACCTGAAGATTCTCCAGCAAAATAAGCGCCCGAATCAATCACCGCTTCTTTAATTAAGGAATGTCCAACGCGAGTTACGAGCGGAGTTCCGCCGTTTTCTAAAATAGTATCCAAAGTAATTCTTCCTGGACGAATATCATAGGCGATCGTCGCTCCCGGTTTTTCACGCAAAAATATTTTGCATAAAATCGCCCTCATGATTCCCGGTTCAACCGGCTTGCCGTTATTATCAATAAAAAAGATGCGATCAGAATCTCCGTCCGTAGCGATTCCCAAATCAGCTTTTGTTTCAACAATACGTGCACATAAATCTTTTACGTTTTCCGCTTTGTACGGATCAGCCGGATGAGCCGGGAAGTTACCGTCTAATTCCCAATTCATTTTCTCAACTTTGAGTTGAGGAATATGTTTAAAAAGTTCTTCAAAATACGGCGCCCCCATAGCATTGGCCGTATCAAATACTATTGATAAAGGTTTAATCTTACTAAGGTCAATATATTTCAAATCATGTTCAACCTGATCGGCCACAACATGTTCTTTTTTTACAAGCGTGCCTTTTTTGTAATGGCTTTGCACGCCTTCTTCGGTAATGATTTTCTTTAAATCCATGATGCCGGAATTTTCAGAAATCGGTGACGCCATCTGCCGAACCATTTTAAAGCCGTTCCAATCTTTCGGATTGTGCGAAGCGCTCACCATAATCCCGCCGTCATATTTGTACTGAGCAACGGCAAAATAAAAAGTTGGTGTAGATACTAATCCGACATCAATAACTTCAGCGCCGCCGTCAACCAAGCCTTTAATCAGTTGTTCATGCAATTGCGGACTGGAGAGACGCATATCGCGACCGGCAACAACCGTAAAACTATCTTTACCCATTTCATCGCGCCGCATTTGGCAATAGGCTAAACCGAGCTTATATGCAAACTCATCGTCGAAATCAACATTATAGATTCCGCGCAGGTCGTAGGCTTTAAAGATAGAGGGATTAATATTCATACCTGTTGATTATGCCACATTTTCGGATTATTGCGAATATATCGGCGAATATTATTTAATTCCCATTCATTTCTGATAATCCGATCGTAATATCGCGGTTGCCAGGCGAATGGGATGTTGTTTTTATTTGCGAATGTTTGAACGGAAATTTTATATGAACGAATAATTGACCCCAAATTTTGGGACTGCGGACCAAATTTATTTTTATATAATATTGGTCGTTTTTGTAGGCGCGCATAATTATGCGCGCCTACGGAACCATGGCGTGCGCCTACAAAACCAACATGACCAACATGCGCGCGCACAGGAAAATCATTTTTTATTAAATTATGCGCGCCTACATTTTTATGGCGTGCGCCTACAAAACCGACATTGCCAACATCCGCGCCTACATTTAATTTTTCAGTTTTATTAATCATAATTATGCCATGCATATGATCCGGCATTACAACAAATTCATCCAACAAAACAAATGGAAAATGTTTAGGGATATTTTCCCAATATAATTTCGCCATTTTCCCTAAATTATTATTTTTCATTTCACCATCAATTATTTTCCCAAAATCATCCGTCCGTAACTTGCTGCAAATCGTAACAAAGTAAAAACCATTACGACCATAATCGTAATTATGTAAACGAAACGAACCATTGCGATGCAATTTTTTTGACATTTCCCTCCTTGAATTGTGGTCGTTGCTGGATTCGGACCAGCGACCTTTCCGATGTGAACGGAACGCTCT
>CAZVMF010000014.1:0-24579 GCA_964628045.1 uncultured Gammaproteobacteria bacterium
ACCGAATAAATTCTCGGTGGTCGCCGTTGCATTCTGCTGAAACTCAGCAAACGATGAAACTGGGCCAAGGACGCAGATAAGCGCCACAAGGCAAACTATGATGAATGATCTCTTCATTCAAGTATCCTCCAGGCCTGCGCGGCCCGTTTAGTTTATAATTTAATTGTTAATTTGCTTTTCCGTGTTGCTATTTGTAAGGAAATTCTACCATATTAATATGTATATGGTAACATTTTTTTAAATATAAGTCAAGGACAATAAGAAAAAAGCCCTAATATTAGGGCTTTTTAACAATTATCTTTTTACTAAATTGAACTACATGTTGCGGGGTATCAGGCTTTTGCCCCCAGTTATCAATAATTGTAATTTCAGGTTGAGCAATACAACATGCCGTTGCTCCTTTACAAATCGGATCACTATTTTCTCGACAGTCATTACCTGATGCTTGTGGATTTTTAGCAAGCTCATAATAACTATAACGGTGAGTAATCTGGCGCGGATTAACATCAGCCATATTGCCATCCAAATCAAATTTTTCAGGATTTTGTCCTTCATCACTATACCCCCAATTTACTGTTATATGCTTCAATGGTAATTGTTCAGGGTCGGTTTGCGTATTAAATGATAACGCGACATATTGCGAACCGTCGATTTCAATATCTTGGTTATTAATACCGTTTACACGTACATCGGTAACTTTTGGATAAATCAAACAGTAATCATTATTATTAGTTTCATTTTTCAGCGGACGAGGCGCAAGACCAGTGCCATTACATTCACTCAATCCATAACTATGACTAAACGCACTTTGTTCTATACACTGTTGTGCTCCGCAGGTACTACTATCAACGCAGTATGCTCCCGTTCCTCCGCAACGTTTTGTTGAATATTGCGGGTTCGCCCCATCAACCCAACTATATACTTTCCAGGCAGCAGTTCCCGGATACAAACGTCGCAAAACATCTAGAGCTTGAGAGGTTCCGGCATCCGGTGTTGCGTCAACAATTTTATATTCTCCGGTTTGATTAAAGCACTGTACGGCACAAGAAGGATCATCTGAATCAGAATTTGCATCAAACACGTCTATTCTCCAATGTCGTCCGGTTCCATTTTCTCGGTAAGCATTACATGATGAACTGGCTCCGTTAGCACAATGAGAACATTTCGTATCAGTATAGTACTCAGCGCAGCCTCCAAACTGAGTAAAACGCTTACAGCATCCGCTATTTACGCCGCAACTACCATATTCCAGCGGTCCTTTAAAATCTTCTACGTCTCCAGCTTTACAGCTATCGCCGCATTCACCATTAAAGTCAACGTCATACGCTGCGGTTACCTGACAGGTGTCCCACTCCCCTATAATATCCAAAGAACTCGAGGAACCGCTTCCTTTTTCATGACCATAAAATTGCGGATCAGGAATACTTGCCCAAGATTGATTGGTGAATCGTGTTTGATCAGTACATCTTTGATTTGTGGACGCACCGTAATAGGAGATAAATGAATTAATGTAATTATTGGTATCTACGGTCAAATATTTATGATCACCGGCATTAAACGGTGCTGTCGGTTGATATGATCCGAAATATCCGTCACCTTGACCCCACAATAATGCAGGAATATTTGCAGTCGGCGTTGACCCCCCTAATTCAATCTTCATCTGCCCAGTTGGATAAAATAATGGATCTACCGGGAATATTTTATTACCATTCAACAGTGATTCATCAGGCATCTTATAACTTGAGCCTTGTGAAATACGCTTATTGAAATAAATACTGGTATCAACTTTAACAAATTTATTACAGTAGAAAGCTGGAATACCGGAATTTTGAGCGGTACATTTATCAATGGCATCAATACAATAGAAGGTTCCATTATCTCCAAAGTTGACATTAGTTCCCTCTTCGGTTGTATCTCCGGCAATACGGCTTACCGGATACCAGAGTAAGCAGGTCCCCGGATCTTTTGGATCGTTCTCCAAACAATATCCGCGAATACCCTTGTGAGTTACATTATCTTTATCAGTATACAAACATGACAAAGAATTTTCTTTAGCATACAAACGGCACGTAGAACCAATGAACTCCGGTCGCTGCAATATTGGCGGATTAGCGCTTGGTGGAGTTAGATCTGAACAATCACTTTGATCATAGCCCGGCAATGAGCAGCGGTTATTTAAACCAGCTTCAATTCTGACGTCATCAATATAAGCATCGCCACCGCCATTTTTCTTAAAGTAAATTTTGTACGAAGACGCAGATGCCTCAATACCAAATGATTGCTTAACCCATTGATTCTGCGGATCATTTTGTCCGATAGTCGCAACGGTAAATGTGCCGCTGCCTGTCTGACTCTCCATTTTAATCTCAAGACCAGCACCCTTACTGTAAGAGTAAAATGTTAAAACATATCGCTGGCCCGAGCTTAAACTGATCGGTTCATTTTGTCTTACAAACTCCTCGCTCGGAATCTTTAGAATTCCGTGACCTTCTGGGGCCAAGAAATCTCCCGTAACCTGTCCCTTTACCGGCTGATACTGATTCAAGCCTTCGGAACTTATTTGACCCGGTTGAGTCAAGAACTTAGGCGTAAATGAATCACCTTTATTCCAACCACCTTGAGTTTCAAATCCACTATTGACAATAGAAACCAGTTGTCCCACTTGAGTCATTTCTCCGAGATTATAGAAATCCTTCAACGCGCTTTCCGGTTGATTATTACTATTTAAGCCGTAGTATCCTACTTTACTATATCCAGTAAGATTAGAAATGCTAGTTCGAGTAATTTCTTGATTTTTTTTACTTGGCGAATCAATAAAGCTATTGCAATTTCCATTGGCGTCCAACGAGTCGCACAATCCGACATTCAAACATGTCTTCTTGCTCGGATCATTCGGATCCGGCAAGTACGTTGTACACGATAGCCATTTTGAACAAATACGATCCGGTGTTACCTTGAGTAACACATTGGCGTTTTTCGGATTTGTTGTTTGCGGTGCTACACCTTGGCTTGGCGGCGTGTCATAGGTCGCGTCAGCATTATAAACTAACGGAGCCTTCTTATTTCCCGCCTGGGCCCGTTCATTAAAGAGCACGGCGCCTTGGTTATTATTAACTAAGCCATTATGAGAAGTCCTATCAAGGTTTTGTGACAATTGATAATCAACGATTGCTTGGCGCAAATACACGGCAACTCCGCTTGATATATTATTGGCTTCTCCGACCTTAGAATTTGTACGAGTAATTGTACAATCAACTCGCCCGTTACTATTGCTTGATTGATTGGCCGAATTACGCTGAATATAGAATATAATACTCTTATCTTTTCCAATTGTTAGCTCTGAGGTATTCGCGCTTAGACAATTTGGATCATCATTGGTTTTACACAAAGTAAAATTATTTGCGCTATCCAAAATTCGTAATCCTTCGCCATTATTCTGATTTCCGCCGTCACAACGGATCTTAACTGAAACCGGATTGCTACCAGGATTTTCACGAATATCACCCTTCAAAATATAGGCAGTTTGCTCAAATAATGAAACTTGTTGGATGGCTGTATTTATTTCTGTACCGTTATTCCATTCCTCTACCTGTGGATCAGTATCAAGATTCAAGTAATCAGGATTTTGAATTAAGTTATCATTAATCTTAGACAACGGTTCAATATATTCTGTACAACCTGCTTGATCGGCGTTACAAGCACCTGCCCACTCCGAAGGTTGTGAAACTCTTCCGGTTGAACCGCCCGGTCCGATTGTTTTGTCCGAAGCGTATGCGCATGGAATGTCGGCACTTACCTCGGCGCAGGTCTGGCCATTTGTACAGTCACTATCACTGCCACACAATGCTCCGGCGCCATTTGGACCACAGCGTTTTACCTTCTTCTCGAACCAACCGTAATTATTGGCTTCCAGACCTTGTTTTAATCTCCATTCACATACCTGATTTCCCGGATCCTTGAAATAAACTACTCCGCCACTACTATCACTCCATTGCGAACAACCAACGGCATTTGAATTACAAATAGTAGAATTGTAAGTTTCCGGATCGGCTTTCTTATAAACGTCACTGAAGGTGCTTATATTGTCATATTTTGTTGCTTGACCAAAACGCGAACAACCCTTAGCTCCGAGATCACAAAGTTTTGTTTTATCATACACAACATTAATCATTGTATCTGCCGGAACCGCTACACAACTGGTTTCGATTGGCTGACAAATTCCATCACCGTTTGTATCATTATATAATTTCTTTCGATTGTCTCGAGAATTTTGTGTATCAATCATTTGCTCACATCCGGCCGCAGAGTCCTGACAAAGCTGCGAGAAGCTATGTAAATTATATGGTTGATTTGAAGAATCAGTGTACTTACTACAACCTAACATGTAGTGAAGCGCATAGGCCCCAGTAATATCTTGATCACATTCATCGGGCGTTTGCCAGGAATTCTTAATAAGATAATAACGATTCGGAACTTCTGTTAAACGAATATTATCGATGTAGACCGCGCCTGAAAACTTAATTTGCAAGGCCTCGCCGGTGCTTCCTCCGGGACCAGTTCCCGGACCGCCCTTTGGAGTTACTTCATGATCAAGATTAGTAAGATTAAATGTATACAAGCGCCAATCAGAATTCGTAACGCCCGCACCATTTGTCATGAATGAGGCTACTTGATTATCTTTATTATGCAAATCAATGGAACTTATAACCGTTGAACCTGCTTGGGCTTTAGCTAGGAAGCTAATCGTATATGAATAATTACGACGCACTGATTCGCCGACAATTTTCTCAATATCAGTTCCTAATAATGAACGTCCTCCCAGATTCAAGGCTGTATTGCTCTGAACACCACGAACCCAACCAGCCGTCGGATTTTCCACACTTTCAAAGTCATCAATGAGAACGGTACGAACATTTCCGGCAATATTACCTGTATATTCCTGACATCCGACTTCGGCCGCTGAACAGCTTGTTCCCTCTGAAGGAATTGCATAGTACAAACAACGTCCCTGACTTGCATCCCAATCTCCCCCACCGGCACTGCATTCAGCCGCATTGGCCACTTCTCGGCGATACGGATGACAGTCCTCGGAGCAGCTTATTGTCTTTGTATATAAATGATATGAAACAGTTCCATCGCGACCATAAAATTCACGGCAATCATAGTTGTAGCCTGGTTCTGACGGCAATTTCTTAAAAATTGCCGCATTACAAACCAACGCTTCATCTTCAGGCGACATAGTACTGGCCGGTTCCGAACCGCTCTTTTGCAAAGAAAATACTTTTAATTGATAACCGGATTCGTCAGATCCTTCCCAACTATAGAATTGATCGCATGAACTGGCGTTTGGCTTAATACAGCGTCGCAAATAAGAATAATTTTCAACTGCTTCTCCCCCCGAGGCGAGCTTATCAAGATTAGTAAAAGCGGTACAACCCACTGCTTGGGCGCTGCATGATTTTGCAGTATTTGGAATAAAGTAAGCGCTCTCTAAAGCATTAAAGTTATTTGGTTGCTGAATGAATACATTGTATCCAACGCATGATGATGGACAATAGTCTTTTGCTTTAACCTTACCAGTCACCGAAATTCCCGTATCAACCGAGTTGTATTGTACACAACCAACTTCATCTGCCGTACACTTTCGTGCGAATTTAAAACAGGCAAGCGGCGCATTTGCTTTAAAATGATAATCAGTGCCCGGATTGACATAACAAGCCGATTCAAGATATGCAGGTAATAATTTTTCGTAAACTACATTTGCCCCGAAATAGTCAGTGTAACTTGTGCTTGCTTGACCCGGTGTTAACTTAACACTATCAATATAAAACTTGGCACTCGAATCAACACCTTCAATAAAGATAGTATTTGGAACATTTTCTCTTGGTGTATAGTAGTTAACAACTAAAGTCTGCCAAGAATTAGTCGCCGTTGACTGAGCCGACTGTCCGACGGTCGGCGTTCCAAATCCAGCACGCACTGCACCGGCGCTCACATTAACTGAAACAGTTAATGTATAATAACGCTCTGGCTCAAAAACAAATCCAGTCGGCAAAAGGTTCGGCGTACCACCGGCTACAGAATATACTCCGGCTGCGCCTTCGACATACAAACTGTTTGCACCGTGGTCTGATTTATCATTAACAATACCGGCCTTAGCAGTTCCCGAATTAACTCGAATATACCAATTATTATTAGGCGACGCTAAATTTCCGCCCGGCGCAGAAATTGTGCTGAGTTCACAGGCGCCGCCGGACTGAGCCGCAGCTTTATTAATCAATGGATTCTTTTGATCAGGCAATAATGTTTCGCTATTGATATTACTTATACAAGCTGAACTTTCAAAACTGCCATTGGCAATAAGGTTTGTATCAATATTATCGCTCGTTCTAATAAATTCATGGCAACCCTCTTTTGTTGAATCACAATTTGTTAAGTTTTTATTAAAGTAACGCAGATCCTGACTTTCATTCCAGGTCACCTTGTCTGTTGTTGAAGTATAGGTTCCGGTTGTTGCATAAGCTTTGCAGCCAACCTCATTAGGACCGCAATTTTCATAATCCAAAGTATTTTCTAAATATGATGCAGTAGCGCCTTCATCTGACCTGAAAGATTGGCAGGTATTATTGCGGGGTTCGCAAGAGTTCGGAGTTTCTTGATTAAAAACCCAACGACGTTTTTCTTCACTGCAGTATCCATAATACGCACATGAACCATTGGCATTTTCTTTAATACAGGATTGTTCATCGGCGCAATATGAATCATTACGTGTCACCTCTAAGTCTCGTCCCACCGTAAAGTTACAGAAAGTAAATCCGGAAGGATTTCCAGCGCATTCATTTCCGGTTTCTGTACATGGCGTAAAATCACTCTTACATTTAGCAGAACCGCTATTGCCGGTACAACTATCCTTAGAAGCGGCGCAATAACCGGTGTTTGAAGGAATAGTACTTGCGCTTAAGAGTTCAGGTCCATAACCCTCCATACCGCAAAACATTTGTGGGATCTTGAGCACCCAACTTGGATCAATTAATCCATCGCACCAGGCTTCATGAAAACCCGGATACACCGCATTGTCGGTATCGGAAAAACAAGCGATCAAATCGTTTAAGGTTCGATTTTTTGTTTCCTGAGGATGCATTTTAATATATTGAGCAGCCACTTCCCAACCGACTGGCAACACGCGATACTTGCGCAAAATCACCAACGATCGATATGGATAGCCGTCACGATAACTCATTTCATTACCCTGCTCATCATACCCAAGTCGCTTATTGGCATCAATTAAACCATCCTTGATCGCCTGGGCTACACTCAATCGTTTTTGAATTGCTTGTGCGAATTGTTCAGTAATAACACAGTTCGTTGGTCCCGGTTTATCTTCATTAGTGCATGACGAAAGCTGCGCTAATACATTATAGTCAGCCCGTTCGTTAAAACGTGCTTGTAAAATTGTGCTAGCGCGTTGTTGAATTTCAGTTACTCCACCGGTCGTATTTTGTCCCGCAAAATCAGTCACCGAGGAAGAACTGCCCCGCGGCTTGCCCAAATCTTGTATTAAACGGTTAAAGGCGGTTAAGGCCAATTGATTTAAGAAAATGTTAGCCGCATCAATAAAGACGTCACCACTTTCTTTCCAAAAACTTTGATCAAGTCGATCCTGAGCGCTATTAAGTCTTTTTTTAACAGTCTCTGGCGGAGCAATATAATCACCGCTAATTGTTGAAACAACGCCTTGCCAACCACCAGTTTCAATACGGTTTTTTTCAGCATCAGTACGCTCTACGCTAACTTCTTGTTTAAACGCATCAAAAATCGATAACGAAGCACCTAAATCAGTGGTAGCAGGGTGGAATGAGCCCAGGGCTAAATTCTTAAAATATTCGGCTCGCTTTTGCGGATCTTGTCCTCCATACAAGGTATCAAATTGCTGAAGTGTATCCTTATATATGTTAGTAAGCGTACAACGTGATTCTCGAACGCCGCCGGAAATGCCGGAATAGTCGGTAAGGCCCAATGAAATTCGAGCCTGAACATTTAAATCAACCGAACAAATATCAAATTTATTGGCAAAAATCTTATCAATAACAAGTTGATTACCCCCAGATTCTTTTCGAGCTTTAGAAAATTCTTCGATAAAATTACCGGCCGCTTTATCGGCTTGCTTATTCAACCATTTTGGAAAAGGCTCAGTATAAAATAATGGCTTTTGTCCACTGGCGCCCGATCCGATATAGGTCGCGGTTTCAAACGCTAATTGATTAACGGCCGCTCGTAACGAATTTATCAAACTGATACGTCCGGCTTTTACAAAGGAATCCCAGACAGTTTCTTTTGCATCTTTAACTGCCTGAGGAACGTTGCCGACGATCGTGGCCGCCGTTGCGCCGACTTGAGCATGTAATACTGTTGCTGATCCTAAAAACAAAACCAACGCAATCGTAACTGAACTGATAAGAGTAGAAGCCGTGAATCGTGATCGAATAAATCTCAACATATTTTTTATTTGATCATCGCATTAAGTGTATCAATAATTTCTTTATCGCTTAATCCATCAAGAGTTGCTTTATCCATTCCTAATTGCGACAACAACGCACGAATTGTCGGCGCATCATTTATTTTTTCACCCAAGGTATCACGTATTGCTTTCTTTTGTTCGGCGCTTAATCCCGAACCCGTTGAAGGCGTGATCGTTGAACTTGGTGTTTGCAAAGAGTTATTTAAAATCTCTCCGCTTGACAAAGAGTCGCTCCCCTGGTTCGTCTGATCCGAACTCAAAAAACAATTTTTTCCTTTTGGACAATTCGGATCATTGCCGGAATCGATTTCTGATTTATCAGAAAATCCATCACTATCAGAGTCGGCTAAATACGGCGACGTTTTATAAACATTTAGTTCATCCCAATCGCTAATTCCGTCCTTATCGGTATCGCGCGCACGCATTGCAGTTTCCTCTTCACTCACTTGTGTTTGATTTCTTGCCGCAGCTTGCTCTTGTAAAACTTTTGGATCAACGCCTCCGTACAATGGATAAATAATATTTTTTCGCAATTGCATTACCCAAAGAACCATGACTAAAATTGCCACGATGAAAATGCCAAGAAACGCCTTCTTGTGGCGTTTGTCAAAATTATCAAGACCTAAGCTTTCCGCAAACCGGTCAAAAAATCCCATAGGTAATTTCGGATAAAAACATTGCTGTTAATATCCTTATTATAACACGCCTATTCGAGAAACGGCAATAATCCAAGCCAGTTTTCAAGGCTTAATTCTTGCGGTCGAGCACTCGGACTAATGCCAAGTTGTGAAAAATATTCGAGAATTCTGTCAACTGGCACGTGAAGACCGGCAGACAGGTTGGCTTTAAGCATTTTGCGTTTTGCTGAAAAACCAATGCGAATTATCCTCAGCAAAGCCAATTCGCGCTCATGTGAACCAAGTTTTCTTGTCCAACGA
Source organism: uncultured Gammaproteobacteria bacterium (assembly GCA_964628045.1). Taxonomy (GTDB): domain Bacteria; phylum Patescibacteriota; class Patescibacteriia; order Patescibacteriales; family Patescibacteriaceae; genus Patescibacterium. The sequence goes on from CAZVMF010000014.1 coordinate 9,457, forward strand.
TCCGTACGTCGTATGGAAATAATTGCACTGTCAACTTCCGGCGCAGGCCAAAAATATTTTTGCGGAACAATTTTTATAATGGAGACATCCGCATAGAGTTGTACGGATAACGCAAGCTTACTTAAAGCTCCGGCTTGAGCAACGATTCGTTGCACCACTTCTTTTTGCAACATCAAGACAAAACGATTTGGTAAAATATTTTTTATATTGCCGCCGACAAAATATCTTAAAAATATTGAAGTGATAGTGTAGGGTAAATTTGCGACAACGACTAATTCGTTAGACGGAATCTTTTCTGCTTCCTTTGCCCAGTCCCCCGTAAAGTTCATGACATCTTCATTAAAGATGAAAACATTTTTTATTTCTTCAACTTGCAAACGATTTTCCAAAGTTTGCGAAAGTTTTTTATCAAGTTCAACGGCAATAACTTTTTTTGAATTCTTACTGAGTAACGTTGTTAAAAATCCTAAACCCGGACCAACTTCTAAAACAGTTTCTTCTTTTTTTAAATCTGCCGCTTCAATAATTTCGTCGTATGTTTTTTCGTCAATTAAAAAATTTTGTCCACGCGCGCGCGTCGGCTTAATTCCATACAAAGAAGATATGCGCATCATCTCATCTCGTAAGGACATATGAAGTTATATGTATTAACGTATTACCGCGTTCAATTCCTTTCGAACAGATTCTTCAATCTGTTTGAACATGTCATTGATTTCGGAATTTAAAAGCGTGCGTTCGTATGAACGGAAAACAATATGGAAGGTATAACTTTTTTTATCTGCGCCGAGCTTCGCGTCATTTTCGTATTGATCCATCATGCTGACTTCTTCAACTAATTCTCCGCCGAAGTCGCGGACAATTTCATAAAAACTATTTAATGACATCGTCTTATCAACGATGAAAGAAATATCGCGCGTAATCGCCGGATATTTACTGATATCTTTAAACTCACTATTAAGATCGGTAAATTGGCTGGTGATGCGTTCATCATCCGACCATAAAATACGGATATCCGGAATCTTATTTTTTATCATTGCCAATCGTTCCAAACCAAAACCGAAGGCCCAACCGTGATATTTTTCCGGATCAATGTTCATATGCTCTAAAACCTTTTTATGAACCAAGCCGCCACCCACTACTTCAAGCCATTTATCACCGTTTTTTATTTCAACTTGGGAGCTTGGATCCGTAAACGGGAAGGTATCATCAAGGAATTGGTATTCAATTGCCGGTCCGAAAACAGCCTTAATTAAGTCTGCCCAAACCTTTTGCAGGGTTTCAATAGTTATCTCTTCGTCAGTTTTTCGCACTAAATATAGCGCATCAACCTGATGAAAGACCGGAAAATGGGTATGATCAATTTCATCTTTGCGATACACTTTGCCAAAAGCCAAGGTTTTAACACAGCCTTCTTCTTCTAATTTCTTACGAATTTCAGGGTCATTCAAATAGTAATACCACATGATTGTCGTATGTGTACGCAACAATCGTTGCGAAGCTACATAATAGGTATCTGTCTTTTTGCGGCTTGGATGGTCAGCCGGCACATTAAACAAATCAAAACTTATATCTGAAGTGGCTGTTTGCGGAATTTCCAAAACATCAAAACCCTTTAATTGCGGGATTCCCAAAACCGCGTCAATAATAAACTTTACCGGAGAATTTGGTTTTCGGCTTAAGTCCGACAAGTCAATTAAACGACTGATGCGCTTTGATTCAAAATCTTCACGTTGCTTAAACTCCGAGATAACCTTCTTGTCTTCGGGATCAGTATATACAATAAGATCGCCGCCTGTCGGCGCCGCATTCTTTTTTGTTTCTTGTCGTGAATATAGTTCGCTCATAAGAATAACAGTATAAATGTTTCTTTATATCAAGTCAATTAGACGACAATACTGACAATCTTGCCTTTAACCACAATAACTTTTTTAATTTCTTTACCTTCAATCCATTTCGTAACTCCAGGTCGCGCCAATGCTTCTTGTTTTATTTCATCTTCTGATGAACTCGTTGCAACATCAAAGCTGTCTCGTAATCTTCCGTTGACCTGAACGGCTATGGTCGTCATCTCGTTTATCAGCTTATCTTCATCATAGTTCGGCCAGCTTGATTTGAACACTGATTCAGCATTACCAAGTTTCTGCCATAACTCTTCAGCGGCATGCGGCGCAAACGGAGCAATGAGTTTTACTAAAACAGCAAAATCTTCGCGACGTATTTTTTCTTCCAAAGCCAAGGCATTGGCCAATATCATTAAACTCGAAACGGCTGTATTAAATTTAAAGTTGTTAATATCATCCCCTACTTTTTTAATTGTCTGATGAATCAATGAAGTGCAAGCCGGTTCAAGGCTAACTGTATCTGAAACTTTTTCCTCAAGCAAGAAAACTCTGTTAAGAAATGACTTAGCCGCCGCAACTCCGCTTTCGGAAAAGTTCGCCGCTTGCGTAAACGGGCTTAAAAACATCTCATATATACGGAAGGCATCAGCGCCAAACTTCTCAACCATATCATCAGGATTAATAACGTTTCCATAACGCTTTCCCATTTTCCGTCCGTCTGCACCCATAATCAAACCCTGATTTGAATAGCGAACAAACGGCTCGGGATGAGAAACCACCTTGATATCAAATAAAAATTTGTGCCAAAAACGGGCGTAAATCAAATGTCGCGTCGCATGTTCGGCGCCGCCCACGTACATATCAACCGGCGACCAATGGCGCTCTTTAGACGCGTCAACTAACTGCGTATCATTATTCGGATCGATGTAACGCAGATAATACCAACTTGATCCGGCCCATTGCGGCATCGTGTTGGTTTCTCGTTTTCCGGTTCCGCCGCATTTCGGACATTCGACAGTAACCCAATCAGCAATTCCGGCTAACGGCGATTCGCCGGTTCCGGTCGGTTCATAAAATTCAACTTCGGGCAGAACGACCGGCAAGTCTTTTTCGGGCACGGGAACAACGCCGCACTTTTCACAATGAATTATTGGAATTGGTTCGCCCCAATAACGCTGACGCGAAAAAACCCAATCGCGTAATTTGTATCGAGTAATGCTTCTGCCAAAAGCTGCGGTAATTTTTTGACGGGCCTCTTCTGAAAATAATCCGCTGAAATTTCCCGAATTAATTGTTCGACCGTCACCGACAAAAGCGTGCGGACCTTTTTCTAAGTTGGCTACAACCTCAGGCAATTCGGAAACCGGCCAAAAAGTTTTTGTAATATCGGAAAACGGCACCCAAACCACTTCATGTTTGCCTGCTTCTTCGGCTGACAATTCATCACGCTCTAAATCTTTTAATTGGATTACAAAAAACTGCGGAAATGATTGTCGATTAACATCTTTGTGCGCCGCATAAAAATGCGCCTCCATTTCCCAACCAAGTTTCTCGATACTTTTAAAGTTCTTAAAACCGGTTTCTTCTTTCACTTCTCTAATGACTGCGTCTTCATAGCTTTCACCGTCTTCAACTCCGCCGATTACAAATGTTTTCCACGGTTGCTCTTTCCATTGCAATTGAATTACCGTATCTTCACTCGGATGTTTTATAATAGCATGAACATTGCGACGCGGACTCCAGGTTTTACCTTCAATCGGCTTATTTTCTTCATCAATAAAAAATGGAGCTATCACCTGCTTCATCGGCAGCTCATATTTTTTAGCGAATTCATAGTCGCGTTCATCATGCGCGGGGACGGCCATTACGGCTCCGGTGCCATAATCACCTAAGACATAATCGGCAATAAATACCGGAATTTCTTCGTTATTTGCCGGATTAACGGCATATATTCCTTGCAACACAATACCGGTTTTTTCTTTACCGGCGGCAGTTCGATCGATTTCGGTTTTTTTAGCGGCCGCTTCAATATACTTCTTAACTTCTTTAATATTCTCAATCTTATCTTCCAATGCATGAATCAAGGGATGCTCAGGAGCCAAAACTACATAGGTCGCACCGAATAAGGTATCGGGACGAGTTGTGAAAACTGTAATTTTTTCAGAAGAATTTTTTATTGAAAAATCAATTTCTGCGCCTTCTGATTTTCCAATCCAATTGCGTTGCGATTCCTTGATTGACTCCGGCCATTCTAACAAATTTAAATCTTGCAATAAGCGTTCGGCATACTGAGTAATACGAAGCATCCATTGGCGCATTGGCTTTTTTTCAACGACAGATCCGCAGCGCTCGCAACGTCCGTCTTCCAAGTCTTCATTTGCCAAGCCGGTTTTGCATGACGGGCACCAATTAATCGGCTCGAATGATTCATATGCCAGCCCGGCTTCAAACATTTTTACAAAAGCCCACTGAGTCCACTTATAATATTTGGGATCGGTAGTGTTGACTTCCCTGCTCCAATCATAGGTAAAACCAATTTTTTCCAATTGTTCTTTAAAACGAATTATATTTTTTTCAACGGCGACCGAAGGATGAACTTTATTTTTAATTGCATAATTTTCTGCCGGCAAACCAAAGGCATCCCAACCCATTGGGTGAAGCACGGCCTTCCCTTCCATCATTTTTTGTCGCGCCAAAACATCGGTCGCAATGTATCCCTTTGGATGACCGACATGCAAACCTTCGCCGGACGGATATGGAAACATATCCAAAACATAATACTTTTCTTTCGCAGTACTGTCGTCTGTTTTATACAAGTTTTGCTCTTGCCAGATTTTTCGCCATTTTTCTTCAATTGGTGCGTGTTCGTATTTCATACTTGTCATCCTGAACTTGATTCAGGAACTAGTTCAATATAAATCTAATAAGAATATCCCATACCAAAGCCAAGCCGGAAACAACAAAGATAACAATATAATTCCACTTGGCTTTTGATGACTCAAGACTATGAACAGTTTTTAACAACACTTCTCGATCCGAATCTGATAATGGCTTTCCACTTGCAATTTTTTCTTCAAGATTGCGTTCCTTTATAATTACCCATCGGTTCTCTTCTATATTATAACGGTGAGCAAAGTACCAGATAAAACCGATCGTCCCGATATACCAGGCAAGATCCGCCCAATAATGTGTTGGCAAACGATTAAGAAAAACTATAACACGGTAAAAAACCGTGGCAATGATTCCGACATAGAAAACAAGCTGACGATAAAACTTATGATGCGTTTTAAATTCGGTCATACTATCAAATATTTATTTCAATGCCTACCGGGCAATGGTCTGAGCCGGTAACCGCATCTAGAATAAAGGCTTTTTTCACATTCTTGATTATCTTAGCCGAAACAAAAAAATAGTCAATGCGCCAGCCGACATTGCGGGATCGAGCATTCATCCGATAACTCCACCATGAATATTGAACCTTTTTCGGATTTAAAAAGCGAAAGGTATCGACCAGTCCGGCTTCAATGAATTTTTTGCCCCAGTAACGCTCTTCATCAGAAAAGCCCGGATTCCCAATATTTTCCTTTGGCCGGGCCAAATCGATTTCTTCAATAGCGACGTTAAAATCTCCGGTTACTATAACCGGCTTTTTCTTTTCGAGTTTTTTAATATGTTTTAACATTGCTTCATTAAAACAAGTTTTATAATCAATACGAACCAACTCCGGCTGAGCGTTTGGGAAATAGGCATTAATAAAATAAAATTTTGAAAATTCGAGAGTCTGGACACGACCTTCACGATCAAATTCCTCAATTCCAAAGCCATCCGTTACCGAAAGCGGTTTTAGGTCCGAAAAAGTTGCGGTCCCGCTATAACCGGGTTTTTGCGCCGGATTCCAAAACTCTTGATATTTTTTAAAATCAAACTCCTCTTTCGCTCGCCGTTCATTGTCAATCTTTATTTCCTGAATACCAAGAATATCAGGACGATTCTTAACTAAAAAATCACCAAACCCCTTTAAGGAGCAGGCGCGAATGCCGTTGACGTTCCATGATAATAATTTCATAATATTGTGTCCTTATGCATAGACAGTGTATAATAAAGTATATCTGACATCGCTATTATCCGCAATAAAATGCTTCCTACGGAAACCGTGCGTCATCATCGAATCAAAAAAATTATTATCGGAATTATCATCGTTCCGATTGCTCTGTTTTTAATGCTTTTAATCGTCGGCTTTGTCGCCAATGTTTTTAATCGCAGTCAACTTATTAGCGAGGGGAATTTTTCAAGCAATTCTGCTACGGTCGATCAATCAATTTCCTCTGAATACTCCGGTACGCAAAAATTATTAATAGAAGGACAAAACAATCCTAGTTTTGGCTCCACTGATCCAAAACTCACAATCGTACAATTTGCCGATTTTCAATGTCCATTTTGCAAAGCATCCTTTCCGGCTTTGCGTCAATTGAGTCTTCAATATCAAGATAAAGTCAAAGTGATTTTCCGAGATTGGCCGGCGCACGAGCATTCTGTCCAATTGGCACTAGGCGCCTACTGTGCGGCCGAACAAAATAAATTCTGGGAAATGCATGACAAATTATATCAAAATCAATCTGATACCTTTGGCGCAAATAAAAATGACCTAGCTCGATTAGCCAGTGAACTTGGAATTTATAATGAACAATTCCGCAGCTGCTTTGATTCGCAAAAATATTTATCGCAAATTCAAAAAAATTATTCTGACTCACAAGCGCTTTCAGTTAAGGGAACGCCGACTTGGTTTTTCAATGGCAAAAAAGTTGAAGGCGCCGTTTCGGCTCAAGACCTAGAAACCGTAATTCAAAGTTATGTTGCGAATTAAGATTTTAATTTTTAGCTTCGTCGCTCTAAGTTCGTATTTTTTTGTATCACCAAGTTACGCCGCTGATCCGCTTGCCTGCTGCATTAAAAAATCAAAAATTGACGCCGAGCATCCAACACAAATTATTACTTACGAACAAACAACAAAGAAAAAGTGTACCGAAGAAATTGTTAAAGACTATGCTGAAACTGTTTGGAGAGAAAATGAGGATGCAGGCGGTTCAAAATGTATTGCAAAAGTAAAGCCGGTCACAACGCGAAATAATGCCGATCCGCTGGAATTCACTCCGTCCGTAACGCTTCCCGGCAAAGACTCGCCGTATGTTGCCGGACAATCAGTGAAGCTGCCGGAAAGCTCACGAGCCTTGGCTGATTATATTATTGCTATTTTTAAATATGCCATTGGCATTGTTGGAATAATTGCCGCAATTGTCATAATGCTCGGGGGCGTACGCTGGCTTATGTCAGCCGGCGGCGATGCCGTATCTGAAGCAAAAACCATGATTGCCGGCGGTTTATCAGGCCTTGTCTTAACGCTCGGATCGTTTTTACTGCTATCAACAATCAACACAAGCTTGGTTAATCTCACTGTCATCCCCGTCGCCAATATTGCGCGGCTAGATCTGGCTGAGTCGGGCTGTTGCATAAAAAAAAGCAAAACAACTCCGGAAAATGCTTTGGTTACAACAACTTACGAAACTACTACCGGCGATATGTGCACTGAAGCAGCCACCGGTCAGAACGTTGAATTCCTAATTGGACAAGAAGCCAAAGGAGATCACTGCGAAGTCGTGTTGGGCTGCTGTATTATCGAAAATACCACTGACAGTATGTTCAGCCAATTAAAAAATGGCTGGAACAACCTCTGGGGAGGAAATCCATTCGATGATCCGTCAGTATTCAAAACAGTGTGCGTCAACAACAAAAAGGAAGCGCAATGCGAAAAAGAAAAAACTTCTTTAGCAGTCAACTTTTTGAAAAAAGGCGGCAAAGCTTATATCCTGGCAAATCTCGGACCGCTTGGTGAAATCATCACTTCAAACAATAGCACTCTTAATGAGAGTCTACGTACAACTTTTAAAAATGGTTTAAAGTGTCAAGTGATTGATGAATGCAAAGGTAATAGCGTTGACTAACATGAAACTTTTTTCTTTGATACAAAATTTTAAATATTTTTTTCTTACTTCGCTGATAACGATTATTTTTTCATTATCTCCGGTCAAAGCGGCCGATCAAGGTTGTTGCACAATTCGGCCGATTAGCGGCGGAAATTCCTCTTACGCAGATATTACCGAGGATGAATGCACGGCCTATCGAACGCAAACAATAACCACCGACTTTGACGCAACAAAACAAGTGAATCCGGAAAAAAATGGCTGCGCAGCAAAAACAATTTCTTCGGTCTTGCCGTTCTGTCGTTGGGAAAGTACCGGCGGCGATATTTGTCCAAAAAATAAATATCCAAATACGTGGACACCATATCTTGATCGTTTCTGCGCCGGAACACCGCCTCCCGGAAAGGAATGTTGTTGCGATCAAGCAATTACCGATGCCAATGACCCGCTAGCAAAAAATAAAGCCAACAATGAACCGCCAAAACCACGTGAAATCATCGCCCCGGTCTTAAGCGTCACGGTTCCGGGTTTTACTAAATTCAGCACAATAAAATGTGATGATCAAAATCCCGACTGCAAGATTCCTTGGATCGGAGAATATCTTAAAGCTATTTTTAACTACAGTATTATAGCCATTGCCATTTTGGCTGTTGTGGTAATGATGATTGGGGGTCTACTGTGGCTCTCCTCAGGCGGCAATTCCTCGACAATTTCTACCGGAAAAGAACTTGTAAAGAACGGTATACTCGGAACAATTTTTGCTATTTGTTCATATCTGCTTCTTTTTATCATTAATCCCGATTTAACAATCTTCCAACCGGTACAAGTTGGCTATGTCAGCCAGCAACAACTTGAGGGTTTTTCCGAATCGATCAACGGTAGCGAAAGTGAATCAAACGACGGTCCCCAAGGTTGTCCGGATCCAAGCACTATTATTGCCATCACAACACAGAACACTGGAGCCGACTCTATTACCGCATCAGAAAAAAAATGGCTACCCGGAAGCGTCACTCAATTTAAAAACGTTGTAAAAATTGCCAAAGAAAAATATGGCATTGGGATAAAAATTGCGAGCGCGCTTCGAAGCGTTGAGCATCAAACACAACTTTTCAATAACGCAGTAAAAAAATACGGCAGCGAATCCGCCGCTCGAAAGTGGGTCGCAAAACCTTCTTGCGGATCACCTCATGTTCGCGGCGTCGCCGTCGATGCCTACGCCGTCCCCTTTTCAACCGCCAACCAAGCCAAGCTACAAAAAGCTTTTCAAGAAGCCGGTTGGCAGCGATATTGCGCTGAGTACTGGCATTTCCAAATTCCTGGATCGCCGCCTAAAGTTCCGTGCTCTCCATAAGTATGAAAAAGACAATATTTATTTTTAGCTTTTTTTTGACGCTGTTTATCACGGCTTGTTTTGTTAAAACAAATACTGTACACGCCCAAGATGGCGGCATTGGTTGTTGCGAAAAAGTTTTAAAAACAACTTTGACCTTTGAAGTCGAAGACGGATATAAAGAACCGTGTGAAGCGCTTAAAGAAAATACTGAGGTGTATGAAAATGTTACCTTTTATCCTGACAAAGTTGCATTGCTCGGCCGCTGCCGTTCGAAAGATGATATCGCCTCCGACAGTTCTTTGCCTAAATTTACAATGCCTGACCTTAAGGTAAGTATTCCCGGATTCGTTAATTTCAAACAACCTGATTTTTGCAAAGGTTCAAAAACAGAAATCTGTGTTAACTGGATCGGCTTATACATTGCCGGTATCGTTAACTATGCAACTGCCGTTGTCGGCATCTTGGCCGTTATCATCCTGATGCTCGGCGGCGTACGCTGGCTGACAGCAGCCGGGAACTCCCAGGCAGTCTCTGAGGCCCAAACCTGGATCAAGAACAGTATATTCGGTTTGGTGCTGACTCTTTCCTCATATCTTTTATTAGCAACCATCAACCCAGTGCTTGTTACTTTTACGCCGTTACGGCTTACGTGGATTGAGGCGCTGAGCCTTGAAAAGATGAAGAGCGGAGGCGGTGCCTGTAACAACGGAGAGTGCACTCAGATTGACGAAGCAGTTAACAATAACAGCCTTGGGATTTCCGGAGCTATCCTTAAATCGATCTTAGTCGGTGGCGAAGGCTGCAGTCCGAAACAATCCTACGACGGACGCGGTTCTTGTGGCTATTCCCAAGGCTTGCCTGAATACCGTACAAGTATCTGCGGCTTAAAAGGAGATCTATCTGATTGCGAATTGTTTAAACGTGATATTCAAGCAGACATCAACTGCGCTGCTAAATGGCTAATGGAACAAGCGCCGCGTTGCGGAAATTTCGAAGACATTAAAAAAACCGCTTCATGTTACAACTCCGGAAACGTTAATAATTGCGGAACCGCAGATTATTGTCATCGTGTCGAAGATTATTACAATAACAAATGCAGCGCTTCCAAGAGCCAAACCAATACTGTAACAAACCAATAAAATATGAAATACTTAATCCTTACATTAGCGTTTTTCGTCCTTCCCTTTTCTACTCAGGCAGCGAGCAGCATGATTATCAATTTATTCTATTCTAACGGCACGCTCTCTTTCAATTCGCCGGCAGTTGAAGTAAATAAAGATTTATACACCTCTATTATTGATTTCCAAGAACAAAGCAAACGAAGTTCCGGCTCCTTCGGGCTTAAAATTATTGATATCTACGACAATATCTTGGTCACGAAATGGTTTGATCCCCAGCCAGGCGGATCCTCTTTAAGCATCCCCCACTACTCAACAATCAAGAAATTAGAAATTGTTAAAAAAGACACGGGGACCGTAGTACTGGAACAGGATTTAAAAAATTTCAATAACTGCAATGCAAATAATATCTGTGAATTTGAACACGGTGAAAACGGAATAAGCTGCATTGCTGATTGCGGAGTAAGTAATCCAAATTATAGCAAAGAAACTCAGCAATTGCTCAACGCGAATAATGGCGAGATCAAAGATGCGCAAGGCAAACTATTGCTCCGCGAGGACAAGCCTGAAACGACTTTTTCTTGGGCCGCGATCATTTTCGGCGTTGTCATAATCGGCGGAATTATGGGCTATATTATTATTAAAAAACGTCGCCATGCTTAAGACATATTTCGTGGTATTATTATCGATAGCGGCCCTCTCTCTCATTCCTGCACAAAGTAATGCTGCGCAAAGTTGTCATTGGATAAACAGCCAAGCCGGCGACGATGGAGCCTGCCAAAGAATGTTTGGTGAAAATGGCGGAACCTGGGCTCGTTCGGGCTCATGCAGCGCTTCAACCAAAACGCAATTTGATAACACCTGCTGCTGTCCGGTAAAAAAATCCTACACACCGATTATCGTTGGATCATTGGTGGTTATACTGGGTACGACGGCAATTCTTTCCTTTGTGTTAAAAAACAATGAAAACACGTAAGAGTTTTATGATTTCAAAGAAGCTTCACATTATTTCCATTGCTTTTCTTATCAGTTGCGCCGTCGGCTTCAGCGGTGCTCTTTTAGCGAACGCCCAGGATGAAGTTGCCCAAGGCTGCTGTAAGATTTCCAAAGGTTTGGTCGGTACCGCCGAGGAAGCTTACAATTGGAACGAAGAAGAATGCGCCGCTTACGGAGAAAATCATTATGGCGATGTTGGCATATTTCATGAAGGCGAAGAAACGCTTGATGGCAAAACTTGTCAAGCAAAAAAAACTGAGGAAGAAAAAAAGGATATATTGCCTAAAATCTCTAACCCTATCACTCCGAATTTGGCGGTAAGCATCCCATCTTTTACCGGTTTTCAAAAAATTAATTGTACGGAAGACTCCTGCACGGTTCCGTGGATCGGAGACTATATTAACGGCCTCTATAAGTACGGCGCAACAAGCATTGTTATTTTAGCTGTCATTATCTTAATGATTGCCGGAGTAATGTGGATTACAGCCGGCGGGAAAGAAGAGCGCATTGCCGATGCAAAACAATGGATAGCCGGCAGTTTATTCGGAATTCTTATTGCGCTAAGCAGTTACATTATTTTACAAATTATTAATCCTGCGTTAACGGAGTTATCGCCAATTAAAATTAGTTATATTGGCAAAGAAGATCTTGAGCCAATGGCTGAAACACCGACTAACGACGTAACCGCCGGCACCATACAATCAAAAGGCCAAGAATGCTTTTTAAATACATTCGGAAACAGCAACTCTGCCGTAACTAAAAATTTAGTAGGAGTAAACATGTTCGGCAAAACAGTTCAGGTTCATAAACTGGCCAAAGATGCGTTTGAAAAAGTTAGTCGAGAAATACAAGGAAAAACAAATTATAAATTCTATTCTTTGGGAACTCAGAACTGGCGCGCCAATGCTAATAATGCAAGCAAATTAAGCTTGCACTCGTTTGGAATTGCCATTGATATAAACCCTGACGACAATCCAAACTATCGAAGCAAAGTAAAGCCATGCAAGGGTGATATACCGGCCGTAGTTATTAATGCCTTTAAAGCCAACGGCTTTCGTTGGGGCGGCGATTACCGAACAGTCTGCGATTCAATGCACTTTGAATGGCTCGGCCCTTGCCAAAAATAAATGTTAATAAAAATTCTAAAAATTGTGGTTGTTATCGCCATCGGCTATGCCGTCTTTTTAGTTACGACCGAGGACGGCGCCTATTGGACTCGTTTTAAATTGTATCGCCTACTTCTCACAAAACCGATTGAAAAAATTCGCGATGATTATTCAAAAAAAGATTGTCGTGAATTTACGGCCGAAGAAGAAAGCACCGGGTATTTTGAAGCCTTTGTGACCGGCTATTGTAAACCACGAGCCGATAACTATACTGCTCGTAAAGAATTTCTATGCGCTGTTGCACTCAACTGCTCCTGTCCCAATGGCACCGATGAAAACTCAAGCTGCTCTTCAAATTCATTAAGCTGGAAAGCTTGCAAGGATTTTGATCAAACAAGCACTTCGTACTGCAACAAGACTGCTTCGGCATTGCAGCCGGAAAACGGACATGTGGCCGCTGATTGGAATTGCTTTCCGCAAGGAACACCGCTGGAAATCGAAGGAAAAAATTATCAGGTAACCGACAAGGGCGGTGTCATTAAGGGTCGACGTTTTGATGTGTGGTTTGACAGTTGCGATGCGGCACTTAAATCAACCGGGATTTATAAAGTAAAAATTCCAAAATTATGATTTACTTTACTAAATACGCTGAACAGAAATTTGATATTCTAAATGCTCATAAAGTATATATTCGTAAAGAAGAAATTGAATCAATCCTAAAAGCTCCTGAAAAGACGGGTAAAATTTCTAAACTCTTTACCGCTCAATCTGCCGACATTAAGGTTGTGTATCAGAAAGAAGGTTCAATTAAAAAAGTCATAACATTTTATCCTGTATGAACTTTGATTTAGAAGCCAATGTTTTAAGTTGGGAAATAGGCAAAGGTAAAATTGCCCGCGTTATTGAGATGGGAAATTTTTTAGTCCATGTCTCCCCCGCCGGTAAACCTGTCCTGATCGAAATCCTCAATGCCTCCAATTTTAAAACAAAACTTTCAAGCCTCGAAACGATCCGTCAAATCAGTGAGGCTATCTAGAGAAAACTAAAACACCGTCCGCCAATTGGCGGACGGTGTTTTTAAATATCGATTTAAGCTTCTTCGATAATTCGGAAGCCGGTTCCGGCAGGAATCGGACGACCGATAATAACGTTTTCTTTCAAGCCTTCAAGGCGGTCGATCTTACCGGTAATAGCGGCGTCAATCAAGACCTTGGCGGTTTCTTGGAAAGAGGCGGCGGAAAGGAAGCTGTTTGTTGAAAGCGAAGCCTTGGTCATACCCATTAACAACTGTCTTCCCTTGGCTTCTTTCTTGCCGGCGGCAACGGCCTTGGCATTCTCACGATCAAACATCAACTTCTCGATAACTTCGCCAATCAAGAAATCAGTTCCGCCCGGTTCAGTAATGTAAACACGGGAGAACATCTGACGAGCAATAATTTCAATATGCTTATCGTTCAAAGGCTGACCTTGTGAAGAATAGACATACTGAATCTCTTTAACAACATACTTTTGAGTGGCGGCAATTCCGCGCAATTCATACAACTGCTGCAAATCAAGACTGCCGTCAGTCATCTGATCACCGATCTTGACCGTAGCGCCATCCTTAACCCAAACATTAAAGGTTCGCGGTACGACGAATTCACGTACTTTTTCAACCGGAGCGATAACCTTAATATATTTCTCTTCAACTTTAACAATGCCTGGACGGTTAGCTTTGATAACGGCTTCACCGGCCTTAAAGAGAGGCGTATCTTTCTTAACCTTGTCGCCATCGGCAACCAATACTTCAACTTTGGCTTTCTTAGAAGCCTTGGCTTTAGTAGCGGTCTTCGGTTCTTTCTCTTCTTTCTTAGCAAGCAAGGCCTTGTTAGACATTGTCGCTTCAGCCAAATAATACTTATCAACTTCTTCACCATCGTAAGAAATCGTAATCATTCTTCCTTGTGAATTTCCGTTTTCAGCTTTAATGTCAGTAACCTTGGCGACACCTTCAACATCGGCAATATATGCTTTACGTTTCGGCTGACGAGCTTCGAAGATTTCTTCAACGCGCGGCAAACCTTGCGTAATATCGTCTTGGTCGGCAACACCTCCGGTGTGGAAGGTACGCATCGTCAACTGAGTACCCGGTTCGCCGATGGACTGGGCGGCGATAATACCAACGGCTGTTCCGAGTTTAACGAGACGGTTGTACGCCAAGTCAAATCCGTAGCAAGTTTGGCAAGCGCCGCGGTGCAAGGCACAACGCATAACAGAACGGACTTCAGCCATTGGAATATCTTCTTTGGCAAATTCATCAGCCAAATCCTCGGTAACCAATTCACCTTTTTTCAAAAGCACTTTTCCTTCGGTATTCTTCAAGTCGGCGGTAATATAACGACCGGTAATGCGGCGAATCAACGGGCGTCCCATTTCATCGCTTTCTTCCTTGGTCATCGGGATGCCTTCTTTGGTTCCGCAATCAATTGCTGAAATAACAACATCTTGAGCAACGTCAACCAAACGACGAGTCAAATAACCTGCATTTGAAGTACGCAAGGCCGTATCTGACAAACCTTTACGTACACCGTGGGTGGCGATGAAGTATTCAAGAACATCAAAACCGCGTTTAAAGTTTCCTTTAACCGGCAATTCAATAATTTTACCCGATGGCGAAGTAACCAAACCTTTCATTCCCAAAATCTGAGTCAACTGCGCCCAAGATCCACGAGCGCCAGATTCGATCATCGAATAAACAGGACCTTTCTTATC
>CAZVMF010000015.1:0-14277 GCA_964628045.1 uncultured Gammaproteobacteria bacterium
AAATGTAAAAATCCTTAAAAGTACTGAAGTTATTACTTTGGACAAAGGCGGTAAATACATCCTTGTTAACAAAAACAAAGAAAGAATGGGGGTTATATTCAACCCTCATCCATTCTTACCACAAACCGCTGTTGTCACCTACCATGACAAAGTCATATTTACTGGCACAGTAGGTTCAAAAAAAATGCAGCGAATATTCACCCTACATTATCCTGATGAAGACCAGGTAAAAATAACCTGGACACTAGAAGGAAAATCATGGGACGTAACCGCTACATTTCCTGATGGATGTGCAGTCGGTAGAACTCCAATGGGTGATCTTACCCATTTTGTAAACGGCGGAGCATCTCTTGGTGGATATGCACCAGATGTTTACACGTGGCAAGAATAAAAATAAATTGTTCCTTTATAAAAAACCCACTTACAACTTAAGTGGGTTTTTTACATTTTCAGATTAACTGTTTGTTGGTGGGATTACCCCTCCGCCTGCGCCCGGAAGATTTGCAAATACAAAATAAGTAATAGCGTACGCGGCAACAACAATAATGATTCCGATAACCGCGGACCGCAAAGTATCTTTTGCTTTATTAATTTTATCTTCATCAC
The DNA here is from genome assembly GCA_964628045.1 of uncultured Gammaproteobacteria bacterium. Taxonomy (GTDB): domain Bacteria; phylum Patescibacteriota; class Patescibacteriia; order Patescibacteriales; family Patescibacteriaceae; genus Patescibacterium. The sequence goes on from CAZVMF010000015.1 coordinate 607, forward strand.
CTGCCGCCGTCATCCAATTAAATCCAGCGATAATTACAAGTATTACAAAAATAATTCCAAGCAAACCAAGAAATGCTTTTATAACCCCGGCAACAACTGCGCCAACGGTTGTAGTCGAGTCATATCCGGCTTGAGTTTGAACCGCACTTGTATTGTTTGTAATTTGCGTTGTTACATTTTGGCTTAAAAATCCCGCCTGCACCGGAGCAACAGAAAGAAGCGCGATACTTGCAAAAAGTATAAAATATATTTTTTTCATATTATTGGTTGGTTGGTGGATTTACAATCGTGCTCTGTCCGCCGATTAAGTATCCCGCAATAAATCTCCAGATCGCAAATGCTCCGACAACTATAATCAACCCGATGATTGCCGACCGCAAAGTATCTTTTGCTTTATCAATCTTTCCTTCATCGCCACTGGCCGTCATCCAATTATAGCCTGCCAATAACATTAAGATTATAAAAATAATTCCCAACAAACCGAGCAAGGCGCTAATTACCGTACCGACAATAGCAAGAACTCCGCCTTCATTTGTTTGTGAGTAACCGGCGCCGGTGCCGACCGTTTGCAAACGGCCCAGCAAAGGAGATTGCTGCGGAACAACTACATTATTACTCTGCGCAAAAACCACCGGCGTAGCCAATGAAAGAAACAATGCGCATGATACGAGCCAATGATGAATTTTCATACTTATAAATTGGTTGAGCCGGCGCTTCCGCTTGCCCCCCATATCTTACTAATAACAAATATACTAATCGCATAAGCAGCTATGACAATAATCAAGCCGATAACTGCGGCGCGAATCGTATCTTTTGCTTTATCAATTTTCCCTTCATCGCCTTCGGCCGTCATCCAATTAAATCCGCCATAAATCATTAAAAGCATAAAGATAACACCCAAAAAAGAAAGGAACGTCGAAATAATCGAGCTGATACGTTGATCAAGTGTCGGTTCGTTTCCCGGATTATAGCCGGCCTGTGTTGCTATGTTATTTACCTTATCAAAACCAAAGCCAGCGGCGGGCGTTGCCGTTCCGGTAATTTCACCCTCAGCCAAACTAAAGGCGAACGGCGTTGCCAATAACGCAAACAAATACAGAACAAAAAAGATTTTTTTTAATTTAAATTGTTTTATCATATATTGCTAGAGCCATTAAGTAATGTTTGGCCGACAAACCTGGTGATTGCATAGGCCGCTGCAATCAAAATCAACCCAACTAATGCTGCAAAAACTATTTTTTTCGCTTCATCAATTTTCTCCTCATTTCCGGCGGCAGTCATCCATAAGGTCCCGGCCCAAATCATTAATACAAGAAAAATAATTCCAACCAATGAAAGAACTTGTCCGGTAATTTTACCGGCAGCTTCTTGGGGTGAAGCAAACGAGCTGTCCTGTATTCCGGCTTTTGTCGCTGTTGTGTTAACCGATAACTTGTAATCATCAATTATACTGGCAGTAACTAATTGAGGAGCTATAGACAGGGTGCAAAAAACAAAAACGATAAAAAAATATTTCATATTAACTGCCAAATGCTGTTCCAATAAAATTCGTAATCGCATATGCCGATAATATAATAACCAAACCGATAATTGCAGCAATTAAAATCTGCTTGGCTTTTTTAACACGCTCTTCATTTCCTCCGGAAGTCATCCACATCAATCCGGCGATAATAACCAAAATAAAAAAGATCGTGCCGGTAAAACCGAGCGCCGACCCAAGAACTTTTCCGATAAATGTAGGGATGTCAGAACCAACGCTGCTTAAACCGCTTGGTCCTGCGGCCGCGCCCAAACCCGTTTCAATTGCAAAAACCGGCCGAGTAAAAAGTCCCGCCGCCAAAACAACTAATGATGTTCGTAGTAACGATTTTGCCATATGCTTCTTTGATGCCAAATAATTTTTGCATCAAGGAAGCGGGCCCGAAAGACTTCAGGCCCGACAAGCGGAACTAGTTGTTTGTCGCTTTCATCAAACTGTTGATGACGAACTGTGCGATACCAAACGCCGCCATGATAATAACTAAACCAATAATACCCGAAACGATAAGTTTACGAGCTTCTGCGACCTTGTCTTCATTACCGCCGGCAGTCATCCATTTGAAACCGCCCAACAAGATAATGATTACAGCAACGATACCTAGGAAACCTAGGATGACGCGGATAACACTCGCAACAATGGCGCGCGGATCGCGCTGTCCAAGTCCGGTGTCTTCCGAGAAATTCTGATCGTTATAGTTGTCGCCCCAAAGATTTAAATTACCGCTTGCGGCATGGGCCGGTGACACGGAGAAGGCCATGGCCGGTACGACGAGTAAGTTAAACGCCAAAAGGCATGCTAATATTTTTTTCTTCATATGTCACCCCCTCTCTATATATACGTATCTTTACTCTTATAAAGATGATATTAACATGATACCATAAAACATATAAATATGAAACAAAATAAACTAGCCCCAACAGCCTGGATCGCCTTCTATATATTTATAGTCTCTCTATTAACGGTAAATTGCTTTGGCTATCTGGATCCGGACTTTGGTTTTCATCTACAAGTTGGAAAAGATATTATTGCCGGTGGCTCGGTGCCGCATGATCAAATCTATATGTGGACCCTCGCCGGTAAAACATGGGTTGATCACGAATGGCTTTCAAATGTACTTACCAGTGGGCTCTGGTCACTGGGCTCCTACCTGGCCGTCGCGGCTTTTTTTATACTACTTCCTTTGGTCGGGATTATAGTACTCAACAAACATCTCATACGCCATTATTTAACAAATACCAATGAGCAATTTGTTTTTGCTCTTTTTGAGTTGGCGGCACTCTTTGCTTGTTTGCCACACTTCGGAGTTCGCTTACAAGAAATCAGTTTCTTTCTTTTTATTGTTTTATTTATTATCTTAGATCGATTTAGAAAAACTCATAATATAAAAATAATTCTTTGGCTTATTCCCTTGCTCTATTTGTGGTCATGTCTGCATGGAGGATTTTTGTTAGCTGTTGGAATTATTTTTGGCTGGCTCGGCTATGAAGTTTTAATTTTTTTCTGGGCGTGGTTATCAAAAAAAGAAAATGAGGCGCCGCTTTCAAAGAAGCAGCTTCTAACAACTCTTTGCATCGGACTACTTGCCATAGGCACAACTTTTGTCACTCCGTACGGACTCGAGTTATATAATTTTTTAAGCGAGTACGCTTCGAACAGTTATTACATGTCGCATATTCAAGAATGGCGCTCCCCATTCAAACCGCCATTGCGCAATGATCAAATAATATTTTCAATCTTAACAATAACCTTTCTGATTGGCGCTTGGCATTCTTTAAAAAAACGATTGCCTTTATGGAAACTGCTTATTTGTTTTGTGTTGGCGCTTATGTCAATGCGCTCAGTACGTCATTTTCCATTATGGAGCGTTGCTGCCTTGATTTTTGCTGTGCCACTTTTTGTACCGCCGCTTTTAAAAAACCGACAATTTCCATTTCCTAAAATAATTGCTTGGTTCAGCATTATTTTCTTATTATTGGTATCTATTTTTTCTTTTAGCAAAGCGCGAATCACCAACAGTCCATTCACTTCGTACTGTAAAGACTATCCTTGCGGCGCCGTTCAATTTATAAAAGAACACCAAGAATATGCCAATTTAAGAATATTCAACCACTATGGTTGGGGTGGTTTTATTATTGGAACATGGCCGCAGCAGCGACTCTTTATTGACGGACGTTTGCCGCAATACAGCTTTGCCGGTCATTCGCTATTAGAGGAATACAATCAATTCTTCATAAAAGATAAAACGGAAAAATTGCTTACTGATTACAAAATCCAAATGATAATCTTTAGATCAAAGGCTGATGTGTATCACCCTGATCTTTTTGAAAAATACATACTGGGCAGAAAAGAATACCAACGAAGCAATACTTTAATCGACTATCTCAACGCTAACTCAAAAATCTGGAAACAAGTATACAGCGACTCATTGAGCGCGGTGTGGGTCAGGCAATAATATATGAGATTCTTATTTAATAAAAAACTTTTACAACAATCTCTCCCATGGATCATTTTTAGTGCGGCTCTTTTTTTGTTTCACTGGCGCTATGAACTAAACGCCGATGAAGGTGCCATTCTTAACGCGGCTTGGAATATTATTAATGGAAAAAAATTATATACCGATACCTTTGAATTCATTGCTCCGGGTACTCCCTACCTGTTGGCTGCGTGGTGGAAAATAACAAATAGTAGTTATGTAAGCGCGAAAATAATCAGCTTAGTTGTTCTTCTTTCCGGAACAATCGCCGTATATTTGACGAGTGCTCAGTTCTCATTAAAGCGTTGGAAATTTTTGGCTCCGGCCGCCTTTGTCATTGCGTCAAGCTTCTGGCAACCCATTAATCACAACACGTTCAACATTGTTGCCATTGCTTGGGGTTTATATTTTATTGTTAAAGCAACATACAATCCAAAATGTATTACAAATTTTGTAGCGACCGGTTTCTGCCTTGGCTTAAGCATCGCGGTTCTTCAGCACAAAGGGCTTGCCGTCTCCCTTGTTGTCGGACTTTTAATTTTATTTTTTTCAGTCCGTTCATTTTTTAATCCAAGTGCTATTGGCGCGTATCTACTTGGACTGGCAATTCCCTTGCTTCCAATTTTTTTATACTGGCCGAGCTCCCTTTTGTATGAAAATCTAATTGTTTTTCCAAGCAAACAATACCAAGGAGTCAATGCGCTGCCATTACTTCTGTGGATAGGTTGTACGGCCTGCAGTTTATTATTGTTTGCTTTTGTCGCTCAAAACGCTCGAGCAAAATCAAAACCGGCTTTAATCATATTGTTATTAACGGGAATTTTTTTGTTAATCATGAGCCTGCCTCGGCCTGATGGCGCTCATATATTATTAGCACTAACGCCGTTTTATATTATCTTGGCCGTTTTTTTTGAAACATTTTTAAATCAAAAGTTAGAATTAATTCTTTTTACGCTCCTCTGGCTTTTGTGCAGCGGACTTATTATTGCGCAAACGCCGCCTTTTTCAAAAACCGCCCAAACAATTCTTTCAAAAATACAAAAATCTTGCAAGGACAGTTCGACTATTTATGCCGGTCCATTTATGCCGAATTTATATTTCGAGTTACGAACCCTAAGCACAACCCGATTTTCAATGTTGTTTACCGGCATGAACACCGAGGCTCAATTTTCCGAAGCGGCAAAAGAACTGCAAAATAATCCACCTGCCTGTGTTATTGTTAACTATTCAATGGTTGAGCGTTTTAATTATAATCAAGATAATCCGGTTGATTTGTTTATTGCTAAAAACTATTTCTTAACCGGAACCATTGGAACTGTAAAAATTCTTTCTCATTAATATGCGTCTTGAAATCTGTCTTCCAATATATAATGAGGCTCAAATTCTTGCCCAAAGCATCACTAAAACTTTTTTATTTTGCGAAAAACATTTCTCAAACTACGATTGGTTTATAATTCTTCTAATAAACGGGTCAACTGATGATTCTGAAAAAATAGGGAAAGAATTATCAGCAACTCATCCTCGGATTCAAGTTCATGCATACAAGGAAGGCGGTAAGGGCCGTACACTTCGCCGTTATATTTTAGAAAGCAAAGCCGATGTTTTAGTATATATGGATGCAGACTTGGCGGTTGATCTTAATGACCTTCCGGCGTTGATTGAGCCTGTAGCACATAATGCAGCGGACATTGCCATTGGCAATCGTTTTAATAAAAACTCCGTTGTTGACCGTGGTTTGTTTAGAGAAATTCAATCAAGTTGCTATAGCTACCTTTCCCGATTTTTGTTTTGGCAGCCTTTTCATGACCTACAATGCGGCTTTAAAGCGCTTCGTCCACCGGTGTTCAAAACTATTGCCGACAAAGTCACTAATCCGAACTGGTTTTTTGATACGGAGTTTATTGTTCATGCGCATAAACATGGATTGAAAATTGCCGAAGTCGCCATTAATTGGAAAGATGATCGACTCGGTCCGCGACAAAGTAAAACCAACATTCTTATGGGAACACCACGGTTCATCCTGCAAACACTAAAATTCTGGCTTAGCTTGGTATTTAGGGCATAATGTAACTACGGGACCTTGGCCGCGTTGTGTTATACTAGTGTTATAGAGTATTACAATGTCCAATCCCCGTTTTATCAGACACAAGCCAGGCTACTGGCAAAATAATAAACCAACCATCCGGTCTGCTCGTCCGGCGCTGCGCCGCATTCGAGAACACTCCGCCTTTGCCACTTGGCGCGCACTTTGGGAAAAACCCGATGTAAAAAAGTTTGTCCGATATGCAATCGGCGCTTTTGTTATTATATGTGTTGTCTTCTTTTTATGGCTTTCGTACGGATTACCTGATCCAAACAAATTAATTGCTCGTGAAGTTCCTGAAAGTACAAAAATTTATGATCGCACCGGGGAAACTATTTTGTATGAAATTCACGGTGATGAAAAACGAACACTTGTTACATTAGACAAAATCCCGGAAAACGTTCGTAACGCAACGATCGCCATTGAAGATAAGAACTTTTATACGCACAAAGGCTTTAGTATTTGGGCGATGTTTAGAACCGCAATTACCAATGTTTTATTTAACCGAAAAGCCGGCGGCTCAACACTTGATCAACAGTTTGTAAAAAATGCCGTTCTGACTGATGAAAAATCTTATATCAGAAAACTAAAAGAAGTTATCCTTGCATATCGTCTTGAAAAAAAGTTTTCGAAAGATGAAATATTGCAAATGTATTTTAATGAAATACCATACGGTTCAAACGCGTATGGTGTTGAAGCTGCCAGTTTAAAATATTTTGGAAAGCACGTTCAAGATATTAATCTATCAGAAGCGGCGATTTTGGCGGCAATCGTTCAAAGTCCGACACGCTACTCTCCATATGGTCCAAACAAAGAAATATTAATTGCTCGACAACATTACGTACTTGATTTAATGGTTGAACAAAAAATGATTTCTGAAGACGAAGCAAATAAAGCCAAAGAAGCAAAGCTTTCATTTAAAAATCCGTCAGACAGCATCATGGCGCCGCATTTTGTTTTACATATCAAAGAAATGTTGGCTGAAAAATATGGCGAAAAAACAGTCGAACAAGGCGGATTAAAAATATTTACAACACTTGATACATACAAACAACAAATTGCCGAAGAGGTTGTAAAGAAACGAGCGGAGGAAAATGATAAACGCTTTAAGGCTTCTAACGCCGCCCTTGTTTCAATTGACCCTAAGACTGGACAAATACTGGCCATGGTCGGTTCACGCGATTATTTTAATGAAGAAATTGACGGTCAGGTTAATATTGCCTTAAAACCGCGACAACCAGGTTCATCAATAAAACCTATTGTCTATGCAACTGCCTTTTCCAAAGGATACACACCAAACACGATTCTCTATGATGTGTTGACTAATTTTTCAACAAACGGAACACCTTACGAACCACATAACTACAACGGAAAAGAATATGGTCCGGTCAGCATGAAAAAGGCTCTAGCCGGCTCACTTAACACGCCGGCCGTAAAAACACTTTACTTGGCGGGATTAAAATCCGTTCAAGAAGTAACAAAAAAACTGGGCTACACAACACTTAATGACAATAGTCGCTTTGGACTATCTTTGGTGTTGGGCGGCGGTGAAGTTACATTACTGGAACACGCCAATGCCTTTAGCGCATTTGCCCGCGACGGCGTTCTTCATAATCCAAGTTTTATTTTAAAAGTTGAAGACAGAACCGGAAAAGTTTTGGAAGAGTATAAAGACGAAGAGCGCCGCGCCTTTGAACCAAATGTTGCCCGGGAAATTAATTATGTTCTTTCGGACAACAATGAGCGTGCGTATATTTTTGGTGGCTCTAATTTCCTAACACTTGGCAATCGTCCAGTTGCCGCCAAAACCGGAACAACAAACAATAACCGCGACGCCTGGACTGTTGGCTACACACCTTCCTTGGTTACTGGTGTTTGGGTTGGTAACAGCGACAACACCGAAATGAAAGCTGGAGCGGACGGCAGCGTTGTTGCTGCACCAATTTGGAATGAATACATGCGTCGTGTATTGGGAGATAGTAATGTTGAAAATTTTGCCGCGCCAGAAATTCCTATCACCGGAAAAGCAGTGCTTGATGGAACTAGTGCTGCAGAAGTAAAAATTAAAATTGATAAAGCCTCGGGTTTGTTGGCAACCGAATACACTCCGGCCAGTTTTATTGAGGAGCGCAGTTATCGCCAAGTTCATGATATTTTATATTACGTAGATAAAAACGATCCAACCGGAGAAGCGCCAAAAAATCCAGGTTCCGATCCTCAATATAATTTGTGGGAGAGTCGCGTGCAAGCCTGGGCAGTGAAAAATAAAATTAACACCGAAGAACCGCCGACTGAAAAAGACAATCTTCATATACCGGAAAACCTTCCTGTATTCTCGGTTGAGAATTTCAGCGATGGACAAACGGTTAGTGGAGATACCCTTAGTATAAAAATAACCGCCTCAGCTACCCGAGGGGTTAATCGTGTGGAATATTTAATTGATGCGGCAATGTTGCAAAATGTCACCAACTATCCTTTTGCACTAGAAAATGCATCAATCAATCATCTCTCAAGCGGCTATCACGAACTAACAATCCGCGTCTGTGATGATATTGATAATTGCACAGAGAAAAAACTAAACTTCAACTACAAACCATCAAAAATACCAGTTATCAATCTTCGGCATTAACTATTTCTTAATAGGCATAATAATGTACATAAAAGACGGGTCTGACTCGTCTTTTATAATACATGGAGTTTGATCATCAATAACCTCAAAAACCACTGAGCCGCCAGCCACTGCATTTAAACCATCCAGGACATAACGATAATTTAATGTAATTGAGGTATCAGCTCCAGTAACAACTGCATCAAGTTGTGAAGCATGTTCACCGGCCTGACCGGAAGCAGCTGACACAACAAGGCTTCCTTTTGTTGATAAAGAAAAAACAACATCATTAACCCCGGTCTTTGAAAACAATGCCGCGGCCTTAACGGCTCTTACTATATCTTCCTGAGGAAGCATAGCGCGGCACTGGTGCTTAACAGGGATGATTTGGTGGTAATCAGGGTATTGACCGTCAATCAAGCGTGAGACAAGCTCTGTTGAGCCCACAACAAACAAACATTGGTTATCAGAGGCGTACATCAAAACATTATTAGCGCTTTCCCCATCTTCATTTTTTTCACTTGAAATAATACGAACCAATTCTTGTAAGGTTCGGGCGGGAATTATTAATTTTTGATCGGCGGCAATATTTGTTTCAACCGCTAGTTTTTTTTCAGATAAACGATAACTGTCTGTTCCCGCTAAAACCAACTCCGTACCAGATAAACCAAAATAAACACCAGAAAGCTCGAGACGCGCCTCATCGCTTGAAACAGAAAAAACAACCGTTGATAGTGATTTCTTAAATAACTCAGCTGATATTTTAATAAAATTACTTCGTTCTATATTTGGAATAAGTGGAAATTCTTCTGGACCAATACCTTTGATTTTGGTTTTATATGATCCACAACTAACTACTAACTCACCCTCACTTAAACTAAGTTCAACCTTATCATTATCTAATAAGGCAACATACTCAGAAAGAATTCGTGCATCAACCGTAAACTCTCCCTCTTCTTCAATTTTCCCTCGAACCACACTGGTAATTCCGATTTCTAAATTCGTACTTATTAATTTTATAACACCGTCACGCGCTGAAATTAAAATATTATTTAAAATTGGCAAGCTGGTATTTTTTTGCGCTATGTGGCTAACCGCATATAAACTTTCTTTCAGGTTTTTTTGTAGTGTTATTATTTTCATATAAATATATTAGAACAGTAATAATAAGGGAGTGGAAACAGTGGACAAGTGGTTTTTATTGAGTAATTAATTGAAAACGCTGTGGAAACTTCTGTTGATAAGTGTGGAATGTTTTTATATGATCTGTGGGTAAGTTTTCTTATTTTTTATTTCAGCTTAACTTATAAACCTTTCCCACACATTTTATACCGAACTTATTAACAAGTTATTGGAACAACTGTCTTACGGATAAAATTTGTTGTTTTAGTTTACTGTTGTGTTTTAAATCTTCATTTATTTTATTGCAGGCATGAATTGCTGTTGTGTGATCGCGCCCACCCAGTTCTTGTCCGATTGCCGGAAATGAGGCGTTGATTTCTTCGCGCATCAAATACATAGCAATTTGGCGAGGGAAAACTAATTCTTTCTTTCTGCTTTTCCCGGCCAAATCTTTAATTTCAACATCAAAGAATTTGGCAACCGCATCAATAATATGCTTGGCGGTTAAATTGGTTTCTCTAAACTCTGCTAAAGTGGTTGCCAAGATATTTTTCGTGCTTTCGAGGGTTGGACTTAAATTATTAAACTCAAAATAAGTAATTAAACGAGTAAGGGCGCCCTCTAATTCACGAATATTACTATTAATATTAATAGCTAAGTAATTAAGAATATCATCAGATAACGGATAATTCTTTTCGTGACATTTGTTTTTTAAAATGGCCAATTTTGTCTCAAAATCAGGCGCTGTTATATCGGCAATCATTCCCCATTCAAAACGAGAGAGAAGACGCTTCTCAAGGGCTGGTATGGCTTTAGGAGGGCGATCAGATGTTAAGACAATCTGTCTGTTGGTTTGATGAAGTTCGTTAAAAGTGTGAAAAAATTCTTCTTGGGTTCCGTCTTTACCGGCCATAAACTGAACATCGTCAACAAGTAATAAATCTACATTTCGATATTTTTCTTTTAATTGTTTGGCACGACCAGAACGAACCTCATTAATATAGTCATTTGAAAATTTCTCCGACGTAACATATAGAATTTTGTCGGTTTTTTTAGATAGCTCATTTCCAATAGCCTGTAGTAAGTGAGTTTTACCTAAACCAACTCCCCCATAAATAAACAAAGGATTATAAGCACGGCCCGGGTTTGTAGCAACAGCCTGACAGGCTGCATATGCAAGTTCATTTCCTTTGCCAACAATAAAACTTGAAAAAGTATAATAGGTATTTAATCCAAAACGATTAAGTCCACTGGTTTTTAATGGTGCTGGTTCAGTAGAAGTCGGCGCCGCGCCCGGAACTCGCTCTACCTGTCTTACTGGAGTTTTTTTTGTTTCTATCCGATAAGAAATTTCTTTTATCGGTTCTTTGGTAATGTTGCGAAAGGCCGCTAGGATTTCTTGATAGTATTTTTTTTGAAGCCACGCTTGAGTAAAGGTATTTGGAACGCAAATAATTACGCGGCCGTCTTGGTATGAATCAATAAACGTATTTCTAAACCAAGTAGTGAAGCTGGCCTTTGATAATGTGAGTTCAATCTCACCTAGTACGGCCTGCCAAAGTTGTTCGTGATCCATAGGAGGGTTAAATGTAAAGTCAACGGCCATTATAGCAGGAACTGGCAATTACGTAAAAGGTCTTGTTTTGTTTATAAGCTGTTGATAAAGAGTGGATAGCGTTGATAATTGACGTAATGCTACAATAATGGTAGCTTTAGTTTGTATTATTTCATAACAAGTATGCCTAAACGAACATTTCAGCCGAATACTCGGCGATCCAAAAAAAAGCATGGCTTTCGAAAGCGGATGCAGACCAAGAATGGTCGGACCGTTTTAAAGCGTCGCAAGGCTAAAGGACGCAAGAAATTAACTGTTTAATATATGCTCCCGAAATCGCGTCGCCTACGGCTGACTCGCGATTTCGAGCGAGTCTTTGCTATACGAGGATCCGCCCATGGATCCTTGTTTAAGGCTAAGGTTGGAGCAAATAGTTTAAAAACAACCCGTTTTGCCGTGGTGGTGAGCTCAAAGGTAAGTAAACGAGCCGTAGTAAGAAACCGCATTAGACGTCGTGTTTGGAGTGCAATTTTAGATATAGAGAATCAGTTGCCTATTGGATATGACATAATTATTATGGCCAATCCAGATGCTGCTCGGGCTGATTTTTCAGCTATTTATCGGGAAGTTCACTACTTACTACATAAACGAGTATTTAAATAATGGGCTATTTTCTTATACATTTTCGTCGTCTTGTGCTTAAGGGCATACGACTATATCAAAAAACGCTTTCATTTGACCATGGTCCGTTTAAGCATTTTTTTCCATATGGATATTGTCGTTTTCATCCGACTTGTTCAGAGTATGCGTATCAAGCTGTTTCGCACTATGGTATAATTCGCGGTAGCTGGCTGGGTTTGCTGAGAATTCTGCGTTGCAACCCCTGGAACAAAGGCGGCGAAGATCCATTAATTTAATTTTTATTTCTATGGGAAACATTTTTTCAACAATATTCTATCAACCAATCCTAAACTTGTTGGTTTTTATTTATAATACAATCCCGGGCCATGATATTGGTCTTGCTATTATTATCCTTACCCTGGTTATAAAAATTATTCTATATCCGCTTTCAAAAAAATCATTAGAGGGTCAGCGCTCATTGCAGAATCTTCAGCCAAAGCTTGAAGAAATAAAAAAGAAATTTGCCGGCGACAAAGAAGGCCAAAGCAAAGCAATGATGGAGTTGTATAAACAAGAAAAAGTAAATCCCCTATCTTCGTGCCTGCCATTGCTCGTTCAATTGCCGTTTTTCTGGGCAATTTTTCGAGTTTTTAGAGATGAATTGTCAGGTAAAGCAATTGCCTTGGTATATTCATTTATTCATAACCCGGGCATGCTTAATCCAATCGCTTTTGGCTTCTTGGATTTTTCAAAGCCACACATTGTTTTGGCGATATTGGCCGGTGTTTCCCAGTATGTGCAGGCAAAGATGATGCCAATGAAGTCCCCTGCTATCAGTACGGGCGACTCAAAGAATGAAGCTATGATGTCTACAATGAACAAACAAATGCTTTATTTCATGCCGGCTCTTACAGTTTTTATTTGTTTAAGCTTGCCAAGTGGTCTAGCGTTTTACTGGTTTATTTCAACTCTGCTTACTATTGCTCAGCAATGGTATATGTTCCGTAACATACCAAAGGCCGACTCGGTTCCCAGTGTATAGATTTGTAAAAAATAAAACCGTCGCATATACGCGGCGGTTTTTTTGTATAAAAAAAGGACCCAATTGTAATCCCGTAAAATTTGATTTATGGATTTTGTATTGGGTCCATTCCAACGTCAATACTTTTTGATTGTTGTTTCGCTGGAATTGTGTCTCCGGCTTATTTAGGAGACTTGCTGCTTAACCAGAGCTACAGTAGTATCCTCTTTTGTACACGGGGTGAAAAAAAGGAAGATATACTAATTTCTTTTGTTTTTGTTTTATTGAAATGGATAAGGCCATTTCAACACACTTTTATTCCAGTTAAACAGAGAAGATTTGCGACAAGACTGGGTCTTGTGAAAAGCTTCCGTTGACAAAGAACTCTTATATTTAAAGTATAGCACATATTTGGAGCCAGGTCAATGATCGCGAAAAAAAACATATTTCTTGGGCTTTTTTAAAATATTTTTTCTTATCAACAGTTTAAGTCTAGAATTTATTAGACTTAAAATCGTAGTTTATGCACACAATCCACTACTTATCCACAGATTAAGTCTAGTTATACATGTACTTAAAAACCACCAGGCGAAAAAGCCCAGTGGTTATTCTGAGGTCACGTTGGGGTTCGAACCCACGATGGCGGTT
>CAZVMF010000015.1:14287-21208 GCA_964628045.1 uncultured Gammaproteobacteria bacterium
ACTGTATGTTATGCACAGAATCCACTACTTATCCACAGATTAAGTCTAATAAGATATGTACTTAAAAACCACCCGCTATTACTAACTAGGCGGTTATACTGAGGTCACGGTGGGATTCGAACCCACGATGGCGGTTTTGCAAACCGCTGCCTTAGCCACTTGGCTACGCGACCAACACACCTTAATATATCAAGTTTGGTTTTTTATAACAAGTAGGCACGCGCCTGAGCACGTGCCTACGTAAAAGTTTTGTATATAGAGTGTTAGCTAACAACAATAATTTTCAAACGTCGCTTACCAAACTGCATGGCATCGCATTTCTTAAGCATCCACACGTCAACACGGTCACCATATTTACGAGCAGTGCGGTCACGTACTACAAAAACACGGTCGCCAAAATATTCTGGAATTTGGATTTCTGTGCCTAAGGGTAGAAAGTTTGCCGCCACAGTATCTTCAATACCATGGTTACATACATTAAAGCCATTGGCAGTTGTACATGGATCGCCATCGGTTTGCGCGCGTTCAGAGTTGTACGCAGTTAAGGTGACAACACGTTCATGACCGCTAAAGGCAGTTTGTACTGCTCGGTGAGTAATGCTTGAATTGTTTGTTTTTTCAGAGTTAATTGGCGTAATAAGCGTAAAGTCGATTTCTTCTTTGTTTTGTGTAGTTTGTGCGGAAGAAATTTGCTCAAAATGCTTTTCTACTGAGTTTGCTTTCTTAATAATTGTCGCGCGTCCAATAACAGCCGGAGTGTAGGCGTTTTCATCTGCGGCGGCATGCACCGGGAACACAATAAAATTGTGTACAAATGAAAGTAAAATAAGTACGACAAATAATTGACGTAGGTTTTCGACTAAAAATGTTTTTTTCGCAAAGAGGTTCATAAATATGTGTTTCTAAATAAAAATCCCCCATTTAAGCAAAGGGGGAAATTTCTGCAATACTTTATCATGTTTAGATATTTTAGTCAATAGCCTAACGCATCTTAAAATCTTAAAAAATGTTTAATATTAGCCAATTTATTTTTAAAATCTAAAATAATGCCAATAAATTCAATAAAAATAAAATCCTCTAAAACGCCTGTGTTTTGGCTAAAATCACGACGAGCTTGAAATAAAAATTTCCGTTTCTTTTTAGAGATTTGTTCTTCGGGAAAAATAGGCGATCGACTATCAACTGTTTTAACTTCCAGTAAATAGTAAAAACCATCTTTTTTGGCAATTATGTCTATTTCATGATGGGAAATCATAAAATTTCTTTGCACTATTACAAAACCCTGCTGTTCCAGGTATAATATTGCAATATTTTCGCCAATGTTAGCTATTTTTTTAGAATGTTGCATATAGAACATCTGTATAGTTCTAGATAAAACAAAAAAGACCCTCAGATTGAGGGTCTTTTAAGATATTTGATTATTACGGGATGTATCTATCTAATTCTGCGTTTCTTGCTTGAGATTCATGCCATTTGATTTTTTTGCGGTAGGATCGGATCATGGCAATAATCCAGAGAATATCAACAATTGCCCAGATTCCATACCAAGCACGTGCTCGGAGCACAGGAACAATTTGGTTGTCTAAAAACCAAAAATAGCAAACCACAAAAGCATTGGTAATAAGAAGTGTGCCTATTTTTCTTAAAATTGAATTGTGCTTAGCTAGACTTTTAATAAAGAATCTAAATAAACAGAGAATACCAATAACAAAAAGAGCAGCCGCTATGATTAACATAACTTTTTGGCCAAAAGGACCAAAAGGTTCTGGGCGGGCATTAAACCAAAACGAAAGTGATAGTAAATTAGACATAAAGGTTAGTTTTTCTTGAAAATAAGACCATAGTGGTATGGACCGGCCTTAAATTGTTTGTAAAGCGAAAGCCCTGAGGCCTCAGCAATTTCAATGACGCTTTGTTCACTTAGACGACGGCTGTGGTGAGGACCTAAGGGGTGAATAGAATCAGTATGCCAATCAACAATAACCAAATGGCCAGTATTTTTTAAAAGCCTTTGGGCTTCTGATAGCATGGCCAGTGAATTTGTTGATTGGTGCAAAGTGCTAATTATAAAAACCTGATCAAGTAAATCGCTGTCTAGCTTCAATTGTTTGGCTACATCAAGGTTTGCCTGAAGGGGGATTATGCCGTTTAAGTTGTGATGACGAATTTCTCTTTTAACAGTGTCAATGATTTCCGGCAAAACATCTATTGCATAAACCACGCCTTTTTCGCCCACTAACGTTAATAAGGCGTATATGAAAAACAAGGAGTTACCACAGCCAAAGTCAGCAGCTGTATTCCCGGCCTTAATCTCCGCTTGCTCTAAGATAAAATCAAAAGCAAGAAGCGAACTTTTAGTAGGAAGATGTTTCATAATAACAAGTAACTCACAACTTATCCCCAAATTTATTTTTATTTAATATTAGCCAATATATACAAAAATCCCTTAGATAAAGCATTTCTTATTAACATTTGCTAATCAACATATTTTGTTTAAGTCCAGAAAATTCTGGACTTAATTGTGGACCATAAGGGACTTGAACCCTTGGCCTCTTCCATGCCATGGAAGCGCTCTACCAGCTGAGCTAATGGCCCATCAGAAAATGGTATTTATATTTTTCTTGGCGTTTATTACTATAAACTAAAATACAGCTACGCGCAAGAGTTTTTGTGCTCCCGGAGGGAATCGAACCCCCATTTTATCCTTAGGACGGATTTGTTCTATCCATTAAACTACAGGAGCTAACACAGTCACTATAGCGTATCGGATAATAATCAACAATTATTCATTATTCTGATACAATACAAGTGTCTAATCAATTAATCTCTTTATATGTTTACTAAAAATGGTGTTGGCGGCAAAGATGGCGTCGAAACAATAATTGGCCCATCTGTAAAAATTGAAGGCAATTTTGTTTGCCAAGGTGGGATTGTTATTGAGGGTGAGGTAAAAGGCACAATTAAAACTGCCGGATTTATGGAAGTGGGGGAGCATGCATCAGTTACAGCCGATGTCGGCGCACAGGAAGCAAAGATCGGCGGAGAGGTTCGAGGCAATATAAAAATCTCAGGCTTTCTAGAAGTGACTGCATCGGCTCGTTTGTTCGGTGATATTGAAGCAGCACATGTTTCAATTGCTCGCGGTGCTGTTATAAAGGGTAAATGCTCAATTCTCGGTGATGAACCAAAGCCAACTAAAACAAGTCGCACTAAAGAAGAAAATCTGACAAACGATAATGAATAATGTTTATGTCTATGACCAAGAACTTAGTGCGCGTAAATATCAGAAATTATTAGAACAACTTGAAACGCGTTTAACTGATCTTGGAATTAGCGGAAAAATTTATCGCTTGGGTCCAATGACTCGACTTGAAGACATGATTAAGTCGGAACGGTCAAAGAGCCCAAAGACAATCGTTGCTGTTGGCGGCGATTGGTTGGCTAGTCGTTTAGCCGGAATGTTAACAGGAAGCGGAATTCCGTTGGCAGTTATTCCATTTAAACAAAGCATGATCGCCGATGCATTCGGCGTTACTATTGAAAATGCCTGTAAGGTTTTAGCGGCACGACGTATCGTGACGCTTGATGTTGGTCGCATTGACGGTCAGCATCCATTTGTTTGCCGAGCGGTTATTAATTCCATTAATCCAATTTTAAAACTTGATAACAATATCTCGGTTACTGCCAATGGCAAAGCATTAATTGAAGCGATTAATGTTATCGGTGATGAATACGGTTATCGCGGACCACGTCCCTTGCCGGATGATCAACGTTTTAATTTGTGTATTTTAAAAACAGAAAAAAGTTTATTACGAAAAGAGATTTCGCAATCAGTTTTTGTTTGCAAACAAGTAACAGTTCTCGGGGGAGCGATTGATGTTGAGATTGATGGATCAATTAAGGTGTCGGGCGTTCATACGATTGATTTACACCCCGGCGCGTTGACCGCGATCGTCGGTCGTGAGAGAACTTTTTAGAAATCACGGAGACTTGAATTGTATAGATTTTTTTGCTACACTTCTCTAACTAACACTAATAAAACTCTATGCCTCTTATACCAACAGTTATTGAAAAAAACGGCCAATATGAGCGGGCCTATGATATTTATTCACGTCTTTTAAAGGACCGAATTATTTTTTTGGGCGAACCGGTTACTGATCATGTCGCCAATATTATCATCGCTCAGTTTTTGTTTTTGGATGCGGAAAGCAAAGATAAGGACATTAAGTTCTATATAAACACTCCGGGCGGTTCAGTTACTGCCGGCTTGGCGATTTACGATACGATGCAATATGTTCGCGCTGATGTTTCCACTATCTGCGTCGGTTTAGCGGCTTCAATGGGAGCGACCTTACTAGCGGCGGGAGCGCCGGGTAAGCGTTTGGCCTTACCTAATTCAGAGATTATGATTCACCAAGTAATGGGCGGATTTGAAGGACAGGCTTCCGATATTAAAATTCGTAGTGAACATATTTTGCGAATCAAAGATAAGTTAAATAAAATTTTATCAAAGCATACCGGGCAATCAATTTCAGTAATTGAAAAAGATACTGACCGCGATCGTTTCATGACTACTGAAGAAGCAAGAAAGTACGGTATCATCGATAAAGTAATTTCCCGTTAATTTTTAGATGTGAAAAACCCGCCGAGTAAGATTTTTCTTACTGGCGGGTTTTTTCTTAAATGATTTTATAGAATCTAAGATTTTTATCAATTCGTTCTTCGAATTCATGAGCACTCATAGCTACTTTTGAATATACACAAGTTCGTCTCATGTAATTAGTCATTAATAAAAGAGCAATGTCTTCATTTGTTTTTGCTTTGAGTTCGTTATACATTATTAAGTAATCAGTCTCCGGATTAACAATTTCTTTTTCAAGGATAATTGCAATCTCATGAAACTCATGAAGTTTTGCATCGAAATCTTCGTCATCGAAAATTGGTTTACGTTTTTCTTCGATGACAGGTATGGGAATCTTTTTCTCTTTACGTAATTCAGAAAAATATTCTGATTCAGTAATTGTGCCGAGAGCGATCTCATACGCAATCTCATGAAGATTAACAGGTACATTATTTTTAAGACAGTTTTTAATCATGTAATCAAGATCAGCGGTTTCGGGTGCTGACTTAAATATTTCTTCAACAACAGAAGAAAAGTTAGTCGGGTCACGGTAGAGCTGGGAAACAAGTTCAATTGAAGGCATCATTTGAACAACGCCGCGTCCGGCTGTATCCCAAATGTCAGACATGGTATTACTGGTAACGCCGGTTAGTTTTTCAATAATTTTTACTGAGCGCCAAGCCTGGATAAGATTCTCAAGCTCAATCGCTCCGCCGCTATAAAAAAGACAGGGTCCTTTTTCAATGTAAATACCGAAACCCAGATGTGGGCGTGAATTGATTTCTATATAGCCGATAAAAGGCGTAGCCAATCCTTTGGTGATTTCGTTGGGTCCTTGTTGGACTACTAAAAAGATTTGTTTTCCTCTGAGAATGGTTATTGGGTCCATTATTTCCTTTATTATTAAGTTGTAGAGAACATTTTAATTTTTGAAATTACCATAAAACTAAGCTTATGTCAATCATTATTCTATAAGATTGACAAAAAGCAGATATTAGGATAGAATTTTTGCATTGTCTATTTATTCGAAAGATTCTTATGGCTAAAGTTACTAGAAAGAAAGCGGTTTCCAAAGCTCCTAGTTCTACCAAGAGCTTAGAAGAAACAAAGAACGACCTTAAGGCCGGGATGACTGTTCGTATTTACCAAAAGATTAAGGAACTTAATCCAAAGGGTGAAGAAAAGGAACGTTTGCAGTATTTTGACGGCATTATCATTGCTCGTAAGCACGGTAAAGAAGCCGGATCCACCATTACGGTTCGCAAGGTTTCAGACGGCGTTGGTGTTGAGAAGATTTATCCGTTGAACTTGCCGACGATCGCTAAGATTGAAATTATGAAGCAGGCGGATGTACGCCGCGCCAAGCTCTACTACTTGAGACGCGGTTATAACAAACGTCTCAAAGAAACAAAAACAGCTTAGTCCCCACTAAGCTAGTTTTTTGTTTAAGAAGTTCGGGTTATAATGAAGCAAGCGTAGGCGGATATGGTGAAATTGGTAGACACGCAAGCTTGAGGGGCTTGTGGGGGCAACCCTGTGGGAGTTCAAGTCTCCCTATCCGCACCATTATTCAAACTATATGACCATAGAAAACTCAATTGGTATTGATAAAAAACTAAATAATTTTGAGCAGGGTGGCAAATCTCAGTTTGAAAGGTATTTCGATGCAATGGAGCATCATATCTTAGAAGAGCGCCCGACAATTGCCCATAAGTTTATTGCTGATTTGGAAAAAAAGCTTGATAAGGTAAGGGCGGAGGGCGAAGATATTGATCGTATTCAAGATTTTCACGCGCGTTTCGACAAATTAAAGCATGAGGCGGGATGTATTTCTGTTTTAAGTTCTTTAGATAAGGCGAAATCGGCGCTCAAAGACAAGGAATCAGATTCGTCATTGGCTGCCTCTTGGTATTTTGCTGCCGAAGAAAAACTAGAAGAATGCAAGGATATACTTTCGCCGGATGAGCGAGCTTCACTCGAAGAACAGATACGGAATTTTAGATTAAGTTCTTTGGAAGGAGTAATCGCTAATCATACCGATGATTATAAAACGCAAAAAGATAAAGAACTGGAAGAATCTCAAAAATACGCCGTTGCGATTTATGAACATAATCTCGCAGTTTGCGAGTCATGCTTAAATGATGGTAGTATTGATAAAGCGCGTTCAGAATTTGATTCGTTAAATGCCGTTATGTTTGAAGAGCTTGAACATAATCCATTTCTAGGCCCTGATTTGCAAGAAAGAATAAATGAGGTAAAGAAAAAACTTGAAATAAAAAATAGTTAGAAATCGCGGCGTT
>CAZVMF010000016.1:0-19517 GCA_964628045.1 uncultured Gammaproteobacteria bacterium
ACCTTCGGTTAAGATAAACGCTGAAAGCATCTAAGCGTGAAGCTGTCTTCAAGATTAGATTTCATAGGTTGGTCAGAGAATATGACCTTGATAGGTTCTAGGTGTAAGCCCAGTAATGGGTTGAGCCGAGGAATACTAATAAACCATCAGATGTTCCCACTTTTTTGTTTTTACAACTCTGATTCTGATTAAAACAATTTTGTTCTATACTATATTTGTTATTAGCAAGCCGATGTTTAAAGGCATCGTCTTGGTGCTTCAAGCGAAAGGGTCACACCTGTTCTCATCCCGAACACAGAAGTTAAGCCTTTTAGCGCCGATGATACTCGAGCCGTCCAAGCTCCGGAAAAGTAGGCCAGCGCCAGGACAATGCTTTTAAGCATCGGTTTTTGTTTTGACAAAAGCTGAATATATTGATATACATATATTTAAGTTCTTTCCCCAAAATAATAAAAGAAAGGAATAAAATGAGGAATGAATATTCCGTAATTATCAACAATTGGCCCTGGCATTTTCAGGAGTGTCGCACTATTCTGCCTTCAAATATTGAAGTCAATGACATTTCCGAATTGCATGCTCTCCATGATCGTCCGCCGACAATAAAGGAAGTATATAATTATGCGGTCACAAAAGTCTTCAATTCACCGACAGCCAAAGAAAAATTAGCTGATGACGATGAAAACAAGATTTTGATAAAAAAGATTATGGACGAAGCTTCGGCTTTAGGAATCAGTATAGATCTAAGCGGAGATTATGCTGCACATGTGAATGCTAGGTTGCAAAAGGAATTCCCACTGGACAGCAAGCTTCATATTTCATAACCCTTTCTTTTCATATTAAACCCGGGACAGACGTCATCTCGGGTTTTTTTATTTCTTTTTATATACATACAATATAATTCCACTAATCATAAGCAAGGCAGCGGCCAATAAGTATATAAATAAAATATTTTTCTTTGATTTTTCTATCGGTTTGCTTATATCCTCGGGTAAGTTAGTGTGAGTAATTTCTGTGCTTTCTTGAGCAAGCTCCGCGCTCTCTATTGAATTTTTGATTTCTTGAGCGGCTTGCAGGTCATCTTTAGAGCGCGGTTGGAGTCGTACGTGTCCGTTTGAAATTGTTAGAATCCCTTTGATCAAGACATTATCACCAACTGTAAAATCAGATATTTTTAAACCGGTGTTTTTCGAAAGGTATATTTCTATTTCCCCTTGTGCATCGGCCAA
Organism: uncultured Gammaproteobacteria bacterium; assembly: GCA_964628045.1. Lineage (GTDB taxonomy): Bacteria > Patescibacteriota > Patescibacteriia > Patescibacteriales > Patescibacteriaceae > Patescibacterium. Next base: position 1,227 of record CAZVMF010000016.1, read on the forward strand.
ATAGACGCGCGGAGATTTTTTTGAAACGACTTCGCCGCTAAGCTGCGCTAAGCGCGGGTAGGGCGGTTTTTTTATGTCCAAACTATTTGATTGAGCGAACTCATCAAACTCAGCATGACCAATAATCTGTATGTCATTAGCGTCTTTGGTGCTTAGCTTTGGACCGTTTTCCGTTTCACTGTATTTTCCCGTAACAATCACTTGATCTCCGGCTTGTATTTTAGGGAATAATTTTTTTGAATTATAAATCTGAATTAACGGTTCACCGTATTCGGGCAATAGATAAAAATATTGAACTCCGAATATTCCCGGCGTTAACGTAGCTATGCCTGAAGTTGTGAATTCTTTATTTTCTTCAAGTACTGCCGGAGTTTTTTCTTTAGATTCCGTTTTTGGTTTTTCTTCTTCTTTCACTTCAACTTCTTTATCATCCGGAACTTTAGCGTCGGAAAGCTTTTTAAAAGTAATTGTTTTTAAAAATGATGAGCTGCCGTAGTCAGTGGTAATGGTTAAGTTAATTTTGTAGGTATCGGCTTTGGTGTAAACGTGAGTAGGATTTTTTTCTACTGAGGTGAATCCGTCCCCAAAGTCCCAATTATACAAAACAACTAAACCACTCGTGTAACTATCCGAGCTATCAAAGCTAACTGGTTGATTTAATATCGGTTCATTAAGTAATTCAAAGCTCGTTTGCGGGGGACGCTGCAGCGTATTTTCCATGCCCGGCGTCGGTCGACTTGTCCATTGCCATCCACCGGTTATAAAGTTCGCGTAGCTTTGGCCGGGCGTTGTTTTCTTGTAACTGATTGATTGATAACTTGTTTGTTTTAACGGTTGGTACAGCTTGACGCTCGTTCCGTCATTAGAGAGCGGGACTTTGCCCTCAGTTTTGATTACATAATAACTTTGTCCGCCGATAGCTGCGCCCAAAGGCAATTCGAGGCTGATTCCGTCAACTTCAAGGCGCCAGGCTTCCAAAGAAACATATTCTTTCCCCTTGTTGTACAATTCAACAAACTCTCTATCTGATGAGTCGCCATCAATGCCTTTTGGGTTAGCGAATATTTCAGAAATGATGATGTCCTTGCTATAAGAATACTTGTCAGTTTCACTAACTACCGTCGTTTCCGTTTCTTCTTCATCAGGAATTATCGGTAGTAAGGAAAAATCTAATGAATTATCATTGGTATCGATATTGTTATTTCGTTCAATCCATTGTCCACCTTCCGGGTTATAGGGAAAAGGCGTTGTCTCAGCAAAACTATTTGCGGCATCGCCCCAGCCCACTGAATCAATAAGCGGACCGTTTGCTCCTTCTCGTATGGCAACACCGTTATCATTGGAAATAGTTTGCGTAGATGAAGTGTTTGCTTTAATTACATTTGCAAAACCGTCTGTTGAACAGGCCCATACATAGTTCTCGCCGGGATTAACCATTGTTGTCTCGCTCCACGATTTTAAGATTGTATCGGTCGTGCCTGTTTTTGTTCGCTTAACAAGACGTATGCCCTTTAAATCAATTGGGTTAGTAGTCGTATTATATACTGCGACATAGTCCTCGGCAGTTTTTCCGGTGCCGCCCGTGATTTGAATTTTGCTAATAACCAGCGAACCTGGTTCGATAGCGTGTACACAAAAAGCCCAGGAAAAAAATCCTGCGCTTATGATGCCTAAAAGCACCGCGCGGCAAAGCCGCACCCCTCCTTGATGCATATGAATCCAATTAGTTATTAATTGGAGAGTTTTTTCTTAAACCACTCGACCCAAGGAATTGACATCGGATCTACATGATTAAAGACAGATACATAATACGATAAGTAGCCACCAAATTGCAAGAGCTCAAGAGCCTGTTCAATTTTTGTCTTAGCTATTAGTTTGTGACTATAGACTCTAATGCGGTTTTTCTTAAACAGTTCTTTGCTAATCTCAATTCTTTTTTGTATTTTTTTGTCATCTAGCGATGAATCGATGAATAAAGCCGTGAGCCGTCGGTGGTTTGATTTTGGAAAACGCAAACCTTCAAGCGCGTGATGGTTCATGTCAGAAACTGTCAGATAAGACGCATGTTGTTTAGCGCTTTCATTAAACTGATTGCGTAAGGTATGAGCATTGCCAGCCAGCAGAGGTCCAGTAATAATAAGAATTTCTTTGCCCTTTATTTTTTTTGCCAAGCTGCGAGCGGGACTACTGGAACCGCTTAAATTATTGCTATTTTTAGCCAATTTTTTAGCACTAGTACTTAGTTCTTTAATAGTGCTTTTTGGCAAAACATTGAGAGTAACCAATATACTGATTAATGCGCTCAGGCTAGCGCCAAGTCCCAGGCGCGGTTGATTTGACGGGTTGGCAGAGATAGGAAATTGGAAAAGCGGAGTTTTGTCTTTAAGTGCTTTCGCGGACAAAGTATTTTCTCCGGTTGATGTCAGGGCAACAAGAAGGGCGCCGTGTTGCTTGGCTTTAGTATAAGCAACGAGCGGTTCTTCGGTTGTTCCGGAATACGATGAAACGATATATAATGTATTTTTTCCAACATATCCGGCAAGATCATAACCAGGGTCAATACAAACCGGAATTTTTAATTCTTTTGACAGTAAGCTGACAATGATACGAGCTCCTAAATTAGAACCGCCCATGCCGTTAACTACTATATTAGTAATCGGCCTCTTTAGCCCTGCTTGATTTGTCCAAGCGCCTTTGGCGATCGTATCAGTAATCTGCTTGCTGAGTAAGGCGAGCGATTCTTTATACACTTCTTTTTCTTTTTTTGTTTTGAGAGATAAAAACATATGAACTTATTATATCACAAACTCGCAATAATCTCTTCAACTAATTCTTCTACGGGTCTTGTCGTTTCAATCTTCATTTTCTTTCCCGGCAACTTTTCATATACTGCTTCTTTGTCATTAGAATATACGGACATGTCACGCTCATGATCATGATGTGCCGGATGGCGCGGGCGCGTATCAAAACGTTTTACTTTTTCTTCATCAGAAATCGTGCAGATAATATGAATGAGATTTGCACTGTGTTCGTCAATCCATTTTTTAAAAATTTCATAATCATTTTCAACCATGAATGGCGCTTCGAGCATGATATCGATATTGTTACGGATCATCCGCTCGGCTAACTCGAATAAGAGAGCCATGGAAAGGTGGCTGCTCTTTTGGCTATCTTCAAAAGTTTTCATGTCGAGCAAGCTGTACAAGCTTTCCTTTAAAATATCTTTGTGAAGACAAGCCATATTAAGCTCTTTCGAAAGAGCTTGCGCCAGGGTGGTTTTTCCTGACCCCGGCAAACCGCAGATGATAATTACATTAGGCATATACGCATTCTAGCGCAGAGTTTGGCCTTTGTCAGCCCCCTTACGCATAGTTGAATAATAGCTGTTTTTAAGCTACACTATCCACGATATGATTTTCTTTCTTTATGGGCCGGACAAGTTTCGGGCCAGTCAAAAAATTAAAGAACTAAAGGATAAATTCATTCTTGAAGTTGATCCACAGGGAACGAGCATTGTTGAGCTTGATGGAACAAAATTAAAGCTTGAAGAATTATCAGATGCCTATCGACCGCAGTCGCTTTTTGCCAAGCGGCGTTTTATTTTGATTCGCGATATGCTCATGTCTCGTAATAAAGAGTTGGCTGTTGAACTTGTAGAATTTTTAAAAAAAGAAAAAAAGAATGAGAATATTTTAGTTATCTACGAGTCGTCAATTACGGAAAAAGGCAGCGGTGCGAAAAAGACTATTGGCCGCGCCGGCAAAGATGGTAAAGTCGTCGCTTTATTGAAAGATGAAAAAAAACTATTTGAATATTTAACAAAGAACGGTTACGCGCAAGGTTTTATGCCGCTTTCGTCGGCTGAGTTGATGAAAATGATGGCGCGTTTAGCAAAAGATTCGGGCGTTTCTATTTCTGCACCGGCGGCGCAGCTTCTTATTGCATTGGTTGGTTCTGATTTATGGAAACTATCAAGTGAATTGGCAAAATTAGCCGCTTATAAGTTGGCAACGATCCATGATGACGCGCCGGTGATCGGTGAGCAGGATGTCAGACTGCTTACTCCTGAAACCTTGTCCGAAACGATTTTTGCGTTAACTGATGCTTTGGCGGCGCGGCGCGCCGACACGGCCTTGCGTTTAATGCGTGAACAGTTTGAAGCCGGCGCCAATGAACAATATATTATCACGATGCTCTTATGGCAATATAAAACTTTGGCTTCTATTCGACAGGCGCTTGATCAAGGGGCAACTGCTCGCGAACTTGCACCGGTTATCGGTCTTCATCCGTATGTATTGGAAAAAAATATCAATCAAGTCCGTCGTTTTACTTTCGAGTATTTGCAAACAATGATTAATCGCTTGGTTGAGCTTGATTATCGGCATAAATCAGGGAGAGGCACGATTGAAGAATTGTTGCCCGTTTTATTATCACAAGTATAATAAAACATCCGCCCGAAGGCGGATGTTTTATTTTTTCTTAGAGATCTTGTTAACAGCTTTGTGCAAGCGAGATTTTTTACGGTCGCGGGTGTTCTTTTTAAGAACTCCTTTTTGAGTCGCTTTATCAAGCGATTTCAAAGCGCTTTTCAAAGCTTCGCGAGCAACCGCTTCGCTGCCATCAGTAATGGCTTTGCGAACCTTCTTAATCATTAAGCTTAGTTCGTTTTTTACTGCGCTGTTTCGTTCTTCGCGGCGTGCGCCTTTGCGAAGTTCCTTCTTAGCTGATTTAATTTGTGGCATATTAGATATAAATAATAGCGTTTTGCTATAGTATCACGCTTAGTGTAATTTGTAAAGATTGACAGCGTTTATATATAGTATAGGATGACATACATATGGATCCAATCACACAAGAAATTTTTGAACTCGTTAAGCTCAAGGTCGCCGAACAAGCTGCCTATGATCGAGACGCCTATAAACAGATTGTCGAAGAAACGATTGAGTATTATCGCGAGCGCGGACTTTTAACCGATGATGATAATGATGAATTTATTGAAGATCAGATTTTGGAAATGTGGGAATATATTCAAGAGCATTCAAAAGACTAATCAAAAACACCCGCTTGAAGCGGGTGTTTTTTTATTTGATTCCTAATTCCTTCTTTCTCGCAAGTGCTTTATCAAGCGTCATCTTGCGAAGTCGAATATTGAGTGGCGTTACTTCAACAAGTTCGTCATCGGAAATATATTCAAGTGATTCTTCTAAGTCCATAGTTTTCGGCGCTTTGAAATGTTCGGCAACGCCGTCGCCTTTTGAACGCATGTTGGAAAGCTGTTTGGCTTTACAGACGTTCACTTCCAAATCTTCCGAACGGGAATTCTGTCCGACGATTTGTCCTTTGTAAACCGGAATACCGGGACCAAAGAACAAGATGCCGCGATCTTGGATATTGAGCAAGCCGTACAAGTTAGTTGCGCCGTTTTCAAAAGCTATGAGCGAACCGCGGTCGCGTTCCGGCCAAGCGGCGCTGTCCTGACGATAATCCAAGAAACTGGTGTTGATCAAGCCAAGCCCGCGCGTGTCTGATAAAAATTCAGATCGGTAACCGAATAAACCGCGAGTCGGCATAATAAAATCAAGATAGGTAATATTGCCGTCTTTGCGCATATCTTTCATTTCAGCGTGACGGGTGCCTAATTTCTGAATGACGTTGCCGGCATATTCATCAGGTACTTCAATAAATATTTCTTCATATGGAACCAAGGTTTTGCCATCAACTTCTTTGGTGATAACTTGCGGGCGGGAAACTTGCAGTTCATAACCCTCGCGACGAAGGCGTTCGATTAAAATAGCAAGGTGAAGTTCGCCGCGTCCGGAAACTACCCAGCCGCCGCTCGGATTGTCTGTAACATTAAGCGCCATATCATTTTCCAATTCTTTCATCAAGCGTTCTTGAATTTGACGACTGGTTGTAAACTTTCCTTCTTTTCCGGCGAATGGTGAATCATTAACCATAAAGACCATCTTAACTGTCGGTTCTTCGATGTGGAGCAACGGCAGTGCTTTCGGATTAGCTGGATCGGCGATGGTTTCACCGATAGTAATGTCATCAATTCCTGAAATTGCGATAATGTCGCCGACTGAAGCTTCTTTGGCATCAACGCGTTCAAGTCCGAAATACGTCATTAAGGAAACAAGGCGATGAGTCGAAATTTGTCCTTTGCGATTAATCAAAGCGATTTGTTGTCCGGCCTTAACAACGCCGTTATAAATTCTGCCGGTTGCAATGCGGCCTTTAAAAGCGTCGCCGGAAATGGTAGTGATTAAAATTTGCAGTGGTGCGCTTGGATCTCCGCTCGGTTCAGGAACATGTTTTAAAATCGTTTCAAAAATCGGAAAAATATTTTTCATATCGCTCATCGTATCGCTTTCTCCGGCCAAGCCGTTTTTTGCAGAAGCATAAACGATCGGGAAATCGATCAAATGGTCGGGAGCGCCGAGTTCAACGAACAAATCAAAGGTTTTGTTCAAGGCGTAATCAACACGTGCACCCGGTTTATCGATTTTGTTAACGACAACAATAATTCTTAAATCAAGTTCAAGAGCTTTTTTTAAAACAAAACGGGTTTGCGGCATCGGTCCTTCTTTGGCGTCAATCAATAAGAGGCAGCCGTCGGCCATTTTTAAGACTCGTTCAACTTCGCCGCCGAAGTCAGCGTGGCCCGGAGTGTCGATGATGTTTATTTTAGTTCCATTATAAACGACTGATGCGTTTTTCGAGAAAATGGTAATACCGCGCTCTTTTTCAAGCTCGTTTGAATCCATGATCAAGTCAGTTCCGGCCACGTCTTTATTAAGATGAGTAGCTGTTTGCTTAAGCAAAGCGTCGACCAGCGTTGTTTTGCCGTGGTCGACGTGAGCGATAATTGCGATGTTACGAATATTAGCCATAAGGTTAGTTGGCTTACTATAGCAGAAATATGAGAATAATCAAGCCCGCGACAATACGATACCAGCCAAAGGCTGCAAAACCGTGTTTTTGGATAAATGACAAAAACCATTTAACGGCTGCGAGGGCGGTAAGAAAAGCGACCACAAAGCCGATGGCAATTAAAAGCCATTGGTTTTGCGAAAAACTAAAGTCGCTTTTAATAAGATCAAGACCGGTCGCCGCGAGCATAGTCGGGATGGCTAAGAGAAAAGAAAATTCAACAATATCTTCACGCTTAATTCCGAGCGCGCGGCCGCCGATAATTGTAGCCGCTGAGCGCGAGACGCCCGGGATAACGGCTAGAGCCTGAAACACACCAATCCAGACTGATCGATATATTGAAATATTTTTTTCTTTGATGTTTTTTGCAATGAAATATTCAAATATAATAATTATGACACCGCCGCCAATCAAGGCGAGCCCGACTACAAAAAGATTTTCAAGGAGAATCTTTTTAATAAAAGGAAATAAGAGCAGTCCAATAATCGCTGTTGGTAAAAAAGCGGCTATGATATGAAGAATGCGGAGCCAGCTCGTAAATATTTTTTTAAAATATAAAACAACGACGGCAAGAATTGCGCCGAGTTGTATATAAATATTGAAGCTCGTTACAAAAGAACTGAAACCGACATGCAATAATGTATCGGCGATCATGAGATGACCGGTTGATGAAATCGGAAGGAACTCGGTGATGCCTTCGACGATTCCGAAAACAAGCGCTTGTAGTATGTTCATATGATTTGATCCCGGATCAAGCCCGGGATGACAATGTGTTATAATTTGAGTATATCATTAAAATTCGCACATGAGTAAAGAATTGAAAAAGTTTCCAAAACCGTTACCGCTTATAACTATTATCGGTCCGAGCTTTATCATTTTGGCTTTCGGCCTTGGTTCAGGTGAATTAATTTTATGGCCATACCTAACTTCTAATTACGGACTGGGTTTGATCTGGGCGGCGTTACTCGGTATTAGTTTTCAATATTTTATTAATATGGAAATCGAGCGCTATGCCTTAGTAAAAGGCGAAAGCGTTTTTGTCGGTTTGTCGCGCTATCTACGTTTTGTTCCGCAGTGGTTTATTTTCTCGACCTTTTTAGGCTTCGGTTTACCGGGAATCATCGCGGCGAGCGCTCAATCGTTGGCGGCCGCTTTTGGCAGCAGTCATTTTAAATTACTAGCTATTATTTTATTGATTTTTGTCGGTTTGATTTTAAGTACCGGGAAAACGGTGTATACGCTCATGGAAAAAATAACCAAGACCGTCATCTTGATCGGCGTTCCCTTTATTTTGCTTCTGGCGATCTTGGTTATTAATCGTGAAATATTAAGTGCGCTTTTTCACGGTTTTATCGGACTGGGCGATGGCTATCGTTTTGTCCCGCCGGGAATAAGCATCCTGACATTTTTAGCGGCGTTCGCCTATTCAGGCGCCGGTGGAAATTTAAATTTGGCGCAATCGATTTATATAAAAGAAAAAGGTTATGGCATGGGTGCCTATGCGCATAAGATTGGCGGATTATTCACGCGCGGAAAATTAAACCAATCATTTGAGCTTTCCGGAGAAAAGTTCGCATTGACTGAAAGCAATATTGACCATTTTAAAGGTTGGTGGAAGCGAATTAATGCCGAACATGCGATCGTCTTTTGGTTTTTGGGATTTTTGTCCATGGCGTTATTAATGGTCTTATCATACGCAACGACCTATCACGCCAATAACAATACCCAAGGAATTCATTTTGTCATCGAGCAAAGCCGGCACATCGCCCTGCTTATCGGTCCTTGGGCCGGACCGGCGCTGCTTTTTATTATTGGTGCCTTGCTTATGCAAACGCAATTAGGCATCCTTGATTCGGCTTCAAGAATTATGTCGGAAAATTACGCGTTGAAGCTTATGGAGCGATCAAGAAAAAAAGAAGTGGTTTTAAGTAAAATTTATTATAGCTTTATTTGGTTGCAAATTGTTTTTGGAATCATTCTTATCTCGCTGAATGTGTACGAGCCGCGCAGCTTGATCGTCGCCGGAGCGGTTGTTAACGCTTGGGCGATGATAATCCATATCGCTCTTGTTCATTATTTGAATCGTAAAAGTTTGCCGAAAGTATTTCAGCCAAAGCTCTGGCGAAAGATTGTTATGGCAATAATTTTTATTTTCTTTTTAGGATTCGGCGCGCTTTCACTGTGGATTAATTTTGGAGGAACAATATGAAGCAGATTCGTTTGATTATCTTGGTGTTTATTTCTGGCGCATCGCTCATGATTATTGAGCTTGTCGCTTCGCGCATTCTCGCACCGTTTGTCGGAACTTCATTAATTGTTTGGACCATATTAATCGGCGTTATTTTAGGAGCTTTATCGCTCGGTTATTGGGCCGGCGGGCGATTCGCCGATCAAAACCCCAGCCTGCAGAAATTAGGAATGATTTGTATGCTTGCCGGACTTTTCGTTGCTTTGGCTCTGTGGATTTCATCTCTTATTTCTTATATTAATTTATTTTTAATTTCAACCTTTTCATTAGCCGGAGCGGCTGTTATTCTTTCCGGTGCTCTCTTTATTATTCCAAGTATTTTACTGGGAGCAATTTCGCCATACGCGTTGCGTTTATCTTTTACGGAGACAAAAAATTCCGGGAGTATCGCCGGAAAATTATATGCATTCTCAACGATCGGAAGTATTGTTGGAACCTTTGCGGCCGGCTTTCTTTTTATTCCATACTTGGGTAGTTTTAAAACTTTGGCGCTTGTTAGTATTATCATGGTTTTACTCGGCCTCTCCTTTTTTCGAAGTCGTGTAACAATGGGCTTGTTTATTGTTGTTTGTTTTTTTAACACATTAGTTATTTCACAATCGAAAATTTTTCTTCCGTCGAAATTAGTGTTTGCCGAATATGAAAGCGCTTATAATCGTTTATTCCTTGCCAATCAAATTGATCCAATAACAAAACGTCCGACTATTAATATAATGTCCGGTCCTCATCTGTCGCAATCGGCGCGATTCACTGATGGCAATGACGACTTAGTATTTGAATATACTAAGTTTTTTAGATTAGCTAATTATCTTAATTCTAAAATCGGTAAAGCCCTAATGATTGGGGGAGGGGCGTATTCAGTTCCGAAGGATTTTATTGCATCTCATCCCGAAGCTTCTATGGACGTTGTTGAAATCGATCCGCTCTATACGGAACTTGCGCAGAAATATTTTGATCTAAAGAGTTCTGATCGAATGCGTATTTTTCATCAAGACGGTAGAATATTTTTACAAAGCTCCAAGCAGCGTTATGATGCAATTTTTATCGACGCGTTTAATAATGCCGGTTCAGTCCCTTTTCATCTGGCAACCAAAGAAGCGGTGCAAGCAGTGTATGATCATCTTTCTGATAATGGAGTGGTGATTGTAAATATTGTCGCCGCCTTGCAGGGTCCGAGCTCAAAATTCATGAATTCAGAATATTCTACCTATGCTTCGGTCTTTGAGAATGTCGCGATATTTCCCTTGGCCGGAGTAGATAGCGCGAATATCCAAAATATAATGCTTGTTGCCTCAAAAAAGGACTTATGGCCCACAAAAGAACTTGATTCAAAGGAGTTCCAAGGTTTTGTGAATAAGCGTTATCACTATGTTTCTGACGTAAAAGTCCTGACTGACGATTGGGCGCCGGTTGATTACTATCTTTCCGGCTTATATTAAAATAGCTAAAGTTAGTCAAAAAACAAGGTAATATGTCATGATACTTGACATATTTTTTGTTATATGTTATTATGATTTTGATACATGCACATTTTATTGAACGACTATCAAGCATCGACTAACGATGATATAAAAAAACCCGACCAAGTCCGGTGAACTAGAAAACGATGCGCGATGTTGCTCCTGCAGCTATATAAAACAAATGAGGCCATTCACACAATACGGCCAAGATCTTAGCTGCAGTCGATCAAAGCGGTAAAATTCCATTAAATGGGGTCCATGGAAGCCCAACCGCTTATTAATATAAGAACCCGTTCAAATGAACGGGTTCGCTTTTTTATTTATTGATTTTTCTTTAAAGCAATGGCATACTGGCCATGTAAATATATCTATGTCCGGACACTCAAAATGGGCGACAACTAAACGAGCAAAAGCCATTGTCGACGCTAAACGCGGCGCGGCTTTTACCAAGATCGCCAATCTTATTTCTATTGCGGCCCGTAAAGGCGGCGATCCAACAATGAACTTTGCCTTAGCGCAAGCGATTGAACGCGGACGCTCGGTCAATATGCCGAAAGATAATATTGAACGGGCGATTAAACGCGGCACCGGCGGCGAAGGCGGAGAAGTGTTGGAAGAATTATTGTATGAAGGTTTTGGCCCAGCCCAAAGTCAATTTGTTATTAAAGTTGTTACTGACAGTCGTAATCGCGCCGCCTCAAATATTCGTCACATTTTTAGCAAGCACGGCGGAAGCATGGGTTCGGTCGTTTGGAATTTTGAACAAAAAGGAGTCATTCTTGTTTCCGAAGAAGTCTGGAATAATGCCAAGCTTGATTGGGATGAGTTTATGTTGGAAGCGATTGATAACGGCGCAGATGACATGAAGCATGAATTTGAAGGAGTCGTTATCTTCACCAAGCCCGAAGATCTTATGAAGACCAAGCATTGGCTGGAAACAAAAAAATTAAATACCGAATCAGCGGAAATTGAATATGTCGCCAAAGAGAAGTTGCAATTATCGGAAGAAGATAAAACTAAAGTAGAAACATTCATCGACGCGCTCGAAGAAGACGAAGACGTCAGCGACTACTATAGTAATATTGAATAATATGACGAAACGGGTCATTATTGGATTTGATCCGGGCCTAGCCGATACCGGCTTTGGCGTTATTGAAGATCATGGCGGGAAATTCGTCTGCTTGGATTATGGTTCGATCAAAACTCCGGCTCGTTCGGCAACATCGGAACGTCTTGCCACAATTTATACAAAAGCACAAGAGTTAATTAAGAAGTATAAACCGGATATTATCGGTATTGAAAAATTATTTTTTTCCCGCAATGTAACGAGCGCGATGTTAGTCGGCCAAGCGCGCGGCGTCGTTCTTCTTGCAATAGAACAAGCGGGCGTACAAGTGATTGAGTTTACGCCGAATCAAGTAAAGCAAGCAGTGTCGTGCTATGGCGCGGCCGGAAAATCACAAGTGCAAAAAATGGTGAAGATGATTTTGAACTTAAAAGAAATTCCAAAGCCTGATGATGCGGCTGACGGATTAGCGATCGCGATTTGCACGAGCGGACAAAAATAAAAGTGTACACAAATTGTATACAAAACCATTGACTTTAGTGGTTTTTTGTGCTATTATGAGAATATAAAACAAAAACAAAATGTTCGAAATTAAAAAAGAGTATGGGAGCGCCGAGTGGGAACGCTCGTACCGACAATTCAAAAAGAAGGCAATGGAACAGGAGCTCAGCTGGACTGGGCTCGTACGTAATCTGTCCATTGCTTTTTTTATTGTCGTAATTAGTGCGAGTTGCTTAAATTTTATATACAACTCGATTGAAACAAAAAACACTCAGCGAGTTGACGGACAACATGTAATAGAAGCGGGTGCTTTGGCAAAAATATTTATTGAACCCTCAGAAGCGGCAACATTGGAGTTCAGCGCTTCGGCTCCAAAAGATACGCACTATACAACATTGCAAAGCGGAGCAAATGCCACTCAAAAGATCACTTTAAAAAACACCGGAAAAAATTCTTGGAAACCGAGTGAAGTAAGTTTTGAAACAGGACCATATTTAAAAACATTTTCAAAATTACAGACCTCGGCTTGGCCAAAATATTATCAACCGACAAAGTTAAGCAAGGAAATTAAACCGGGACAAAGTATTGAGTTCGCATTCCCCGTTAAAGCTCCGACTGATATTGAGGGAATGATTCAGGAAAACTTTCAGCTTGTAAAAAATGAGCAGCCTATTCCGGGCTCGCTCGTTCGCGTTTTTGTCACAATTTCTAAAAGCTCAAGCGCAGTTGTCCCAACTCCTATTTCAACGACTCCTTCAACTTCGGCTCCTGCGTCGACTCCGGTTGTTCCGCCTATCAGTATCAGTAGTACTGACGTCACAATAATCCCTTCAGCTCCGAGCATTGTATTGAGCAATGAACCGATTATTCGAATCGGTTTGTTTAATCCGAGTGGCACGCAACGCGTTAGTTACGATTCCTTATTTGACGTTATTGCCGGCACTGAAACATTGTATTCTGCCGTTAGCGCCGGACAGAGCGTCACTATTTCTTATGATCCCGCTTCCCGGCGCTACGCCGTAGCTTTGGCATCATTGTCTAAAACTACGGCGTCGCCCGTGCGACTTGTTCCTCGACAGGTAAATGCCGTTGCTACGTTGCTTGATTATAAGAACGGACCGGCCTGGAATCCGGCTTCCTCTGATAATCGTTTTCGAAATGTCATTGAATATCGTTACACTGAACCGGCAAAAAAAGTATGGATGATTAATGAGCTTTCTATCGAAACGTATTTGAAGGGCTTGGCGGAAACGACAAATGCTTCAACACTTGAATTTCAAAAAGTAATGGCGACAGCGGCTCGTAGTTATGCGTTTTATCATTATCAACGAGGTATTTCTTTTGGCTTAACTGACGCTTCGACAAAACACGCCGCTGATCATTTTCATATCGATGCCTATTATGATCAAGTCTATCGCGGTTATAATTCTGAAATTCGAATGCCACGATTAAGTGCGGCCGTTGATGCAACGCGCGCTATGACAGTAAGCTATCAAGGCAAAACTGTGGTGACTCCATATTTTTCAAATTCTGACGGTCGAACTCGTGATTGGACGGAAGTGTGGGGCGGATCGCCGGTAGCTTGGCTTAAAAGTGTCGCTGTTCCGCAAGACAATGGAAAGACTTTGTATGGACATGGAGTCGGCATGTCGGCGCGCGGAGCGTTATTGATGGTTAATGAAGGCAAGGATTGGCAAAGTGTTTTGAAATATTTTTACTCGGGAATTGAACTATTGAAAGTTTATTAATTATGCACTTGACATAATTAAAGCTAAGGATTACTATACTTTTTATCAAAGATAGTTCTTTAAATTTTAAGAAGGAGAGTGGTTGCTCGGTATTTCAGCTTATTGTAATAAAAAACAGGGGAGCTTAAAACATTCTTTGCAAAGAATAGAGCTATCGTCGTAGGCTAACCTAAGAAGATTTTTTCTTACGGTTTATCGAACCGGTTGAACTCTATCCTCGTTGGTACTAGGCCGAAAGATCTTAGCAATCATTACCTTCTTAATTAAATTTTTTCAGCTGCGGAAGACGTATCTCCTACCAAAGCTGTTACCCCAACCTCCGTAGCATTACGGAGGTTCTTTTTTTTAAGCAAAAATTAAGATATACTAAAGAGGACGCACAGAGCGCCTTTTTGTATTAAGTATGTATTTAGAAAAACTCGAAATTCAGGGATTTAAATCATTTGCCAATAAAAACGGATTAGTTTTTCCGGGTATTGTTGAAGGCGACCGCCGCGGCTTAACCGCTATTGTCGGGCCAAATGGTTCAGGAAAATCAAATATCGCCGATTCGGTTCGTTGGGCATTGGGCGAGCAGAGTATGAAAACTTTGCGCGGTAAAAAGTCCGAAGATATTATCTTCTCCGGTTCTGATAAAAAAGGAAAACTCGGTATGGCCGAAGTTTCTTTGTATTTTAATAATGAAGATCGACAGGCGCCTTTGGATTTTTCACAATTTGTTTTAACGCGCCGCTTATATCGAGACGGTGAAAGCGATTATTTAATTAATAATAATAAAGTTCGCTTGCTCGATGTTCAGCTTTTACTTGCCAAAGCAAATGTCGGTTCGAAAACATACAGCGTTATCGGGCAAGGAACAGTTGAAAGCTTTTTAAATACTTCTTTGGCGGAACGTAAAGAATTTTTTGATGAAGCTACCGGCGTTAAACAGTTTCAAATTAAACGCGACGAATCGTTGAATAAACTTCGTTTGAGCCTTGAACATCTCGGACAAGCCGAAATGCTTTTAGGAGAAATCGAACCTCGCTTGAATAATTTAACTCGTCAAGTAAATCGTTTGAAAAAGCGCGGCGAGATGGAAGTCGAATTGCGTGAATTGCAGTTGGCATATTATCGAACTGTTTGGCATGAAATTAATGACCGTTTCAAAAAAGCCAATGAAGAGCTTTTGGAGATGGAAAAAAATAAGCAGATTAAAGACAAGAAGTTGGCAGGTTTGACAAGCGAATTAGGCGCTTTGCAAAAGCAGGGAGGAGCAAGCGAGGAATTCGATCGTTTGCAAAAAGAATTATCCGTGGCGCAATCTGCTAAAGAGAAATTGCACATGGAGCTTATTAAGATTGATGCACGCCTTGAACTGAAAATGGAAACCGAAGTTTCGTATATTACCAAAGAAGTGGCCGTTGAATTGCAGAAGCGTTTGAAAAAATCTCTTGATTTGCTTGATGAAGCGGAGAAAGTAAATGACAGCGCCGGTATAAAAGCGGCTTTCAATCAGATCAAGAAAGAATTATCGGAACTGCATGATTTAGCTTTAAAACATACAAAAGCTTCTGCTCCGAAAGCAGAGTCTAAGTCTTCAGGATTTGATTCAAGTGAACGCGAAAAACTGGAGAAAGAAATTAAGAAATTTGATGATGAAATTACAAGCGTCCGCGTCAAGCTGGCCCGTTTTACCGATTCGCAAGAAGCTGAACGACAGCGCTTATTCAGCCTACAAAACAGCATCCAGTCTTTGCAGCAGGAAATTAACAGCTTAAGTAACCATTTGAATGAAGCGCGTGTTGAAGCGGCGCGTCAAGAAACAAAACTTGAAGATTTGGAAAACGGCATACGGCAAGATTTAGGCGGATTAAAAGAAGTGCGCGATGAACGGCAGAAAGACGAGATTGAGCGTTTTGCGGTTCAAGAAAAGATTAACGGTTTGAAGCGACAGCTTGAATTGATCGGCGGCATCGATCCGGAAATTGAAAATGAATATATTTCAACTAAGGAACGCCATGATTTTCTTTCCGGACAAGTTAATGATTTATTAGCGACCGGCGAGTCATTGGAAAAAGTTATTATTGAACTTGATGCGACGATTAAAGAACGTTTTGATAAGGAATTCAAAATCATTTCACAAAAGTTTGAAGAATATTTTAAAATCTTATTTAACGGTGGTACGGCAAAAGTAATTAAGGTTATGGCTGACTCTCCCGACGCAACGTCTGACGACGTGGCTATGGAGAGCAAGTCTAATGAAGAAACCGAGCCAGTTATTAATTCCGCGTCAGCTATAAAATTAAAGCGTATTAAATATTTGCAAAAGTATAATGCGACCGGATTGGCCGGCATTGAAATTCAAGCAACGCCTCCGGGAAAGAAAATTAAATCTATTACGATGCTTTCGGGAGGCGAACGCGCGTTAACCGCAATCGCTTTGATTTGCGCGATTATCAGCGCCAATCCATCGCCGTTTGTCGTGCTCGACGAGGTAGACGCCGCTTTGGATGAATCAAACTCGGAGCGACTGGCAAAAATTCTTGACGACCTTTCTCACAAAACGCAATTTATCGTCATCACTCATAACCGCGCTTCGATGATGCGCGCCGCAGTTTTGTACGGCGTTACCATGCAGGAAGACGGGGTTTCGAAATTATTGAGCATTAAACTCGAAGACGCCAAGTATAGTCGATAACATAATGAAAAAATCAGAAATACGCAAGGATTATATTACCAACCGTTACGTTATTATTGCGCCGGGGCGTAAGAAGCGTCCGCATGAGTTCAAGCCACAAACAACAACGCAGGCTAACAGTGACTTTAGTTTTGAAAAGCTAAAGCCAAAAGCTCTTGCTGCAATCGGTAAGGGACATAGACAAATTATTTCGGTGGCCAATAAGTTCCCGGCAGTAACCCCAAATAATAAAAAAGCTTTTGGCTTTCAGGAAGTTATTGTTGAAACGCCGAGTCCAATGCTTCGTCTGTCAGATTTAAGCGTAGCTCAGATAAAAGATTTGTTTATAATGTATCAGCGTCGTACAAAAGAGTTACTGAAAAAAACAAAAATTAATTACGTGCTTTGTTTTAAAAATGAAGGGCAAGAAGCAGGCGCATCAATTTCTCATGCACATTCTCAAATCTTTGCGACAGAAATTATTCCTATGCGCGTTGTAGAGACCAGTGAACGTTTAAAAGAATATCGTATTGAACATGGTCATTCAATGTATGCCGATATTATAAAAAAGGAAATGAAGTCGGCACGTCGTGTCTTTGAAAATAAAGAAATCGCGGTCTTTTGTCCGTATGCGAGCGCCTATGAAAATGAGGTATGGATTGTCAGCAAGCGCGACATGACTGATATTATAAAGTTGAAGGACGCCGAGCTTTTTTCAATAAGCAAAGCTTTGAAAAAAATCCTGCAGCCATTGAAGCAAATGAACGCTCCATACAATTACTTTTTTCACTCATTAAAAAACGCCAGTCCCGAACGGATTTGTTTGCGAATTCAGCCTCGGGCTCATATTTGGTCAGGCGTTGAACTTGATTCTTCGATGACCGTCAATTGGGTGGCGCCGGAAGAGGCGGCGAAGATGTATCGAAAAGCCTTTAAAATAGCCTAATTTTTAAGGCTTTTTTTAGATTCTAGTATAAAATCCCGCTAAGACTTGACACTTTTCTCGTCATGCTTTAAAATAATCGTACTATTCGCTTATATTTACTTGCTTATCGGCTACCGTAAAAACGAGCGCACAATTTGAAAACACGTACAAGAAGAAACAGTGACGAAAACCATGGAGTTTGTGTCCCTGTTTTTTCTTTCGCGTTTAGAAAGAAAATGATCGTTAACAACTGCATAATGACAATACAACCAAAGATAATTTTTTGTACTAATCGACGTTATTTCAGGATCTAATGCATACGTGCATTAAAATAGCTTTTTTCTGTCTTCGGACAGACCAGAACTAAACTGGTTAAAATATATTTGAGAGTTTGATCCTGGCTCAGGATGAACGCTGGCGATGTGACTAAGGCATGCAAGTCGAAAGCTGGTAGCAATACCGGCTTGGCAAACGGGAGAGTAACGCATTGGTAACTTACCTCGAAGACGGGAATAACCCACCGAAAGGTGGAATAATACCCGATGGTCGTGGGGGGACATAAGTCATTCCCACGTAAAGGCTCCGACGCTTCGAGAGAGACCTATGTTCTATCAGCTAGTTGGTGAGGTAAAAGCTCACCAAGGCTACGACGGATAGCGGGTGTGAGAGCATGGCCCGTCTCACTGGGACTGAGATACTGCCCAGACTCCTACGGGAGGCTGCAGTCAAGAATATTCCTCAATGGCCGAAA
>CAZVMF010000017.1:0-19225 GCA_964628045.1 uncultured Gammaproteobacteria bacterium
TTGGAAATCGAGAACCTGGCTATCGACCAAGGTTCGATGTTGATGATGCATGACGGAATTCTAAAAGCGATGGCTGGCGAAACAACATTGGATGAAGTATTCAGAGTTGCGGGCTAGACCTCACCCCTAACCCCTCTCCAACTTTGTTGGAGAGGGGTATAACAAATATATGAAAATATCTATACTATCCGATCTTCACGACAATCTAGTTTATCTAGATATTTTTTTAAAAAATAATAATTCTGATGTTTTATTAATGTGTGGCGATATTGCTAATTTAGAAACCCTAACAATAATATCCCAACAATTCAAAGGCAAGATTTATTTTGTGTTTGGAAATGCGGATAGTTTTTATCCCGAAGAAATTCCTGAGAACATCATCAGCTTAGGCGAGAGTGGAATTATAGAATTAGACCCGCCTACGCTAAAGCTTCGGCCGGCAAGTAAAATAAAAATTGGTTTATGTCATGAACCGTTTAAAATTCCAAAATTGTTAGAACAAAAACCCTATATTATTTTTCACGGTCATACACATATTCCGTGGATCGAACAGAAAAGCGAAACAATGATCGTTAATCCGGGAACTTTAGGCGGCTGGCGCAATCCATCGACATTCGCGGTGTGGGATACAAGTCGGGGAGCGCCGGAATTGGTAAGGACGGATGAAATAAAAAAGTGACGTTATTTTTGACAACAATAAATTAGCTAAAATTGATTGAATAGTTATTAAGCTATACAATATAGTTATGACTGAACATCTTCAATTAGCCAAAACAATCATTACCCAACTCCACGAACGGGGTTTGTTTATCGTTACAGTTGAATCCTGCACCGGAGGCGGCTTGGCGAATTGCTTAACCAACATTCCGGGATCATCCGACTGTATAAAAGATTCTTTTATTACCTATTCCAATGAGGCCAAGATCGCGCTGGGCGTTTCTAAAGATTGGCTCGATGCGCATGGTCCGTATAATCAAGAAACATCCATAGAAATGGCTGAGGTCGGGATTAGGAAATCGATCAAAGCTGATATCGGCGTAGGCATTACCGGGCAGATCGTTGAAGGCGGAATAAGTATTGTCTATGTTGCTGTTAAATTCGCTGAAAAGCTTATTGCTAATAAACTTGAACTTGAAGCCGGCGAACGTCCGGCAGTAAAAGAAAAGATCATCAACAACGCCTTGCTGATAATATTAGAAGTCTTACAATAAAATTGTATGAGCAAAAAAATATATTATATTAAATCATTTGAAGAAGACTTCTGCACAAAGACACTAACAGGTCACATAAAAGGAACATGTCAAAGTGTTTACGACATAGTAAGAACTAAAAGTATCAAACCAAACACTAAAAGCTTTGGCAGAAAGAAAAGGTTATCATGCACAATATTAAATAAAAACTATACAAAAACATATAGACCTCAAGGAATTATTTTTGAAACAGCGGCAATGCCTGATTATATTTTCCCTTTCGATCTTGTTTTGCTTAGCGCTACCGATCAAATAATTGTCCACTATTACCGAATAAAAAATACGCTTCATGTATATTATAACCATACTTTGATCCCTGGTTTTGAGAAGTTTATTTTTAAGAACTTTGATTCAATGACCAAGAAGTACCCTTCTCCAAAAAAAGTATGGAAAGCTGTTAATGAATTCAGGAAAAAGAACGGACACAATGAATTAAAACCTCAAAAATATCGACTCGTTGAATATAATGAAGCTGTGTATCATAGAACAATAAAAATAAAACCAATCGCTATTTTTGGATATCGGAAAGAAACCAAAGTAATTGCAGAAAAAGTTGGCCTGCCCCATTACGTTTCAGCCAAAGCTTTCTTTAAGAAGAGTGTAAAATAACATGAAGAAAGTCGCCCTAATAATAGGCCGTTTTCAACCGATACATATCGGCCACCTTAAGCTTATTGAACGCTATTATAAGGCGGGTTTTTCCATTAAAATCGGCATAGGTTCGGCTGATAAAAGCTTTGAAAAACACAACCCTTTGACAGGAGCGGAAAGAGAAGAAAAGATTCGTAAAGCGATGAAGGAATACTCAATAAAAAAATTCAGAATATTTCATATTCCTGATATCAGTAGTGATAAGAGATATCTTGATCATGTCTTAAAAATTGTCGGAAGCTTTGACACAGTGATAACAGGTAACCCGTCCGTTTTGAAACTCTTTCTTACAAATAACAAAAAACACAACTGGAATATAGAGAGCTTTGAGGAATCGGCCCTGCGTCCGGGTGGGAAGATCACCTCTGGAATAATTCGTAAAAAATGGCTTCTTAAGGCAAGTAAATCAGGACTTGCAAAATCAACCTATGAACATCTCAAAAAGATTAATTTTTCTCAAAGACTAAAAGAATCAAAATAGATTACTGACTAGCATTTTCCCAAGCAAAAGAAAAAAACTGCTTGAACGTTTGTACTATTGGCTCTGACTCAATAACGATTGAATAGATTTCCCCTTCTTTTAAATTAAATACGGCCATTTTGTTTCCGTACAATTCTAGCATCGCCTTAAAACCAAAAGTATCAGGCAAAAACCTTAATTCTCTCATTTCATTCGGCTCAAAAGAATGCCTTTTCCTTTCTGACTCCGGCAAAATAAGCCGGCTTTTTATTTTTAATTTTTCTCGGCGCTTAATCCATTCAGGAAAATACTGAGGAAACCGATCAAGAATTTCCGATCGCGATGCAGCCGACAATGAGTGGTCATTTTTTCTCTGCAGCGTTTCCAAAATATCTTCCAATACAATTTTTACGCCACTAGCTCCGGTATACATGCGAACATCTGGTTTCTCTCCTTCAGTATTAATAATAGCGCTTAACTCAGGTAATATCTCAGTTAAAATTGAATTCTTCTCTTCGATGATCATCTTGAGCCTTGAAGGGTTTTCCGGCGTATAATACTGGACATTATTCTTTCTCAATAAAGAAATAAGCTTTTGTTCCTTCATTTTGTCTAATGTTATGTAGACAGTAGCTCGGGGAATACTCGTTTCTTTTGCTATTTGAAAGGCTGTGGCTTCTAATTTCTTTAATAAATAGACATAAATACTTGCCTCATTAACAGTTAGCCCATAAGAAACCAGGGAATTAATCATGTTTTTATTCATACTGTTATATTTTATGACAACATTATTAACTATTATAACCCTTTATTTATAAGGCTTATATAGCAATTTAAGTATAACATAGTCATACTTATTGACATAATGACATGAAAGTGATATTATGTCAATAACAGTAAAAGAAGGTAAATTCTAAATTAAATATAAAGGAGATTAAAATGTACGAATCTGAACATTTACGCTATATCATTAATTTTATCGTTTTTCTTTCAGGAGCAGCTGTACTCATAAATTCATTTCGTATTGAAAAAATTCGCAAATCAAACTACAAAAAATGTTTTGAAGCTTTTGGTTTAGGAAACTATCATACACGACTGAGTACATTTTTTAAAAATCAAACAGAAAATGAAGAAAGAAATATGGTATGTAAATTAAACACACGCATGAATATTGTGAGTTTCTTCATCAAAAAAGACTCTGTTGATTATTTTTTCAACATACCTGCTAATAAAGTTGTGATAAAGGAGTTTGAGCCCGGACTTACTGAAAATTGCGTACATATCAGTTTTCCGGATTCAGGGTCTTTCCTTTTTAACAACATAGATGACCCTAAAACATTTCAAGACTTTGTCATGCACAAAGTGAGTGAAGTTAAAATAATCTGCAGTAAATCGCAAGTAATAATTGTTAACTAGCTTAAAACTCAAAAGGATTGCCGTAAGACAATCCTTTTTTCACATCTTTTAAACTATTAACTATAGTAATAGAAATCTTAAAATAGAATCTAATTTACTTTTACTACAGGAAACGAACCTTCTTTATTCCAAATTTCATAATTATTAAAATTAGTATCTGGGGTTGATTTTAGGCCCACTGTCTCTCTGTCTGCGTAATGCTCTTGATAATAATTTGAAACCTCTGATCTATTGCTTGAAGCGCCGCCTCTCTTGTCTCGTACTATCAAAACATTTGAAATTCCGCGTCTTTTTCCAAGCTCTTTTACTTCTTCAATAATAGCTTCTATAAGCGAATCTGCATCAACAATTCCAAGTAAGGCTTGCTGAGGATTATTTGCCCGCAATACAATCGCCGGCTCGCCATCATCGGTCTCTGCTTCAATAATAACAAAAGAACCGACAAAACGCTCCGTATCCTTACCTTTATCAATCAATAATGAATACGAAATCGTGTTCTCAAATTCACCTTTAGCTAGTTTAATATTTTGCTGGCTCGTACAAGCATTTCCTAAGTCTCCCATAAAAATACGCATCATTCCTTTTGAAGGGATAAGGGAGATTGATCGCTTCTTATCAGTTATTTCTCCGGCATTATACTGTTTAAGTTTTTCATCCATCACAACAACAATATTTTTCTGCAGTTCTTGAACTCCCCATGCTTTCTTTAGGGCCTTTAGCAGCTGTTTATCCGTAGATTCCAACATCGGCCCATTATCATTATGTTTTGTATTAAGATAATGCTCGCTGACATGATTACGAAGAAACTCGCTGCACGCTCCGACCAACATTCCATCATCACCTAGCTCAACCGCTGCCTTGAATGCATTAAATGCTTCGGGCATTTTGCTTTTCATATCGTTAAGCGAAACTTCAATAAGCAGTGATCTTTTCATGGGCCAAGCATCCGGAACTCGTGCGATTGCTTCAAGCTGCGCTGTAAGAGAGCTCTGTTCATTGTTCAACACCTTGGCTACTTCAATTACAATATTCATTTCTAATTCTAGTTTTTCAACTTTCTTATTTAAACCAATAATTATTTTTTCATTAGGCTCGTTTTTTAACTTCTCTAAACGCAACGAATCCAGAGCGTCCTCCTTGCTCTTCAACACAAAGCCAGCTAAGTCTTTTTTAATTAGTTCCAAGCTGTCGCGATACGGTACGCTCGATGAATCAAGTGACTTAGTATAGCTTTTCAAAACCGTTTGTAGTTCGCTGTTTTTTAATATTTTTTCTTTCTTTTCCTCACTGGTCCCTTGTACTTTTGTACTCTCTCGAGAAGCAACTAAAATTTCTTTTTCAATATAACCTTCCGGGAGCTTAAAGGCGGTTGGATTTTCTTTGCTTGCATCAAGAAATGTTTGTAAGGCAACCTTGGTCTCGCCACCATGACCAAAGCCGGAACTACCCTTTGCTGCATCAATGATTTCTAAAATTAAGTTTGATTGAAGTGCTTTTTCTGCCATCCTTTCATCACCTTGATAGAACTCTTTAATGATTTTGTTTTCGACGTCTTCTAGTTCATTTATTATTAAGCCGATATTAGTTTTATTTTTTTTACAAATTTTTTGCGCGTCAATTCCTAGGCCCAGAAGCTCATTAGAAAGACTTTCGGATATCTCATCAACGTTAGTTAAACGACGCAGATTCAGAAAAATCTCATATAAACCCAAAGAAGGACGCATCCCAAAGCGCTCAACATAATCTGCCGTAAAATGCCCATCAAGCTTAGAATCTAATGATATATACCCTTTTTCATAAGCTTTTTGCAATAAGGGAACAAGAGTATTTAGCCAAGGATCATGTTGTTTATTATTAGGTCGCTCCTTTGTTGCTTTTATTCTAGCGAGAGGCTCCGACCACGGTATAAGGGCCCGTAAAGAGTCTTTCGCTTTTTTATCCTCAAGTCTTGAATAATAATCTGTATAATCGGGCATGGCACTGATAAATCCAAAATCAATATGTTGCTTATATTCTTCTTTATCTTTCTTATCTTCCAAGAGTCGGAGAATAATACCTTGACATTTTGAAGAATCTGGGATTGCCTTAATGACCTGCTCCATATTAAAAACATAGTCTTTCTTATCTTTATCATTATCAAGTTTTGCCAATCGCTCCAATGATTTCAAATAAAGATCCTCTGAATAATCAAGAACTCCATTGGGCATCAACCATATTTGTTTTAACAAATGTTCAAAACTTGAAAAATCATTGGATAAAAGTTCGGGTGGAAAAACTTCCATAAAACTTTGTATTGCATCTTGATTGCTACTTCTATACGACATAAATTCTCGAATACATGCCGCTTTTTTCTTTATATCTTGCTCAATCTCATCAAGAGAAGAACGCTCCAGCCTATTCAAAGAAATATCTAAATTTCTGAGTGCCTCATCATATGAATACGATGAAATCTCAAAGCCAAACTCTTTTTTTAAAACCTGTGTTAAATATTTAAAATCTTTATACTGTTGAAATTTAGTATCTTCAGCAAATTCAAAAGCTTGAATGTTTTTTGCTAGCTTTGGAGTGGAATGACTAATAGTTCTTTTTATATCCCGTTCAAAAATTCCTTCATCTAACTTTTCATAATTACTCCAATCTAGCTGAGGATAGCCCTTTTCATTAATCTTTTCGTACAAGTCCTGACCGTATCTATTTTTTAACGTTTTTTTACTTTGTGAGACCAAATGTAACTTATCTTGATCTACAAGTTTTGCGACAAATTCTCTTTCATCCTTCTCTTTTATGAGTGGGAAAATCATTGGTTCCTGGTCATATTTTTTTACTTGCTCAAGCAACCACTCATAATCGTGATTTTTCAAATCTCGAAGATAGTGTATGTAGTTATCCAAATAACCAATATTACCCTCCGATATGGTTTTTTTAATTATAGAAAGTCTTTTCTCATAATCGTTAGTTTGTCCCATTGATAATTCAAATGATCTATATTCACGATTATGATCGCTTTGCTTAAAAGAATGTCTGGAAATATACTTGTTTAGTTCTTCGTCATTCAATTCAAGCGCCCAAGAAATATCTCTATCACTCGGCGATCTATCAGAAGTGAGTTGCGCTTCTAAAATATCTAACGCCTGTACTTCAGAAAAACATCGCAAATTCTGCCCGACCAGCTCTGATCGGCCTTGGCATGCAATTAATCTAAAAGTCTCATTGCAATAAGCCCCGTCCTTGGCACTACTTAAAATAGTTTCTATTTCACCACCCGAACAACCATCCTTTTTTAGGATATATTGAAACAAGGGATCAGGAAGCTCTTCATACAAGTCTCGATGATATATTATATCAAGATCCGAAAGCTCTTTTTCAAAACCTTGATTATATAAAAATTCAATTTCTTTATAAGTAAACGGCTTATTGCTTTGTTGAAAAAGACCCGCATAATGAACAATGTCCCTAAAATTCCACTTCGTTTCTTCATCTCCGCAATATTTTTTCGCTACTTTAAAATCACCGGAACCAAGAAGCAAAAGAAGCGCCTTCCTTCTTTCTTCGTCCTCGTTGTAAATATTCCATTTTTTCTCAGCACGATCAATTACTTCACGAGCTCGAGTCAGCAACAATTCTTTTATTAAAGAAATCTCCTCATCTGGGGACACAATAGTTTGATTATTTGCAAGACGAATTTTGTCTACGTCCTCCTTTAACTCATTTAAGTATTCATTCCGTAAATATTCAGAATCCTGCCCGTCTCCAGCTAATAAACTAAGGGCATTATCAACAAAACGCTCGTTTTCAAGAGTTTCTTTATTTTTATTTGTCTCAAGAACTCTTTCGGCTAAAACAGATTCTTGATGTATATTAGGAATTTTTTCAGACATAACTTCATTATATCATTT
This sequence comes from uncultured Gammaproteobacteria bacterium, assembly GCA_964628045.1. Taxonomy (GTDB): domain Bacteria; phylum Patescibacteriota; class Patescibacteriia; order Patescibacteriales; family Patescibacteriaceae; genus Patescibacterium. Next base: position 7,674 of record CAZVMF010000017.1, read on the forward strand.
AACAAAAAACCGAGCATGCTCGGTTTTTTATAATAACGGTCCCAAATACTTTCCCGTATAACTGCCTTTAACTTTCGCAACTTCCTTCGGCGTTCCCGTCGCAATTATCTCTCCGCCCTTATTTCCGCCTTCGGGGCCTAAGTCGATAATCCAATCAACTGATTTAATAACGTCTAGATTGTGTTCAATAATAATTACCGTATTACCGCGATCAACTAAGCGCTGCAAAATTGTCAGTAAACGACGAATATCTTCAAAGTGCAAACCGGTCGTCGGTTCATCGAGAATATATAAAGTCTGACCGGTCGGACGGCGCGATAATTCCGTTGCCAATTTAATACGCTGGGCTTCTCCGCCTGATAAAGTCGTAGCCGATTGTCCTAACTTAATATAACCCAAGCCGACTTCGAACAAGGTCGCGAGTTTTTGATGAACGGCCGGAATATGCTTAAAGAACACCATTGCTTCTTCAACGGTCATTTCTAAGACATCAGAAATATTCTTGCCGTTATAATGCACTTCCAATACCTCTCTTTGATAACGATGACCGTGGCAGACATCGCACTCGACGTAAACGTCAGGCAAGAACTGCATTTCGATCTTAATAATACCGTCTCCGGAGCAGGTTTCGCAGCGTCCCCCGACAACGTTGAAGGAAAAGCGTCCCGGTTGATAACCTCGCAACTTTGCTTCCGGCAAGGCGGCGAATAGATCACGGATTGGAGTAAATAATCCCGTGTAGGTCGCCGGATTGGAGCGCGGCGTACGGCCGATAGGCGATTGGTCAATATCAATTACTTTATCTAAATTTTCTAACCCTTCAATACGATCGTGCTTTCCCGGTAATTCTTTGGCTCTATAAAATTTATGATTTAATGCAGTTGCTAAAATATCGGTAATCAAGGTGGACTTACCAGAGCCCGAAACTCCGGTAATGGCAATAAGTTTTCCAAGAGGGAATTCAACGTTTACGTTTTTCAAATTGTGTTCAGTCGCATTTACAATCTTGATTGATTGACCATTGCCCGGTCGATAACTTTGCGGAACCGGAATCGTTTTTTTACCGGCAAGATATTGTCCGGTTAATGATTTAGTATTTTTCTTAACTTCTGAAGGCGTTCCGGCCGCAACTACTTGTCCGCCGTGTTCGCCTGCTCCCGGACCGATATCAATGATATAATCGCTTGCTTCCATTGTAGCGGCGTCATGCTCAACAACAATAACCGTATTACCTAAATCCCGCAGATCTTTCAAAGTATCAATTAATTTATCATTATCGCGTTGATGCAAACCGATTGACGGCTCATCAAGAATATATAAAACACCCATCAAGGCCGAGCCGATCTGCGTTGCCAAACGAATACGCTGAGCTTCTCCGCCGGACAAAGAATTGGCTGAACGCGACAGAGTTAAATAGTCTAAACCTACGTTTAGCAAAAACTTCAGACGTAGTTTTATTTCTTTTAAGATCTGGGCGGAAATTTTCTTTTCACGCGCGCTTACAGTTTTACTGTCTTCTAGGGCGATGAAAAATTCTTGCGCCTCTTCAATAGACTTAACCGTTACTTCATGAATTGAATGATTGGCGATTTTAACTGCCAAACTTTCCGGCTTAAGTCGTTGACCGTTACATGACGGGCATACCAAAACGCGCATGAAACTTTCAATTTCTTTGCGAACATAATCCGATTCTGTTTGCTCATAACGACGCATGAGATTCGGGATAATACCTTCAAACTCATCTGTTCCGGCGTTCTTGGTGCCATATAGGACCATAGCAAGCTGCTTTGAACTAAGTTGGCTTATCGGTGTGTTCAAGTCAAAACCGTAATCTTGAGCCGCGGCTCCTAGTTGCTTGGAAAGCCACATCTGCCCGTTTACATTGTTATGAACCCATGGCTTAATACCGCCCTGAGCAATCGTCAACTTATCGTTAAATACCAATTCCGGATCAACTTCTAGTTTAGTCCCGAGTCCCGAGCAATCCGGACAAGCGCCATGTGGAGAATTAAATGAAAAATGGTGCGGCTCAGGTTCCATGATCGTCAAACCGCAATTCGGACATGCCAAAAGACGCGAGAATATTTTCACGTTTTCTTTCTTCTCTTGCCAGACATACATGATGCCTTCACCCAAATCAAGTGAACGCTCGACGCCTTCGGTCAAACGAGAAAGATCTTCTTTGTCTTTGGTAACCTTTAAACGATCAACAACAATTTCTAAATTATGTTTCTTCTGTTTATCAACGCTTAAATCTTCAAACTCTTCAAGAGTATAAATTATTTTATCAAAACGCACTCGACTAAAGCCGGCGCGCTTAATACTGCCAATAACTGATTTGTGTTCTCCTTTTTTATCACGAATAATCGGCGCCAATAAAATAACATCATCATTAACGCACTGCTCTAAAATTTGATGGATGATTTCATCAATTGAATATGGTTTTACTTTTAAATTGCAGTTCGGACAATATGGAACACCGACACGAGCAAAAAGCAAGCGCAGGTAGTCATAGATTTCGGTAACAGTCCCGACGGTTGAACGGGGATTATGCGAAGTTGATTTCTGATCAATAGAGATTGCCGGCGATAAACCTTCAATCAAATCAACGTCCGGCTTATCAATTAAGCCGACAAACTGACGAGCATACGCCGATAATGACTCAACATAGCGTCGTTGTCCCTCGGCATAAATAGTATCAAAAGCGAGTGATGATTTTCCCGAACCTGATAAACCGGTAATAACTACCAATTTATCGCGAGGAATCTCAACATTGATGTTTTTTAAATTGTGTACGCGAGCTCCTTGAATTTTAATGCTGTCATTACGATGAGGCCGTACGGCAGCGGCACGAGAGGGTTTGTTCATAGGCAATAAATCTTCCTTATTATACAGAAGAAAAAGAATCTTTGCAAGGGTTCGCCCCGGCTAAAAGCTCTTGATTTTCCTAGAAAAAAAAGCTATGATAGACTTCATTGGACTTGGCATTACGGAGGCCAATACAGTGGGCACTCGTAGCTCAATGGATAGAGCACTTGGCTTCGGACCAAGGGGTTGAGGGTTCGAATCCCCCCGAGTGCACAGAACAATATGGCTGGGTAGCTCAGTTGGTTAGAGCGTAGCACTCATAACGCTAAGGTCGAGAGTTCGAGCCTCTCCCCAGCTACTGTATATAAAAAATCAAATAATACGCATCCATAGCTCAGCGGTAGAGCAGTCGCCTCTTAAGCGAATGGTCGCAGGTTCGATCCCTGCTGGATGCACAAAATCAAAAATGGAAACGGAGGTTTTTATGCGCCTAGTATATAAACGCGGTTTTGAGCTTGCTCCTTTAATAAAAGAAAAGGTGGACAATATTATTCAGATTATGGAACTTCAAGGAGTGCCCAATCTTGAAAGCTCCGACGCCACTACTGAGGTAATAGTTGTATATACACAGGATTCATCTCTATATGGCACGGCAGCTTTATTTTTTGAATGGCTTCCCATTAAAAATAAAACTGGTTTTATTTCCGAATCAACTCCATTATCTGAATTTGCTTTAATGAATCCCGAGGTAATGGGCAGAAGCCAGCCCTACAAAGACATTGGCTGCCGTTGGGGGATTGATCCGGTTGATTTCGTTAAAGAAATTATTTTGCGCCAACCAATGTTTAGTGTAAGCTAACAAAAAAGAGGCTCGTACAAACGAGCCTCTTTCTTTATGTAGTCTTATTTTTCTTTCAATGCGTCTTTTAATGTCTTACCGGTTTTAAACTTCGCAACTTTTACTTCCGGAATCTGAATTCGTTCATTCGGACGCTGCGGATTAACACCGCCGCGGGTATGTCGAGTACGTGCTTCAAAGGTTCCGAAGCCAACCAAGCTAACCTTGTTCCCATTTTTTAACTCTTTAATGATCATTTCGATCATTTTTTCAATAACATCTTCAACGTTCTTTCTGTTGATATTCATTTCCGAAGAAATTTTTTCAATCAAGGTTGCTTTATTCATATGCATGAGGTCTCAAGTGAGACTTAGTTTACTGAAAAAACAATCGACTGATGGACAGTCCGAAGAAGAGAGCCGCCAAAACAATTGTTGCGATGAAAAGAATTTTTTCAATGCCGCGCTTAGTTTGGAAAACCGCACCGGATCCGCCAAAAATTCCAGAGAGACCGGCGCCGCGATTTTGAAGCAAGATAACTGTAATCAATAAGATTGAAACAACAATTTGGCCAATATACAAAATCTGGGCATTCATATTTATTTGCTAACCTTCTTAAGAATGCTCTCAAATGCAGCCGGATGATTAACGGCCAAGTCAGCTAATATTTTACGATCAACTTCAACATTAGCTTTCTTAAGTAGACCCATAAACTTTGAATATGACATGTCATGAGCTTTAACAAAAGCGCTAATCTTGATTTGCCACAACGCACGAGTCGTTCGCTTTTTACGGCGACGATCGGTATAGGCGTGAACTCCGGCCTTTAAGACGGCTGTTTTAGCGGCTTTAATTAACTTCTTGCGTCCCCATTTATAACCTTTGGTTTTGGCCAAAAGCTTACGGCGCTTTTTTACATGGGTGGTACCTCGTTTTACTCTAGGCATATCTGGATATTAGTTTAGTTATACGGCATGAAACTGGCGATGTTTTTAGCATCGGCCACATGCGTTGTTACGTCGCGGCGCTTATTTCGGACGGTATTACCTGATTCACGGGAATTAAAGTGATCCTGTCCGGCTTTGCGGCGGCGCAGCTTATTGGTCTTAGTTTTGGTAAATCTCTTGACCGTTGCTTGGTGTGTTTTAATCTTGGGCATAACGACAAAAATTCAATTAGGTTAGATAAAAATTAGACTTTTTTATTAGTTATTATCATACTAAACTTTCCCCCCTGAGATGTCAAGCCTTCCTCAACTGAGGCATTGAGCTCCGGATCAGCCTTTAAAGCTTCTACAAACTTATCAAGCATGGCGCGGGCAAGTTCAGGGTGCTGGCGCTCTCGGCCGCGCAACTGCAATTCAAGTCGAAGCTTATCGCCTTTAGACAAGAAACGCTTGGCTTGTTCTTTACGTACAGCAAAGTCATGATCACCGATTCTGATAGAAAGACGCAAACCCTTAATTTCCGATTTCTTTAGATGCGCTTTCTGCTTTTGCGCTTTCTTATCTCGTTCATATTTGAACTGTCCATAGTCAACGATGCGCACAATCGGCGGCTGAGCCGTCGGATTAACTTCAACTAAATCCAATTCTGATTGCTCAGCCAACGCGATCGCTTCTTCAACCGGCATCTCACCACGAAAATTTCCTTCATCGTCAATAAGATTAACTATCGGTCCACTAATGGATCGATTGACTCGAAAAGCCTTTACGGGCTCTTGATGTTTTGGTTTACGATGAGTTCTGCGCATAATTTTGGAGCGGGTAACGGGAATCGAACCCGTATCTCTACCATGGCAAGGTAATGTAATAGCCATTATACGATACCCGCGAATGTGCCGAAGGAGGGAATCGAACCCTCACTGCATTTTACTACAAGCGGATTTTAAGTCCGCCGCGTCTACCAGTTCCGCCACTTCGGCAAGAATAACACGTAGCGATTTCCTGGTGGAGATGAGGGGAGTTGAACCCCTGTCTAATAACCTGTCAGCAGTGTTTGTACAGACATAGTTCGATCTGAATATTCACTCGCATCGTCAAGATCGAAATAATCGATGCAAGCTAGTCTGAATTGTTTAGAGCTTTGTCGTCAGACAGCCACAAAACTCGAGTCTGCAATATGACACCCGAACTCCTTCACGCAGACTACGAAGGACGGATGGTTGCGGCTCTTAGGCGGCAACGGTCGCGAAAGCTGGAACCTTCCATGAGAAGGCAGCCTTGGCGTTAACAGTGTTGTGAACTGTTGTTTTGGCCGGATTAACGTGTCGGCCAGCACGATCTGAACACTGAAAACAAATATTATTATCAAATCCTGGCATCCCCAGGTCTTTAGCTTATGTTAAGAACGGATCTTAGTCGAGCCGCTTTTACGCAGCGAATCAAGCTGTCTTTTGAGCTCTCGATCTTTGATGCTTTGACGCTTGTCAAAGCTCTTTTTTCCGCGAGCTACGGCAAATTCTAACTTGATAAGACTTCTGTCAGTATACAGTCGAATTGGCACTAATGTCAAGCCTTTTTCTTGCTGTTTTCCTGCTAAATGGGCTATTTCCCGACGACGCAGCAAGAGCTTTCGAGGACGCTCCGGATTATAACTTTCATCTTTTCCAGCGCATTTATAACGCGCAATATAGGCATTGATTAAATAAGCTTCTGGTCGAGCACCGGCTCTTCCACGAAATACAACAAAACTTCCCTTGAGATTTGCCTGGCCGCCTTTAGCGGCTTTTGTTTCCGGTCCGGTCAAAACCAAACCAGCGGTTATTTTCTCAAGAAATTCATAGTCGAACGATGCCCGTTTATTTAGGGCAAGAAGACTCATACGGGTGTATTAAGTGAAACAAGCTTAGTGATGACCGCACGATTTAATAATACTGCTTCGATATGACGACGATAGGCCGGGGAAGAAATTGATTCCAATGCCTTCGCATCTTGTGCATAGCGCTTTTTTAACATTTCTAATTCCTTGGAAATATCTTCATCAGACACTGAAACTTTTTCTTCTTTCACAATGCTGCGCAAAACCAAACTTGCTTTAACGCGAGCAAGCGCTTGCGGTTTGAATTCTTCAAGCATTGCTCCCGGAGTTTTATTAATACTTGTTAAATAATCAGAAAAGACTCCGCCCGAAGCGACAACATTCTGCTCAAGTTCTTGCAGCATGGTTCGTGCTTCACTTTCTACTAACGAATCGGGCACTTCATCAATCTGAGCTTTCGCAACGACCGCCTCGATAAGCGCTCGCTCATATTTATTTTCAACTTCATGTTTCTTTTCATGTTCAACTGAATGGCGGATATTCTTTTTTAATTCTTCCATATTCTTAACTCCAAAGTCCAACGCAAATCCGTCGTTGAGCTCGGGCATTTCACGTTCAAAAACATCTTTTGCTTTTACATTGAACATAACCTTTTTGCCGGCTAACTGTTTTTGCGGATGATCGGCCGGATACAATAATTCAAAGTTACGTTCTTGTCCTTTTTCAATACCGACAACATGATCATCAAAACCCGGAATAACATATTCCTTGCCCAAAACAACGGCAACATCTTTGCCTTGTCCGCCCTCGAGCGGAACATTATCAAGAGACAGAGAAATATCGGAAACGAGTTTGTCGCCCAATTGGGCCGGACGTTCAACCGAAACCTCTTTGATGCGACTTTCACTCAAGTGGTCGATAACCTTGGCTATTTCTTCATCAGAAACTTTTGGTTCTTCTTTGGCAATACCGAGATTTTTATATTCGCCCAAAACCACTTTTGGCAACAATGTTACCAATATCTTGTATTCAAAATCATTGCCCGGTGCCAATTTGCTAATGGTTATTTCCGGTTGACCAACCCAATCTTCGCTAATGTTTTTTGTGAGAGCTTCATCAATTGTTTTGGAAACTGCAACGCGTGAGGCTTCATCATAAATCACCATATCTCCAAGTCTGGCTCGTACGGTTTCATACGGAGCCTTGCCTGGGCGAAAACCTTCAATCTTTGTTTGCTCGGATAAACGCGTCGCTGCCAGTTTGGCAAAACGAAGCATTTCTTCAGCGCTAACAGTTACTGAAAGTTCTATGCGTGATGCGGATAAATCGGTTCGAGTGCAATTCATGATCTTAAATTAAGAGCGCAACAATAAGCAACGCAATGATGTTAATAATCTTAATCATTGGGTTGATTGCCGGACCAGCAGTATCCTTATATGGATCACCAACGGTATCGCCGGTAACAGCGGCCTTGTGAGCATCTGAACCTTTGCCGCCATGGAATCCGTTTTCAATATATTTTTTAGCATTGTCCCAGGCGCCTCCTCCGGAAGTCATTGAGATAGCAACGAATACACCGGTAACAATCGAGCCGATCAACAATCCACCAAGCGCTTCAACACCGAGTACCAATCCGACAATGATCGGAGCCAGCACCGGAATCAAAGCCGGAACAGTCATTCGGCTAATAGCAGCCTTGGTAACAATATCAACAGTGCGTCCATAATCCGGCTTTTCAGTTCCGGTCATAATGCCCGGCTTTTCTTTAAACTGCTTGCGGACATCTTCAACAACACTTCCGGCAGCGCGACTTACCGCTTGCATTGAAAGCGCAGCGAACCAGTATGGCAACATACCCCCGAGGAATAATCCAGCCAGAACCAATGGATTGTTTATTTGGAAGGTAAATGAAGATCCGGCGCTGTTCGTGTAATCAGCAAACAACACGAGTGCCGCTAAAGCCGCTGAACCAATAGCATAACCTTTGGTAACAGCTTTGGTCGTATTTCCAACAGCATCAAGAGGATCAGTAACTGCACGAACACTTTCATCCATCTCGGCCATTTCTGCAATTCCTCCGGCATTATCCGTGATTGGACCATAGGCATCGATCGTAACAATAATTCCGGCCATTGATAACATAGCAACGGCCGCCAAAGCGATGCCGTATAAGTCAGCAAAGTGATACGCGCTCCAAATTGCCAAGACAATAACGATGATCGGCAATACTGTTGCCTTCATTGAAACAGCCAAACCGGTAATAATGTTTGTACCATGTCCGGTTGTTGAAGACTCGGCAATGTCTTTAACTGGTTTATATTTTGTTGAGGTGTAATATTCGGTAATCAATACCATTGCCGCAGTTACTGCCAAACCAATTAATGTCGCAAAGTACAAATTAAGTGTCGTGTATTTTCCATTACCAGCCATCAACCAATTTGTAATCGGATAAAAAGCAATTGCCGCTAATACACCGGCGCTAATCAATCCCTTATACAAGGCGTTCATTATATTATTGCTTTTACCAAGTTTGATAAAATAAGTTCCGATGATTGAGGTGATAATCGAAGCGCCTCCTAATACCAATGGATAGACAATCGCATTTTCGTAATTCGGAAATACAAGATGTCCAAGCAAAATAGCCGCGATGGAAGTAACCACATAAGTTTCAAACAAGTCAGCGGCCATACCGGCGCAATCTCCAACGTTGTCTCCAACGTTGTCAGCGATAACTGCCGGGTTGCGCGGATCATCTTCGGGAATTCCAACTTCCACTTTTCCAATTAAGTCAGCACCAACGTCCGCCGCTTTGGTAAAGATACCACCGCCCAAACGAGCAAAAACTGAAATCAAAGACCCTCCGAAACCAAGCCCGATCAGAGCGTGCAAATCATGAGTCAAGAAATAAAAACCGGCAGTGCCGAGTAAAGCTAAGCCAACAACCAGCATTCCGGTAACGCTGCCGCCGCGAGCCGCAACATCAAGTGCCTTGGCAATGCCGTGCTTAGCGGCTTCAGCTGTTCTGACATTGGCTCGAACTGAAATGTTCATACCAATATAACCGGCAACAGCGGACAAAACTGCACCAACCAAAAAGGCGATGGCCGTCATCCAGCCCAGAGCCGGGATAAAACCAATAATCAAGAATAATACAATAGCAACCATTGCCACTGTGCGGTATTGACGATTCAAATATGCCTTGGCACCTTCTTGAATTGCCGCAGCAATTTGCTTCATTCGTTCATTGCCTTCAGGCAAACGAAGAATTGATTGGATGTAAAATAATCCATAGACGACCGCTAAGGCAGCGCCGCCAAAAATGATTAATAATACGTTGTTCATATAAATAAATAATTATTATTCTTTTAGGTCAGCAGCTGTCTCTTCTGAAACTTCTGCTTCTTTTATTTCTTCAGTTGGCACTTCTTCTACTGTTTCTTCGTTTGCAGACTCCGTGGCCGAAACATCTTCAGAAGCCGAGACTGGTCCGGATCCATCGCCAGCAATGTCAATATTCCAACCAGTAAGATGAGCAGCCAAACGAACGTTTTGTCCGTCCTTACCAATTGCCAAAGAAAGTTGATCGTCTTTTACCGTAATATACGCTTGGCGCTGATCAGCAACTAATTTTACACTTTCTACTTTTGCCGGCGCCAAAGCGTTGGCAATATATGTTTCCGCATCTTCGCTATATTCAATAATATCAATTTTTTCTCCTCCTAATTCTCGGATAATCGTTTGAATACGAGCACCGCGCTGTCCAACACATGAACCAATCGGATCAATGTTGTCATTTTCCGCTGACACCGCAACCTTTGAACGACTGCCTGCTTCGCGAGCAACCGAACGAATCTCAACAAGACTGTTTGAGATTTCAGGAATTTCCAAATAAAAAACTTTTTTCAAAATTTCATCAGAAGTTCGAGATAAAACAATTTCCGGTCCCTTTGGCGTAAGATTTACTTCCTTAACATAAAACTTCAAACGTTCGCCCGGCGTATAGCGCTCACCGCGAATCTGTTCATCAGGCGGAACAATACCGGTTGCGCGTCCCAAATCAACTAAAATCAAACGTCCTTCACGGCGCTGTACAAATCCGGTAATAACTTCATTTTGCTTATCTTTAAATTCGTTATACACCATGTCGCGCTCTGCTTCTCGCAAACGTTGAATAATTACTTGCTTGGCGGTCTGCGCAGCCATGCGACCATATTCTTCGTGAGTCTCAAGCTCCGTACGAACTTCATCTCCCAAATCATATTTCTTATTAATTTTTTTCGCCTCTGAAATCTGCATTTCAGTTTTTGGATTAAAGCGCTTTTTTTCCTCGCCATCCAAAGCACCTTCGGGAGCGACAGATGGCTCTCCGCTAGCCAATTCAGCTTCTATCGCTGCTAATTCTTCTTCAGGCACATCTTCAACCACAATCTTTGAATCAAAGACCTTGGTTGAGTTGTTTTCCGGGTCGTACGTAACCTTAATATTTTGATTTTTTTCGCCGTAGTCCTTGCGGTACGCGGCGGCTAAAGCTGATTCGATCGTAGTAATAACGGCCTCGTACGAAAGACCCTTTTCCTCACAAATCTGCTTTATGGCGTTAGTAATTTCACTCATATTCAATTTTTTCCATTAAAATAAGCTAGTATTCCATAATACTAGCTTTAATATCTATACAATACCATAAGCTCATTTTTCGGTCAATATTAGTAAAAAAACAGTCTTTTTAGTAGCTATTGACAAAAACTCAATAATATGATATATTTTAGCTAATAATAAAATAAAAATAAATCAGCTCAGGAGGGAACATGAGCACTTTTAAATTTAAAATAGCCTTATTCTTGGTTGTTTTTGCTGGCTTAGCAATAACCAAAACCAGTCAGGCTCAGGACGGCGGAGTACTTGGAACCGTCAAAGACATTTTTGTTGGTGAAACTGACAAAGTAGATACTAACGGAAACCCTTTGAACTATGAAGGGGAGGATATAGAAGATTGGCAAGAAAGAGAACTTGCCAAGCAAAACGTTGCCATCCTAAAAAGTACTGAAGTTATTACTTTGGACAAGGGTGGCAAATATATTTTGGTCAATAAGTACAAAGAACGAATGGGAATTATATTCAATCCTCACCCGTTCTTATCACAAACCGCT
>CAZVMF010000018.1:0-16702 GCA_964628045.1 uncultured Gammaproteobacteria bacterium
AGTCATATCAAGCCGATTGTTGAAAAGCTTGAAGAGGGAACCGTCTTAATGACTATTAATATTGAAGAAAAAATTAAGTATATTGAACAATCCCTTATTTCAAAAATAAAATCACGTTTCAGTGAAATCATTAAAAGCGCTTCATCCAAAGTAGAAGTAATCGTCAGTTTTCTTGCTATGCTTGAATTAATGAAACAGCGCACGATCGGCGCCGAACAAACCGATTTGTTTTCGGAAATTGAAATCTTTACACTAGAAAATCAAGAAAGTCTATGAACTTAAAATCATCCTTAGAAGCGCTGCTCTTTGTTGCAGCCAAGCCAATGAAGGTCGCTGATTTATCCGTTTTAGTTAAGGCTACGCCGGAGAAAGTAACGGCGGCGCTTGATGAGCTTGTCCATGACTGCCGAGCAGATGAGCGCGGCGTCGCCCTCGTTAAGCAAGGGAATTCATACCAAATGGTCAGCGCTCCGGAACATGCCGAATTGATCAAGGAATTCATCAAAGACGAAACCATGGGCGAATTGTCGCGTCCGAGTATTGAAGCATTGACTATCATCGCGTACCGCGGTCCGATATCAAAAATTGATTTGGATAGAATACGCGGCGTTAATTGTGCTTTAATTTTGCGCAATCTTCTTTTGCACGGTTTGATCGAAGCCAAGGAAGATAAAAAGAAAAATGAGACCTATTATTCAGTAACATTGGACTTTGTCCGTTTCCTCGGTATCAGCAATGTTTCCGAGTTACCCGAATATGAACGTTTGGCAGCTGATGATTCGCTTGATCGTATGCTGGCCAAACCGGAAGAAGCTTCAGTATAAGTATGCCAGCCCTTGCCGGACTTATATTTTTAATCGCATTTTTTTCTTTTGTATCTTTTGCTCCGCAGACGCTGTCGCCTCGAGTCCAGACTGTTGTTACTCCTAGTAAGGAGCGAGCGACAAAGATACAAGAAATTCCGAGCCCGAAATTAGCTGCAAAAAGCGCCGTAGTTTTTGATGCTGACAGCGGTCAGCGGCTTTTTGATTTAAACGGTGATGAAATTCGTCCGATTGCCAGTTTGACAAAGCTCATGTCGGCGTTAGTTTTTCTTGATTATAATCCGGGTTGGGACGGCTCGATACGAATTGCCGAAGAAGATCTGCGAGGCGGAGCAAAAGCAAATATTTTTGTGGGCGATACAATAAAAATTTCTGATTTGTTTACACTGGGATTAGTCGCTTCGGATAACACGGCCATTGCCGCCTTGGTCCGTTCAACGGGTTTGAGTGAAGCTGCCTTTGTCAAAGCAATGAATGAAAAAGCCTTGGAACTTCATATCAGGGCGATTTATTTTGCCGATCCTACCGGACTTGATGCTGAAAACAAAGCTAATGCTGTTTCAGTCGCCCGTTTAGTAGATAGGGCGTTTAAACAAGAAGATATTAATAAGGCGCTTAGTAAAACCAGCTTTGAATTTCCGGTTTCTGAATCTGTTTCGCGCCGTGTTACTACAACCAATGAATTGTTAGGTCAGAAACTTCCGGGAACGATAGTTTTGCGAGGAGGGAAAACCGGTCATCTTGACGAAGCCGGCTATTGTTTTGCCGGAGTTTTTACAATTGGCAAAAAACGCTTTATAACGGCGGTTTTAGGGGCGCCTCGCGATGAAAACCGTTTCAGCGAAACGCTTAAAATAATCGACTGGACGAGTCGGGCGTATCTATGGGACAATTAAGTATATGTATTTAATCGCTAACTGGAAAATGAATGTATCAGTTAAAGAAAGCATTGCTTTAGCTGAGGAATTCGCCAAAATGTTTAAAAAGCCAAAGGCGGAAATCGTTGTTTGTCCTTCGTTTACGAGTTTGCCGTTTGTTGCAAAAGCATTGGAAAAATCTTCCATCGCGGTTGGCGCTCAAGATATGTTTTGGGAAAAAAACGGCGCGTTTACCGGCGAAATTTCCCCCAATGATTTAGTGGAGCTCGGCGCTGAATATGTTATTATCGGACACAGCGAACGCCGTCAACATGTAGGCGAAGAAGACTGGATGATAAACCGTAAAATCAGCGCGGCCTTAGCGGCGCGCAATCTAACGCCGATTCTGTGTATTGGTGAGTCTAAAGAAGATCATGACAATAATGAGCGTGAAGAAGTGTTGTCGCGACAATTGCAAGAAGCATTGGCCAATGTTGAATTGGGTCTAAGCCAAAATTTATTGGTAGCGTATGAGCCGATTTGGGCCATTGGATCAGGTATCACGCCGGAGGCTGAAGAGATCGCCTATGTTAACGATGTCATTCGAGTGTTGTTGCGTCGCTTTTTCGGTGAGCGATCCGATGAAAATTGCGGCGTTCTGTATGGGGGCAGTGTTGATGAACGCACGATTATGCCAATTATGGAAACCGGTGTTGACGGATTTCTAGTTGGCGGCGCGAGTTTACATGCCGGTTCCTTTTTACGCTTAGCTGAGCGTGTGGTAAACTAAAAATATCTATGCTTACTAATATTCCACTTGATGTTCCGTCAGCCAAGCGCTCGGTATATCAAAAAAATATTCAAACTCTAACTAAAGGAACGGGTCGACTTTTTATTTTTGCCGGTGATCAGAGAGTGGAACATCTAAATGATGATTTTGTCGGTTTAGATATTCCGGTTGATGATTCAAGCCCGGAACATTTATTTAAAATTGCCGCATCTTCACGCATCGGTGCTTTTGCCACGCAGATGGGAATGATTTCTCGCTTTGGCGCAAAATACCCGAAAGTTCCTTATATTGTAAAACTTAATTCAAAATCAAATTTAGTGAGCGATTCAGTTCAGGATCCGTATAGTGCTGCTTGGTATGATGTTCGGCAAGTAATTTCTTTTATAAAAAATTCTAAGTTGAATATTCCGGCAGTCGGCTATACCTTGTATCTGGGCAGCACTTTTGAAACGGCAATGTTGCATGAAGCGGCGCAGATCGTCTATCAGGCGCATCAAGAGGGTTTGGCGGCAGTTTTGTGGGTCTATCCGCGTGGTAAAGCTATCACTGATAAATTCGATCCGCATTTGATTGCCGGCGCTGTTAATGTCGGCGTCGCCTTAGGAGCGGATTTTATTAAAGTAAATCGACCGCACGGAAATTCCGTAGAAACATATTCCGAAATTATTTCGGCAAGCGGGGGAGTAAGCGGAGTGTTATTCGCCGGCGGCGAAACAATGTCAACTGAAGAGTTGCTTTCAATGATTTATACTCAGGTTCATCGTTTTGGCGCGGGCGGCGCCGCTTTGGGACGCAATATCCATCAGCATCCTTTGAAACAAGCGATTGCCGTGGCGAACGCCGTTGCCGCTGTTATCTATGACGGACAGGCCCCGGAAGCAGCGCGACGTTTATTGCTTAAGAATTAAGATATGGTATACATTATCGGCTGGATAATTGTTATCCTGGCATTGATTATTGCATTTATTATTGTAGGACGTAAGTTTGGATTTTTAGCAAATATTGATGTTGATCAAGTGGCCAGTGAACGAGCGCGTGTTTTAAAACAGCAAATTATCGCTGATCGCTTATTGCGTCGTTTGAGCAAATGGGGTTTTCTGATCGTTCGTTCGATCAAGCCGATTTCTCGTTTGTTGCGAAATAGTTTTGATTGGGTCTATGACCGCTTGAATGATTGGCAGCGTTCGCAGGCCAATAGGGAGGCGGTGTTGAATCAGGAAATTGATAAGCGTATCGAAACGCTTTTAGTTGAAGCTGAAGATTTAGTTAAGAATGAACGGCTTGATGCGGCAGAAAAAAAATATATTGAGATTATCGGCCTTGATCCGCGAAGTTTCACAGCATTCCGCGATTTAGGCAATGTTTATTATCAGAAACAAAGTTTTGATGAAGCTAAGCAAACGCTCGAACATGCATTACAATTACGCCGTCGCACCACGGCTGCTGAGCCCTCAGAAAAAGATTTGGAACTGTCTGCGGCATTTTTTCTCTTAGCCTGCGTCTATCAAGACAGTGGAGAATATGCCAAATCAATCACCGCTTTAAAAAGAGCTTTAAAAATTGAAGAAAATAACCCTCGTTACCTTGACAGATTGATTGAAGTCAGTATAATGAAAAAAGACAAAATCGCTGCTCTGGACGCTTTATCAAAGCTTCAGGCAGCAAACCCCGAGAATCAAAAGCTCGAACAATTCCGAACTCGAATTGGCGAGCTCTAATTATTTCTCGACAATTCAGGCCGTTGTAGCTCAGTTGGTAGAGCAACTCCATGGTAAGGAGTAGGTCCGCGGTTCAAATCCGCGCAACGGCTCATATGTCACAAAATTCAAACACGGTTCTTGTTACCGGCGCAGCCGGCTACATCGGCTCTCATGCCGTTAAATTATTGTTGAGTAAAGGTTATCGTGTTATCGGAGTCGATAATTTTTTTAATGGGTATCATGAAGCCATTGAAATTCTTTCCGGTCTTGGTGATTTTTATTTTAGAGAAGGTGATCTCCGTGATAGTACTTTTTTACAAAAACTTCTCGGCTCTGAAAAAATCGATGCCGTCATGCATTTTGCGGCTCTTAATTTGCCGGATGAGTCGGTTGATAAGCCGATTGAGTATTATGATGATAATACCTTGGGAACCGCTAAGTTACTTGAAGCAATGCGCTTACATAATGTTAAGCACATGATTTATTCTTCAACGTCTTCGGTCTACGGAGAGGTTGAAAAATCTCCGGTTGAAGAAGATCATCCGTTAAACCCGATCAGTCCGTATGGGCATTCAAAAGTATTGGCCGAGCAGATTATAAATTATTATTCTAGAATCCATGGCATGAATTCGGTAATATTTCGTTATTTCAATGTTTGTGGCGCCGATGACGATGGAATAATTGGCGACAGTAAAAAACCGTCTCAGCTACTTGTACAAAATTGTGTGCGCGGCGCTTTGGGTTTAGAACCATTTCAATACACCTGTTCAAAAGTAAATACTCCGGACGGAACTCCGATTCGAGATTTTATCGATGTACGTGATCTTGTCGATGCTCATTTTGCGGCTATGGAGTATTTATTAAGGGGGGGGACTACACAAACAATGAATCTGGGAACCGGAACCGGTTATTCGGTAAAAGAAATTGTATCTAAAGTTGAAGAGATTTTAAATGTTACGATTGAACGAGGTCAGGGTAAAGCTCGGGCAGGCGAGTACAGTGCCAGTTTTGCCGATGTTTCAAAAGCTAAGGAAGTTTTGGGTTGGACGGCCAAACGAAGCCTTGCCGACAGTGTTAATGCTTTGGTAAATTGGTATAAAAAGCATCCAAAGGGATATATTCGCTAAAGCTTGATAAATCTAAAGGTTTCTGTTATAATCAGCCCGAGGCTAACACGCCTTTTTTAATTTTAAAAACCGGGTCGGTACCGAAGCGGTCAACCGGGACAGACTGTAAATCTGTTGGCCTTGCGCCTTCGAAGGTTCGAATCCTTCCCGGCCCACCACATAATTTTTAATTTTTGAATTTTTAATGTTTATATAGTTATTGAAATTCAATCTACCTTAATTAAAAATTATAACATTATAAAATTATAAAATTGTTTCTATGTCACAAGATAACATGATTAAGATGCAATGCACTGAAAGCGGAGAAATCCGCCGTACGCATAAGAACAAGAAGACTTTGAAAGGTCGCCTTGAACTTAAGATGTTTTCGAAAAAAGCAGGCAAGCACACTCTCCACCGCGAGACCAAATAAGAGCTTCACGGCTCTTTTTTGCGGGCGTAGTATAATGGTAGTACAGGGGTCTCCAAAACCTCTAGCGTAGGTCCGATTCCTACCGCCCGTGCTAAATTATATAGACTTGATTCTATGAAAATTCTTTTTATTTCACTGGGTTTTTTATTAGCCTTGGCCCCCAATATTACTTTAGCTGCTGATTATTATGATCGGCAGTGGTATTATTCTAGTATCAAGTTTCAAACATTAACAAATCAATACCATGTTAAAAGAGGAGAAGGCATAGTTGTCGCTGTAATTGATGAGGGAGTTTGGATAAGTCACCCAAACCTAAATGGACGTAATTGGACAAATTCAAAAGAAATACCAAATAACGGAATAGACGATGACTTCAATGGTTTTATTGATGATTATTATGGCTGGAACTTTATTGATAATGACTCAAATTTAATGGTCAAAGGTAGTCATGGTACTGCTGTCGCTGGAATAATTGCAGCAACGGAAAATAGCCAAGGAATGCGAGGTTTTGCATCTGAGTCCAAAATAATGCCGTTGATCGCTTGTGATTCCTTCGGTTGTTCTGCAAATAATGTAACTAAGGCAATCAGGTACGCCGCTGATAATGGAGCAAGTGTTATTAACTTGAGCTTAGGGTCTACTAATGGTTATGTAGGTTTTAATACGGCATATAATGAAGCAATCGCATATGCATATAATAAAGGCGTAACTATTGTGGCATCCGCGGGAAATGGTGATATTGAAAGCGGCGGACAGGTTGGTTTAAATCTTGATATGTTTAAAGTTTCGCCGGCGTGCAATATGCCAAATGGTAATAAAATGGTATTGGTTGTGGGGGCAACCGCCGTAGATTGGTCAAATTATGGCTCCGTTGTAGACGTGTACGCTCCTGGAGAAAATATTCTTAGTTTAACAGTGCCCTCTCTTTCGGGTGGTTATGGTTATAAGGCGGACTGGGCAGGAACTTCATTTTCTGCTCCAATAGTTAGTGGTTTAATTGCAGTTTTAAAATCAACTTTTCCTAAGTTAACCAATGCTGATTTTTTAACTATTTTTGCAAAATCACCAAAAATTTTAGATGCAGCCTTGGTTTATGATAATGCTTTTGATACATTTGCAAAAAAGGGAAATTTAATTATTCCCCCTACTCCAATTATTGTAACTCCCGCACCCATAGTAATAGAACCAATAGTAGAGAAGCCGAAGCCAGTAATACAAAAAAAGTATGTTACAGTAAATCGAAATATTAACATTAGGCAACAGGCGAATGAAAAAAGTAAGGTTATTAGTATTGCAAAAAAAGGAGTTAAATACGAAATAGTTGATGATGCAAATAAGAATTGGGTGAAAATAAAATTCAATAAAACTTTTTTTGGTTGGCTCAAAAAATCACTTACTCAAAAAGTTAAATAATTTAATAATGAGAGTTCTAACCCGTCGTCATGATTTTAAAGGTCATGCCTCTGATCCGAGCATGACGCAAGCTAAATATGATGAGATGAAGAGCAAATTAGAGCACTTGAAGAAAGTGACTCGTTTTCGTCTTATGAAAGAAGTTGCCACCGAAGCCGAGAACGGTGACTTTTCGGAAAACGCGGCGTATCAGATCGCTAAAGGAAAATTGCGCGGCGTTAACGACGCGATTCATCAAATCGAAGAAGATTTAAAAAAAGCCAATATCATTCCGGATACTATTTCTAACGATAAAGTATCATTGGGCTCGCTTGTTACCGTGCTGGTTGATGGTAAGGAAAAAACCTATAAGCTGCTCGGCTCATCCGAAGTTGATTTGGCAAAAAATATCATTTCACATAATTCGCCACTGGGAAGCGCTTTGATGGAGAAACGAATCGGGGACATAGTTCGCGTCAGATTTAAGGATGCGTTTGTTGAATATAAAATTACTAATATAAGCTAATCCTTGTCTAGCAAAAAGCCTGGATTTTATCGATAATCCATGATAAACTGCTAGTATGACACGAAACGATTGGCCTATTATCGGAAACGCTCAGGCCCTTGATTTTCTTGAATCAATCCTAGCTACAGAAAAGAGAAATCCCGGCTCTATTGGCGGCGTTTATTTGGTTACCGGACCGAATAAAGTCGGACGAACTTCTTCAATCGAACATTTTATCAAACGACTTTTGGGATCGGATGATCAGCACCCGGGAGAAACTATTGATATGTGGCCGGATATTTTTCGTTTACGTCGCGAAGCAGACACTCGTGAAATCGGCGTTGATCTCGCTCGTGATTTCAGTTCACGTTTAGCCTTGAGTTCGTTTTCAAATTCTTACCGAGTCGGAATTATTCATGAAGCAGAATTACTCACTACACAGGCTGCCAATGCGCTTTTAAAAACACTTGAAGACGCCCGTGATCAAGCAATTGTCTTTTTAATTGCATCAGACGCCGATTCCTTGCCGCAAACTATTGTCAGCCGCAGTCAGCACATTCCGTTTCGGGCCGTGGCGGCGGACGAGATTTATGATTGGCTTATTGCCGAACATAGTTTTGATCGACCTTTTGCAAAAAACATCGCTCGGTTAAGCGATGGACGTCCGGGCTTTGCTCTTGAATTGGCACGTGATGCTCAAGCGCTTGAACAACAACTTGCGCCGGCTCGCGTTTTTATCAGTTCCTTAAGCAAGCGTTTATATGAACGTTTTAAAGATGCTGCCGGTTTATTATCCGGAACAAAAGGCGCTGCGTCGGCTGAAGCCGCAAGTTTAGTTATCGATGATTGGCGCTGCGTAGTTCGTGATATACTAATGACACACCTTAACCAACCGGAATATATGCGCTTTGCATTTTTGCAAGAAGAAATACAGCAAGCCGCTCGTCTCGTCAGTGTTAATGACGCACGCGCCATTGATGAGCGTTTAAAACATTCAATGCGTTACTTAGAATCAAACGTCGCGCCTGCGACAGTGCTTGAAAACATTCTTTTAACTATTTAACTATATGAAGGCAAAACGATCTCTTTTGTTTGTACTTATTCCGGCCATATTGATTTTGTCCGGTTGCACGATCAATCTCGGCTTAGGCGGAAAATCAAACGGTCCGGATGGAGGAGTTTATAAAACATCAAATCGCGGAGAGAGCTGGCAGCAAAAAGCATTAATTCCAACCACCTCGGGCAATCCTTCGGTAATTAATAATTTAGATGCAACTTTCGTAGCGATAGATCCGAGCGATTCAAAAGCAATTTATTACGGAACTGTTGAAAACGGAATGTATTATAGTTATGATGGCGGGGAATCGTGGTTGCCTATTAAAAGTCTTGGTCCGGTAACTCCAACTGCTTTTGCGGTTGATCCGGCTGCAAAATGTACTTTATACGTTGCGATCACCAATAAAGCAATGAAGAGCACTGATTGCGGTCGAACCTGGCAGCAAGTATATTATGACAACGAATTGGACGTAACGGTAAGCTCGATCGCCATTGACCATTATGACAGCCGCAATGTGTATATTTCAACATCTCGCGGTGAAATAATTCTTTCATCGGATTTTGGAAAGAGCTGGAGAACCTTGAATCGTTTTGATAATGAAGTAATGAAGGTTGTCATCGCGCCGGCCGACAGTCGTATTATTTTTGTAGCGACAAAGAGTAAAGGTTTGTTCCGTTCTATGGACAAGGGAACAAGTTGGGAAAGTTTGGCCGAACAGCTGAAAGAATTTCCAAACAGCGCTCGTTTTCGAGACATGGCTTTTTCCAAAGCTGAACCCGGCTTGGTATTATTGGCCAATGACTATGGCATCTTAAAGACTATTAATTTCGGCGACGATTGGACTGCGCTTAATTTGATCACTCCGGAAAAAGAAGCCGTCATTAACAGTCTCTCGGTTTCACAAAAAAATTCAAAAGAAATATATTATATTACTAATACAACTTTTTACGGAACAACGGACGGAGGACAGAATTGGTCAACCAAAAAGCTTCCATCTTCGCGTGCCGGTTGGACATTAGTGGACGATCCGACAAATCCTGGTATCATGTATCTGGGAGTAAAAAATCTTGAATAATTATAATGAATCTATGAGTACTTATTTAGACAATGCAAAATCAAAGTTCGCTCAAGCCATAGAATTTTTTGAGCGTGAAGCCGCAACCTTGCGTACCGGACGAGCCAATCCGAATATGCTTGAAGGAATTAATGTTGAAGCGTATGGCTCAACCATGCCGTTAAACGGCGTGGGAAATATTGCCGTGAGCGACGGTCGCAGTATTGTTATTACTCCTTGGGACAAAACTGTTTTAAAAGATATTGAAAAAGCGATTGTGGCCGCTGACTTGGGCGTGGGCGTTGTCAATGAAGGCGATAAGATTCGCTTGACCGTTCCGATGCTCACTGAAGAAAACCGTAAAGAATTGGTAAAAAAATTAAACACTAAAATGGAAGATGCGCGTATTGTTATTCGTCAATTGCGCGATGAAGTGAAACAGGAAATCGAAGCGGCCTTTGAAGAAAAAACCATTGCCGAAGACGATAAGTTTCGTTTTGTTAAAGAACTTGATGAATCGGTCAATGCGTATAATGACGAATTGAAAACCAAGCGTGATCACAAAGAGAAAGAAATAATGACCGTTTAACCATATGATATTAACTGCACTGATTTTTTTCGTATTACTGAGCATTCTTGTTTTGGTTCATGAGTTTGGACATTTCATAACCGCTCGTAAATTCGGCGTTGGCGCCGAAGAATTCGGTTTGGGTTTTCCGCCGCGTTTGTTCGGCTGGTACCGCAATACGGCCGGCAAAGGCGTTTTCTTTTGGGGAAATAGAGAGGTGACCGACGCCGCCGACACAATTTATTCATTCAATCTTATTCCAATCGGCGGTTTTGTAAAAATTAAAGGTGAGAACGGCGACGAAAAGCTCGATCCAGACAGTTTTGCCTCACGTTCCTTGGGCAAGCGCGCTTTGATTCTTTCCGCCGGTGTTATTATGAATGTTATTTTAGCTTTTGTAATTATTACCACCGGTTTAATTTCAGGATTGCCGCAGGCTTTAGACGGAGCAGCTTTTCCAAAGGATGCTGTCATTACTAATCGTCAGATTCAAGTGATGAGCGTCTTGCCAAAATCACCGGCCGAAGCAGCTGAAATAAAGCAAGGTGATGTAATTGAATCAATTAATGGAAATCATTTTTCAAATTATACCGATTTGCAAAATTTCATTGCCGATAAATCCGGGAAGCCTTTGAACTACGAGATAAAGCGCGGCAAAGAAACATTGCAAAAAACAATAACACCGCAAGTCATTGAAGAAACGAAAAAAGCCGGTATCGGCATATCAATTGCGGAAACCGGAATTGTTCGTTTTCCATGGTACAAAGCGATTGTTGAAGGATTTAAATTGACTGGCTTACTAATGTGGGCGATTATCAGCGGCCTCGGCCTACTTATCGGAAGATTGTTTACTGGCGGAGCGGTCGGCGGTGACGTTGTCGGTCCGGTTGGTATTGCGGCCTTAACCGGTCAGATGGCTGACATGGGTTTTGCCTATTTAGCGCAATTTGCCGCCATTCTTTCTTTACACTTGGCAATCATTAACTTTATTCCATTTCCGGCGCTTGATGGCGGACGTGTCTTGTTCTTAATCATTGAAAAATTCAAAGGCTCGCCGGTTCGTCAAAAAACAGAAACAATCATCCATAATATCGGTTTTATTCTGTTGATAGGCTTGATCATTATCGTGACCTTTAAAGATATTATTAAATTATTTTAAATATGAAGTTTAATGTAAAATCAACCAACCTCGAATTAACTCCGGCCATCAGTTCTTATATTGATGAAAAAATTGATTCTATAGAGAAATATCTGGGATCAACGCAGGTCATTAATTTTGACTTTGAAGTTGAATTAACCACGAATCATCATCACAAAGGAGATATTTTTCGAGCAGAGGCCAACCTCGAAGTTGCCGGTGATCTTTTGCGTGTTGAAAAGACCGAATCCGATTTATATAAAGCGATTGATAAGGTC
Source organism: uncultured Gammaproteobacteria bacterium (assembly GCA_964628045.1). Lineage (GTDB taxonomy): Bacteria > Patescibacteriota > Patescibacteriia > Patescibacteriales > Patescibacteriaceae > Patescibacterium. Next base: position 11,703 of record CAZVMF010000018.1, read on the forward strand.
AAGGATCACCTTATTGATTTAATCAAAAAACACAAAGAAAAGAGGATTGCCAAACGACGCGAAATAGAGTAAGATAGGCTGATTATGAGCATTATCTCTAAATTGTTTGGCGACCCCAACGCCCGTACTGTTAAGGCGCTTGAGCCCTTGGTTCAGTCCATAAACGCACTGGAGCCGCGCTATACCGCAATGTCCGACGATGAGTTGGCTGCTTTAACTAAACAATTTAGGGAAAAACTCGGAGTAACTCGCGATGAAAACGGAAAACTTGTTCAATCGCTGAGCCTTGAAGAGGAATCGCGCATTCTTGATGAATTGTTACCTGAAGCCTTTGCGGCGGTTCGCGAAGCTTCTCGTCGCGTTACCGGACAACGTCATTATGACGTGCAGCTTATCGGCGGTATTATTTTGCATCGCGGTCAGATTGCCGAAATGAAAACCGGTGAAGGAAAAACCTTGGTTGCAACTTTGCCTTTATATTTAAATGCTTTGGTAGGTCGCGGCGTTCATCTCGTTACAGTTAACGATTATCTGTCACGCGTCGGTGCCGGCTGGATGGCACAGGTATATCATGCGCTTGGTTTAAGTACCGGCGTTATTATTCATGACAAAGCGTTAATATACGATCCGGAACATAATGACGAAACACAATACGATGAACGATTGCGTCGCTTTAAAGAAGTTGCGCGCCGTGAAGCGTATCAATGCGATATTTTATACGGAACCAATAATGAATTCGGTTTTGATTATTTGCGTGACAACATGGTAATGAGTTCGCAGGAGATGGTGCAGCGCGGTTTATATTTTTCGATTGTTGACGAAGTCGACTCGATTTTAATTGATGAAGCGCGTACGCCGCTTATTATTTCCGCACCGGCCGAAGAGTCAGCCGATCGCTATTACACCTACGCGACTCTAATGAAGAGTTTGGCGACAAATCCGGATTTATATAATTTGGATGAAAAAATGCATTCAGTTCATTTGACCGAAGCCGGTCAGGACTGGGTGGCGGAACGCGTTGATACTGATCCATGGAAATCCGGTGATACGATTGCTCAATTCCATCTTGAAGCGGCGTTAAAAGCTGAAGTTTTATTTCATAAAGATAAGGACTATGTTGTTCGCGACGGCGAAGTAATTATTGTCGACGAATTTACCGGACGCATGATGTTTGGTCGTCGCTACAGCGAAGGCTTGCACCAGGCGATCGAAGCTAAAGAAAACGTTAAGATCCAACGCGAAAGCCGGACTTTGGCGACCGTAACCTTTCAAAATTATTTCCGTATGTACAATAAGCTGGCCGGTATGACCGGTACGGCTATGACGGAATCGGAAGAATTTTTCAAAATTTATAAATTGGAAACCGTGGCCATCCCGACGCATCGACCGACGGTCAGAAAAGATTTAAATGATCAGATTTATGCCAATGAAGATGCGAAGTTCAGAGCGGTTATTGAAGAAGTAAAAGCGCGTCATGAAAAAGGTCAACCGGTTTTAGTCGGTACTATTTCCATTGAGAAAAATGAATTGCTCGGCGCGTTACTCGAACGTGAAGGCATTCAAGCGCAAATTTTGAACGCTAAGCAGCATGAAAAAGAAGGAAGCATTATTGCTCAAGCCGGAAAATTCGGCGCCGTAACCATTGCTACAAACATGGCCGGTCGCGGAGTCGACATTATCTTGGGCGGTACGCCGTTTAATAAGGATGAATACGATAAAGTCGTAGCTGTCGGCGGTTTGCATGTTATCGGTACGGAGCGTCATGAAGCGCGCCGCATTGATAACCAGCTGCGCGGACGCGCCGGACGACAAGGCGATCCGGGCTCGAGTTTGTTTTATGTTTCAATGGACGATGACTTGATGCGTATTTTCGGTGGCGATCGAATGAAGAATCTGATGCGCAGCTTGAAATTGCCTGAAGACACGCCGATTGAAAACAAAGTTATTTCAAAGTCAATTGAATCGGCTCAGCGCAGAGTTGAAGGTAACAACTTTGATATTCGAAAACATTTGGTTGAATATGACGACGTTATCAACCATCATCGTCATTCGATTTACGGACGTCGTCGTGAAATTTTGGCGCTCGGAGAACATGAACCTAAAGAAGGGGAACGCAGCTTGCAAGACATTATTTTGCAAATGGTTGAAGCTGAAATTGAACAACTTGTCAGTTTTCATACGGTTGCCGATTATGTAAAAGATTGGGACTTAAAAGAAATTAAAGAAAGCATCGCCACAATTTTCCCGATTGAAGGAAGTTTTGTTGAAAAATTGGATTCAATCGCGAATGACGCTTCAAAGCTTGATAAAATAAAACTTAAAACCGATATTATCGAGCATATTGTTGAAAGCGCAAAAAATACTTATGAGAAAATGGCGCAGATGGCAAAAGAAGCCGGTTTTGATTGGCGTGAAGTAGAACGTTCGGTCTTGTTGCGAACTATGGATGCTTTGTGGATGGATCATTTGGAAATTATGGATTATATGCGACGCGGTATCGGTTTGCGCGGCTATGGTCAGCGCGACCCACTTGTTGAATACAAGAAAGAATCATTCAGGTTATATACTGAATTACTTGGCTTGATTCAAAAGCAAGTTGTGTATTCTATTTATAAAGTTGGCGGTTTGCAGGATTTTGTCATGCCGCAGACAAATTTGAGCAATATTACCATTTCCGCACCGGCTAAAACCATGGGTGAAGGTTCATCGTCGATAACTCAAGTATTTACCGAGCGAAAGGTGAAGGACGCCGAAGGCAACGTTGTCGGTAGAAATGATCTTTGTCCCTGCGGCTCCGGAAAAAAATACAAGAAGTGTGGATTGTTAAACACGGAGGAACATCAGCAATTGAGCGCTAAAAAATAAAGAAAAATATGAATCTCGAAAGTCCTAAAATTAAAGAGAAGGCAGAAACTATAGAACAAAGAATGCAGAGGCTTTTACGCCAGTGCTTTAATGAAAATCAAGATTCCAAATTGCGTCACAAAGATTTACTTAAAAGGTTACAATTCTTTTTAACTGTTGAGGACAATCCATATTTAGACACGAATACAATTAATGAAATAGATAGTAATTTAGAGAGAATCTGTTTAATAGATAATGAAGAAGAATTTTTAAATAATGCTATGGTTAGCTTGCAGCCATTGTTTGACTGGCAACACGCTGAACCAGTTAGTTTTGAATCAAGTCTAAGAAAAGGTATTAATGCTATGACGGGTTTTATACCATTGAATGAGATGCTTACATATGAGCAAAAAAAGACAGAAATTCATATTCACCTTTCTCCTTCTGAAACCCTTTCACTAGGTAATAAATTAACGTTACTACGAGATGGATTTAAAAAATTGGCAGAAATTTTGAAAGACAATTCTTCAATTGAACAAGTGAGGGCAACTTCTTGGTTAGTCGCTGCTCACCCTGGTTTACTAGAGAAACTTGGATTCACTGTTGAGGGTGAAATATCGCCTGAAATGAAAAAAGAAAATTTTAGTCATGATGATAGACCAGTGGCCAGCGCTTTTATTAACAGGGAAGACCTCTTAAGAATTTATAACTAAGAATGGATTATCTAGATTTAGAAAAAAACGCTTCGGCTTTTGATAATTTTTGGTATAAAGCGCGACGGGATCTTATAAAAAAATTAATGATTCGTCATGGTATTTCTAATAAAAACATTTTAGAAATCGGTTGCGGCGCCGGTAGTCAGTTAGAGGCTTTGTCGGTATTTGATAATTCCGTGGTCGGTTCTGATATAAATGCCAAAGCTTTGGAAGTGGCAAAAAACAGGGGGCATAATGTTTTTTTTCAAAATATTGAACAAGCGCTTGAACATGAAATAAAATACGATTTAATTTGCGCTTTTGATGTCTTGGAACATATCGAACATGACCAGACGGCCATGGCTAATATCTACTCGATGTTAAAGCCGGATGGTTTATTTATGTATTCTGTGCCGGCGTATCAGTTTCTATTCAGCAGTCATGACGTCTATCTTGAGCATTTTCGACGTTATTCGAAAAAAGAATTGCATGAGAAATTAAGTGATAAGGGTTTTAAACATGTGGAGCGCGGTTATTGGAATTCATTTTTGTTTCCGGTAATGATTGCCAAACGCTTGATTTCAAAAAAAGCTAAGCCGCAATCCGAAACCTATGATTTGCCAGTAGTTATTAATGAGCTTTTATATTGGATGCTGAAAGTTGAAAATAGATTATTTAAATATAAAATACGTTTTCCATTTGGTTTAAGTATAGTTGGAGTAGTAAAGAAATAATATGTCGAACGCGTGCATCATTGCTGTGTGCGGAGGACCGGGGACAGGAAAGTCTACTTTGGTCCATATGCTGGCTGACCATTATAAGGCCGAAGCAATTTTTGAAGGTGAAGAATTTCCGGAACGAGTTAAAGAAAATCTGCGCGATAATAAGAACCAGCTTGAATCGCGAATTTATTTCCGTAACTTGCTTACGAAAATGCATTTGAAAGCGGAGCAGCTTAAGCAATCCGGTAAATTTGTCATCATGGATACCTTTTGGCTGACTAATGACGTATATAGCGAACATTGGCTTGAGCATGAATTTCAAAAAGAATTGATGCGCGAGCTTTCGGCTTTAGATGCGCAATTTTTATCAATGCCGGATTTGATGATAATTTTAGAAGCTGATAAGACAAAGGTTCATGAATTCATGATGAAGCGGGGGAGATTGTTTGAAGTGGACGGTGACGTAGTTAACCGTTTCGTAACAGCCGGTAACGCTCATCGTGATTTTTTCCAGCGTCATTCCAATGCTTTCTTTATAGACAGGAGTGAGCTAGATTTTAACAAACCCGAGCATTTTTCGATTATTACTGAACTTATTGATAAAAAGCTTGAAATTTAAGAAAGACAGTTTTCCCCTTGATTTTTAAAGGCTCTTGCAGTACAATAGACTGATAAAACAATAATTATTTGCATATATGGCAGATTCTTTTTTATCTAGAGTATTTTTCCCAAAAGGCCG
>CAZVMF010000019.1:0-16537 GCA_964628045.1 uncultured Gammaproteobacteria bacterium
GGTGTGTACGTCGCGAACTTCGAAACCGGCGCGTTCGCGAGTCAAGCCGCCCGGTCCCATGGCTGAGAGACGGCGCTTGTGTTCAAGTTCGGCCAATGGATTGGTTTGATCCATGAACTGAGACAACTGGGAGGACATGAAAAATTCCTTAACAACGCTCATAACCGGTCGAGCATTGATAAGTTTGTTTGGCGCCAAACTCTCGATATCGTAGGTACTCATGCGATCCTTGATGGCATTAATCAACTTGTTCGGAGTCAAAGATTCAATTTCCAAAATACTCATCTTATCTTTGATGATGCGCTCCATACGGGCCAAACCGATACGAGCTTTATTTTGAATCAATTCTCCGATAGCGCGAACACGACGATTACCCAAGTGGTCAATATCATCTTCTTTATCCTGGGTGATGTTCAAGCGCATGATTTCGCCGATAATGGCAACTAAATCTTCACGGCGTAAAATACGAGTCGATTTATTATTAGGAATATCAAAACCAAAACGCTTATTGAGTTTATAGCGTCCGACACGGTCAAAGTCATAACGGTCAAAACGGAAGAACATTGAGTGAATCAATGACTTGGCGTTATCGGCTGTTGCCAAATCTCCCGGGCGGATACGCTTATAAACCTCAATTAAACCTTCGGCTTCATCTTTTGCCGTATCTTTTGCCAAGGTAGCTTCAATATAATCAACTTCACCTTGATTAGCCTCTTTAAACAAAGCGCGGATTTCTTCATCTGCTCCATAACCAAAAGCACGCAACAGCGATGTTACGGCAACTTTACGCTTACGATCGATACGAGCCCACATTACTCCGGAAGCGTCAGTTTCAATTTCAATCCAAGCTCCGCGGTTTGGAATAATCTTTGCTCCGTAATATTTTCGTCCGCGAATCAATTCAGTTGTAAAAATAACACCGGCGCTGCGAATTAACTGCGAGACAATAGCACGTTCAATACCGTTAATAATGAAGGTTCCGTTTTTTGTCATGATCGGGAAGTCGCCCAAAAAGACTTCCTGAGTGGTTTTTTGTCCAGATTTTTTATTTAAAAGCGTGGTCTCAACACGTAACGAAGCTTCATACGTAACATTCTTTGCTTTACTTTCAGCTTCATTAAACTTCGGTTCGTCAAAATAATATTTGCCGAACTGCAATTCCAAATCACGACCAATAAAGTCGGTAATTGGAGAAATCTCATCAAAAAGATCGGCCAGTCCTTCTTTAAGGAACCAAGCGTATGAATCTTTTTGCACTTCGATCAAATCAGGCATCGGAATAACCGCGTCCTGGTTTGTAAAGTATTTCCGGCTGCTATCGACGCGCACCGGTGCGGCGGAGGCTTTGGGCATAGGCTTAAAAAATGAGTTAATACGGCAAAAATCTCAACTGATTAATTGAGATCTTTATATGGGGGTTATATTAAATATGGGAGGGGTTTAAACGGCTAATATATTTTAAAAAATCCCTCTGTAAGACGAAAAAAAACCGCCTAATTCACTCGAACCTGTGTATGTAATATTGATTAATACACTCTGGCGGTTTCTAATACTTTGCTTCAAAAAAGCTTTTTTATATTAACAACAAAACTATAAGCTGTCAACAGTTTTCGGAAAATTCAAAAAAAATTGTCAAGACCTTATTATTTTACCTAATATAAGCTATTTTGCCAGTGGTGGAGCAGACTTGATGCAGAACTTGATTCTTAGTTATCCACAGCTTTAAAAAGTTTTGCCAATTCTTCACGGCAAACCGTTCTATCATCCCACAATTCTTTGCGTCCATTTTCCCGAACTATGGCCTGTTCTGAACCTTTTCCTGTAATAAGCACGACATCCCCTGGTTTTGCCATAGATAAAGCCATTTTTATAGCCTCACGGCGGGAAATTTCGGTAAATAAGTTCTCATTACGCACTTTTCCGGCCTGTTCAGCTCCAATGGCTACCGCCTCGATAATTGCCAAAGGATTTTCATCATACGGATCTTCATCGGTTACAATAGCGATATCGGCTTGTTTTCCGGCCAAAGCACCTAAAACTGAACGACGCGCCTTGTCCCGTCCCCCGCCGGCCGAACCTAACACATGAATAATTTTACCGTGTTCTAATTCATTAATAGTCTCATATAGTTTTTCAACAGCCCGCGGCTCAAAAGCATAGTCAACAATAACTCTGAACTTCTGTCCTTCTTCAATGAGCTCAAGTCTGCCCGGAACACCGTGAACGGATTCAAGGCCCGGAACCAACTTAGGCACATCAAGACCTCGAGCAACACCAACACTTAAGGCGGCTAAGATGTTATGAATATTAAATCGACCAATCATGTGAGGCGTGATACGCGCGCCATTGACTACGAGCTTCCCCTGCTCGGTAATGGATCCGATGATTTTCGTAATATCAGCCGGCAATGCGTCACAATAATTTTTTTCATCCTTAATATAAAAAGTATATTTTTCTTCGGCCCAAAATTCAGCAAAGTACGGCGAGTGCTCGTCATTAGCATTAACGAGTAAGGTTTTTTTTACGCGATTCAAGCTTAATTTTTTTACGCCCTCAGCACGCTGCACAAAACCATGGTCATCAACATATTTTGTCTTACAATCCTTAAGTCGCTGAAACAGCATTCCCTTCGCTTCTTTATAATGCTCAAAACTTCCGTGCGATTCGATATGTTCAGGATAAAGACCGGTAATCAAAACAAGGTCGTAATTTATAAAACGATGACGATATTGAACAATGCCTTCTGATGATGTTTCAACAATCGCATATTGGCATTTATTCTTTAGCATTGAACGCAACATTCGATGCGTAAACAATCGACCGGGCATAGTCATCTTTTTTGAATTAAGCCAATCACGCTCTCCGTCTGAAAACATTGCCGTTGAGGTAAAGCCGACTTTGAATCCCGCTTCACGCAACATATTCGCAATTAAATATGTTGTTGTGGTTTTTCCGGTGGTTCCGGTAACGCCAATAATAATTAATTTATCCGATGGCCAACGGTAAATAATATTCGCCGAAACTCCCAATAAAAAATGATACATGGGCCAAGCCATGTTGAATAATTTTTTAGGAATAAACTTTTTAATTGTTTGTAAAACTCTGTCCATAATTAAAATAATCTTCGCATCCTGCGAACTACAGTATAACCCAAATATGAGGCTCTATCAAGAATCAAATCAAAGGTGCCGGGATACATAATATCATGTCCGCCAAAACCTCTTTTGAAACGCGTGAAGCCCGGCCACTTACCAGAATCAACGCCGTGCCAATCATACCACTGACAGCTCTGACTCTTAGCGTACATCATCATTTCCCAGTGCAAGGCATAGGGCGCCATTAATTCTCGTTTTTTAGAAGATGAAGCGCCATGCAAATATGTCATCGTATCACCGAACTCGGCGAAAATTCCGGCGGCGAGCAATTCCCCATTATCCTTAATGGTAGCCAGTCGGGCGACGCCGGATTCAAGCATCTTTTTGTAATATTCAGCCGAATGCGAAGAAAAACCGTCGCGAGAGCTTGTTTCTTTCATTACGGCAATAAATGAGTTGAAATCTTTGTCATCGTACAAAAAACTCATTTCTTTTTTTAAGGCCAGGCGGATATTATAGCGGGTTTTCGGATGCATGGCGGCAAACAATTCTTTTTCATCTTGTTGTAAGTCTGTATAAAAAGTATGACTCGGCTGAAAATCCAAGACGCGCTTCACTGTCATTCCCGCGAAAGCGGGAATCCCACCACTGGCGTCAGGTTCAAATCGTACAAAAAGAAAATCTTTTTTATTTAAATATTTTTTTAATTCATCTAATAATATTTTCCATGTAATCTCATGACCAACAAAAGGTCCGCGCGGAATGTAGAGATATTTCTTTTTCAATGGCAAAGAATATTCAAGCGCGCTGAAGTAGATTTTCTTCTCGTTATCTTCGAATGAAAAAAGACGCGGCGTTCGCCCTGTTTGTTCCTGAAACCTGAGCCAGGCACTTGATTGAAGCAGTTGGCAGGGATGACAGGAGCTCGAATATGCATCGAGCGCAGCTAAAGAATCTTCGTTAATTTTTTCCTCACGCAAGATCATATTATTCTAAAGACATGATTTGAAAACCGTTTTCCGCAACATCTTTCTCGTCCCAAAATTTCATCTCTTTGGTTTTTAAAATATAACCGACACGCTTTTCCAAACTACGGCCGGTATATTCCTGAGTTTTAGGATCAAACTCTTCGAAAAGAATCGAGTCGCCGAGATTAATTTCAAAATCCGCAATACGAACATCAAAGGTTTTTGAACCATTCATCATCGCTTCAAATTGTTCAGGCCATGTCTTCTTTTTTATGATTGTCATTTATATATGTTTAAGCGCTTGTTTAATACGTTCTCCACTATCACTAATCGTTGAATCAACTTTCGATAAAGCATCACGAGCTTGCACGGCTGAATAACCGAGCGAAACCAAAGCTTGCAATTCGTCCGAACCGCCGCCGACTTCAGTTGCGGAAACGCCGATATCGCCGACTTTATTTTTCAATTCTAAAATTACGCGTTCCGCGGTTTTTCGACCAATGCCGGAAACTTTCGTTAAAGTATCGGCTTCGCCGCGGGCGATCGCGCCACGCAAAGCACTTGCCGAAGATAGACTTAAGAACGCTAAGGCTGACTTAGGACCGACACCGGAAACTGATAGCAGCGATTCATACAAATCTAATTCATCAAGCGTTTTAACGCCGTAATGTTCAATCGAATTTTCCCGAGCGGCTTCATGCAAATACAATTCGATTTCCGCGCCCGGCTTGGCCTCTGCTAAGACTAACGGCGTAACCGTAACGCGATAACCCAAATCCCCGCTCCTGATAATCAGATCGTCTTTTAGTTTCGCGATAATTGTTCCTTTAATGAATGAAAGCATTTTATGTTCTCTTAACTCGTACTAAACCGGAAATCGGCACGACTTTGATTCCTCTTTTTTCTAACTGATCCAAGAACAAGTTCATGCCGAGCGAATCGGACGACATGTGTCCGGCGATAACGACATTGATATGATACTTGGCGGCTTCCTTTCTATGCTCTTCGCCCATGTGCATACCGATAATTGTTCCGATGCCGGCCTGCGACATTTTTTCATAAATATCTTTTGAACCGTTAGTGCCGCCGGTAAATTCGGTAACGACAATTTTTCCCGCGTAGTTATCAGCGTCGCCGACAAACAAACGTGGACCGGCGCCATGTTTCATTGATTGCTTATATTCCGGAACTTCTTTAAGTATGCGTACAATATCGCCGACCGTTTCAATCTTCGCTTTATTTTTTTCAATCAATTTCGTAATAAAAGTAGCGGCCATATTATCCTGGATCGTATGGCAGCACATAAAATCAAGATTAAGAGCGCGGGCAATATCAACATTGCGATTATGGTTGATTGGCGAAACGCCGCGGCTTACTTCCGAGATTCTCGGCTTGATTACTGATTCTGCAATATTGATCGGAACGCCGTGCAATGACAAAACTTCCGCCTGCAAACTCATCACGTCATGCAAATCAGCTAAGGCCCGTCCTTCCGGATGATGAGCAATTACCAAATCAATATCGCCCATTTGTTTTGCTAACAAAAGTTCCGCACCTTCTATGTCGATGCCGGCCATTACCTTTTTGATTGTCTTGCGACCGGTGTCGTTAAGAATGCGTGAATCAGTATAAGGATTAGTGAGCTTTACTTCATCAAATTCTTCTTTTTGCTCTTTACTCATCCGAGCGTATTTTTCTTTGACGCGCGCCATATTTTTCTTAACGCGGGCGACGCCGCGCAAATCGTTCTTGATGCCGAGTTCGACGGCTAATTCTTGAATCTGTTTTAGGGTCATATTCGTATTAATTAGTATATCTTTATTACATCACGTCTGCGCTTGCTTAGCAAATTGACAAAAAATCAAAAACCCCGGGTTTTCGGGGTCTTGAAAAAACTAAGATTTTATAACTTGTCCGACGACAGGCAGCTCGGTTAAGGTTGATTTTCCGATTGCGAAAGTTAATGTTCCGGAAAACGGCTTTCCTTGAGCGGCCATTACCGCTAAAGCAAAACAACGATGCGAGCCTTCAATAACAACGATGCGTCCGTCAGTTAATTGCAAAGCTGAAATAACTGTTTCAACCGGATAATTCACGATCATATCTTTAACCGTCGGATTATCAAGAATTTCAGGCCGAGCAGCGAGCTGCGAAAAACTTTTAGTGTGTTCGCCATCATAATGACGCTCAATCATTGTTCTAAAGGGTCCGCCAAACCATTGAGAAATCACTTCGCTCGGATTAGAGATTTCATATAATCCCCAATCGGCTTTTTGACATTCAAATGGATGAGCATAGCCTTCGAGCCGCCACTGCGCCCAAGAAGCAAAGCCGCGGCTTTTTGCCAACTCGTTCCAGTTTTGTTTTTCGCCTTCGTTTTTGTACCAGGTAAGAAATACTTCTTCCCAGGAACATGCTCTAATTAATTGTATTCGTGGGTCCATAATCTAAGTTTTTTTAAAATAACGATTGGTTATTATACTAGCACAGATATTTATTTTTTTACTAACCCCTCTGTAAAACTGATTTTTTGCAATTCTGCGACTTTAATTCCTTTTAAAGCGTACGCTTGATTTGCTGAAAATATTTTCTTATCTTCAGGGTTAAGTCCTAATTCTTTAATCGCTTCATCAATCTTTTCCCAGGAAGTTGTTTCAATTTCTAAGTAAGTCTCTAATTCCGGATAAGTATCAATGTCAAATTTTGTATCATCTTTTTTCCAACTGATCCGTTTCTTTTCAGCGTAATGCTTTTCAACAAAACCAAGCTTCTGCATGATAACAGAAGTTTTTTCAAAATCATCAACGATTATTTCCACTTCTTCCATGCCGGTATCATTAGTTCCGGAATGATCAGTAACTCCGAGCCGTTGCTTGAAAGAAAGAGTCACGCGCCCGTCACCTTCATCGCGCAAACGCAACCATGCGCCTTTTTTATCTAAGCGCCAATCAGGATAATCATATGATTTCCATCGTTGAAAAAATTCTCCAATTCTTTGTGCGCCAATCGTCTCGAGCTTCTTTTCAATATCTTGTTTATCAATATTTAAAAATTTTACTTCAATCTCCTGCATGACTTTATTTAATCTCAATCCCCCTTAACGCCGCGATTCTTTCTTCTACTGGCGGATGGGTCATAAAGGCCTTAGTAAAGAATCCGATTTTTTTACCGTCGTTTTCCTTAAACGGTGAAGCAAAATACAAGTGCGCCGTTGCACGGTTAGCAACTTCTAACGGTTCGCGATCTCGCGAAATCTTTTCAAGCGCCGACGCCAAGCCTTCAGGAAAACGCGTTAACATTGCGCCATCAGCATCAGCTAAAAATTCTCTCTTACGAGAAATTGCTAACTGTAAGAGTGTTGCGAAAATTGGCGCTAAAATAGCAAGAAGAATCGCCGCGATTGTTATAACGAGTTGAAGCTGTCCGGCTTCCCGATCATTAGAACGACGATGACCGAAGATACTCCAACGCATAAACCAATCGGCAAGCAATACGACAATTCCAACCATGATCGTTGCAATGGTTGCAACTAAAATATCGCGGTTGCCGATATGCGAAAGTTCGTGCGCGATAACACCTTCAAGTTCGCTCTTCTCTAATTTTTGAATAATTCCTGTTGTCAGGGCGATAGCCGCATGTTCCGGATTTCTTCCCGTCGCAAAGGCGTTAGGCGCCGTATCATCAATAATATAAATTTTCGGAACTGGTAATCCGGCTGTAATGCACAAATTTTCTACCAATCGATATAATTCTCGATTGTCTTCCATCTTTAATAAATGAGCGCTCGACATTGTTAATACGATTTTGTCGCTCCACCAATACGAAATAAAACTCGAAATCATGCTAAAGCCGACGGCAATATATAAAATTCCCGGCTCCTGCATGGCTTGCGAAAATACCCAGCCAATCAAAATGACAGCGATAAAGAAGATTGTCATCAACAACCATGTCTTTCGTTTATTTGAATCGATGTGAGTGTAAAGTGATTGCATAATTATCTCTTTTTAAAAATTCCTTCACTTACATTCCATTCATTTCTTATGGGTTCATTAATCTGGACAAACTTTTTTGTAAATAAGTTGAACTCTGATCCTGTGCCCATAATCACCCCTTCGTCATAAGTCGTTCGATAAATTTGATCTATTAACCTATCCCAGTATTCTTTGTTATCAAGAATATTATCATCTATACCGTTAATGACAAAATTCGCTGATTTATCGGGCAACTTTGAGACAAAAAGCAGCATATCAGATCTTATATAATCTCCCTTTACTCCCAATTCTCCCAATCTTTGTTTTGCATAATCTGATATTATAGAATCACTTCTCTTCTTATCAACACCGATATATTCCTTAACGTTCAATTTAGCAAATTCTTCCAGTAGCCGATAGGCACTTCCCGCACCTAGATCGATAACGACTTTATCTCGAACCTTCTCTTCTATTATCTTATGATTATCATTTGACTCTAAAAACCCCATAACAAAGAGAGCATCAAAGGGAGTGCCAAACGTGTAGCCGGCATCCTCACTCGATATGCTCTTAAGATAAGCAGTAGTCTCATTAACCCTGCTCATAATCTGAGCATCTTTCTCCCATTCTTTATTTTCAATCCAATCTACAACTGAAATTATAGGCTTTTCTTGTCTCTCAATATTATTTCCTAAAATTTCTTTCATATATTTGAATCGATGTGAGTGTACAGTGACGGAATGTTAATAAGAATCAATTTTATCCCTCAACATTCAACACTCGGGCAACAGCCATCTCGATGGCGTAATCATTAAGATTTTCGGCTAAAAATTTGGCGGACAACTTGCCGTCATTTCTTTCGATATTATCCAGACCCTGCATAATTTTTTCATAGCGAGCAATACCGGCGCTCATATCGTGTCCATCGTAGTTATCTTCTGTAAAGTTTATGTAAGCTCTTATTTTTTCTTCTTTCTCACCCTCATCTGCATTTTCTAATTCTTCTTTTTCACCACCAACCACAATTGAATAGTCATCAATTGCTTTTTTTATTGCATTTATACTGTCGGCATTTTCTAAGTTATCAATAAAAACTTGGCGTCTTTCTAAAACTTCAGCTTCAGAATCCTCTAACACTGGTATTCCTTCAAAATTCAATCCTTCGGACATAGTGGTAAAAATTAGTAATTAAAACTTAACTTCAACATTGGCTTTTTCTTCTGCTTCAGCCGCGAAAAAGTCACGTGACTTAAAGCCGAGCATATTGCCGATCATGTTTGTTGGGAAAACTTCGAGCTTGGTATTGAAATCGCGAACATTGGTATTGTAGAAGCGACGTGAAGCCTGAATCTTATTTTCAGTGTCTGACAATTCACGTTGCAGTTCTAAGAAGTTTGTATTGGCTTTTAGATCCGGATAGGCTTCTGATAATGCGAAGATTGACTTCAAAGTTGAAGACAACATATTTTCAGTCTTCTCAATTTCCGCGCGGTTGCCGGTCGATTGTGCCTGCATTGCCGAATTACGAGCTTGAATAACTTTGTCCAAAGTCCCCTGTTCATGTGCGGCATAGCCTTTGACTGTTTCCACTAAATTAGGGATCAAGTCATGGCGGCGCTTTAATTGCACGTCGATATCAGCCCAAGCTTCATCAACGCGGTTCTTCAAACGGATCAAACCATTGTACATTCCAATGACAATCAATATCAAAAGACCTATAACGGCGATAATAATCCAAGTAGTCATATAGTTTTTATTAATTAATAAATTGTGTTATTTCCAATATCCCAAGATCAAACCGAACACGACAAAGAGCACTAAGTAATATCCGCCTTGGATTAAGAAGCGAGCCCAGGAAATGTTCTTAGAATCGTTATTCCACATTGCTCCGGCAGCGACGGTCGGGATGACAAAAGCCGCCCAAATCCAGAGAGAATTTTCAACCCCGCTCGCATCCTTCCAGCCGGCAATATAATATGCGAGAACCCAGGCCTGAAACAAAGAAAGAATAAAAGTAACGGCGTATAAAGGAGCGGCTCTTTTTTGCATTTCTTTGCGCTTGGCCAAATCCATCTCGGTTGCTCCGATAATCTCGGTCCATTTTTTCCCAAACAATGGTCCATACCACACGAAACCCAAAATCATTGAGACTATACCGCAAACCAGAATGGCATAATAATTAATTTCTGGCATCATATATTTAAACTTTATTAATACTTAATAATAAATTTTTATTATTTACTTTTGATTCTGTCATTCCTTCAGTCTTTTCCATCTTAATATCCGTTGCTAATACATCTGTTTTAATTTCATCACCATACTCCTCCATGGTTTTTATTACAAATTCATCCTCTGAAGCCCAAGTGAGAGAAATTCTATCTTGAATCGTCATACCTTTTTCTTTTCGCATTCCATTTACTAAACGAACAATTTCGCGCTTCAAACCTTCGCGCTCTAGTTCCGGAGTCATTGTCGTATCAAGTTCAACTTTTTCTACAGCTCCTTCACTAAACTGCACTTCCTTGATATTCAATTCATCAATAATCAAATTGACCAACTCTTTATTCTCAATTGCAATTTCTGAAACTATAATTTTTTGCAATGGCTGACGGATTTTAATCTTGGCCGCATCACGAGCCGCTAAGCCCATCTCAACAACTTTACGAACGGTTTCCATTTCTGAAATTATATCTTCATTTTCAATTCCGGCGGCCGGCCATTTTTCCAAATGAACGCTTGATTTCTCATCAATGAAATTAAGACCGGTAACTTTTTGCCAAATCACTTCAGAAATAAATGGCATAAACGGAGCTGAAACTTTTGATAATTCTATCAAAACATATTTCATCGTTTGCAACGCTTGCAACTTATCATCCCCCGTTTCTTTAAAGCGATCGCGCGATCGACGCAGATACCAGGTTGAAAGTTCATCAATGAATTCAGTAATTGCTCGCATTGATTTTGGAAGATTATATTCTTCCATTCCTTTGGTTACATCGGAAATCAAATGATTGAGCTTGGCGATAATCCACGCATCTAAAACATTTTGAGAATCTGCTTTTGCCACTTCGTCTCCCGCATACATCGCGTAAAAACTATACACATTCAAAAGCAACATTACATTCTTACGTAAAGATTCTTCAACTCCTTTTTCCGAGAAATTCATATTCTCAGCCAACATTACTGGCGAAGCTAAGAAAAATGCGCGCAGAGCGTCCGCGCCGAATTTATCAAACATCAATCTCGGGTCAGGATAGTTGTTGAGCTTCTTCGACATTTTCTTCCCGTCTTCGGCCAGTACGGTTCCGTTAACGATAACGTTCTTAAAGGCCGGTTTTTCTTTTAATGCAGAGCCCAATACATGCAAATAATAAAACCAGCAGCGTGTTTGATCGATTCCTTCGGCAATAAACTGGGCTGGGAAATTTTGTTCAAAACGCTCTTTATTTTCAAATGGATAATGCATCTGCGCGTATGGCATTGAGCCTGAATCAAACCAAGTATCCAACACATCAGGAATACGGTGCATGACTTTTCCGCACACACACGGTACTTCAATCAAATCAACGATATGCTTATGCAAATCGGTAACGGTTTTTCCGCTCGCTTCTTCCAGCTCTTTTACCGAACCGAAAACCTTGATCGCCTTACAATCATCGCAACGCCACAATGGCATTACTGATGCCCAAAATCTCTGACGGGAAATCGACCAATCGCGTGCGCCCTCGAGCCAATTTCCAAAACGTCCTTCTTTAATATAATCTGGCGACCAATTAATTTCTTTAGCTGTTTTTAAGATCGTCTCTTTTATCTTGGTAATAGAAACAAACCATGAGCTTGTCGCATAGTTAATTAACGGCGTATCGCAGCGCCAGCAATGAGGGTAGGAGTGTTCATATTTTTCTTTAGCAAACAATAATTTTTTGCCTGCCAAATATTTTATAATTTCAACATCGGTTGCGGTCACATCTTCAATCGGTTTAACATGCATGCCCGCAAAATCTCTCAGTTCCGGTTTCATAACGCCATCCATACCAACATGTTGTACAAACGGTAAATTCTTTTCTTTACCAAGCGCCATATCGTCTTCACCAAAAGCCGGGGCGATATGAACAATGCCCGTTCCTTCTTCAGCTAATACAAAATCGGCGGCATATACTTTCCAACCATTCTCTCGGTTAGCTAATTTTTCATCCGATGAATAATAATCAAACAAAGGCTTATATGCTTTTCCCACTAAGTCCTTACCTTTCAATGTTCCGACAACTTCAACATCATGAGATTTTTTATCCTGTTCTGATTTAGATAAAATTAAAATTTCGTTGTCCTTTTTTACTTTTATATATTCAAGTTCCGGATTAACTGCTAATGCAACGTTGCCCGGCAATGTCCACGGTGTTGTTGTCCAGGCAAGCAAAAATGTTCCGGGCTCATCAACCAATTCAAATTTAGCAACAACTGACAAATCTTTTATATCTTTATATCCGTCGGCAACTTCAGTTTGCGAAAGCGTTGTTTCGCAACGCGGACAAATATACATTGAACGATAGCCTTCATACACTAAATCTTTTTCATACAATTGCTTAAACACCCACCAGACCGATTCCATGAATGAAAGATCCAAGGTCTTATAATCATTTTCCATATCGACAAAACGTCCGAGACGCGCCACCATTTCTTTCCAATCATCAACATAACTTAAAACCTTGGAGCGACATGCTTCGTTAAACTTATCAACGCCCATTTCAATGATTTGACGTTTATTGGTAATGCCCAGTTCTTTCTCAACTAAATTCTCGATTGGCAAGCCGTGGCAATCCCAACCCCATTTTCGTTCAACCTGATATCCGCGCATGGTCCAAAAACGTGGCACAACATCTTTAATGATTTGTCCGGCCATATGACCATAGTGCATGGTCCCGGTAGCAAAAGGCGGTCCGTCATAAAAAACATATTCGCCGTTCGGCGCATCTTTTTGCACTGATTGCTCAAAAGTTCCGGAATTTTTCCAAAACTCTCTGACCTGTGCTTCTAATTCAATGTAGTGAGGTTTATCTGGCATATAATTCTTTTCAATTTTACGGTAAAAAACCCTATTTGTCAAAAGCTTTGAATAAGCAAAATAATAAAAAATACACTAATATTAGATAAAAAACTACTAATTTAGTAAAAGCAACACTTTTAAAGCATTACTTTTTATTTAAAATATAAAATAAGTGTAAATACTTTATACAATTTTAATATACTTTAATACTCTATTTTTTATTCAATATTAGCTATTTTTGACATATTTTGAAATATAAGTGTAAGAAGGACTTGACAAATATTTTTGGCTATGCTAATCTCTTGAATCAAGCGAGAGACACAACGCTTGAAAACAGCAAATTAAAATTTTATACAAGACTTGTCGTGCCCTTCTCCCTCGTTTAATGGTTATCCTGGATCTTTTCCCCTCCTGAGATTCAGGATAACCATTAAATAAAAGGAGAAAAAACCATGAACTCAATTAATAACGCAAACAACGCTTCAAAGAGCAACGCTACTTCAGTAAAGGCCAAGAAACCTTTATCCGAGGGGCAAATGTTCTTTAAGGGAACAATTGCTTTAGCGATCGAGTCTCTGGATATTTCAAGAACTCAAGCTCTGGCCTTCACCAGAAATCACAGCGTGACTAAACTCGCGGGTGTGATTTCGGTAGCCAAAGTGTTGTCACCAGAAATGATGACAACCATGCTCAACTCGAAACGCGGAGTTGATCATGTGAGAAACTGGTTCTCGCCCAGACAGATCAATGATCTGAAGGGGCCGAGAAACATTCTCAACTTGGCCAGCCACTTCTTCGCCATCCGCAAGGAGGCGCAGAGATTGGCTGAAAAAGCAGCGGCTGACGCGAAAGCGAAAGCTGCCGCTAAGGCCGAAGCCGAAGCGCTTGCTACGCAGCCAATTGCTGCGTAGCATCGATCTTGAAATTTAAGCCTAAGAATATTCCCGTAGCCGAGAGCCAGTCAAAAAAGTGCTTACTCGTGCAACGCTGAATATTCTTAGGGCTTGTAAATTAAAAATCATCAAAGGAGGAGTGCATTCATGGATAAATTAAGTAAAGAAGAGATACATGAGTATGCTGTTATGTTTGAAGATGACGTGAAAAGGATATCGAGGATAACTGGCCAGGAGAATCTAGATTTATGTGCAGTATTTTGGATAGGATATTCACGATCATTTTGGGCTAACTGGCTAATTCTTCCTGATGACGATGATGAAGTTTTAAATGCGGTTCACAATTTTTACGACGAAGACGATGATTTTTATGATGAACGAGATTTTTATGATAAAGCTCTTTGAATGAAGTGAAGGGCAAAAACAATTTTGCCTTTATTCCCGAGCCAGTAAAGAAATTTGCTGTTTCAGGAATAAACAAAAACAAAAGGTGAGTTCATGAAAAAAGAAATAATTAATGTGAAGATCGATCGCGTTAATCAAATAAAACGGATGTCACGAAATGTTTTTGCCGGAGTAAAACTCGGAACAAAAAGCTTCCGTGATAAAAGTAAATACACGCGAAAAATAAAACACAAACAACGCTAAATTATTGAAAGCGAGGGAAATAATGAAATTCGGCAAGGTTTGGGGAGCTGGCATCTCCCAAAAAACTGCCCCACGATATCAAAAAAAATTCTAACTAAACCATTCCAAGGAGGCGGAAATGAAAAAGTATGAATTTATAGTTAATGGAGTATTGCATGTTATTGAGGCAACAAGCCTCTACATTGCAAGAAAAATCCTTAACGAGGAGCTCGGAATCTCCTAATCAACTTCCCGGGCAATACACTGTATTGCCTTCTCTCCTCAAGCGATAGTTAGGTTCTCCTGCCATTCTATCGCCTGAGGAGAGAAGAACAAAAAGCTCTTTTCATAAGTAGTGCCGGCGACCACCCGGCAAGAGAGAACTAGGTAGGCGCAGAAATGGCGAGATTAGTATGAGCAGGATTCACCTGACTCAGAAACTCCGCCAGCTCTAATATAAATTTAGAGCCGCTCATTCTTCAGACATACGAAGCTGAAGAACATACTAGCTCCGGAGCTAGTTATGCCAAAACTGGCGAGGTTAAAACAGTGGCGATCGTACGTTACTGCCTCTCTCTGGTGACAGGGAAAATTGGGACGGTTGGGAACTGAGAAAATCAGTTCCCCTCTTTATCGGAATCTTAACTGTCAGAATAATCTGAAGTCGAGGTTCAGTAGAGATTGAAAAAATAAAAAAAGGAGAAAAAATTGGGAGATACTTTAACAATTAATATTATTCCTGAAGAAATGATGCATCGTTTCCAGGACAAAGATTTTAAAGTCAGCGTTAACGGCTGGTCAAAACTTAGACTGGTTCATTGGCGCAAAGATAATCTGTTCATGGAAATTACTGCCAAGGATTGTTTATGCAATACTTGCGTCAGGCGTTTCGAATCTGTTCTCTTTTCAATGAGAGACAGGCAGATTAGCTACGAAGTCGGAGCCTGGAACAAGGCCGATTGTACGGTAAGATTCAACGATCCGAAAGGATTTGAAGAATCTGAAATTGCCGGATTTTTATCCGTGCAAATAGGTCTTCGGGTAGAAATACTTGAAGAACTGCCGATCAAGCAGGACGAAAATAATTAGTTCTGCTACAAAAGGCAATATTAATAATATATTGCCTTCTCTCCCCAAGCGATAGCCCAAAAATCTCTTAACACGCTATCGCCTGAGGAGAGAAGAATAAGAAAGTTCTTTTCAAGAGCAGGTCGGCGACTATACCGACTATATGGATACGAGAATACGCGGGAACTTACTGCATGTATGTCCATGCAAGCCGATATTTTCAGTGTCAAAAAACTAGCGGGACTATCATCAAATATTTACTAGGTCCATGGAGCCTAGAAATAGCTTGGTGCCCTTCTCAAATATTGAGAAAAACCCTGGGAAGTAGAAATAATTTCTACTTCCCATCTTTATCGGAATCTTGATTGTCAGAAAAATCTGAAATCGAGGTTCAGTAGAGATTGTACTTAAAAAAAAATAACCGCACGGAGGCGGACATTATGAAATCAGTAAAAATATTTCTTTTTATTTTTACCTTGGCTTTATTTGTTTCAGCCTGCGGCAAAGATACCGTTGATACTAAAGCGCGGGCAACTGTTCGATTGTTGAATGACAATAAACAGTTACACCTGGATAATATCGACACCATAAAGTACAAACATCAGGACACACTTACATTTATTTACGATCTTGACGAAAAGTTTGTACCGGGTTGGAAGATCAGCCGCATTCCGTATAGCGATACAATAATTACCAGTGATATAAATCACGAAGTAATGTACCGCCGCGGCGTGATTGAAGAGTTTCGGTAACAAAAATCCGGGTTTACCGGGACGATCGGAAGTCAGCCGATTGGCAGGGGCGCGAATTAGTCGTGGGAAGAAGCTTGCAAGCTTAACTTCCGATTATAGATGCGACATACAGAGTTGTG
>CAZVMF010000020.1:0-16160 GCA_964628045.1 uncultured Gammaproteobacteria bacterium
TGTGGTCGTTGCTGGATTCGGACCAGCGACCTTTCCGATGTGAACGGAACGCTCTAACCAGCTGAGCTAAACGACCGCGTCCAAAGCTTCATTTACCAATCTATCCGCCTCTTTATTGCGTTCACGCGGCACATGAGTGTATGAAATCTTTTTGAACTTTAAAGACAAATTATGCACCTTTACGAATAACGGTGCGAGTTCTTTGTTTTTTACTTTATATTCATGCTTCAATTGCTTAACAACCAGTTCACTGTCCAAAAAACATTCAACCGCTTCCGCGCCTAATGCATGGGCCGCTTCGAGTCCGGCGATGATCGCCTGATACTCCGCTTGATTGTTGGTAGTTTCTCCAATCGTTCTGGAAATCTCTTCAAGTACTTTTCCGTCTTCGGAAGAAATAACCGCTCCGATCGCCGCCGGACCCGGATTACCGCGCGCGCCACCGTCGGAAAAAATCGTAAATGTTTTCATATTATAATTTTTGAATATCAACTATTTTTATTTGTGGTTCTCGCCGGCCGTTAAAGATATTGAAACATACGGTATAGACAAGGTCAACTGTGTCACCGATCTTTAGATATTCTAATACCTGCGCTTGACGAAAAGCCAGGGCCCAAACACCGCCAACACGGAATTTAATATGCGTTTTTTCTTTGCCCATTACCACGATATCGGAAATTGCAGCTTGCGATTTAAATTTAGGCTCGCCATTATCCTGACCGAAAGGCGCGAACAATTCAACCGTTTCAATAAAGTCATCAGTAACTTGAACAATATCCACTTCAGCTTCGATTTTTAAAACCGGTGATAAATCAACATTCGCTAAATCAGCATTTGCCAAATCTTTCGCTTTTTCAATAAATCCATGCAAGTCTTCCGTAGTTTTTAATGTAAAACCGCAAGCCATTTTATGACCGCCATAACGATCAAGATGCTCTTTGCCTGCCTCTAAAACCGATACTAAATTGAATTGTTCAACGCTGCGGCCCGAACCTTTTACTTTTCCTTCGCTGCGTGTGATAACCAAGCACGGTCGCGAATATTTTTCAGCCAAACGTCCGGCTGATAAACCGATAACGCCTTCGTTCCATCCGACTTTAGTTTCGTCCAGTACATTAGGTGATACCGCAATCAATAATTTTTCTCCAAGTTGATTTTTTTCAATATCAAGGCTCGCTTCATTAACGATTTGCATTGTCAAAGCCTGACGTTCAATATTCTTCTCGTTCAATTCTTTAGCAATGCTTTGCGCTTCGACCGGATCTTTTGTAATCAATAATTGATACGCGGTATTGGCGTGATCCAATCTTCCGGCGACGTTCAAGCGCGGCGTAATCTGCCAAGAAATATTCCATGAATCTAATTCGCCCGTGATGTTTGAAACATTAGTCAGCTCGCGTAAACCTAAGCGCGGACGGCGGTTAAGCGCCGCAATGCCCTTGGCCGCTAAGATTCGATTTTCGCCGCGTAGGCTGACGCAATCGGCGATCGTACCGATAGCCGCTAAATCGATAATTTTATTCTTTAATTTTTCTTTGTCTTCCTCGCTTAAGGTCGAAGAAGCAATTAAAGCGCAGGCAAACTTATAAGCGACACCGGCGCCACACAAATATTTAAAGGGATAGGTTTCGTGTCCTAAAATAGGATCGATAACGATGCACGGCGGCTCTTCCTCGCGCGTCGGCGGGCCTTCATGGTGATCGGTAATGATAATATCGACACCGAGCGACATTGCATACTCGGCTTCGGCTTTAGCGCGGATGCCGTTATCTACCGTAATGATCAAAGAAACATTCTTTTCTTTCAGCTCGTTGATGATGTCCTTGTTTAAGCCATAACCCTGTCCGAAACGACTTGGAATCCACACTTCAACGTCGCCGGCTAAAGCTCGCAATACTTCGGTCATGATCGCCGAAGAACTGACACCGTCAGCGTCATAATCTCCACAAATAACGATCTTATGGCGTTCTTTAATGTGCTTGATCGTCAAATCAATCGCCTCGCGCATTCTTAAGAATAAAAAAGGATCATGTTCGATGGTGCTTTGCGGATGCAAAAAATTTTCAATTGCTTCTTGATTTGTAATGTTTCGATTAAACAAAAGCTGACGGGCAATCTTGTGAAGTCCATTGAGCTCGGGAGTAAAATCTTCAGGCGCCCGTGTAGCAAGCTGCCAGCGTTTAGGCATATTAATTTGAAATAGTGAATGTCCAGGCAACCATGGAAAAAATTACCAACAAACTGACAAAAATTAAAATTGCTTTGAATATGTGTTTTCGTTTCATATTATTGCTTTAAAATTTTTACAAAAGTATCGGACGGAATATCAACGCTTCCCTTGCCGGCCGCCATCATCTTCTTTTTTCCTTTTTTCTGCTTTTCCAGAAGCTTACGTTTACGAGTGACGTCGCCACCATATAATTTGGCGGTGACATCTTTGCGCATTGCTGAAATTCGCTCTGATGCGATAATCGCTCCACCAACAGCAGCCTGCAATTTAATAACAAACATTTGTTTCGGCAAGCTTTCTTTCAATGTTTCAACAATTTCTTTGCCTCGACGATGTGCTTCATCACGATAGACGATTACTGATAACGATTCAACAATATCTTCAGCCACCAAAATATCCATCTTCACAACATCAGCTTGACGATAATCCAAGTATTCATAGTTAATCGAAGCATAACCCGATGAAACACTTTTTATGCGGTCATAAAAATTCGTCAGGATCGTCGCCATTGGAATCTGATAATGCAAAACCAAACGCTCCGGATCCAAATATTCCGTCGTTAGATAAACGGCTTTTCTTTCCTGGACCAGGTTCATGATCGGGCCGATATAGGCTTTTGGCGTAACAATATCAAGACTGACCCATGGCTCATCAATATGATCAATGTGCGAAGGATCAGGTAACATGTGCGGACTGCGGACAACAAGCGGCTCTGAATTTGCCTTTGAATAAACTTGATAGGCAACGCTCGGGATCGTCACGATAAGATCAAGATTATATTCTCTCTTCAAACGTTCCTGGAAAATTTCCAAATGCAATAATCCTAAAAAGCCGCAACGGAAACCGAAACCTAACGCTTGCGATTGTTCAGGTTCATACATCAGAGCGGCGTCGTTCAACTTTAACTTGTCGATCGCGTCGCGCAAACTGCTAAATTCATTTCCTTCGCGCGGAAAAACTCCGGCAAAGACCATCGGCTTTACTTCATGATAACCCTGCAACGGTTCAACCTGCGCTTTCTTCAGGGTTACAGTATCGCCGACACGACATTCCGCAACGCTCTTAAAACCGGTTACAACATATCCGATTGCGCCGGTTTCCAGTTTTCCCGTTGAGTGATAATCCGGTTTAAAATTTCCAATATCTAAAATTTCACTTTCGGCATGCGTCGCGCACAAGCGAATGTTATCGCCTTTTTTAAATTCTCCGTCAACAACACGGACATAGGCAACCACTCCTTTATACTCGTCAAAGTTGGAATCAAAAATTAAAGCGCGCGGCGGTTTTGATTGATCGCCCTGCGGCGAAGGGACGCGTTCAATAACCGCATCCAAAATCGCTTCAACACCAACGCCGGTTTTTCCTGATGCTAAAATAATATCTTCTTTCGTGCAGCCCAATAATTTTATAATTTCTTGCGAAACGCGTTCAACATCAGCGGCCGGCAAATCAATTTTATTTAAAACGGGAACAATGGTTAAATCCTGTTCAATAGCAAAATATAAATTTGCCAAAGTTTGCGCTTGAATTCCTTGTGAAGCATCAACTAACAATACCGCGCCTTCAACAGCAGCCAAGGAACGAGAGACTTCGTAGCTAAAGTCGACGTGGCCCGGAGTGTCGATCAAGTTCAATTTATATCCTTTATATTCCATAGCGACCGGCGTCAGTTTAATCGTAATGCCGCGTTCGCGTTCCAAATCCATTCGATCTAAAAGCTGCGCCTTCATTTTGCGTTGCTCAACCGTATGGGTAAGCTCAAGCATACGATCCGCTAAGGTCGATTTTCCATGGTCGATATGGGCAATAATACAAAAATTTCTAATCTTATTCATCGTGCTAGTATAATCTAATTTTACATGATAATCAAGGTATAAGGAAATAAAAAAGCCATTGGATAACCCAACGGCTTTTAAAGGAAAATGAACTATTAAATACAGAAGATTTTATTGAGCAAGCGTATAACGGCAGTCTTACTAGCTTCTATGCTTGCTTCAGGAAGAGTAACTGCCTGAGCCTCAGCTAAAACCGCATGTAATGCCTGTGCAGAATGAGCTTCGTCGGCTTCGCCATGTTTTTCCGTGTACAAGAAGTCAGTTGCTCCAAATTCCCGGGCTGTTTCCTCTATCCACGGTATGAACGCTTTGGAAATTTCTTCCAGAAAAAAGATGACCGTCGCCGGACCGATACCGCGATGCAATGAAAGTCCCAATGACATTATATGATTAATATCTATTATTCGAGGAAATAACTCACTATAAACCCTGGGATCTATTTGAATTTCAATTTGCTGCATAAATTTATACAGCATTATTTGATGATCCTCGATAAGCTCACATTTAATATTGTCAAAAGCGGCCTGTCGGGCAGTTACGGAAATGCAAGAATTTTGCATAGCCGATACCCAGACAATAAAATGCGGATGAATCGCACACAAATACTTTTGTAAAACAAGTCGTTTCTGCTTGTGTGTTCTTAGTGAATTTAAATTGCAGAGCAGTTCTTTTTTAATACGAGCTGCATTATGCAGCAAATCATTTTTTAATTGATTGTTATCCATTATAAGTCACGTTTGTTTTAGAAAGTAATGTTATAATCTCGCATCTAAAGCATGTATACTCCATTTTAATCAAGATCATAGATCTTTTGCACCGTTGTTATGCCGAGATATTTTCTTTCTTAAGCTTTGTTTTTCTTTGCTCATTCAAAAAAATTGTTCCCAATAGTATCGCGAAAAAAATACCGCCCGCAAAATATGCTGAATTGGCAACGTGATTTCCCGGAAAATACTTGATTCCAATAAAATAGAAACTTAAAATCAGTAAAATATACACCGGATAAAATATCGCCACCTTCCAAGGAATGCCGGCTAATTTTTTTATATTATCCTGCTCCCAATTAATCAGGAATGCTGCCGCAATAACAAAACTTGCGAAAACAATAATTACCAGCAACCAACTGATTATACTGACCATAAAATCCGGTCCCAGAATAAAGTAAAGCACGATTCCGCCGAAGCAAATGTACAGCGTGAACAGCCACATCTTTTTTTCCATTTTTTTGTTCATGGTTTATTACCCTTTTAATGTACGTTTAACAATTTAATTAAGCTTAGAATAATGTATTCAATCAAAAATGTCAAGAATGCTAAAGCTATTTAACAAATAAAAAACCGCTTATTGAATTAAGCGGCCTTCTATTAAAATGAGCTTTTAGTTTTTAACTTTTTTTGCATCAGATGCCAATATTTTTTCAATATTGAATCTCAATATGAATACTGCAATAGTTATTACCCACAATGTTATAGATATCTTCGTATAACCGGATGAAAAAGCAGCGGCACTTGTATGAATAGAAATTGCTGAAATACAAAAAATCACATTTGTCATCAAAAGATCTCTCTTTACAACTTTAAGGTCCTGTTTTTCATTTACGGTGAACTTGATCAATAATAAAATAGAAGCCGTTACGCCCCACAGTGTTGGCAAGGCCAGTCTGGGAGGAAACACTGACTGAAGAAATGAGATCTCAAGTAGGCCTGCATTCATAAGACCCATGATAATACCAACGCTCACTAAACATGCAACTAATACGTATATGATAATGTTTATTGCTTTCATTAACATTTTACCCTCCTTTGGGTAGTTTTATTATAATTTAGTAATTTTTCTCTGATTTCAATTAATAAAACCAGGGAAAAATCACCAAATGTTTATTAAAGAATATTCTATATTATATCACTTATAATGTATTTTGTCAATATATAAGCAAAAACCCCCTATTTCAGGGGGTTTTAGGCTTTATTTAGGAAATCCTAGCTTTTGGCTCTCGCGTACTGCCAAATTCCACCGATTCCCCACAAGGTAGCGATCATGCAAATGAGCATGCCGATAACCGGAATAGCAATTAGAATTGAAGTTGCTACAACACCAATAACCATCGGCCACATCAGTGTTGGCTGTTCAAGTGCTTTACCAAACTTCTTCATCAACCAACGTCCCAAAGCAACGGCAAAAATAATATGTCCGATAAACAAACTGAGCAGCCAAGCGGCTAACATGATAAGTCCCAATGGAAGCCCGATGATTGTTACACAAACGATAAAGGTAGCAATCGGAGCGACAATTGAAACGATCAAGCCCCAACCGATTGATGGCCATGGCTTAGCCAACATGATATCTGTCATTTCCCGAGCCGGACGCTTCAACCAGCCAATAAATACCAAGCCGATAATCAAGGATGAAAAAATTCCGAAGAGAGCACCCCATGCCCAACCATTATTTGCATCTCGGCGTTCATTTTTATTAAACACTTTATAATCTTCTTTTTTTACTTCACCTTTAATCGCGCTGCCTTCTTCAATCGCTGCATCTGACATTGCACGATAGGTAATATTACCATTTACTTTTGCAGTACTTGAGACAGTAAGCGAAGGACGAGGATTATTTTCCTTTGAACGATTATCATCCAAAAGCAAATAAACATTGCGACCAATAGCTCCAGCAATCGTTGTAGACGCACCGGCGCCATCGACATCGCGACCAATTTTCCCGCGCAAGTCAGCGAAAGCTGAGGCAAAGGACAAATCCCAACCGATCGTAGCGTCAGGATTGACTGTCACATTTGCTCCGGCGACGGTCACGTTACGCGCAACCTTCCCGGCAATCGTTATTGAGTTACCGGCGCCGCGGACTGAACCACCAACGCTTCCATTAATGGTTATGCTTTGACCGGCGCACAATACGTCGCCATCAACGATACCGTTAACCGTAATAGACTGTCCCGCGCACACAAGGTCGCCTTGAACTTTTCCGTCAATCGTGATCGACGATCCGGCGGCATAGAGACTCGAGGCTACAACCTGATCTTTCGGTACATAGACCGAATCTTCAGACTTCACTGTCATCGCTTTAGCCGAGAACGGCAAAATCAACGCGACAGCTAATAGAGCAAAGAGACCTAACCTTGTCTTTGTCATATAAGTATGATTAAATAATTATATTGTAATTATACTAAAATTAAGGAAAAATTGCGAATATGCTCTCATTTAACGAACTAGCAAAGCAAGACTCGGAACTGGCTGATATTATTGCTCGAGAGGGCAAGCGTCAGGCCGATGAACTCGAACTTATCGCATCTGAAAACTATGTTTCTGAAGCAGTTTTAGAAGCGCTCGCTTCACCACTGGCCAATAAATACAGCGAAGGCTATCCGGGCAAACGCTATTACGGGGGCAATCACATTATTGATGAAGTGGAAACCTTAGCTATTGAACGTGCCAAGAAGTTATTTGGTGCTGAGCATGTTAATGTCCAACCGCTCTCAGGCTCTCCGGCTAATGCCGCTGTATATTTCGCGACCGTAAAACCCGGTGATACGATTATGGGTTTACGTTTGGATCATGGCGGACACTTATCGCATGGTCATCCGGTAAACTTTTCCGGCATGCTTTATAAATTCGTTCAATACGGCGTCGGTCAAGACGGAAGAATAGATATGAATGAAGTGAGAGAAGTTGCTTTAAGAGAAAAACCAAAGATGATCGTCGCCGGCTTTTCTGCCTACTCGCGCGATGTTGATTGGGAAGGCTTTAAAAAGATCGCTGACGAGATCGGCGCAATAACCTTTGCTGACATTTCCCATCCGGCCGGATTAATTGCCGCCGGTGCGCTTTCCTCACCTGTGCCATTTTTTGATATTGTCATGACAACAACGCATAAAACACTGCGTGGACCGCGCGGCGCCATCATCATGTGCAAAGAAGCTTTTGCTAAACAAATTGATCGGGCCGTTTTTCCAGGCATGCAAGGCGGACCGCATGATAATATGACGGCGGCAAAAGCCGTTGCTTTCGGAGAAGCCTTAAAACCGGAATTTAAAACCTATGCCGCAAACGTTATAAAAAATGCTCAAGCGATGGTTACAGAACTTTTGAAACTCGGTTACGAAATCGTTTCCGGCGGAACAGACAATCATTTGTTCGTTGTTGATTTGCGCAATAAAAATATCGTTGGCAAAGAAGCCGAAAAGGCTTTAGAACAAATCGGTATTTCAGTTTCTCGTTCAACAATTCCTAACGATCCAAATCCTCCAATGAATCCATCCGGCATTCGCGTCGGCACGCCGGCAATTACAACTCGCGGCTTGAATGAAACTGATTGCCGCTTAGTCGCACAAATTATTGATAAGGCGATTACGAACAAAGATAATGAAGAAACTTTAAATGAATTGAAAAGCCAAATTAAAGAACTTTGTAAAAAATATCCCCTTAAGTATTAATCTGGATCCCCGCCTTCGCGGGGATGACACAAATGAAGCTGATTGATGGCCGCCTTTTGGCCGAAAAAATTAAAGATAAAGTCGCCTTGGAAATTCACGACTTAAACGGCCCCCGACCGGGGCTCGCTATTATTTTAGTAGGTGAACGACCGGATTCTACGCTGTATGTTAATTTAAAACAAAAACAAGCCGGTACTGTTGGCATTGATGCCCATGTCTATCGTCTTGATGAAGATATTTCTCAGGAAGAGCTTTTAAAAACAATTAACTTTTTAAATAACGATCCTGAAGTTGATGCAATGCTCGTTCAACTTCCGTTACCGGCACACATTGATACAGATACTATTGTAAACGCCATTAACCCGGACAAGGATATCGATGGTTTCACTAAAGTGAATATGGAACGATTAATGTCGGAAAATACCAAAAGTGGATTCATGCCTCCGGTCTACGCCGTAATTCTCGCCATGCTTGCTAGCATTAATTATGATCTAGAGCACAAGAAAACGATGCTCGTAGTCAATTCCGATATTTTTGAAGATAAGCTGACCGAAATCCTGAAACGGCAAGGCGCAGAAATAATTTCTGAAATGAAAGAAGCCGATTTAATTATTACTGCTGTCGGCAAAGCCGACTCAATCAACGCTGATATGGTCAAAGACAATGTTGTTATCATTGATATCGGCATTGCCAAAAATTCCGAAGGAAAAATCTGCGGCGACGTTGACGCTGAATCAATGGAACACAAACCAGGTTATATGAGCCCGGTTCCCGGCGGCGTCGGTCCGATGACTATTGCTATGGCCTTTTTGAACACACTCATTGCATTTAAAAAACAGAAGAATCTTAAGTAAGCGCATGCCATGGCATGCGCCAACACTAATATAAATGTCAGACTCAAAACAACTACTGCCTTTATTGGAAAAGCATTACGGGTTTTCCTCTTTCCGGCGCGGACAAGAAGAAGCGATTGAAAGCGTGCTCGCAAAACGGGACACGCTCGTTATTATGCCGACCGGCGGCGGAAAGTCATTATGCTATCAATTGCCTTCCGTAGCCTTAAGCGGCATTACACTAGTAGTTTCGCCGCTTATCGCTTTAATGAAAGATCAAGTCGACAGTTTGAATAAAGTTGGCATCAGTGCAACCTTGATTAACAGTACGATCAGCCCTGATGAAGCAAACCAACGACTCGAAGAAGCCGCGGCCGGCGTCTACAATATTTTATATATCGCGCCGGAGCGTTTTTATAATAGCCAATTCACAACTAAGCTCCACACTCTAAAAGTTAATTTATTCGCCATTGATGAAGCTCATTGTATTAGCCAATGGGGACATGACTTCCGTCCGAGCTATCGTCGTCTCGGCGATGCCATCGAAGCCTGCGGCCGGCCGCCGGTTATTGCTTTAACGGCAACGGCTACGCCGGAAGTTCGGGAAGATATTATTAATCAACTCAATCTTAAAAATCCGCATCAAATCGTAACCGGATTTGCCCGTCCTAATTTACAGTTCGGCGTTGTTGAAACAACCGACGCGCAAAAACCTCGCATCGTTCTTGATGTTATTCAAAGCCTTGAAGGCGGCACTGGCATAGTATATGTTGGAACCCGCGCTAAAGCCGACGGTTTACTTGAATATTTATTAGCCGAAGGAATCGAAGCCGTCGGTTATCACGCCGGCATGCAAAATGAAGAAAGAAAATGGGTTCAAGAAAATTTCATGAACGGAACGGCGCAGGTAATCGTTGCCACCAACGCTTTTGGTATGGGCATTGATAAAAAAGACATTCGATTTGTCATTCATTATGATTTACCCGGAACCGTCGAAGCATATTATCAGGAAGCCGGTCGCGCCGGACGTGACGGGCAGCAAAGCGTCTGCATGCTTTTATATCATCCTCGTGATCGCTACTTACGAGAGTTCTTTATCCGCGGCGATAATCCGACTCCGGAATTGATTCGCGATGTCTACCGATATTTATTAAAATTTGAAACTCCAAATGTCTTAGTAACCTACGCTGATATCAAAGAAGCAACGGGCGATGATTCTCCGGAAATGGCGGTCGGCACGGCCGTAAAAATACTTGAACAATCCGGTTACATTCGTCGCGCTCGCGAAAAAAGCGGACAAGCATTTATCAAGCTGACAAAGACGATCGATGAAGTATTAAAAGAATTCAGTTCGCGATCCGGAAAACAACGCGAAGTATTCGAGACATTCTTTGCAAAATTTTCCAACGAACTCGGCCTGGGCCTTGAAATCAATCTTGAAGATGCCGCAGCAATCATAAACTCAAACAAAGAAACGCTTATCCGTATTCTTAAAAAACTCCTAAAGGCAGAAGTTTTGGAGTACCGTCCGCCGTTTAGAGGAACGGAAATTGAGATTTTAAAACAAGTCGATCCTTTTGATATTGAACTTGATACCAAGGCGCTGAAAGCAAAAGCGGCTCGGGCTTACGGTAAGCTCGATCAGATGGAAGAATATGTCTATACGCAAAATTGCCGGCAACGATACTTGCTCGAATATTTCGGCGACGATGAACTTAAGCGCTGTGAGCGTTGTGATATTTGCTTGCGTCAGGAACGCGCTGAAGACGTCAATGAATATGCTGAAAAGAAAAGTACTAATAAGCTTTCAACGAAACTGACGCAACTTGAAACTTACGACCTCTTGCTTAAAGGGAAGTCAATCGAACAAGTCGCAACAATGCGCGAGATCGAACCGAAACAAGTTATCAATCACATTAAATTTTTAGTTGATAAAAAGTTGGTAAAAGATCCGGCAAAACTCTTATCAAAAAATGACCTGGCTGAATTCAAAAAATAAAAAAACCGCTCCCGAAGGAGCGGTTTTTTTATTTGGCGTCTTCGCCTTTTTTCTTAGTAGCTTTCTTTTCCTGCTTAGCTTTGGTTCCTTCAATAATCTTATTGTTTATCAGAAGATTGTTGACTGAAGTGGACAAGCCGGCGCCCTTAGAGATCCAATGCTTAATACGATCAGCTTTGGCCTGCAAGGCTTTTGTATGCGGATCGTAGGAGCCGAGGATTTCCAAGGCTTTTCCGTACGGATCGCGAGCTTTCTCAGAAATAACGAGGCGGTAGGTCGGATAACCTTTTTTGCCGACGCGAGAAAAACGGATAGTTAACATAGATTAATTAAAAATAAAAATGCTGAAATAGCATTAGACGGTATAAGCATGATATCGGAAAATCAGCTATTTGTCAAGGAATTGACTTATTCCGATAATAGTAGTAAAAATTACTATAATAAAACAAAAATCAAATTAACTTATAGGGAGGTATAGCCTTGTTCATTAAAATAAAAAAAAGTTTGGTTTCAAAATTGCTAGAATCATTAGGCATCAAAAAATGCTCATGTGAAATTGCTGGCTGGGGCTATGCTGACCCTAATGATGATCCCGATAAATTTCGTACTGTTAATCAAACCGAATTTATCAGAGAGTATCTTTCCGTCCCCGGACGCCAAGAACTATTCGGACATCCGCCACCATTTACCGATGAAGAAGTGGCACTAAAAGTATCAAAATGTTTTGATTCCACCGGTCTTACAAACCGCTTATTTTATAGTGGTACAACCGAGCAGCTTGGCTTTCAAGCCACCTTGGCTTGTTTAAAAGATGCCGGTGTTGATCCAATAGAACTCGATGCCATACTCTATGGCAGCAACACAGGCAAACGATACTCTTCGGGAGCTGATTATATTAAGTTACTTCTCGGGGCACGTTCGAACGCCTGGTGTTCAAATACAAATGAAGCATGTACAACCGGTGCTACCGCCATTCACCTTGGTGAACGACTGATTCGCGGCGGAGGTTACAACTATGTATTGGTAGTAATTTCTGAAAAAGCAACAAGCCTTGCTGATGTTGACGATTGGCCCTCCAGTAATTTATTCGGCGATTCAGCTTTTGCAGTGCTCCTAAAAATTTCCACCCAGGAATCTTATTTATTCTTTGACTTAATATCTGATCCTTTTGACGGGAAAATTGAATTAATAGGCGAAGATAAGTTGAGGCATTTCTTTCAAAAAGGGAAATTTGTGCATGGACTAATCAAAAAAATAGTTGTTCCTACAGTCAATGAAACAATTATAAAATCCGGCATTGACATTAAAAAGTTTAAACATGTTTTAATGCACCAACCAAGTGCGAAAACTATAAAACTTTTTGAAGATGAATTCAGAAAACTACGACCTGATTTCGAAGGAACAATTTATAAAGATGCTGATACAGGAAATACAAGCAGCGCAAGTACTGGAATACTTTATTCAAAACTCAAAAAGAAAAATACCTTTAAAAAAGGAGATACCATACTCTTCGTTACGTTCGGAGCCGGCTTTAGCATTGGCATCTATGCTATTAATTATTAAAAATTGCACATTCTTAAAAAAGAACTTGGTAACAAGTTCTTTTTTATATACTTACTTTTTTCAATTTCGATTTTCCAAACCATTGGGCAACTAATTTTTTAAGATGCGGCGTCGTTCGCGTGACACTAATAACGCAACTTTTATTTCTTGAAAGTTGTTTTTCAAGTACTCTATGCTTTCTTAAATATAAAGCCAATTTTTCCGGAACTACTTCATCTTGAGAAATAACGTTAATGTTCTTGGGCAATAACTTTTTAATAAGCGGATAATGAGTACAACCTAAAATTGTAGTCTTAACTTTCTTTTGCAATAAAGGCAGTAAATACTTTTGTAATACAACTTTACATTCTTTGATCTTAGCGTCTTCAATCAAAGGAACGAGCAAGGGTGCTGATTGATGGACTACTATTATATTCTTTGAGAGCTTTTTTATTTCTTTAGCGAATGACTTAGAGGCCGTTGTTGCTTTAGTTGCTAAAACTCCAACTTTTTTAATATTTTTTTGCGCTATAGCCGCTTCGGCCGTCGGAATAATAACGCCGAGTATTCTTCGATCAGGATAATGCTTTGGCAACCATTCACGCTGCAAACGTCGCAAGGCGCGGGACGAGGCCGAATTACAAGCGATAATGATCAATGCGCAATCATTCTCAAACAAATATTCAACGCCACGCTTAGTAAATTCATAAATTTGCGCTTGCGTTCGATTACCGTACGGGACATGCAAGGTATCCCCGAGATACAAATAATCGTAAGACGAAAGTCGCTTACGAATTGCTCGCAAAATAATAAGTCCACCGACGCCGGAATCAAATACGCCGATTTTCATATTATTTTGAAAAGTATTTCTTTAATACTGCGAAATAATCCCCGCCCGTATCAAGTTCGTGAAAATTATCTTTATTCACCCAGCGGAATTTAACATGTTCATCGCTCAAGGTAAGCTCTCCTGAAACATACCTACATTTATAAGCGACCAAAAATATTTTTTTTCCGACATTCCTTCCTTGCTTTGGTTCAAAATACCAAGTGACAAAAGGATCGCCAACCTCAATTTCTAAGCTCGTTTCTTCCCTGACTTCTCTTTTTAAAGCTTCGGCAAAATCATATTCACCTTCCTGAATCTTTCCGCCCGGATAATCTAAGTTGCCTTGCGTATTTTCAAACAAAACCAAAACTTCGCCATCTTTTTCAATGATAGCTTTTTGTCCGACGCAAAATAATTTATCTTCAGCCATACTTATAAAATAATTACCACTCTTTTAATAGCGATAAGTGCGTATCCCCACAGTATCGGCAACCAAATCGGCATGAGATTTAGTAAACTTTTTCGTTCAAATGTTTCTACACCTGTGCTAACAAAAAATGCTTCAGCTAACGTCAAAATAATTAATCCAAAAATAAAGACCTTATAATCTTTTGGTTCTCGGTAAATCGTTAATGCAATTACAATAATCAATAAATAAATAACACTCAGCCAATAATCATTTTTTATAAAAGGTATCAACCCAATCATTATAATTGTTGGCATTGAGTTTAAAAAAATATATCGAAATTTTTTCATATTATTTTAATAATTCTGAAATTTCTATTTTTTCTCTCTCTTCCAAATCTTGATACAGCGGATCTTTATATTTTTCAGCTTTTTCCTGGAGCTCGTCCTGAAAAGATCTTGGGAGAAGGTGAAAATGCATATGACTTACATGAGTCCGGCTATTTTTGACATACGGCTTATAGTTCAATCTAACGTCGCAACCCGTTGAAATTTTGCTGAGTATTTTTGTCTGAAATTCAACCAGCAAATCAACAATTTCTTTCTTCTCATCTTCGTTCAATTCACTCAATGCGTAGACATGCCGCCTTGGAATAACTAAAAGATGTCCCGGCATTAAACGAGGATTGCTAAAGATCACATACGCGTGTGTTCCTTCTTTAAGAAAGCGCTCTTCAGTAACAATAGTACAAAATGGGCAAGCTGCATCCATAGTTTTAACAGATTAATGCTTTTTTAATTTATATAAACACCAAGCCGCCAATACGGTGTAATTTTTAATTTCGCCTTTTTTTATTAAATCCTCGATTTCATCTTCTGAAACCCAGTAACTTTGTATGTCCTCTTCTAAGTCGCCCGGCAAACTTTCGGCCTGTAAATCGGATCCTAGATACACATACATCTTTTGGTCGCTTTTCCTGTTATTTATATAATAAGATCCTAATTCAATCAGATTATTAGCTCTCAAATCCGCTTCTTCCATTAATTCTCTATTGGCTCCGACTAACAAATCTTCATTACTCGGAACAAAGCCGCCGGGAAATTGATAGAGCTCTTCATTGGGCGGATAAGAATATTCTTTTTGTAGAAGAATTTTGCCTTCAGTATTAATCGCGATAATAGTTACAGCGTTTCCACGCGAATCAAATTTTAAATATTTAGTTGTATGTCCGTTGGGAAGCTCAACTTCATCTTCAAGAACCTTTAAACGAGGGTGATCAAGAAGAATTTTTGAAGTCAGTTTTTTCCACATAATGTTGGAGCGGGTAAGGGGAATCGAACCCCTATCTTAAGCTTGGAAGGCTAACATAATAACCATTATACGATACCCGCCTATGCTTTTAAAACGTGTCGGGGTGCTGGGAATTGAACCCAGTCAACATGGTCCCAAACCATGCGTACTACCGGTATACGACACCCCGTATATAAAATTGTCTCCTAGTGCCTCGGGTCAGAATCGAACTGACAACGCCAGCCTCTTCAGGGCTGCGCTCTACCATTGAGCTACCGAGGCTCGAATCCGCCAAAAGGCGGATGAGTGTTGCGGGGGCCGGATTCGAACCGGCGACCTCCAGGTTATGGGCCTGGCGAGCTGCCAACTGCTCTACCCCGCTATGAAATATTCTCTGGATCCCTGCTGGAGTTTATCCCGTACTTGATACGGGACAGGGATGACAGTGGTGGGCATACATGGACTCGAACCATGGACCTCCACATTATCAGTGTGGCGCTCTAACCAACTGAGCTATATGCCCAAAGACAACAACAGCATTATAACAAAAAATGATTACCCTAAACAGTGTAGGCTAATCATTTTTATAATCAAATAGCCCATAACTATTTGCGGGTCAAAGATTTTCAATGCTAATCGACGTTACTTCAGGTCGTCTGTTCAAGAACAAACGTCGACAAATGTCCATTAAAGGACTATCTCCCTAGAAAGGAGGTGATCCATCCACAGCTTCCGCTACGGATGCCTTGTTA
>CAZVMF010000021.1:0-12051 GCA_964628045.1 uncultured Gammaproteobacteria bacterium
AGCATCCGATTGTTCAAGAGGGCGACTTAATGATGATAATTGAATAACCATATGTCTAAACAAATTATTTTTGGTGAAGAAGCACGCGCGGCCTTAAAGCGCGGCGTTGATCAACTTGCTAACGCAGTTAAGGTTACGCTCGGTCCGAAGGGCCGCAATGTCGTCATTGAAAAATCATACGGCGGACCGAATATCACTAAGGACGGGGTAAGCGTTGCCAAGGAAATTGATTTGGAAGATAAGTTTGAAAATATTGGTGCACAGATTATTAAAGAAGTCGCCTCAAAAACTAACGACGCAGCCGGTGATGGAACAACTACGGCAACCGTTTTGGCGCAGGCAATGATTACTGAAGGCTTGAAACTGGTATCATCGGGAATCAGCCCGATTGAAATTCGTCGCGGAATTGAAACCAAGGTTTCAAAAATTGTTGAGCATTTGAAAAAAATCAGTAAAGAAATTTCTTCAAAAGAAGAAGTGGCGCAAGTCGCTTCAATCAGCGCCAATGATTCGGAAATTGGAAATATTATTGCCGAGGCTATGGAAAGCGTCGGTAAGGAAGGCGTCATTACTATTGAAGAAGGACAGTCCTTCGGCGTTGAGAAAGAAGTTGTTGAAGGTATGCAATTTGATAAAGGTTACATTTCCCATTACATGGTCAGTAATTCCGAAACAATGAAAGCGGAAATGTCCGATCCGTATATTCTATTGACTGATAAAAAAATTGCCTCGGTTCAGGAAATTTTGCCATTGCTTGAAAAGGTTGCCGCCTCAGGTAAGAAAGACATTGTTATTATTGCCGATGATATTGAGGGCGAAGCTTTGGCCACATTCGTATTAAATAAGATCCGCGGGACATTCAATGTCTTGGCTATCAAAGCCCCGGGCTTTGGCGATCGCCGCAAAGCAATGTTAGATGATATTGCCGTATTAACCGGCGGAAAAGTAATTACTGAAGATCTGGGTTTGAAACTTGAAACAACTGAATTAGCTGATTTGGGACAAGCCCGTAAGATTATTGCTTCAAAAGATTTAACAACGATTGTTGACGGCGCCGGAGACAAAGCGACAATTACAACACGCGTTGAACAGATTAAGAAAGAGATTGAATTGGCAGACTCTGATTATGATAAAGAAAATTTGAAAAAGCGTTTAGCTAAATTGGCCGGCGGCGTTGCCGTCATCAAAGTTGGCGCTGCGACCGAAACCGAGATGAAGGAAAAGAAAGATCGCATTGAAGATGCATTAAACGCGACTCGCGCCGCAGTTGAAGAAGGCGTGGTGCCGGGCGGAGGTTTGGCGCTCGCTATGGCCGCTAATGCTTTTACAGAAGCGACTGACAATGACAATGATTCGATCGGCGCTAAGATTGTAGACGCCGCCATACTTGAACCGATTAAGCAGATTGCGGCGAACGCCGGAAAAGACGGTTCTTTGATTTTGTATAACATCATGAAAGAAAATAAAGGTAATTCTTCGTACGGTTACAATGCCGCCGAAGATCGCTTTGAAGATATGATTGAAGCCGGAATCATTGATCCGACTAAAGTTGTGCGTTCCGCTTTGGAAAACGCCGCTTCGGCTGCGGTTATGTTCCTGACCACCGAAACGGTAATCGCTGATAAACCCGAATCTAAAGACGACGGCCATTCTCACGGCGGGATGAATCCCGGAATGATGGGAATGTAGATCTCACCCAACAATAAAAGCCCTGAAAAACGGGCTTTTTTTGTTTATTTCATTGACATACTATATTTATTATGTAATAATTGAAAATTAAAATTGTTCGTTATTAATTAAATAGAAGGGAAATATATAGTGGAAAGTTCAAAAAAACCTAGTATTTTTAGTTTTACAGATGATTGGCCAGTATTGGGACGAAAACTTTTTAAAGCTGTTGCTGTTCCAGGAGCTATTCTTTTTATTTTACTCGGCTTATTTAGGGCATTGTTTTTAACGTTTGTAGACGGTCACGAAATCGGTTATATGTTTAACAAACAGAACGGAGAAATAACAGTGCTTGATAGAACTGGTTATTTTTGGGTAGTACCATTTTACACAGCTGTGTATACCATTGACGGGCGTCCTACTCAAGTTCGTATAGAAGCGAACAACCGTGTTCTTAATGCAAAGCTGGTCCGTTTTCGTAAAACATCCGATGCAGTAAAACAATTTATACAAATGCATGGGTTAAAAGATTATGATGCGGAAGTTACAGGTACAAGTTCTACCAGCACCGGGACATTGCCTGATATTCTCAAGAGCTATGCCTATGAGAATGTGTCAAGTAACACTGTAATGACTGACAAAGACATTATAGCGGCGCTTGAAAAAAAATATTTATTTCTGGAGATATTATCGACTGGAACAAATACAATGCAACCCACGCCGATGAATATTGATACAACTAAAGTTAGATGAGGAGTAGATAATGAAATGGAAAATAATTGGTATCATCGCTGCGATCATGATGTTATTTTATATTAGTTTCTACCATTACACCGGTGCACATGAATTTGGACTAACATATAACTTGTTTACCGGAGAAATTGCACCGGATGGTCATTCTGGACATCACTTAAGTTGGCCCTGGGTATTGGCAGCAAAGATTGATACACGTCCTACGCGAGTTTGCATAGCCTCTGTTAGTAGAAACGCCAACGGTAGGCTCGTGCAATTTGTTCCCTCTGAATATCAGGAGTTAGTAAGAGTTGAAGGATTCCATTATTACGCTTTATACAACTGGTTTTCATTTAACTCGGGACAAGAAACCTTTCGCGGTACGGCTAATCTTTTGTTGGGACATGCATATGGAGTTAACAAGGTTTCTTTTGTAAAAGTTTTACAGGAGCTTGGAGACGAAACTCCCTAACTATAGATAAAAATTAAGTTCATTAAAATTGGGGTTGAAAAACAGCCCCTTTTTTATTTGCAAAAAATTTTTGAGTGTGGTACCATGCTTGCATACATAACCTCTCCCGAATCCGGAGCGGTTATTTTTTTTGTTCTTTCGCATCCCTCTCCCGGTTTGACGCTTCGCGTCAAACCACCCTCTCCCTCTTTGAGTGAGAGGGTTTACTATTAATTCATTTTTATGTCGAAAATGATAAAAATTGTTAATATGAGGAGTTTGCGACGCAGTCAAACACCAGCAGAAAATATATTATGGCAAGCTCTACGCAGAAAACAAGTGTTTGGTTATAAATTTAGAAGACAACACGCGATAGGACAATTTATCCTTGATTTTTATTGTTCACCGTTAAGATTGGGCATTGAAGTTGATGGAAATATTCACAACGTTAAAGAGATTTTAAGTTACGACAAGGCACGAGAAGAGTTATTACGCAATTTCGGAGTTACGATGATAAGAATTCAGAATAATGAGATTTTTGATGATGTACATTTTGTCATAACCAAAATAAAACATATGATTCTGCAGCTCCCTTCTCCGCCAAGGGCGGAGGAGGGTTGGGGAGGAGGGATGAAGCGGAGGATGGATAGAGAGGGTGGATGCCGCAGGCGGCCGGTTGAGGTCGAAGGAGGTATTAAATAATATGTCATCAAAAATTTTTTCCGCGGCTGTGGTCGGGCTTGATGCTGAAATCGTCGAGGTTGAAGCAGAAACCGGTGGTGGCGAGCTGGGCTCATTCGCCATTGTTGGTTTGCCGGACATAGCCGTCAGTGAATCGCGTGAACGAGTACGCAGCGCCATACGGAATTCCGGCTTGGAATTCCCCAAATTAAAGGTAACCGTTAACTTGGCACCGGCTGATTTGCGAAAGCAGGGGCCGAGTTACGATTTACCGATTGCCGTCAGCGTTTTGTTGGCAAGCAATAAGCTCTCGCCGAAAATCGCGCTTAACCAATCACTCTTTATCGGCGAGCTCGCTCTTTCCGGCGTTGTTCGGCCGGTAAGCGGAGTCCTCTCTATTGCCTTGCGCGCCGAACAAGCCGGCTTTAAAACCTTATTTGTCCCGGCGGCAAACGCGGCTGAGGCAAAACTAGTACAGCATATCGATGTTCGCCCCGTCGCTCATCTAAGCGAACTTATTAAACATCTTTTGCATGAAGAAGAAATACCAAGCTATCCTGCAAAAGAATTGGCATTTGAAGATATTGAATCGACGTTTGATTTTATGCATATTCGCGGGCAGGAATATGCCAAGCGAGCTTTTGAAATCGCCGCGGCCGGCGCTCATAACCTTTTGATGTCAGGGCCGCCCGGTTCGGGGAAAACATTGCTTGCCCGATCTATGCCTTCGATTTTGCCAAAACTAACAATTAACGAAGCGTTGGAAATTACTAAAATTTACAGCGTCTCCGGACGCTTGCAACCGGGTATGGGATTGATACGTGAACGACCGTTTCGTAGTCCTCATCATACGGCTTCAGGCGCCGCATTGGTCGGCGGCGGAACCTGGCCTCGGCCCG
Source organism: uncultured Gammaproteobacteria bacterium (assembly GCA_964628045.1). Classification (GTDB taxonomy): domain Bacteria; phylum Patescibacteriota; class Patescibacteriia; order Patescibacteriales; family Patescibacteriaceae; genus Patescibacterium. Next base: position 4,432 of record CAZVMF010000021.1, read on the forward strand.
GAGAAATATCGTTGGCGCATCGTGGCGTTTTGTTTCTGGATGAGTTTGCGGAGTTTCCACGTCCGGTATTAGAAAATTTGCGCCAACCATTAGAAGACGGTTTGGTTTCAATTAGTCGAGCAGCCGGACAATTGGTTTTTCCGGCAAAATTTATGTTGGTTGCCGCAATGAATCCTTGTCAGTGCGGCTATCTGGGTGACGGAGAAAAACAATGCGTTTGTTCGCCGGCTCAAATCATTAGCTATCGCAAACGAATTTCCGGACCAATTCTTGACCGCATTGATTTGCATATTGAAGTACCGCGCTTGGCTTTTGAAAAGTTAGAGAGTGAACCTGAAGGCGAGGCTTCGGCACAAGTGAAGCAGCGAGTTGAAATTGCGCGAGCTCGACAGGCCGAACGCTTTCGCGGTTTGCCATTTGTCGCCAATGGAGAGATGTCATCAGTGGCTGTTCGTGAATTTTGTAGATTGAATAATGAATGCCGGATTTTGATGCAAGCGGCGGTTGCCCAATTTGACTTGTCAGCTCGGGCATATTTTCGATTATTAAAATTAGGTCGGACTATTGCGGATTTAGCCGGGGTGGACGAGATCAAGCAGGAACATTTGGCCGAAGCTTTGCAATATCGACCGAAAGTTGAATAATTGGTATAATAAAGTCAGAAAAAACTCTCTATGAAAACAAAAATTATCACCCTGTGTCTTATCTTGGCCATTGTCGTAACAAGCGGCTTTGGTTGCAAAACTGTTTCCAAAGATGTGCAGCAAAAAATGGAACCGATTACGCTGACCTATTGGCGTGTTTGGGATGGTCCGGATGATTTTGCTCCATTGATCGAGGCGTATAATGCGCTCCATCCTTTTATTACGATCAATTATCGAAAGTTGACTTTTGATGAATATGAACAGGCTTTGTTAGATGCTTTAGCGGAAGATCGCGGTCCAGATATTTTTTCAATTCAAAATACCTGGATGAGAAAGTATCAGACCAAGATTGCTCCAATGCCAGATTCAATCACTATGGTTTATCCGGTAACCAAGGGAACGCTTAAGAAAGAGGTTATTCCGGAATTACGTACTACTCGCAGCATAACATTGGCAGAAATAAAAAATAATTTTATTGATACGGTATACAACGATGTCGTGCTTTCACCGAACAATCAATCAAAGGTTTATGGCTTGCCGTTGTCAGTTGATACCTTAGCTATGTACTATAACCGAGATTTATTGAACAACGCCGGCATTGCTCAGTTGCCAGCATATTGGAACACCGAGTTTCAACAAGATGTAAAAAAATTAACGAAACAAGATCTAAAAGGTGATTTGATTCAATCCGGTGTTGCCTTGGGCGGCGCCGCCAACATTGATAGATCTTCTGATATTTTGGCGGCATTGATGATGCAAAATGGAGCCGTTATGATGGATGGCGATACGGTTACCTTTAATCAGGTTCCGTCTATTTTCCGTGAACGCGGTTATAATCCGGGCATGGAAGCGGTTCGTTTTTATACTGATTTTGCCAATCCATCAAAAGAAGTTTATACCTGGAACAACCAGATGGATAATTCTTTAAAGCGTTTTACTGACGGGAAGCTTGCTATCTTTTTCGGTTACTCATATCATCAGCCATTGATTCAAGCGCAAGCGCCGAAATTAAATTATGCCGTTGCTAAATTTCCGCAAATTGAAGGCAATCCAAACGAAGCGAACGTTGCCAATTATTGGGTAGAAACAGTTTCAGCAAAGAGCAAGCATCAGAATGAGGCTTGGGATTTTATTCAGTTTATGACCACTAAGCCTGATCAAGTAAAAAAATATTTGGAACGCACAAAACATCCGACCGCTTTGCGCTCCCTTATTCCGGATCAGGTTAATAATGATGAGTTAAAAGTATTTGCCGAACAATTGTTATTGGCAAAGAGTTGGTATCGGGGCCGTGATTTTATGTCAGCTGAAAAAGCTATGAACCAAATGGTTGACGGCGTGATTGCCAATCCGGAGCGACTTGAAGAAGTAGTTAATCAAGCGGCCAGCCGCATCCAACAAACTGTCGGACAATAGTATGAAAAAATCAAAGTACTTAATTTTATTCTTAATTGCAATCGGCGTAGGCTTTGTTATTTTTCATGCGCAAGCCGCATCGATTTTAAATCCCGGTTTAATTTCCGAAGCTTCATGTCCAAAAGGCGGAACTTGCTCGCTGAACACCTTTCTTAAATTAGGCATCAGTGTCGCTACGTATATTCTCGGCATTGTCGGCGCTTTAACACTGTTGATGTTTGTATACGGTGGTGTAACAATGATTATTTCCGGAGGCTCGGCCGATAAAGTAAAGAAAGGGAAAGATATTATTATTGGATCAGTTGTCGGTTTAATGATTGTTTTTGGCAGTTATTTAATAATTAGTTTTGTGAGTACAACAGTACTTAATGTAAAATTTGACGGAAAACTACCAGAAGAGCAAAAAACAGTTCAAGAGGCCGGCGGACTTTGCAAGAGCTTACCTGGCGGTTATTGTGCAAAAAATACCGGCAGTTGTGCTGCTGGAGAAACGTCGGCACAGTCAGATTGCGCAAAAGATGAGAAGTGTTGTTACGTTGAGAAAAAAGGTACTTGCGCTGATACCTATGGAGGACAATGTGTTCATGATTCTAGGTGTCAGGCCGGCGGGATTCTAGGCGGCGGCTTAGGCGGTTGCACCGTTCCGACTGTTTGCTGTGACCCAAGTAAAATAATCGCGCAAGAAGAGCAGATTTGTGGACAACCGACCGGAATTTGTAAGCCGAGAAATGATTGTATTAATGATGGTGGAATAGATCTCACAGGTTATACGGGTTGCCCGAATACTTGGTGGTGCTGTGATAAATAAAAAAATAATGGAATCGTTTGAACGAAAGGATATTGCTTTTAATCGGGAAACCGTCGGTTTTCAGCTACGTCAGGCGCGCGAAGAACGGAAGTTAAAAATTGACGCGATCGCCAAAAAACTCTTGATACAAAAATCATATTTAGAAGCACTTGAGAATGGTGATCGTCGCAAACTCCCAAAAGGAGTGTACTCACGAAATTTTTTGCGCGAGTATGCTCGTTTTCTAGGTCTTGATCATCGCGAATTGATTGACCAATTTGAAAAAGAATCAATCAAACCGGTGCAAACAAAAAGCAGCTTATTTGAACGACAAATCGTTGCTAAGCGTCATTTGGTTTCAATGCCGGTTGTTGTAAGAAATACGATTATCGTTATAGCGGCCATCTTTTGTTTTGTATATCTTGGCTTTTTAGTTAAAAAGATTTTCGAGCCGCCGTTTTTAGTAATTGATAAGCCCCCGGCCGATATTACCGTAACGGATCGCCAGCTTGATATTAACGGTCGAACTGAGCCCGAATCAGAAATTCGCATAAATGGGCAGATAGTGCAGGTAAGCGGAGACGGAGCCTTTAATGAGACTGTTTATCTTGAGCCCGGATTGAACACTATTGCAGTAACTGCGAAAAAAAAGTATAGTCGTAGTACGTCGGTTGTGAGGAATATTTTGCTTCAATAACCCGATCCCTCTTTTATTAACGTAATTAACGAAATATATGGCAGAAGCCAAAAAATCAAAAACCCCCGCGAGCGCTTCAGGCGATGCAAAGCATAATGCCGCCGATGCAGCAGTTGAACAGATTCGATCAATGTTCGGTGAGGGATCAATTATGAAATTCGGTGATGTTAAAGCGACCGATATTGACGCCGTACCGACCGGCTGCGTTTCCCTTGATTTAGCCTTGGGTATCGGCGGTATGCCGCGCGGAAGAGTCATTGAAATATTTGGTCCGGAAGCTTCCGGTAAGACCACGCTTGCTCAGCACGTTATTGCTGAAGTGCAGCGTCAGGGCGGGATCGCCGCGTTTATCGATGCTGAACACGCGCTTGATCCGGAATATGCAAAAAAGATCGGCGTTAATGTCAAAGATTTATTGATCTCTCAGCCTGACACCGGCGAGCAAGCATTGGAAATTTTAGAAACGTTGGTTCGCTCCAATGCCATTGACGTTGTCGTTGTCGACTCGGTTGCGGCTTTGGTTCCAAGGAAAGAAATTGAAGGAGATATGGGCGATCAGCACATGGGTTTGCAGGCTCGCTTAATGTCGCAGGCTTTGCGTAAGTTAACCGGTATTGTGTCGAAAACAAAGACGGTTGTTATTTTCATCAACCAGATTCGTATGAAGATCGGCGTATTCTTCGGCAATCCGGAAACAACAACCGGCGGAACCGCTTTGAAATTCTATTCATCGGTTCGCGTTGAAATTCGCCGCGCCGCTCAAATTAAGCAAGGCGAGAAATCTATCGGTAACCGCGTCAAAGTAAAGATTGTAAAAAATAAAGTTTCAGCTCCGTTCAAAACTGCGGAATTTGATATCATGTATAACGAAGGAATTTCCTTGTCAGGTGACTTGATTGATACCGGTATTGAATACGGCGTTGTTACAAAGTCGGGCAATACTTACAGCTACGGCGAAGTAAAGCTCGGTACGGGCCGCGAAACCGCTCGTCAGTTTTTGCGCGCTGATCAAAAGTTAATGAAGGAAATTAAGAAAAAGATAATGGATGCCGCGAAGGCCAAGGAGATTGAGAGATAGTCCTTCGTTGAAACTACGGACTATAAATTAAATTAATAAAAAAACACTCTCCATCTTGGAGAGTGTTTTTAGTTATTGCGTTTTTTTTGTCATTCCTGCGAAAAAATGTCATTCCTGCGCAAGCAGGAACCCAGGCGCGAGCCGCTGCAACTTTATTATTAATAATCAGTAATTTGTGTCATCCTCCGCGAAAGCGGAGGATCTGATAATATATCCGTACAAGCAAGAAAATATTATGTATATATTTTAACAAGTAGAAAGTATGGGGTTTTATTATTTTGAACTGTACGGCAGATTGAAAGATTCCCCGCCTGCGCGGGGAATGACACAATTTGGTTAAAGTTCATCCATTGCGCCCCTGGGTCCCTGTTGGAGTTTATCCTGAACTTGATTCAGGACAGGGATGACAATGGAGCGTGATTCCTTGTTCAGACAATTAAAAAAGACGTCATGTAAGGTGACGTCTTTTTTTATTAAAGTACTTTTTATGGCATCGGTTTAAAGGTTCCGCCGTTTCTATTTATGAAAAGAAACAAGGAAAAAACACCGAAGGGAATACATACAAAGAAAATAAATAAAACGATTTGAATTTCTGTGCTAACCCCCTGCTTGGATGCTGTAGTGCTGTCTTTTTCCGTTTGTGTAATCGTTCCAGTTTCTTTTTGCTGGTCCTGCTTGGCTTCTATAAAAGCATATGAGCCAAAGGCTGAAACCAGTAAGACTGTTATTAAAAAGGTTTTCAATTTAGCTCCTTCTTTTATTGTTCAGGAAATATTAATATCCAGTATTGAAGCATTTGGGTTTATGTTCATTAATGAGATTAATAAGTTCCTGTATTTTATCTTCAGGAATTTTGTACAAGCTATTATGATCTACTGAATCAAAATTGCCCTCGTCAAAATATATCCTGTTGTTTTCAATTTTTTCAACTTTTCTTAGTGTATATCCATACACCTTACCGTGATGATGATATGGTTCTTCATCTCTCCACACATCATCGCCTGGTTTAAGATTTTTTATTTCTTCTTTGTTTAAGTGTTGAAAACATCCAGAAATATCTTCGTTGCTGAATCCGGACCATTTATTAGAAGTAACTATGATCGTTCCGGCTGGATAGAATGAATTTATTAAATTATTCATGTGTAATTCCTTCCTATTATTTATATTGGTAAATTATCCCGGCCCTCCATTTTTGAAAAGCTAAGTTAATCCACCAATATAATGTTAAAGAGCTGATGTTAGACTATATTATATTTATGAGTTTTTGTCAATAACAAAATCTTTATAATTAGGGAAAATATAAAACCCATCAATTATTATTGACGGGTTTTGTTATAAGATTTATTATCTTACGCTTTTATTAAATTACTTTTGTAAAGATCTTTAATTATTTTATTCGTAATATCCAGCGGTATTGGGTAGGCGCGTTCATGGTTATATCCTGTAACTAAAGAGCCAATCAATAACCCTGCGGCAGCTTCAGTACCAACAATTTCAGAAGCTTTGTTGAAACCATCAACACCATCTTCTTCAATATACTTTGCAGCGCTTAAGAGAGTATTTATGAATTCTAAATTTAACATTTACAAACTCCTTTTGTTATTAACTGTTTTTTGTCAATTAAATGATAATACGATGTTGGAATTCCAATTGAAAGTAAAATCATACTAATTCCAGTGATAATTTGAACATCACCCAGTGTACTGAACTGACTGGGAAATAATTCAAGAATCGGAATACAAAGGATTAACGAAAAAACTATCATCATTCCAACCTGCACAACTCTGTCGTCTTGCGGATATCCATTGGGTTCGGAGGGAGCATATGTGGCAAGTTTATGAAATAGCAATAAATATACCCAAAGACAAAAAGCTAAGGCAAGCCAGATAGCAAAAACAAATATTATGCTAGCTGAGTAAGGTTGAATTTGCTTTTGGCCTTCAAAAGGCACTTGCGAGATAATGTAAGCAAGTGACAGTAAAGAAGAAACTACAGCTACAATTATTTTTTTCATTTTTACCTGAGTTTAGTTTTATTAGTTAGTTTTTCATAGTCTTATAAAAGGCCATAAAAAACTAACTAATTGCTGCTAAAACAAAGAAAAGTCAAAGGTCATATTTACCATATTATATCATATTATGAAGCTATTGTCAATATATCAAAAAAGCCCCTAAATAGGGCTCTTTTGCTCGTTTCTATTGTATTCTGTAGCTTTAACGAAGGATTAGGCTCGTTCGACGTAGCTTTCAGTGTCTGTATTGATTCTGATAACATCGCCGGTTTCCACAAACATCGGAACGGAAATGACAGCTCCAGTCTCAAGCTCGGCAGTTTTTGAAACGTTGCCGGCTGAGTTGCCGCGCACTCCCGGAGGAGCGCTTGTTACTTTCAATTCAACTTTGATCGGCAATTCAACGGTCATCGGTTTACCTTCAAAATGAAGAACAATGACTTCAATGCCGTCTTTCATAAAACGTTCTTTGCCGCCGAGGTTCTCAACTTCTAAACTATATTGCTCAAAAGTTTCAGTATCCATGAAGTGAGCGAATTGCTCGTCTTTATACAAGTAGGTCGCTTTGCGTTTTTGAACATCAGCTTCTTCGGCGCGATCATTTCCTTGATAGGTGCGCTCCATGATGCTGCCGGTAATAAGATTTTTTAATTTGGTTTTTAATGTTGCGCCGCCGCGAGCAACTTTATGATGCTCTGACTTAACAACAACATACGGTTCACCGTTAATCGTAATGACGGTACCGATTTTGATTTCTGTTAAACTTAACATAATAATTTATATCAGTGTTATCAGTGGTCTAGCGACGTTGGTTTGGGAAGTGCAAGAGCGCCATGATACGAGCGCGCTTTACTGCTTCAGCCAACTTGCGTTGGTATTTTGCAGAAACACCGGTACGGCGGCTTGGCAGAATTTGTCCGTATGAATTGATGAACTTCTTCAAAAGATCAACATCCTTATAATCAATTTCTTTGATGTTGTTGCTCT
>CAZVMF010000021.1:12061-13138 GCA_964628045.1 uncultured Gammaproteobacteria bacterium
GCTTTTTGGTTTGGATTGATGATGACATAGAGGGTTTCTAATTTAGAAAGGAATATTTTCGACTTTAATTTCGTCGTCAGCCGGCGCTTCAAAACCGCCCATTTGCTCGTCGTAGTTAATTACCGGTTCTGCTTCAGGAGCTTTTTGAGCATATTGATCGTTGCCAAAAGGCTGAGCGCTTGATGAGGCTGGACGGGCGCCGCCGTTTCCGGCCGGGCGGTCAAGCATAATCATGTTTTCGGCAATGATTTCTGTGGCGTAACGCTTGACGCCGTCTTTGCCAACCCAGTCGCGAGTTTGCAAACGACCTTCAACATAGACTTTTGATCCCTTGCGCAAGTATTGGCCGCAAATTTCAGCCAACTTTCGCCAGGCGACAATGTTATGAAATTCAACGCGTTCCTGGCGATTGCCGGACGGATCATTCCAAAAGAAGTTGGTCGCTACGGAGAAAGTTGCGACGCTTGCGCCGCTGGCCGTTTGGCGAACTTCTGGATCGCGGGTAACGTTCCCGATGATCATGGCTTTATTAAGATTCATATATTTATACCGCTTAGAGAGTAAGGCGGCTTAAGAATAATTAAAGTAAGTTTGTAACGTCGATAATCTTATCAAGCTCCTGGTCAAAGTCCTTAAGATCAGTGCGCTTATCATCTTCTTCCTTGGTTTCCTTGCTCGCCTTCTTATCGGCAATAGCCGCTTCTTCAGTTTTGCGGCGAGTGGCGATTTTTTCGGCGATGCGAGCATCCTCGGCAATCTCAGCCTCGGTCTTGCGATGCTTTTTGATGATTTGGTGACGGACAATTTCGTTGGACAAGCGCAAGCGGTTGTTCAATTCATTGAGCTTCGGACCGGCCAAATCAAATTCTACCAAATAGTAGTAGCCATGACGAAAACCTTCAATCGGATAGGCGAGCTTTCGCTTTCCCCAATTTTCCTCAAAGGTGATTACACCTTCGTGGTCGGTGATTAACTTATTGATATTCGCACGAATCGGTTCAACCTCGGTTTCGCTGTATTTGTTCGAAATGAGGCAGAGTAATTCGTAATGCGGAATATCCGATGACTTTACTCGTG
>CAZVMF010000022.1:0-13078 GCA_964628045.1 uncultured Gammaproteobacteria bacterium
GCATAGGGAAGTTAAAGCTCAAGGAAAATTTACCAGAATGTCACCGCGCAAGGTTCGTCTTGTTGCCAATCTTGTTCGTGGTAAGAAATTATCGGTTGCACTCGGGCAATTAAAGTTTGTCGGCCGCGAAGCAGCTAACCCGGTTTTAAAAGTTATTGAATCAGCTGCCGCCAATGCTCGCCACAACTTTGAACTTTCTTATGACAATTTGTTTATTAAAGAAATCCGCATTGACGGTGGTCCAACATTAAGTCGTTGGTTGCCTCGTGCTCATGGCCGCGCCACTCCAATTAACAAGCGCACAAGTCACATCAATGTTACCTTGGCAGAAATTAACGATTCCGGCGCTCGCGTCGGTCGTAAAGTTGCCGTAGAAGCTCCGATGAAACTCGGCACTGCGCCGGCAAGCGAAGAAGGCGTCAAGGTTGATGAAAAGAAAATCAGCAAACCAAAGGAAGCTATGGAAGAAAAAGATAAAAAGATTATTGATACGCGCCGCGAAGGCCGCAATAAAGGTTTTACTTCAAAATTTTTCAATCGCAAAAGCGGTTAATCTACACCTATGGGACAGAAAGTTAATCCAAAAGTAATGCGTGTCGGTATCACTCGAACTTGGACTTCGAAGTGGTTTGCTCGTGGTAACGGTTATATTGATCAGGTTAAACAGGACTTAGGTGTCAGCCGTTTCTTGTTGAAACAATTCAAAGAAGCCGGCGTTGATCGCGTTGAAATTGAACGTCCGTCAGGCAAGAAGATTGTTGTTAATCTCTTTACCGCCAAACCGGGTTTGGTTATCGGACGCGGCGGAGCCGGTATTGAAGATTTGAAAAAGAAATTGCACACTAAATTCTTAAAGAGTTTCCGTCCGGGTGAAATCAATATCAATATCACTGAAGTTGATCGTCCGAATTTAAGCGCTCAGATTTTAGTGCAACAGATGACGATTGATATTGAAAAGCGTTTGCCTTTCAAGCGTGTTATGAAGCAGGCTATTGCTCGTGCTGAGCGATCCGGCGCATTGGGCGTCAAAGTTATGGTCTCCGGTCGCTTGAACGGCGCTGAAATTGCTCGACGTGAAATGTTGGTTTCCGGAAAACTTCCTTTGCAAACTTTGCGTGCCGATATTGATTACGGACGTGGCGCCGCCCACACAACCTACGGCTTGATCGGTATTAAAGCTTGGGTGTATCGCGGTGAAGTTTTTGAACGACCGGAAGAAGCCGGTGCCGTTGTTAAAGAACGAGGCGGAAAACGCCGTTAATTTAGAAATATGTTAGCTCCAAAAAAGACAAAATTCAGAAAGGGACATAAGCTCAATCGCGGCGGAAAAGCTACGCGCCGTATTACGCTGGCTTTTGGCAGCTATGGACTTAAGAGCATTGAAGGCTGCTGGGTGACTGCCCGACAGATCGAGGCGGCACGCCGCGTTATTACCCGTTACGTTCAACGCAATGGAAAGTTGTGGATCCGTATTTTCCCTGATAAGCCGGTTACCGCCAAGGGTGGTGAAATGCCGATGGGAAAAGGAAAAGGTCCGGTTGATCATTATGTCGCCATTGTTAAACCGGGTATGATGCTTTTTGAAATTGAAGGAGTTACTGAAACACAGGCTCGCGAAGCAATGACTTTGGCCGGGCATAAATTACCGGTGAAATGCCGATTTGTTGTCAAACAATAACAATATGGAATTTAAGGAATTACAAACAAAGAGTCTGAAGGAATTGCACAGCCAGTTAGCACAAGCTCGTGAAAAGCTGCGCCAACTTCGTTTTAAAGACGCCAATAAGCAGTTGTCTGACGTGCGCTCTGTTCGTCGCGAACGCCAGCTAATTGCTCGTCTTATGACTTTGATTAATAAGAATAAGAAATAGTATGTTAGCCAAGAAAACATTCAGCGGCGTTGTCGCTTCAGATAAGATGGATAAGACAATTGTTGTCGTCGTTGAAATCACTAAAATTCATCCAAAGTACAAAAAGCGCTTTCTTTCAACGAGCCGCTATAAGGTTCATGATGAAAAGAATCAGTATAAAGAAGGGGATAAGGTAAGTTTTGTTGAATGCCGTCCGTTGAGCAAAGAAAAGCGCTGGAGAGTTTTGTATAACTAGTAACCGATATGATACAAGTACAAACAATGTTAAAAGTAGCCGATAACACAGGCGCCAAGCGCGTTCAGTGCATTCGTGTTCTCGGCGGTTATCGTAAGCGTTATGCCCATATCGGCGAACGAATTGTTGTTGCAGTTAAGCAGGCAGTTCCGCACGCTATGGTTAAGAAAAGCGATGTGCTGTTAGCCGTAGTTGTTCGCGTTAAGAAAGAGACACGTCGAGCCGATGGAAGCTATATCCGTTTTGATGATAACGCTTGTGTCATTATTGAAAAGAAAAATGGTGAACCGCGCGGAACTCGTATCTTTGGTCCGATTCCTCGTGAAGTTCGAAAAGCCGGTTATGTTAAGATCGCCTCTTTGGCACCGGAAGTACTCTAATATATTTTATGAATATCAAACGAAACGACAACGTCATAGTGCTTGCAGGTAAAGACAAGGGTAAGACCGGAAAGGTTTTGCAAGTCTTTGTTGATCGCAACCGCGCCAGCGTTGACGGAATCAATTTAATGATTAAGCATTTGCGACCGCGAAAGTCCGGAGAAAAAGGACAGCGCGTTGAGTTCCCATCGCCAATTACGATGTCTAACTTGATGCTTGTTTGCCCGAAATGCGGCAAGCCGACTCGTCCAAGCAAAAAGCATATTGACGGTGATGCTAATCGTAAAGGTACAAAGGTCCGCGTGTGCAAGAAGTGTCAATCAACCATAGACTAAGCATATGAAATTACAAGAAGCCTACAATAAGAATATCAAGAAAGCTTTGCAAGAAAAGTTTGGTTATACCAATGCTTTGGCTATTCCTAAAATCGTTAAAGTATCCATTAACGTTGGTGTTGGACGCTTTACTAAAGATAAAGCCTATGTTGACGGAGTTGTCAGCACTTTGACTCGGATTACCGGTCAAAAGCCAGTATTAACCAAATCTCGCAAATCTATTTCAGCATTTAAAGTACGCGAAGGTCAGATTGTCGGTGTTATGGTAACCTTGCGCGGTGCCCGTATGTATGACTTCTTGGAAAAATTGATCAATGTTACGTATCCTCGCGTTCGCGACTTCCGTGGCGTTGATGAAAAAATTATCGACCGTACCGGCAATTTGTCATACGGATTCCGCGAGCACTTGCCATTTCCGGAAGTAAAGGCTGACGAGGTTGATAATGTCCATGGCCTGGAAATTACCATTTCTACTACGGCTAAAACACGAGCCGAAGGATTGGAATTATTTAAATTGATCGGTTTCCCGTTTAAAAAAGCTCAATAACTATATGGCACGAAAAGCATTGATTGTAAAAGCAAAACGCACCCCGAAGTTTTCAAGTCGAAAAATTCGTCGTTGCTGGCGCTGCGGTCGTAACCACGGCTATATGCGTGATTTTGGTTTGTGCCGTATTTGTTTTAGAGAATTGGCCAACAACACCGATTTGCCTGGCATTAAAAAGTCGAGCTGGTAAGCTTGATATAGAAATATTATGATAGACCCAATTGCAGACATGCTTACTCGCATCAGAAACGCCGCCGCTGTTAGAAAAGCGGAAGTGGTTCTGCCGATGAGTAAGATCAAATTCAATATCGCTAAACTGTTGGAAGAAAACGGCTGGATTACTAAAGCCGAACTTGTTCCGGCTCTTGGCAAAGACAAGGGATCAGCGTTTGATCAGCTGCGCTTAGTATTGAAGTACAAAGAAGACGGTACTCCGAAAATTGCTTCAGTAAAACGCGTCAGTAAATCAAGTCGCCGTGTGTATGTTGGCAAAGATGAATTACCTCGCGTTTTGAATGGATTTGGTATTGCCCTTATTTCTACATCACAAGGACTTTTGACGAACAAAGAAGCGCGCAAGCGTAATTTGGGTGGAGAGCTTATTTGTGAAATTTATTAAACCGATATGTCACGTTTAGGAAAATTGCCAATCAACTTACCGACCGGAACCTCAGCTACAATCGCTGACGGTGTCTTGACGGTACGTGGACCAAAAGGAGAACTCAAGCAAGCAATCCATCACTCTGTTAAGATTGAAGTTATTGATAATGGAATTAAAGTTACCGTAGCCAACCCTGACAATAAAAAGGAACGAGCCTTCTGGGGATTATTTGTCAGTCTCGTTAAGAACATGGTTATTGGTGTAACGCAAGGTTATGAAAAGAAATTGGAAATTCAGGGAGTTGGTTACAAAGTTGCCGGTGGCGCTCATGCCTTAACATTAAGTCTTGGTTTTTCACATCCGGTTAATTTCCCGCTTCCAAAAAACGTTGAAGCAACAGTAGAAGGAAATATTATTACTTTAAAGAGCATTGATAAACAGTTAGTAGGGGAAATGGCTGCGCAGATCCGTCAGTTGAAAAAGCCTGAACCATACAAAGGAAAAGGTATCCGCTATGTTGGTGAACAGGTTCGCCGCAAAGCTGGTAAAACTGCCGCTAAGGGCGCTTAATCTTACACGAATATGAATCCACAAAAAGCTAAAAAAGCATTACTCACACGACGTGCAGCCCGCGTCAGAGTTAAAATTTCCGGAACTGCGGCTCGTCCACGTTTGAACGTTTTTCGTTCAAACACAGGTTTATATTTGCAATTGATTGATGATGTTAAGGGTGTAACTCTTGTAAGCGCACATACTCGCGAATTGAAAGACAAAAAAGTAAAGAAATCCGAGGCGGCCATGGAATTAGGAAAATTAATTGCTAAGCGAGCAGTTGAAAAAAATATTAAACAGGTTGTTTTTGACCGCGGCGGAAATTTTTATACTGGTCGCGTTAAGGCAGTTGCCGAAGGTGCACGCGAAGGCGGATTAGAATTTTAGACCACAGATTAACACAGATATATCATTCATATGACTGAAGAAATCAAAAAAACAGCAGATCGCGGCAACCGCGGACGCCGACCAACCGGTAAAGGCGGACGACGTCCATCACGTACCGAAGAACGCGTACCTGATGAATTTGAACAAAAGATTATCGACATTGCTCGTGTTACTCGTGTTATGGCCGGCGGTAAGCGTATGCGTTTTCGCGCCTGCGTTGCTATTGGTAATAAGAAAGGCAAAGTCGGAATCGGTTTGGCAAAAGGTGCTGACGTAACTTTGGCTGTTGCCAAAGCCGTTAACCAAGCCAAGAAAGATTTGGTAACCGTACCGATTGTTAAACAGACTATTCCTCACGCCATTGATCAGAAGTTCGGCGCCGCCCGAGTTTTCCTTAAACCAGCCGCTTTGGGACGCGGTATTATTGCCGGCGGTATTGTTCGTACTATTTTTGAATTAAGCGGTGTTAACAACGTTTCGAGTAAAGTTCTCGGAACCAACAATAAGGTTAACAATGCAAAATGTGTTATGATTGCTTTGCGCAATCTACGCACCAAATAATACACGTTTATGACTTTTTCATTATCTACAATCAAGTCTCCGGCCATGAAGAATCGCAAACGCGTTGGTCGCGGAAACGCCTCGGGTCACGGTACTTATTCAACTCGTGGGCTTAAAGGACAAAAATCTCGTTCCGGTGTTTCCGGTTTGAAGCGTCTTGGTATGAGAAAGCAGATTTTAGCCGTTCCGAAAAAGCGCGGTTTCCGTTCATTTAAGCCGCAGGCTCAAGCCGTTGACTTTGATGCTTTGAATAAAACTTTTAAAGACGGAGCAGTAATCACCGTAAAGAGTTTGATTAATGCCGGTTTGGTGAGCTCCGCTCCTGTTAAAATATTATCTCGCGGAACTTTTAAACTTAAAAATGTTCAATTCAAGGGCATGAGCGCAAGCAAAACGGCTCTTGAAACCATTAACTCTTTAGGTGGAACTGTTTCCGCCAAATAACCTTCATCCTTATGGAGCGTTTTGCAGCGATTTGGAAATCTCGAGAACTGCGTAACAGCATAATTTTTGTGCTTGTTATGCTTGTTATTTTCCGTTTGGCCGCACATATTCCGGTTCCAGGCGTTGATCCGGCTGCTTTGCGCACTTTATTCGCTTCGAACCAGATATTCGGACTATTGAACATTTTCTCCGGCGGCGGTATGGAAAACTTTTCGATTGTTATGATGGGCGTCGGTCCATACATTACCGCTTCAATTATTTTCCAGGTTTTAGGAATGATTGTTCCTAAGATTGAAGAAATGAACAAGGAAGAAGCCGGACGCCAAAAGATCAATATGTGGACCCGTTGGGCGACTGTGCCATTGGCATTTTTGCAAGCCTACGCCATGATTAATTTGTTGCGAAGCTCAAACGCCAATATCATTAAGAGCTTAACGACCTTTGATCACGTCGCCATGCTTATTACCATTACGGCCGGTACTGTTTTCTTAATGTGGATCGGTGAATTGATCAGTGAAAAGAAAATCGGAAATGGAATCTCACTTTTAATTTTTGCCGGTATTATTGCTTCATTGCCAAATACCTTGAATCAGGTTTTTGTAAACTATGATCCATCAATGCTTTTCACAATCATCGGTTTTGCGGTTGTGGCCATTGTTACGGTTATCGGCGTTGTTGTTATTAACGAAGGACAACGCAATATTCCGGTTCAGTACGCTCGTCAGATGCGCGGACAACGCGCCTTCGGCGGCTCAACTACTCATTTGCCATTGCGTGTAAACATGGCCGGAGTTATTCCGATTATTTTTGCAATTTCCGTTATCCTGTTCCCTCCGACCATTGCCCAATTCTTTATAAATGCCAAGAGCGCGACTATTGCCGCTTTGGCAAAGAAGACGATTGTTTTATTTCAGGATCAATTGATTTACGGAGTTGTCTATTTTGTCTTAGTGTTTGTCTTTACGTATTTTTATACTGAAATCGTTTTCCACCCAACTCAGATTGCAGAAAACTTGCAGAAGCAAGGCGGCTTTATTCCGGGTATTCGACCGGGTCTTCATACCAGTCAGTATCTTGCTTACACGACTCGTCGTATTATCTTTATCGGCGCCTTATTCTTGGCGACGATCGCCATCTTGCCTTTGATCATGCGGTACTTTACCGGTGTGCAATCCCTGGCTATCGGCGGCACCTCTTTGTTAATCGTCGTCTCGGTTGTTATTGAAACAGTTAAGCAGATAGAATCGCAGCTAACGATGAGAGAATATAATATTGATTAGACCTCACCCGGTCGCCTTTGGCGCCCACCCTCTCCGGCTTTGCTGGAGAGGGTTTTTTCTTAGAATAATGTGATATAATTACAATATATGGCACGAACAATATTAGTCTTTTTCGGTCCTCCGGGATCGGGCAAAGGCACTCAATCAGACATGCTTTCAGAAGCCCTTGGTTTACCGGCTATTTCAACCGGTGAATTGTTACGCCGCGAGCAGAAAACCGGGTCGGTTTTGGGTCAGCATGTTAAGACCTTAATGTCCCAAGGTAAGATGCTCGGCGTTACCTTAATGGATCATCTGTTGCGTCATCGTCTCGCTAAGACCGACGCCAAGCGCGGATTTTTACTTGATGGCTATCCTCGTAAAATTGAACAGCTTCGCCATCTCCTCGCCCTGACCAAAACCATTGATAGATTATATTTTATTGTTATTAATGTTTCTGATAAAGAAGTGTTACGTCGATTATCAGGCAGAAGAGTGTGTGAATGCGGCGCCTCGTATCATTTGATTTATAACAAGCCGCGCCGTGCTAACAAGTGCGACTTATGCGGCAAAACCTTGATTACTCGCGCTGATGATACACCGAAAGTTATTAAGCAACGTTTGAAGTATTATCACGCGTTAACTCGACCTATGTTAGAAAAAGCTTCGGGACGCGGTTCGATCATTGAAGTTAACGGCGAGCAGGAAATTAATAAAATCCAAAAAGAGTTAAAAGCTAAACTTAAAGAATACGGAGTGATTAAAACTAAGAAACGAACATGACACGCTTAATTAAGACAGCAGAAGAAATTGCCAAAATTAAAGAAGGAGGACTTAAGCTCGGGAGCATCTTATCCGAGCTTGCCTTAATGGTTAAGCCCGGTCTTGAAACAAAGAAACTCGAAGAATACGCCGTCGAGCAGATTGAAAAATTCGGCGGACGTCCGTCTTTCAAACATTTTCGACCGTCGCCGCAATCAAAACCGTTTCCGACCGCCTTATGCATTTCAATCAATAACGAAATTGTTCATGGTCCGGCTTTGCCATCGCGCCGCTTAGAAGAAGGCGATATTGTCAGTATTGATATCGGCATGCAATATCCGGCAAAAAACGGTTACTTTACTGATACAGCCATTACGGTCGCCGTCGGTGCTATTCCGGCGCGCACTCAAGAATTGCTTACAGCCACTTATGACGCGCTCTACGCGGGCATTGAAGCGGTTAAGCCGGGGAATACCTTGGATGATATCGGACGCGCGGTAGAGGCAGTGGGCAAAAAACATAAATTAGGAATAATCAAAGATTTAGTCGGACACGGCGTCGGTCTAGAAGTGCATGAAGAGCCGCAGGTTCCGAATTATCATATTGTTGGCAATGAGTTCCCGAACATTGAATTAAAACCCGGTATGGTTATCGCGATTGAGCCGATGTTTACGCTCGGTGATTGGCGAATTGAAACCGCACCCGACGATTTTACCTTTATTACAACGGACGGCAGTTTAAGCGCTCACTTTGAGCACACGATTGCCGTGACGCATGACGGTTATGACATCCTTACCAAACGCTAACGAAGAACAGGTTTTAGGTATTGACTGGGGTAATGCCCGGATCGGTTTAGCGTTGGGGAACGCCGCGGCTAAGCTTGCGTCGCCTTTAAAAACTGTCCATACGATTGATGAGATCAAAGAAGTGATCGCAAAAGAGCATATTGAAAAACTTGTTATCGGCGAGCCGGTTAATTCCCAGGCCGGGGGATTGGATCCGGAATTTTCGAATTTTTTGCGAAAGATTGCTGATGAAACAAAACTGCCGATTTCGCTTGTTGATGAGCGCTTTTCTTCGCAAGCGGCTGATACACTAGACCCTAATGCCCGCAAGGAGGGGAATCGCGATTCGATCGCGGCAATGGTGATTTTACAGGGCTATTTTGATAGACTGGATTGACCTCACCCGGCCGCCTTCGGCGTCCACCCTCTCCATCTTTGATGGAGAGGGTTATTTGTTTTAACGTGAATTTTTGTTACACCCTTCTCCACAAAATGTGGAGAAGGGCTGGGGATGAGGTCTAATAAAATGCCTAGGAAAAGGGTCAAAATATGATATAATGAACATATGCCACAAACCCTATCCACACCGGCTATTTCTTTACGTTGCCGGCCTTGGCGGGAACAAGATTTGCTTGTTGACGCTTATACCTTTGAGCAAGGCAAAGTAAGCTTATTGGTGCGGGGAGGAAGGCGTTTAAGTTCAAAGCTAGCCGCGCACGTGGAGCCTTTTACTTTGCTTGAACTGATGGTTATTACGGGTCGTGGCTTTCCGACGGCCGCTTCGGCCAGTAGTCGTAATTGCTACCCGGTACTTAAAGGGGATTATGAAAAAATTTCCGCAGCCGGTTGGGCAATCGGACATTTTAATAAACTGGTTCAAGAGGGCGTGCGTGATGATGGATTGTTTCACTTGTTAACTGATTTTTTTGCAATTTTAAATGAAGCAAAAGCAGAAACTGCCTGGTACCGATGGTTTGCAAAAATATTTTTGGTTCTTAGTTTGCAACGTCTTGGTCATGGCTTGCCTTTTGAAGAAAAAAAAGGAGCATTTGATTCTTTGTATGAAGCGGCCAGCGCCAAATTGAGCCGCACAGAATTTGAAACTATGAATAAACGGTTGGATCTTTGGTTGCCGGCCGCATTAGAAAACGCAGTATGATGAGAACACATAATTGCGGCGAACTCCGCCGCGAAGAAGTAGGACAAGATGTAACACTCACCGGTTGGGTGCATATTCGCCGTGATTTGGGCGGAGTTATTTTTGTTGATTTACGTGATCGCTACGGCATTACGCAACTTGTTTTTAATCCTGATTTTTTTCCGGGAGCCGCTCAGTTGGCCGTCAGTTTGCGTCATGAATTTGTCATTGAAGTTAAAGGACAAGTTAAAGCGCGCCCGGACGAGATGGTTAATAAAGATTTGGCAACCGGTGCGATTGAAATACTGGTAAGCGATTTGAAAATTTTAAGTCGTTCCGAAGTTTTGCCGTTTGAAATTAATAATGAAGAAGCCGCTTCGTTGACCAATGAAGCTTTGCGTTTGGAATACCGCTTCCTTGATCTGCGCCGCGCCAAGCTCCAGAAAATGCTTAAAACCAAAGATGAATTTTTTACGTATTTACGAGAATATTTTCATGAGCATAATTTTGTCGAAGTTCAAACTCCGATTCTGGCAAACTCTTCACCGGAAGGCGCCCGAGACTTTTTGATTCCTTCTCGCTTGTATCCGGGAAAGTTTTATGCCTTGCCGCAAGCGCCGCAGCAATTCAAGCAATTATTGATGGTCGGCGGCGTCGATCGCTATTTTCAAGTAGCTCCATGTTTCCGCGATGAAGATACGCGCCTTGATCGTCATTACGGAGAGTTTTATCAGCTTGATATGGAAATGAGCTTTGCCGGACAAGATGATGTGTTCGCGATCATGGAACCGTTAATGAAAGAAGTGACTAAGCGTTTCAGCTCAAAAGAATTAGTAGCGCTTGGTGTTAACGGACATTTTCAACAAATTCCGTGGCGACAAGCTTTAGAAAAATATGGATCTGATAAACCCGATCTTCGCTACGATTTGGAAATAAAAAATATTTCTGAAATTTGTGCAAATTCCGGCTTTGAAGCTTTTGATACAGCTGTTAACAAGGGTGGAGTGGTATTGGCGTTAGTTATAGATAATGCCACCTTGTTTAGTAGAAAAGTGCTTGATGAGCTAAAAGAAAAGATTTCTCGAAAAAAGACTTCTGCTTTTGCTTCTTTAAGCGTTGAAGCAGATGGAAATGTTAAGAGCTCCCTTTTGAAGTTTTTAAGTCCGGAACTGCTTACAAAAATTGCGGCGACGGTCACGGCTCAAGCTGGACAATTAGTATTGTTAGTGAGCGGCGAATGGCGCGAAGCTTGTGAAGCTATGGGAATCATCAGAGTTGAGTGCGCCAAGCGCTTAGAATTATTGGATCCGAACAAAGCCGCCTATTGCTGGATTACGGATTTTCCGATGTATGAATATTCTGAATTAAAACCGGGCACGATTGATTTCGGTCATAATCCCTTTTCAATGCCGCAAGGCGGGATGGATGCAGTTAATTCAAAGCATCCCTTAGAAATTCTTGCGTATCAGTATGATTTGGTTTTGAACGGCTTTGAAGTTTCAAGCGGCGCGGTTAGAAATCATGAACCGGAATTATTGTATAAAGTATTTGAAATTGCCGGATATGAAAAAGAAGAAGTTGATCGTCGTTTCGGAGGAATGATCAAGGCGTTCAAATTCGGCGCTCCGCCGCATGCCGGCAATGCTCCGGGCGTTGATCGTATCCTGATGGTTTTGAATGAATGGGATTCGATCCGTGACATGTATGCGTTCCCGAAAGACGGACAGGGCCGGGATCTTCTGATGGGTAGTCCGTCCGATGTTGATGATGAACAATTAAAAGATTTACATATTAAATCAACCAAAAAATAATTATATGATGTTAAAAAACAATAATGCAAAATTTGCATTCTTATATATGTTCTCTCTCGTGGCGCTTTTGTTCGTCGCCTTGGGAACGGGACAGGTTTTATTTCAAGCGATAAATAAATTCATCGCTGACTTTGTTACTCCAGGTTTGAATTCATTTAATTCAGGTTCATTGAAGTTCGCGATTTCGGCTTTGATCATCGCTATTCCGTTGTATTATATAACGATGTACTTTTTGGAAAAGAATTTGCAGGAAGGAAACTTGGACAAGGATTCAGGTATTCGCCGTTGGTTGATTTATTTCATTTTGTTCGTGACTTCGGTCGTAATGATCATATGGTTGATGATGACTATCGGTTCATACCTTGACGGAGAATTGACGACAAAGTTTATGCTTAAAGCCTTAAGTGCTATAGTCATTGCCGGAATAATTTTTAGTTATTATTTTTACGATATACGTCGCGATAAAGTTAAGGGAGGGGATTTGGTAGTTAGAATTTATTTTATCGCAACATTGCTTATTACTGTCGGTAGCTTAGTGTTCAGCTTTTTCTTTGTTGAAAGCCCTCGCGAAGCTCGCGCCCGCATTCATGACATGACCATTGTCAGCCAGTTCACAGAAATCGACAGCGCAATCAACACATACTTTACAAAGACTAAAAAGGTTCCGGAAAACTTAGCTCAGACCGTGCAAGAAACTCCGTATTTAGTTTTATCAAACTATAAGGATCCATTGACCGGAAAAGAGTATGAGTACAAGAAAACAAGCGACACAAGTTATGAATTGTGCGCCGATTTCATGACCGATAACCGGGATCCTAAAAACCAAAACGGAGACTATACATATTCTGATCGTTGGCCGCATGCTACCGGTTACCAATGCTTGAAACAGAACGCCCTTGATTATAATCAGGTTGATAACGGACTTAAGGCTGCGCCTGTAAAATAGTTCTCATGCTCATCAAGCTCGAACAATTTGAAGGTCCTTTGGCACTACTCGTTAAATTAATCGATAGTGCTAAGCTTGATATTACGCAATTAAGTTTGGCACAAGTCGCCGATCAATATATTGCCCATCTTAAAACGCTTACGAATTTAAATCCTGATGAAATGGCCGATTTTTTGGTGGTGGCTTCACGTTTGCTACTCATTAAAACAAAAGCTTTGTTGCCGTATTTGTTGCCTGAGGAAGAAGAGGCGATTGAGGAATTTGAGCAGCAGCTTCGCATGTATAAAGAATTCATGGAAGCATCAAAAAAGATTGAGAAAATGGTCGCCGGCAAGCATTTTATGTTTCAAAGAGAATTCAACCGCAAAGTACTAGTCGCCAATCTTCATCTTTTTGCGCCACCAAGCAATTTGAAATTGAACATGATGGCGCATATCTATGAAGAAGTCATCAGTCATATCAAG
>CAZVMF010000023.1:0-5575 GCA_964628045.1 uncultured Gammaproteobacteria bacterium
TTCGAAATGAGGCAGAGTAATTCGTAATGCGGAATATCCGATGACTTTACTCGTGACATACATTAAAAAATAAAAAACCTCTCGGTATTCTTGTCCATTGTTAAACAATGGAAAACCGTGAGGGTTCAAGATACCTGTGATAAAATGCTTCAAGCTTTTATCTGCCCGCTTTCGCAGAGCAATGGAAGAGGTGTTAATTAAATTGTATTGAGACTATATCACGAGTTTTTAGCTTAGTCAAGAGCTTGACAGAGCTTGATTTTGAGCGCAAACTAAAGAAAAATTTCGAACATTTATAATTCATAAAAATAATAGAAGGAGGCCGTATGGCCCAAGCAAATCCAATTAGAAAATTTCCGGAAAAAGTATTGAAATCTTTAAAAAAATTAAAAATTTCCGATACGGATATTAATTTTGCTTTACACGGTATAATACCGCCAAAGATAAAATGGGCAGAAGTTAAAAAGATCCTCAGCCGCAATGATTATGATAACGAATGGCTTCCGTCGCTACGTGTTCTGTTAGTTGAGAAAGCCAAGACAAAAATTGAGTTTCAAGTTACCTTTCCTCTTATAAAAGAGGATTCGAATTTAAGATTTAAATTCTTCAGGCGGTATACAGAATATCTAGGAGCTCATGCGAAGCAGATTTCTATGTCTGATGAAATTAGCTTGCTTGGTGAATATATTTTTTTGTATGACTCTTTGTTTTATACACTGCTGAACATCTGTGAAAAAAATAAAACAACAGAGGAATTGGACAGTTTGTATGAGGCTTGCCCCAAAGGTAAATATGAGCATTCCATCTTATCTCTATGGAGAGATTTCCAATTAGGAAAGGCTCCTTATACACAAAAATCAAAAAAACCCAAAGTCATTGATTTGGCTTTTCAGGGAGATCGTGATGATAAAAAGCTTGAGCCGATTAGAATGAATCTAATTAAAGAATTTTTAAGGATTTATAATAACAAAGGCTATGCGTTTATGCGCAAGAGATATAAGTTGTTGCGTAAAATACTGTATACGTATTACGAAACAACCTGGTATTACTAGTACATTTTAAAGAAGCCGCAGAATAATACTCTGCGGTTTTCTTTTTGGCAAAATGGGTATAGTATAGATATATGAACCACTTCTTTATCTTAGGAAATCATCCGGAATTGTCCGTCGCTGAATTGACGGCTTGTTTTGATTTTAAAAAAATAAAACTTCTTAATGATGTATTGCTCGGCGATGCCGAGATTAATGATGCCCATAAAGCTATTGAGCATTTAGGCGGAACAATAAAACTGGGCCGAATTATAGCTCGGCTTACTAAAGCCGAATTATATGAAAAAATGCTTGAAGAATTGCAATCTGCCACTAAAGACGGAAAATTCAATTTCGGCATTTCTTTGTATGGAAAATCAAAAATCAATACGCATAAACTTGGAATCGAATTAAAAATGGCTTTGAAGCAAGAAGGAGTCAGTTGTCGTTTTGTTACGAGCCGCGATACGAATTTATCAAGCGTCGTGGTTGAACAAAATAAATTAGTTA
The DNA here is from genome assembly GCA_964628045.1 of uncultured Gammaproteobacteria bacterium. Lineage (GTDB taxonomy): Bacteria > Patescibacteriota > Patescibacteriia > Patescibacteriales > Patescibacteriaceae > Patescibacterium. Next base: position 1,539 of record CAZVMF010000023.1, read on the forward strand.
ACGGGGGACGAGAATTAGTTTTAATAATGGAAGAGCAATGGATCGTGCTCGGTGTTACCGAAGCGGTTCAACCGTTCAAAGAATTATCACGTCGCGATTATGGTCGTCCGGCGCGCGATGATCACTCCGGAATGTTGCCGCCGAAATTGGCGCAGATTATGATCAATCTTGCGCGTTTGAAAAAAAATGAGATTTTATTAGATCCCTTTTGTGGATCCGGTACGATCATTACCGAAGCAATGCTTATGGGTTATACAAAAATCTACGGCAGCGATCTTTCGGCGAAGGCCCGGGCCGATACTAAAACTAATCTTGATTGGATTAATAAAGAATATAACTTGGATATTCATCCGGAATTACAAGTTATTGATGCACGCGTTTTAGCGCAAAAGTATACAGAAAACTCCATCGGCGCGATTGTTACCGAAACCTATTTAGGGCCGCAGCGCGGACGAGTTGATATTCAGTCAGTGGTTTTTGAACTTGAAGATTTGTATTCAGCCGTATTGCAACAGTTCGAGCATATATTAAAACCAAACGCGCGAGCAATTATTGCCTTGCCATATTTTGTTTTTGCGAAGAAACATCTTAATCCGAAAATTCCGAGCGGGTTATTTAAAAAAGATTCGTATATCTATGGTCGTGAAGGACAAAAAGTTTGGCGCGATATTATTATTTTGCAAAAAAAATAAGGACGTGAATCTCTTCACGTCCTCACAAAATGGACCTTACCTTTCCCCGGGCATTAAGACTTTGCCTTCTTGGCAGATTGTATAAGGAAAGCCTCCTAACCCTTCTTTAATAAGGCCCACCCCCTAACGCGTGATAATGAACTTATTTTCAATCTAAGAATAAATAAAAACCGTAATTTTGTCAAGAATAGCTGTAAATAAAGAATTTATACACAAGCCAAAATATTAAAAAAGGCTTGTTTTTTGCTATATATTGACAAAATAACATAAATATGGTATTATATTAATATTAGCAGTTCATTGAAATATACTGGTTTATTTGGCGATTTATTGAATTTCTTAGTTTTCTAGCGAGAATTGAGAAATTCAATAAAAACAAAAATTAAACCAATTATAAATCATGAAAAAAATCATTAATAAATTTGCAGAAGACTTCATCCATGCAGTTTTTATTTCTTTTGCTTTAACCGGGGTGATTGCCTGGGTCTTGGAATGGAATTGGTACCTTCTGGTGAGTATCTTTTGTACCGTTTTCGTTGCATTTATTTTATTTGGTGATGGGACCTCAAATATTACGAGAGGCTGGCCGGATTGGGCTAACCAAATAAAAGAGAGTATTGGATCGATTATTGGTGGGTTATTATTTTCCTGCTTCTTTGGAATATTTCTTATGATTCTTTCCTTGTATTCTGGAAAAGAAGACTCTCAGAAATTTTCTCTCATTGTTATGTACGCGATTGCCATTGGCAATATCATACATGTAATAGCTCGGGCGTTTATCATTTATGATGCCTTGGCAAAAAGATATACGATTAACAAATTCATATCAATTATTTATATTTTTGTTGTCGGAACATGTATTACTTTTACCGGGTTTAAGGCGTACGAATTTCTTCAAACTCAGAATGCTGCCATGACTTATGACGATGAACCTCGGTATGAAGGATATTATTATCCTCCGGGATATTGGGAATTAGCTGGCTCTGTTGGTGATACGAGCACCGAATTTCTTAGGGAAGACACTCTAAGTTCAGAACAAAAACAAATTATGCACTTATCTTTCCTTTTGCAAACCGCTTTAGGACAAGACAATGTTGAGAAGGATTTTGAGAAAGAAGTAGGTGATTATGTTGTTTACGAAACTGAGCGCTGTTGGAACCACTGGGTTTGGATGTATGAAATTAGACCAAAATATGTCAGCAAAGACCATGGGTTTATAAACATACGAACCAAATACCCGCCGAGTGATTGGCATTATAAATTAGGAGGTACGGGTACAGAAATACTTCCTCCTGTACATATACAAAAACAAGTTCTCGAAGAACTTGTACACCAAAGAATGAAATAAAATTTTAGGACGGTACGTTTCTTGAAAAAGGAATTGACCGTCCTTTTTCATTTCTAATTATTTACTAAAAAGTTGCAGACATCACCGTCTTTAATCTCATATTCCTTTCCTTCGGTGCGTAATAAACCTTTAGCTCGGGCATTGGTTTCCGAACCCGAGTTAACAAAATCTTGCCAGTTAATAACTTCGGCTCGAATAAAGCCTTTGATAAAATCAGTGTGAATAACGCCGGCGGCTTGCGGAGCCTTTGCGCCGCGTAAAACGGTCCAGGCGCGAGTTTCATCTTTTCCGGTGGTGAAAAAAGTTATTAAATTTAATAGCTCATACCCAGCGCGGATTAAACGATCGAGTCCGCTTTCTTTTAATCCCAATTCTTTTATATAATCAGCTTGTTCTTCTTCGGGTAATGAAGCGATCTCCGCTTCAAGTTTTGCATCAATGGCAATAACTGATCCGTCGTTCCATGAATGAGAAATATCGCTGTCGGCGTCATTAACGTTGATAACATACATTAACGGCTTGGCGGTAATGAGCGACAAGCTTTTAATAAGAATCTTTTCATCATCGGTAAATTCGAGATTGCGAACGGCGCCGCCTTTCTCAAGTTCTGTTTTAATTCGTTCCAAAACGTTTTTGATGGCGACCGCTTCTTTGCTCGCTCCCGCTTTAGCTTCGCGAGTGACTGTGTCGAGACGTTTAGTAACAGTAGCTAAATCCGCCAACGCTAATTCAAGGTGAATGGTGTCACGGTCCGAATCAGGATCAACTTTATTGTTGACGTGAATAATATTCGTATCTTCAAATTGACGAACAACTTCGCAAATCGCGTCGCACTCTCTGATATGAGATAAAAATTTATTGCCGAGTCCTTCTCCCTCCGAAGCGCCTTTAACCAAACCGGCAATATCGACGAATTCAATAACTGTCGGAATAATTTTTTCCGGCTTAGAAACTTCGGCTAAGGCAGCAAGACGCGCGTCCGGCACTTTGACAAGTCCGACGTTCGGTTCGATTGTGCAAAACGGATAGTTAGCCGCTTCAGCTTGTTTTTTGGTGAGGGCTGTAAATAACGTCGATTTACCGACGTTGGGAAGCCCGACAATTCCGATTGATAAAGGCATACTGGCCTTACCTTACCAGAAAAGAGTATAATTGTTAATAGCTATAAACTATCAATATGAAACACCCAGCAACAATTCAATGGAGGACCGAGTGGCCGTCCGTAGCCTTTATCGCCTTGTCGGTGATTGCGGCATTTTATTTTTATGCTCATTTTCCCGAGCAAGTGCCGACTCATTGGAATATGTACGGCGATATTGACGGTTATTCAGGTAAAGCGTTTGGCGCTTGGTTCAGTCCGATATTAATGATCGCTATGTATTTGTTGTTTATCGGCTTGCCATACATTGATCCAAAGAAACATCATTATGCCGGTTTTACAAAGAGTTATCACGGTATAAAAAATGCGTTAATGGGTTTTTTGTTTGTTGTGACAATATTCGTCGGCGTCGCCGGATTGGGCTATGATGTTCCGGTCGGCGCGGTAATTCCCGTAGCTGTCGGTATATTGTTTGTCTGTCTCGGTTATTTTATCAAGAATGTTGAACAGAATTGGGCGATGGGTGTTCGAACGCCGTGGACTATGGAAAGCGCTACGGTCTGGAAAAAAACCAATCATCTTATGGCCGGAGTGATGATGGTCGCAGGAGTTATGATTGCCGCCTGCGCTTATCCGTTTCCGGAAATGGCTAAAGCCGTTATTTTCATTGCAGCAATAGCCTTAGTCGTTGTCGTACCGATTGTTTATTCGTATTTTGCGTACCGCAGCGAACAGAAAGCCAAGTAATAGGTATTGACGAGACGATAGTATAATGTTAGTATTTTGAAGTAAAATTTCTCCATTTTTCCTTACCCCGAAAGGGGTTTAAGGTTATATGGAGCAGTAGCTCAGTTGGTTAGAGCGCTGCCCTGTCACGGCAGAGGTCGCGGGTTCGAGC
>CAZVMF010000024.1:0-3548 GCA_964628045.1 uncultured Gammaproteobacteria bacterium
TCGTCTTCTTAAGTCAAGGCATTCACCATGCACTCTTACGAGATGTTCCCACATTCTTATTTTTACAGCAGAATGTGGAATGATTGTACTTATCTTATCTAATTAAAATTTGATTTTGATCTATATCTATATTCAGTTATTAATGTTCACCAACATTTTTAGAAATTTCAAACAAAAAACCGCTTACGCGGCTTAAGCAGACAACAAGAAAAGGGAGGGCTTAGCCACTTATTCGGGTTAATGATTGATTAAGATTCTTCATATATTGGTTTCTGTATTATACAGTATATATAAATGCTGTCAAGAGAATTTAGCGGTCCTGCGTTTAGCGAGAAAAATAGCGCCCAAAATCCTCGTCATCATCGTCGGTTTTGGCCTTTTTCTCAGGTTTTTCCTTATTTTCTTGAACTTGCTCGGCAACTTCCTCAGGCTCAAGATTATCGTCAATTTCGGCAATCTCTTCTTCCATAAATTCCGGCTCCTCGTCGCTGTCCTCTTTTTCCACTGTTTCAGACTCATCTTCCTCAGTCTCTTCTTCGGTCTCTGGTTCTTCCTCAGCTTCTCCTGGCAAGTAGTGATCCGGCGCTTCCGCAGTTGCTTGATCATGCAAACGCGCACCGGCGACGCCGTCCTCAATCATCGCTTCATACTGTTGCTGAGAAACTAAAATCTCTCTAGGCTTCGCGCCGTTCGACGGTCCGATAATTCCCGACTCCTCAAGCAGGTCGAGCAAGCGCGCCGCACGCGCATATCCAACTGACAAACGTCGCTGTAAATATGAAGCCGAAGCTTTTCCGGAATTAATGATTAATTCTTTTGCTTCTTGGAACAATTCATCATCGTCATCAGACGCACCATCAATACCAACGCCGGCCATACCTTTAACTTTTTGTCGTTCAACAATTTCTGTTAAGTACTGCGGTTCGCCGCTCTTATCTTTAATATAATTTACAACTCTCTTAATTTCCTGGTCGGTAATCAAGGCACCTTGGATACGTTTTGGTTTTGACAAAGTTACGTTTGAAAAAAGCATGTCGCCCCGTCCCAATAATTTTTCTGCACCCAATGAATCTAAGATCGTACGAGAATCAATTCCGGAAGCGACTGAGAAGGCGATACGCGCCGGCATGTTCGCTTTGATCGTACCGGTAATAACATTAACGCTCGGACGCTGAGTCGCGAGAATCAAGTGAATTCCAACTGCGCGTGCCATCTGCGCCAAACGAACAATACCGGTTTCCATATCTTTGGCGGCAACCACCATCAAGTCAGCCAATTCATCGATGATGAAAATAATATACGGCATCTTTTCTTTTGACACGGCGTTATAGCTTTCAATATCTCTCTTGTGTGCTTTTGATAAAGTTTCAAAACGACGGTCCATTTCATTCAAGCACCACTTCAACGCGTTGATTGTTTTTGAAACTTCGGTAATAACCGGCGTCAACAAATGCGGTAAACCGTTATAGACGGTCAGTTCGACGCGCTTCGGATCAACCATGATGAATTTCAAATCGTCAGGATTGTTCTGATACAACAAACTGATAATCAACGCGTTAAGCATGACGGATTTACCCGAACCGGTCGCACCGGCAACGAGCAAGTGAGGCATCTTTCCAATATTATCCAACCACACTTGTCCGGCAACGTCCTTACCCAAAGCGGTCAATAGATTATTGCTCCGCTTTTTAAAGGCGTCACTTTCAAGAATTTCCCGCAACGGTACAACGGCGACGGACTTGTTCGGCACTTCAATACCGACCAACGCCTTGCCCGGGATCGGCGCTTCAATACGAACCGGATGTGCGGCCAGGGCCATAGACAAGTCATTATTAAGGGCCGTAATGCGCGAAAGCTTGATACCTTCTTCAGGCTTCAAGGTGAATTGCGTAACAGTCGGTCCAACCGAAACCTCGCCCATTTCTACCGGAATGCCGAACTTTTCTAAAGTCATTCTGATGATTTCCGTGTTCGCCTTAATATCTCCGGAAGTCGGCTTCGAGGTGCGCGAATTTAACAAATCAAACGGCAAGTCAATTTTAATGTGTGTCGGTTTCCAGGTCGGTGCTTCTTCAACTTGTTTCTTAACGCTCGGACGTTTTGTACCTTTTAGTGCTTTTGCTTCAAAGGTATCTTCGCTTGGCCCTTCATCCATTTCTTCCGATTCGGCGATCGCCGCAATTTCTTCATCCGAAGAATCATCGTATTGTCGAGCTAAACGAGATTCTTTGGCCCGACGGAAGAAGAATGCGAACGGGTGAAAAACCAAACGCACCGGTGTTGAACCTTTCTCGAACAACGCCGCAAGTGTTGAATTGAACATCAGCATCAAGCCGGTAAAGAGAAGGGCAAGTAACACCAGAATTCCCGCCCAAAATCCGACGAGCTTCATAACCATGAGCGCTAAAGTCCAGCCGAGATAACCGCCGCCCTTGCCTTGCTCTAAGGCAATTTCCCAATCATACGGCTCGATAAAAAAATGAAGTAAGCCGCCGACTGACCACAAAGTTAAAAAGGCGCCGATGTAATGCAAAAAACCTAGTTCCTTTTTTTCTCGGCCTGTCATCAATACGGCCATGACAAAAATCAAAATAGGAATAATCCATTTTGCCCAACCGGCAATCCAACTCATTGCATTTGCCAAATATGGACCGACGGTTCCGGCAAGTTCCAAAAGGCTTAAAAATAAAATAACCGATACAACAAACATAAGCACCATAAAGATGCTTCGTTTAACGTCCGGATTTAAATTAAAATTCGGTAACGATATGTAGTCTAGTGGGCTTTTCTGTTTTCGTCTTGCCATACAGTATACCAGTAGTATATCACATGAAGCGCTATTAAAAAACCCGATTTTGTTATTCAAATCGGGTTTAATAAAAAATTGTTTTTTCTAGCATGTGGCTGGCGCAAGCTGAGCCGGAGAAATCTGTTGAATTATTTCTCCAATCGTCAGCTCAATATTTATGCAATTAATCTGCGACTTATTGCCGGCAGCTAAGTCAACCGGGCTACCGTGGATTTTTTCCAATAAATATTCAAGTTCTTTTCCATCCAATGAATCAACGCCCATATCACGAAGCTTGGTTTGCTCTGTGAAACTTGGAACTGATCCCATGATTTGCTTAAAACAATTATGAATTGTCTTAAGTGGGGGCTTTCCACGTTGGCTAGAAATAAAACGTGATGTTGCTGATTTTGTGGTTTTACGCAATGTACTACCCTCCGTAAGTTAAACTTTGCCTAGATTAAACCATACATTAGCCAAAAAGTCAAAGAGATGCTTTACTTCTATACATATATGGTATAATTATCCATAGAAAGGTCGGTCGTGCACATTAATTGTAACAAACGATCAGATATGAATAACCTGCACCGCATTTCCCATATTCTCCTTATCATCGGAGGCCTTAACTGGCTTTTGATCGGCCTCTTTGATTGGGGCGTAGGAAATATTTTGGGAGCGACGATTGCAAAAATCGTCTATATCCTCGTCGGTTTGGCAGCCATCTATGATTTGTCGACAGCTCGCAATTGCGAACGCTGCA
>CAZVMF010000025.1:0-3245 GCA_964628045.1 uncultured Gammaproteobacteria bacterium
GAGCTGTCTATCCCGACTTTCATCCGTAAGAAAATGTTATAAAAAAGTAAGGGCAGGTTTAAAACCTGCCCTTACTTTTAGTTGACTTTCCTTAGTCCTTTGCTAAGATTGTGGTATATGAAATGCCCCGTTTGTTATTTTGCCGATACAAAAGTTGTCGATTCGCGGGTGGCCGCCGACGGCTTATCAATTCGGCGTCGTCGCGAATGCCTAAAATGCGGTTTTCGTTTTTCTACCTACGAAGAAGTAGAAATTCTTGATTTAACGATTGTTAAGCGTGATGGACGCAAGGAAGCATATCTTCGAGATAAGCTCGTTAAGGGATTGCGCCGGGCTTTTGAGAAGCGCCCGATTACGGAAGAGAAATTCAAGAAACTTGTTAATTTGATCGAACGCGATTTACAGGCACTCCGTAAGAATGAAATTTTATCTGAACAGGTTGGACAAATTGTCATGAAGCAACTAAAAAAAGCCGATCAAGTTGCCTATATTCGTTTTGCCTCGGTCTATCAGTCATTCAAAGACGCCCAGAGTTTTAAGCGAGAACTAAATAAACTTTTAAAAGGAAAAAAGTAATAAAACTATATGGATGAAGATATAAAAAAATTAGTAGAAGAAAATTTACGCTTAACGCAAGAAATGCACGCCAAGGTTGTGAAGACTGCAAATTATATTAAATGGCTGCGAGTCATGGATGCCTTAAAAGTGTTACTAATTTTAATTCCATTGGTGGCCGCTTGGCTTTATGTTCCGAGATTGCTTGATTATGTTTCAACCGCTTATGGCAACTTTCTTCCCGGTTCAATGCTAAAATAACATGTTGTCATTTAATGAATCAGTGTGGGAGGCAACGCGGAGGATTCCAAAAGGTAAAGTTGCAACGTACGGAATTATTGCTAAGATGATTCGACATCCAAAGGCTTCGCGAGCCGTTGGCAATGCTTTAAACAAAAATCCCTATGCGCCCCAGGTCCCATGCCATCGAGTAGTTCGATCGGACGGTGCGATTGGTGGTTTTGCTTCCGGCCCTAAAAAGAAAATTGCCTTACTAACTAAAGAAGGAGTTATAGTTTCTCACAATAAAGTAGCTCCGCTTGAAAAGTTTTTATATACTGGAAAATAAGATGAAGATGCCGATTTTTATCACAGATATTTTAACCCGCCTTACTGAGGCGGGTTTTGAAGCATATATTATCGGCGGGTCGGTACGCGATTGGCTCTTAGGAAAAGATTCAAAAGATTGGGATATAACAACTAATGCGCGCCCCGAGCAGATCTTAGAAATTTTTCCTGATGCTAAATATGAAAATAAATTCGGAACGGTCTTAGTCGCTATTAGAGATGAGAATGAAAAGGCGACTGATGTTATTGAAATTACGACCTATCGCAGTGAACAAGGTTACTCGGATCATCGTCGTCCGGACGAAGTACAGTTTGAAGATAGTCTTGAAAAGGATTTGTCGCGCCGTGATTTTAGTATTAATGCCATGGCCATGGCCAAGGACGGAGTGATAGTTGATTTATTTAATGGCGAAAAAGATCTTAAGAAAAAAACAATTCGTACTGTTGGCGAACCGGAAGATCGTTTTAAAGAAGACGCCTTGCGTATGCTGCGCGCAGTTCGTTTTGCCTGTCAGTTGGGATTTGAAATTGAAGGCAAGACTGAACGAGCCATTGGCAAATTAGCAGGCAATATTAAATTTATCGCCAACGAGCGCATTCGTGATGAGCTTGTTAAAATATTGGCATCAGATTTCCCGAGCGAAGGCATTATTAAGTTGCACGAATTAAAACTTTTAAATTATATTATTCCGGAATTGGAAGAGGGGGTTGATATGAAGCAGAATCATCATCATACTCGTAATGTTTTTGATCATAATGTGTTATCACTAAAGTATTGCCCGAATCCTGTTTGGCAAGTGCGTTTTGCTGCGCTTATGCACGATATCGGAAAACCTCGGACTAAAAAGATAATTAACGGAGCGGCGACCTTTTATAACCACGAGATAGTCGGTGCCAAGATGGTAGAAAAAATAATGAAACGCTTGCATTTTTCAAGTGATGATCTTGAACGAATTGTTAACTTGGTTCGAAATCATATGTTTTATTATAATGTCGACGAGGTAACTGCCGCCTCGGTTCGACGTTTAATTCGTAAAGTAGGAGAAGAGAATTTATCAGATTTAATTGACTTGCGCGTTGCTGATCGTCTGGGTTCGGGAGTAGCTAAGGCAGTCCCTTATAAATTGCGTCATTTGCAGTATATGATGGATAAGGTGCGGCATGATCCGGTTTCTGTTAAAATGCTAAAGATCAACGGAGAAGATTTGATGAAGATTTTAAAGATTGAGCCGGGACCGAAAATCGGTGCCATGCTGGATGTTCTCCTGTCCGAAGTTATTGAAGAGCCGGAGCTGAATACACAGGAGTATTTAGCGAAACGAAGCCAGGAATTATACGAATTACCGTTAGAGGAATTACGGCAGAAAGCCAAAGAAGTTATTAATGAACAACGTCAATCAGACGATGAAAAAATTAAAAAAGAACACTATGTTAAGTAAAAAAATTATCGCCGCTTTACTTTTTACCTTAGTTTTGGCAGGATGTACCAAGACCCAGGAAACTTATTATTATAATGATGCCAACGGTGTACAGCAGGAGCTGACACCCGAGACAAACGCTAAATTAAACGCTATGCAAGTACCAACCCAGATCAATCAAGAATTAGCCAAGGTATATTCCGGCGCTGTTCTCGATACATCGTTAGGAAAGATTGAAGTCGCATTTTACCCGGAATCACCGGTAACGGTTAGTAACTTTTTGACCTTGGCGCAGAAAGGATTTTATGACGGAACTTTGTTCCATCGCGTTATCAAAGATTTTATGATCCAGGGCGGCGATCCGAATTCAAAGAACCCTGATCGTTCGACTCATGGCATGGGTGGACCGGAATATCAGTTTGCGGATGAATTTAACTCTCATCCTTTGGTAAAGGGTTCGCTCGCCATGGCCAATGCCGGGCCGGGAACCAACGGCTCCCAGTTCTTCATCGTCACAGCGGAATCGACGCCGTGGCTTGATGGTAAGCATACAAACTTCGGTTATGTAGTTTCCGGAATGGATATTGTTGAAAAGATTCAAAATGTCGCCGTCGATGGAAATGATCATCCGGTTGATGATGTAAAGATTCTCAAGATAGAGTTGAAGAAGAAATAAAATGTTCCCTGTGTAGGCGCATGCCATGG
>CAZVMF010000026.1:0-2611 GCA_964628045.1 uncultured Gammaproteobacteria bacterium
TCGGATCATCAGAAACCAGACTAGTGGTCGGTCAACGGGTAGAAACCGAAGCCGGACCAAAACTTCAGATAATCGGAGCCGTTTCAGTCCCGTCCGAAGGAGTCAATAAAGGAATCATAAATAGCATTGAAGATACTACTGCGTGTGTCTCAACTGTTTTGGAAAAAGCCGAGCGCTTGTTAGGCGCGCCGGTAACTAATGTTTGGGTTGGCATTAACGGACCTAACTTAAAGTGTCAATCAAGTCGCGGCGTCGTTGCCGTTAGTCGCTCTGACAGTGAGATCAATCAGGAAGACGTTACCCGCGTTGTTGAAGCGGCGCAGGCATTGGCCGTACCGCCAAACTATGAAATCTTACATGTCATCCCTTCTAAATTTATTGTAGACAGCCAGGAGGATATTAAAAATCCCGTGGGCATGACCGGTATTCGTTTAGAAGTCGTTGCTTTGATTATTCAAAATCTCTCGAGCCAAATTAAGAATCTGACCAAGTCCATTTACCACACCGGGCTTAATATTGATGATTTGGTCTTTTCTCCATTAGCGGCCGCCGGCGTTATTGTCAGCCCAAAACAAAAAGAACTCGGCACAGCCATTGTTAATATCGGTGCGGCGACGACCAGCATTGCCATCTTTGAAGAAGGTGAGCTTTTGCATGCGGCTGTTTTGCCGATTGGTTCTTCTCATATTACCTCTGATATCGCCATTGGCTTGCGTTGTCCGATCAACTTGGCTGAAAAGATTAAGATTAAGTATGGAAGCGCCAAATCAGATCAATTCTCTAAAAAGGATGAAATAGATATTAGTGATTTGGTTGCTGAGGAAAACTTAACGGATGAAATCACCGTAATCTCTCGTCGCTATGTTGCTGAAATTATTGAAGCGCGCGTTGAAGAAATTTTTGAAAAAATTGATGCTGAACTTCGTAAAGTTGATCGTTCCGGCATGCTGCCGGCCGGTGTTTGTTTGATTGGCGGCGGTTCAAAACTTTTTGATATTATTGATGTGGCCAAGCGCAAGCTGCGATTGCCGGCTTCTCTTGGCGCTAATCGTAGCGTCGCTACGGTTGTTGATAAGGTTAACGATCTTGAATATTTGACCGCTCTGGGACTTGTATCATGGGGAGATCAATTAAGTAAATATGATTCACGCTCAAGTTTGCTAGATAAATTCCCACTACAGAAAACTTTGGACAAACTCCGCAATATTTTCTCAGCTTTAAAACCGTAAAAGACACTGTACACAAATAGTGTACAAATGTCTTGCCAATTAGATTGCTCCGCCGTATAATATTATTGTACGGTTTTTTTATGTTATCCTCGCTACGACGGGGAATTAATCATTATTTTTATGGCCGAAGTTAAACCCTCTATTGAAAGTTTTGCAAAGATTAAAGTCGTTGGTGTCGGTGGATCCGGCGGCAGCGCAGTAAACCGAATGATTGATTCGGGTATTAAAGGCGTTGAATTTATCGCTGTTAATACTGATGTTCAGGCTCTCCATTACAACAAAGCCTCTCGAAAAATTCATATCGGAAAGAATATTACTCGCGGTCTCGGAGCCGGAATGAATCCGGAATTAGGACGTCAAGCAGCCGAAGAAGCACAAAATGAAATTCGCGATGCAATTAAAGATGCCAACATGGTTTTTGTTACCTGCGGCCTTGGCGGCGGAACAGGAACTGGTGCTTCACCAATTGTTGCCGAACTTGCTCGCGACATAGGCGCCCTTACTGTTGCGGTCGTTACCAAACCTTTTGGATTTGAGGGAGCACAACGCAAACAAGTTGCAGAACGAGGTTTGGCTGAACTTACAGATAAGGTTGATACGATCATTACGATTCCTAACGATAAAATTTTACAAGTTATTGAAAAGAAAACTTCGATTCTTGATGCCTTTATGGTTGTTGACGAAGTGTTGCGCCAGGGTGTTCAGGGTATTTCCGAATTGATTACTATTCCGGGACTTATCAACGTCGACTTTAACGATGTTAAAGCGGTTATGTCCGGAGCCGGTTCGGCCTTAATGGGCATCGGTCAGGCTTCAGGCGAAACTAAGGCGATTGAAGCGGCTAAGATGGCTATTAATTCTCCATTACTTGAAATGTCCATTGAAGGAGCTCGCGGTATTCTCTTTACAATCGTCGGCGGTGCCGGTTTAACTATGCACGAAGTAAATGAGGCGGCGAAGATTATCACCTCCTCAGCTGATGAAGACGCTAAGATCATCTTTGGTGCGGTAATTGATCCTAAATTTAAGGATGAAATCAAGATTACGGTGGTCGCCACAGGCTTTAATAGCGGTAAGCGCCCGGTTGGCACTTCTTCTATCGCACCGGAACGCAATTATAATCCGGCTCCGTTTATTGAAGATTCCGAAGATCATCATTCCGCTCCGACAAAGTCAAAGGCTTCAGCGTTAAAGATTGCTCAGGCTGAACCGGCCGCCAAAAAACCGAGCGTTGAAGAGGAAGAGGATGACGAGCTTTCAATTCCGACTTTCATCCGCAAAAAAATGCTATAAAAACCAAACGCCCCATCCGGGGCGTTTTTGTTTGATTTAGTTGACTTTCCTTAGTCCTTTGCTAAGATTGTGGTATATGAAATGCCCCG